>CAYJMF010000020.1:0-13676 GCA_964370855.1 uncultured Planctomycetota bacterium | reverse complement strand
ACACCCGTTGTCGAGGGTCCCGAAACCACTGTTGGTCGCATCCAGGACCCCCCCCCTGGGGGCGGGCCCCCCCCCCCCCCCGCGCCCCGGGCCTCCCGGGAGGGAGGGGGCACGACGGCGTTACCATGGCTTGGCCAGCGCACTCTCGTGGCGCGAGAGGAGGTTTGATGAAGGCCATGCTCGTGCTCTGCGGCGGCGAAGTCGTCGGCGAGTTGTCGGAGGAGTTGCCGGACCATGAGTACCTGGAAGGACGATTCGCAGCTTCCGGGACGGTCGCGGGTGCTCGATTCTCGGCTCGCGCGTCGATGTTGGACCCGCGCGCTGCCATGGCGGATCCGACTCGGGCTATCCGTGTGCGGCTTGCCGAGAAGCTGACGGACACCGGGACCACGTTTGTGGTCATGTCGCTGGCTGACGGACGGCTCTTCGGGATGTTTGTCTTCTCCGACGCGGCAGTCGATTGGGCGGAGAAGAACATCCCCGAGTGACGGCTTCCAGTGGACCTCCAGTGACGACTCAGAATCTGACCATGTTCTGCACCAATGGAGGGAGCAGGATCGCAGGAGGGCACGAGTGGCTACGGCTTCACCCGCTCCTAGTTGAGGTGCCCGTTGGCAAGATCGCGCCCAGCCTTGCTGAAGCGCCAGAAGTCCTGGACGTCCTGGGTTAAGGGGATGCGCGGAACCTGCTTCTTCAGATCCGAGGCGAAGCGACCGCGATACTCGGCGGAGTACCCGGAAGGCTGTTCCCCATCCGCTGCCGGGAAGCCAGCCGTGGTCCCCCCGTCCCTTCCCCGGTAGAATCCACGGCGGGAGGTCGTCATGCGCATGGCATGGGTCCTGGCAACCACCTTCGTGGCGGGGGCCGCCCTGGGGGCAGGGGCGATCGCCCTCCTCGATCGGGGAGGGACGGAGGTCCGGGGGCCGGCGCTCCCTCCCTCCCCGGGCGGTCCCGAGGAGCAGCCCTCGACCATCGCCGCGCCGCCCCCGGCCCTCCTTCCCTCGGACCCTTCATCCGTGATCTCCTCCCCGGGGGCGGCACCTCCATCGAGGGCCGAGGACGACCTGGTTCCTCCGGAGCAGGGGAACCGGGAGGCGCTCGCCCTGCTGCAGGGAATCGCCGTGGGCGACGGCTGTCCGGTGCCGGCGGAACTCCTGGAGAGGATCCGGGAGCACCGTGTCCCCCCGGGGACCCGGATTTCCCCCGATGCGTACCGGGTGCTTGCTCCGTCCCTGGGACTGGAGGCGAACGTCCTGGTGCCCCTCCTCGACGACGGGGCCATCGCGAGGCTCCTCAGGGACTTCGCGGCGGAGGTGGCGGCGGGTGAGCCGGAGTGGAGGCTCCTCAAGCCCTTCCATGTACGGGATCTCGCCGCCGGCATGGCCCCCCGCGCGGAGGTCGCGGAGCCCCTGGCCGCGGAGCTGGGGGCGGCGGCGGACCCAAGGGTGAGGAGCGCGGCGGCGGCCCTTTCGGGCAGGACGGATTCGGGGACGATGCTCCTCCACGCCCTCGCCCAGGATCCGGACCCGCGGGTCCGGGAAGCGGCCCTCCGCAGGATCGGGGAGCTGGCCGGGGACGGAAAGCCGCTCCCGAAGGAACTGGGAGAGGCGGTCCTCGCGGCCCTCCGGGATTCGAGCGCCCCCGTCAGGGGGGCGGCGATGGGGATCCTCCACCTGCTCGGGTCCAGGGGTGGCGAGGAGGCGGTTCGGATCCTGCGGGCAGGGACTCACCGGGAGTGCGGCGTGGAGGGGACGACCCTCCTCGTCGCCGCGCTCCGGGAGAGTCCCGAGGCCCTCCTCGCGGAGCCGATCTCCTCCCACCTGGCGGAGGACGTCTGCAGCATGGCCTGCTCGCTCACCGGGGAGGGGAACGACCTCCTCCGCCTCCTGGCCCCGCGGGCCATGCTTCTCCTCGGAGGGCTCCCGCCGGGGGTGGTGGATCCGGCGGGGTCCCTCCTGGACGGGCTCGCCGCGGCCGGGGAGGTCGGAGCCGTCCGGGAGGCTCTCCAGGCTCCGGGGCTCGGGGCCCGCGTCAGGGCGGCGGCGGCGGCGGCCCTCGGGCGGTACGCGGCCCCGGAGGAGTGGGAGGGTGCGGTCGTCGCCTGGCTCCTCGATCGCACGGTGGACCCCGGGGTGCGCCGGGAATTCGTCGCGTCCCGGGCGGGAGGGATCGACCGGGAGGAGGAGGGCTCCCGCGAGGAGGCGGAGGCCGCCTGGGCGCGCGTCCTCCGCGCGGCGGCGGGGGCCGAGGACCCGGGTCTGGCCGCGGAGGCGACCCGTGCGCTGGGGGCCCTGGAATCGCGTTGAAGGAGGTCCGGGGTGGATGGTCCCTTCGACGCGCCCTTCGCCGGACGGTCCCGCCACGACGGGCGAGCCGTCAGGCGGGGGCAGGGGCTCGGAGGAATCCGGTGGCCCCGGGCCGTTACCCGCGCTCCTCGACTCCATGTTCCCGATGGCCCAGGTTGCGCCAGGACTGGCTTCCCTCGACGAGGATCTGCACCGTAGACGAGGATGGTGACGGGGGCACTCCCGAGTGCAGCAACCAGAGCTTCGGATTCACGAACGCGGCGAAGTTGGCAGCCTTCGAGTCCTTCTGGGAACGCGTCGAGGAGCCTGAGCAAGGACGTTCCCCGCGGGCCCGCTCAGGGCGGCACGCTCCGGCCGACCGGCGACCCGGCCGGTTCGTTGTCTGGTGTTCAGGACCGCGAGGCGTCGGGCCGCACGGCCCTGCCTACCAGGTTCCGTAAACGGGAGGGAAACGCCGGATGCCAGTCCCGGCATGGATGGCGCGTCATCCGTCTCTCGGAACGAGCGAATCCTCGGCGTGCCCGTCGGAACCGTCTGGTCCCGGCTCCATCACGCACGGAAGCGACTCGTTGCGGCACTCGGTGGGTAGCGGCGAACTCGACGGAGGCTCGGTGCGCACGGTGGGTCCGGGGGGAGTCCCCCCTCCCCCCGTCCTCCCGGGGGCGGGGGGAGGCATGTCGATGACCCGGGGCCTCCTGCCCTATGCGCCCGGGAGCGGATGCCCTATCGTGGAGGGCATGAGGACCCTCCCCCCGACCTGCATCGTCTTGCTTTTCGCCCTTCTCCTGGTGGGCTGCGCCGCCCCCGCGGGGCCGGCCGGTCCCCTCCAGGAAGGACCTGCGGTGAACGCGATCGTGGTGGCCGGGGACGTCCCGGTCCCGTCCACCCTCGCCCGGGAGGACATGGAGGCCCTCGGGGCGACGGTGATCCCCTGGTCCCACAAGGGCCCGCCGCGGGCCTGGCGGGGCGTGCCGCTCCCGGCGCTGCTCGCGCGGTGCGGGTTCGACATTGGCGCGAAGCAGGAGGGCGAGGACCCCGTGGGGAAGCGCTCCCCCTGGAAGCGGGTGGTGGTCGCCACGGCCGCCGACGGGTACCAGGCGGTCTTCAGCACCGGCGAGGTGGCTCCCCCGGCGGCGCCGACGAAGGCCTGGGTCGTCTGGGAGGTGGACGGGGCGCCCCTGCCCGGGGACACGGGGCCGTTCCGACTCCTCGTGACGACCGACGAGGAGGGGGAGAGGGCGGTCCGCGGCCTGGTCCGCGTGGACGTGATCGACGTGAGGAAACTCCTCGCTCCGCGGTGAGGTCCCGGCGCGCCTGCGGGATGGGGACCTCCACGGCGAGAGGTGGGGCGAGTTTGGAGTTCCCCCCCCGCGCCCCGGGCCTCCCGGGAGGGGGGGCGGTTCTAATTCGGGAGGGTCACTTTCCGCTGGAATGTCTCGCCGGGGCCAAGGGTGAAGCGGAGCTCCCGCCCATCCCCGACCCGGTCTCGCAGGTTCACGAGGATTCGGTGGGGCCCCGGATCGAACCCGCGAAGGTCCAACTGGCCTTCCGGGACCTCGTATATTTCGCCGTCGACGAGCGCGAGGGCGTAGGGCGCCGCGTTTCCCTCGACATCCACCCGCAGGGAGATCGCGCAGGATCCCCAACGAAGGACCTCCCCGTCGGGGGTTGTCCAGCGGAGCGTCCGCCACCCCTCCCGGGTCACCACGAGCTCCTGCCCCGGGTAGCGGGCACACGTGTCGTACTCCTCTTCCTTCCCATCCTCCCCCGGACCCAGGACGCGGACCGAGTGCTCCGTCTTGAGCGGGTCCAGCTCGAAGGGGGCAAATGAGGTACCTCCTGTGGGCTCGATTCTCACCTCGGCTCCAGGGGCGGTCGGAAGGTCGACAGGGACTTCGCGAGAAACTCCCTGTGCGTCGGACCAGCGCAGCGTGAGCCGGCCGACGGCGTCGGTTGCGATGTCGTCTCCATCCTCGAAGCAGGCCGCCTCACGAGCGCCGTCGAAGAGTTTCGCTGCCCTTGCTCCGGCGGGGAGGCGGATCCACCGTGGCGCAGGGATGGAGACGATCACTACCCGCACCCCATCAATCGGTGGCCCGACAGGGAAGAAGAAGGGCGGTCGCCCACGAATGGACATCCGAAGGACGGCTGGCGCTGACTCGGGGAGCGAAGGGGACCAGGATGCGTCGAACGTTCCCCACGTAGAAGTGCCAGCGGCGGTCAGGGTGAGGGTCGCGGACGGAACCGCTCCGCGGATCCGCAGGACGGGGCGGCGGCGAACGGAGATCTCGGCAAGTACTTCCTTTCCCACCTCGGCGCTCACCTCCACGGGGTCAAACTCGAACTCTCCGAATGGCCCCCACGGAACCACACGGTAGGTACCGGGGACGACCCCTACCACACCCTCGCCGAACGGAGGTTCCTCCTTGCCCTTGGGCTGCTCCTCCGCGATGTAGCCCGAAGGCCCACGGCCAGAGGCCGTTCCCAGGACCCGGTAGGCGATTCCTCCCACAGGCTCGCCGCCTGGAAGCCGGCATCGGACTCGAATCCTCGCCGTTTCGTCCTCCTCCGAGACACCGATTGGGGAGAGCACGATTGTCATCGGGACCCCGGGTGCACCGTCGTCGACGTACAATCTTCCTTCCCCCTCGGTGAGGTCGAGCGCGGGGAAGAGAACGAGATGTGCGTCGTCGTCGTTCACCCCCTCAAGCACGAACCGCCCTTGCGGGTCGGTGGTCGTGGCCGGCCCTCGCTGCTCGTTCCAGTGGCGGACGGTCACGCCCTGAATGGGTCGCCCCAGGAGGTCAATGACCCGTCCCTCGTACCGGTATCCCAATTCCACAGCGATGGACGCGGGTTCCGTTCCCAGGGCGAGCGGCCAACTGAAGGCGAGGAGTTGCGATGCGATCCCTGGGCCCTCGACCCACATTTGCCCGAAGGACGGTTCGGAGTGCGCGAACGTGAAAATGCCGTCGGACCCCGCTATCTCCCGCTGGGCCGCAGTCCCGTGCGAGCAGCCGCCGAGGTTTTCGACAGCGGCTCCGGCCACCGGCTTCCCCATTGGGTCCAGAAGTCTCCCGCGGAATGGCTGGCCGCGGCGGAGCAGCATCTCGGGCTCGGGCTCCGCGCCGTAGTCCTCCGCAGGTGCGTACCCGTCTTCCAGCGCGATCCAGTGGCAATCGTCCTTCCAGAACTCGGCATCCACAGGGACGTGGGCGATTCCGTCGGTGTCCGCCACTGCAGTCGACATCACCATGTCGGGCCGGAGGCGACGGCCGGCGCCAGCTTCCGGCGTGCGCACGAGCCTCGCACCCGAGATCGGTGCACCCGTATCACCGTCCCGGATTCGAACCGCGAACCACCTCCCCTCGCCGGCCTTGCGCTTTCCCCCATACCCCTGAGCCGGGTCCGGCACGATGCCGTCCCAGGGACGCTCCATCGTGGTCCCCTGGTCCTGGCCCGTCGCGGTCTCGGACGACAAGAATGGCAACGCGAAGAGGGGAAGGACGAGAAGCGGAAGAGGGCGCATCGTGCCTCCTGTCGGTTCAAGCGCGAGTCTACGGGAGAGAGTGCCGGAGCCGGCTCCGATCCCAGGTGGGTGACGAGGATTGGATTTCGCGCCTCGCCCCTCCCGTGCCGTTAACCGCGAGAGAGCAGGTTCGCGACTTCCGAGTGGTACCCCAAGTCGCCTTCCTGTATTAACCCGTTCGCCCCGGGGACCGAGAGCGGGGAGAGTCCGAGAGCGATTCGGGCCCCGGGGAGGGGGTTGCAGGTGGACCCCAAGTGCAACCCTCCTCGAAACAGAGAGTGGGGCGATCCGGGGGGCGCGCGGAAGTCACGACCCACGCGGGAGATAGGAAGGGGGTCGAATCGGCGGGAGCCCGCCCCGCGCTGTTAACCGGACGGCCCGCGTAGTTCGCGTCGCCGGTGAGTGGCTCCCCGAGTAGGACTCGAACCTACAACCCTGCGGTTAACAGCCGCATGCTCTACCATTGAGCTATCGGGGAGCGGGATCCGCGAAGCACTCCATCTTAGCGCCCCCCCGCCGCCGCGGGACGAATCCCGGAGGGGGAGAGCTTCTCCGCCCGCATCATCAGCACCGTCGCCGCCGCGAAGAAGCAGGCGGCCATGGCGAAGGTGGGCCGCGACGACCCCGTCCGGCTCGCCACCCAGGCCCCCAGCGGGTGCCCGATGAGCGCCCGGATCCCCACCAGCGCCACGTGCACCCCCATGTACCGCGCCGCCTCCCCGGCCGGCGCGTACTTGATGGGCCCCATGGACCAGGCGATGTTCACCCCCGCCATCCCGAGCCCGAAGAGGGCGAACCCGGCCACCACCTGGGCCGGCGTCCGGACCACCGCCATCCCCGCGGCGAAGACCGCGAGCACCACGTAGGCCCGGATCGCCACCCGCTCGAGCCCGAGCCGGTCGTGCATCCGGCCGGCGAAGGAGAGCGCCACCACGGGCACCGCGCTGAACACCACTCCCTTGGCCAGCGACGCGTCGCTGTAGTCCATCTGCAGCTCGTCCACGAAGAGCCGGGCGAAGACCGGCATCATGCACATGAACCCGAGCCCGTAGACGAACATCGCCGTCTCGAAGCGGCGGAAGGGGGCGTCCTCGAAGAGGAGCCGCCAGAGGGGGGAGGGCGCCCGCGCCGGGGCGGGGGAGGTGGGGGAGGAGGGGGAAGAGGGGGAGGAGGCGGCGGAGGGCTTCGCCGGCAGCACCACCGACCGCCGCAGCCGGATCCGCCCGAACACCATGGCCGAGCCGAACCCCGCCACCCCGGCGATGGGGTAGAGCCAGCGGTAGGCCTGCGGATCGTGGTCGAGCCAGAAGCCCGCCCCCAGCGCCGCCACGGCGGTGGCGAGGCCCCCGTAGACCTGGGCGCGGCCGAAGAGCCGCCCCCGGATCTCCGGCTTGTAGTTCGCCTGGTAGACCGCGTTCTGGGCCGGGATCACCACCGTCTGCACCACCGCGCCGACCAGCAGGATCCCGAGGAAGGGCCAGGGCCCGAACACCATGGCCATCCCGAGGAGCGACAGCCGCCCCAGCACTCCCGCCCAGAGGAACACCTTCCGCTGCTCCACCGTCGCGAAGCGCCGCGCCAGCACCAGCGCCAGCAGCATCGAGGCCGAGGGCGCCATGGTCAGCAGCATGATCTGGAACTGGCTCGCCTCCAGCGTCTTGCGGGCCACCACGTCCTGCGTGACGAGGATGCCGGCCAGCACCCCCTCCAGCAGCGCCGCGCGGGCGTGGAGCCGGTAGGTGTAGCGGGAGACGAGCGGGGTGGAGGAGGGGGACAAGCCGGGGATCGTATCCCGGGCCGGCCCCCCGGACGGAAGGGTCGGCGACCCGTGGCGAACCGCGCAAGACGGTGTATGGTGACCACTTGCGGGGGATTCGCCCTCCCCGTGCCCATGGTGGGGGGTGTACGAAACGATGGCCGAGCCCGGTGCCTCGAAGAGCGCGCGGGAAGCGGAGGAAGGCCGCCGGGTGGACGAACCCTCTCTCGTGCGGGCGGCCCGACGCGGCGATCCCGGGGCCCGGGCCCTGCTCTTCGACCGCTACCTCGACGCGGTCTACGAGTTCGTCTTCTTCCGCGTCGGCCGCCGGAGCGAGACCGCCGAGGAGGTCACCCAGGAGGTCTTCGCCCGGGCCCTGGCCCACATGGACCGCTACGACCCCGAGCGGGGGGACTTCGGACAGTGGCTCGGGGGCATCAGCCGCAACGCCATCCGGGACCTCGCGCGCAAGGCCCGCGCCCCCGGCGCGGCCCTGGCGGGGGACCCGACGGCGGTGCTCGGAAGCCTCGCCGGTCGTGACGACCCGGCGCGGGAGGCGGCGCGGCGGGACGGGGAGGACCACCTCCTCCGCGCCCTGACCGCCCTCCCGGAGCGGTACCGGGAACTCCTGCGGTGGAAGTACCTCGAGGGACTCTCCGTGCGCGAGATCGCCGGGCGGCGGGACGCGACGGAGAAGGCCGTGGAGGGGATGCTGGGACGGGCCCGGGAGGCGCTTCGCCGGGAGCTCGGCGACGGCGCCGACGGCGGGGACGGGGCGGCATGAGCGGCACCGGCGATACGGGGAACGGAGCGCATCGGGACATGGACGCGGACTCTCCTGCTCCGGACGACGAGGCCCTCGCCCGCGCGCTGCGGCGCGTGGAGGAGGAGGCCCGTCCGCGGCCGGAATTCCGGGTCCGCCTCCGGGCCGCCTGCGAGGCCGGCGGCCTCCAGCCGACGGGAGGGCCGGACCCCGCGGAACAGCCCGTTCTGGCCCCCCCGGCGGCGGCGGCGCGGCCCCTCCCGCTCCCGCGCTGGTTCGTCTACCCCTCCGCCGCGGCCCTCCTCCTCTCCGTCGTCGCCCTCGCCGGCGGCCTCGAGCCCCGGGCCGTGCCGGAGCCCGTCGCCGCCCGCCCGGGGCGCCCCTCCCCGGCGGAGGAGGCCCTCGTCGCCGCGGAGCGCCGCCTCGCCGCCGTCCCGGAGCTCGCCGGACTCCGGTACGAGCGGCGCGTCGTCGAGGGGCGCCCGGTGCTCCTCTGCGCCGATGCGACGTCCCCCGATCCCGACGAGCTGCGCGTCGTCGCTCTGGCCATCTCCGGGGGGGAGTCCCTCCTCGCCCAGGAGCTCCCCTCCGCGGCGGCGCGGCGGACCCCGCCCCTGGTCACCGTCGTCGCCCCCTCGCGGGAGGTCTTCGAGTCCCTCGTCGCCCCGCGCGTGGCCCCGCTGCCCGTCTCCGCCGCCACCGTCGCCTTCGCGCTCCGCGAGAGGGGGGTCCTCCTCCTCTCCCCCGGCGTCCTCGACCCCGGCGGCCCCCCCTGCGAGGAGATGGACATCGTCCACGAATCCGTCCACGCCTGGCTCCAGGCGCGGACCGTGGCCGGCCGCCCCCTCCCCCCCTGGGTGGAGGAGGGGCTCGCGGGCCTCGTCTCCCAGGCCGGCGCCTTCGACACGAGGGAGTGGTGCGGGCGGCTGCTCTCCGCCGTGGAGGAGAACGGCATCGACCCCTACTTCCCCGCCGAGGTCCTCGACCTCGCCACCATGGCGGATGCCTCCCGCCTCGCCGCCGAGCGGGCCCCCTGCGACGAGCGGCCCTACAGCCTGCTTCCCGTCTTCCACGCGCAGGCGGAGAGCCTCGTCGCCTTCCTCCTCGAGGACCACCCCGGCTGCGTCCATCGTGCCGGCTTCCTCGCCTGGCTCGAGGGGGCCCTCGACGGGAGGGCCGACACGGAGGCCTTCGCCGCGGCGAAGGAGTTCGGCTTCGAGAGCCCCGAGGCGCTCTTCGAGGCGCGGGACGCCTGGCTGAAGAAGTAGGGAAGGGGATACGGTACCCGACCCGTTTCATCGGGGTTGCGCGATGGGCCCTCGCCGGGGACGCCTTCCTCCTTCCGGGACCCGTGCACCGGAGGCGCGCAACGCCCGGGACAACCCACACGAAACAGGGAGGAACCCTCTCGCTGACCGGAAGTATCGAGGCCAACCCCGATGAATCGGGTCGGGTACCGTATTCCCCCTACTCCCCCTCCTCCTCCACCGTCGTCCAGGCGTTCCGCCGCGGGGCGACCTCCTGCACCGCGCCCGAGGGCCAGCGCACCGTGAGCGCCACCTTCCCTTTCGCGTCCCCGGGGTGGAAGATCCGCTCCGGCGGGAGGCAGGAGCCGTACTGGCCCCCCGTCGTCACGAGCTGCACGCGGAGCCGCGTCCCGGCGCGCCACTCGAGGACGGCGCCGAGCCCCTCCCGCGTGGAGAGGGTCCCGCGGAGGCGCACCCCGTACCAGGGGGGCGTCGGCCCGTCCACCTCCCCCCGGAGCACGCGGGCAGGCCCGAAGCGGGTGGAGACGACGAGGTCGAGGAGCCCGTCCCCGTCGAGGTCGCAGGGGATGCAGCCCCGCGCCCCCCGGAGGCCGAGGTCGTCGAGGCCGGTCCGCGCGGAGGCCTCCTCGAAGGCGACGCCGGGCTCGCCCGGGAGGCGGAGGAAGAGGGCCGGCGGCTGGCGGTTCACGGCGCCGGGGCCGGGGTCCCTCCCCTGGAGGTGGCCGTTGAAGACCACGAGGTCGTTCCACCCGTCCCCGTCGAGGTCCTCGATGGCGGAGCCCCAGGAGATGAGCTTGTGGATCCCGTCGGCCCCCTGCTGGAGGCCCCACTGCGGGGCCCGGTCGGGCCGGGGGAGGGGATCGGATCCGAGGCGCAGTTCATTGTCGCCGAGGTCGGAGACGTAGTCGTCGAGGAGCCCGTCCCCGTCGAGGTCCCCCATTGTGAAGCACATCCCGAAGTGGGATTCGTCGTAGCCGTAGGCCGCCGCCGCGTCGGTGAAGAGGAACCCCTCCCCGGCGCCCCCGTTGAGGAAGAGCCGGTCGCGGGTCTCCTGGCCGGGGAAGAAGAAGTGGTCGTTGGCCACGAGGAGGTCCTGGTCCCCGTCCCCGTCCATGTCCCGGAAGGAGGCGGCCCAGGTGGCGCGGCCGTCGTCCACGCCGAGGAGCGGCGCCACGTCGGTGAAGGTCCCGTCCCGGTTGTTGCGCCAGAGGCGGTTGGGTTGCGGGGTCCCCTGGAGGGCGAGGGGGTCGGCGTAGTCGGTCCACGCGAAGTTGCACTCGTAGAGGTCGGGGAACCCGTCCCCGTCGAAGTCCCCGACGGCGGCCATGACCGTGAAGCGGGGGGCGGCGAGGAGGCCCGCGGCGGCGGTGACGTCCTCGAAGGTCCCGTCCCCGCGGTTGCGGAGGAGCGCGTTGGGTTCGCCTGCGCGGCCCGCGAAGAGGTCGGCGTCGCCGTCCCGGTCGTAGTCGAGGAAGGCGGCGGCCTTGGCGTGGGCGGGGTCGCCGAGGGTCGCGCCGGCGGCGGCCCCGTTCTCCGTGAAGCGGCCGCGCCCGTCGTTGAGCCACAGCGCCGAGGGGCCGTCGTCCTGGGGGAAGAAGAGGTCGAGGTCCCCGTCCCCGTCCACGTCGGCCACGGCCACGCCCTGCCCGTAGCCCGCGGCGTCGGAGCGGGGGAGGGAGGTGAAGTCGACCCCCGAGGGGCCCGGGGCGTTCCAGGGGGCGTAGGTGAGGGCCATCGTGGGCGGGTCCCCGCGGGGCGGGGGCGCGCCGCCGCCGCTGCCGCCGCAGGCCGTCGCGAGGAGGATCAGCGCCGGCAGGGCGCGGCGGGGGAGGAGGGGGCGGGGGGAGGCGGGAGGCGTCACGGGGCCATTCTAGCCCGGTCCCCCCCGGCGGCGGCGGCCGGGGCGCGCCCTACCAGCCGGGGTCCTCGGAGAGGGCGCCGAGGGCCGCGGCGAGACCGCTCAGGCGGGAGTGGAGCCCGGTGGACTTCATGAGGGGGACGCGGCTCCGGGTGGCGAAGCGCTCGAGGGCGACCATGGCCCTCAGGCAGACGAGGCGGCCCGCGGCGAAGTGCTCCCGCGCCTTGGGGGAGATGACGGACTTGCGGGCCTTCAGCACGTGCTCGGAGAGGGAGAGGATCTCCGTGGCGATGGAGAAGGCCTCCTCGGCGCCGATGCGGTCGCGGTACTCGAGCAGGAGCCCCGCCACGTCCGTGGCGAGGTTCACGGCCTCCGTGTGGAGGATGTCGTGGGCGGTGGGTGTGTGGGTCATGTCCACTTCCGGTACATCGGCCTCTTCTCGATGGTCCCGCATCGCGGTCCCTCCGTTCAGGTTCCCGGAGGCGCGGACGCGGGGACGTTACGGGAGCCGGGGGGGGATCACGGGTCCACCTCAGGCCGGGCCAGGGCCGAGAGGGCCATGGCGAGGTCGTGGAGGCGGCCGTGGATGGCGTCCACCTCTTCCCGGGGGAGGGGGGAGTGGGCGCCGGCCCGGTCGAGGGCGATCATGGCGCGGAGGGCGGCAGTGCGGGCCTCCGCGAACCGGGCGGCGGCCTCCCAGGGGAAGTTCTCCTGCCGGGCCCGGAGGATCCGGTCGGCGATGCGGACGCACTCCATGGCGATGACGTAGGCGTGCTCCGCCCGCACCGTCTCCCGGATGGAGACGAGGAAGGCTGCGACGTCCGTGGCGAGGTTCACGGCCGCCTGTCGGAGGGGGTCGTCGGTGGTGGGATCGGGCCTGCTCATGCACCCGGATTCTACCATCCCCGGGCCCGGCGGGGAATGGGACCGCCCCAACGCCCCCCTGCCCAAATCCCCGTCTTGACGGGAGTTGGGATGGCCCCTACTTCCATCATGCCTCCCGTTTGCCTTTCCGGGCCCGGCTCCCTAGGATCCCTCCGGAGGGACCATGACCCCCGCTCAAGGGTTGGCCCGGGCCGAGGCCCGGTTGGACGCGCTCACGGGGCCCGCTGCGCCGGCCCTCGTCCGGGCCGAGGAGGGCGGCGCCGTGCGCTGCCTCGCCTGCGGCCACCGCTGCCTCCTCCGGGAGGGGCGGCGGGGGGTCTGCCGGGTGCGCTCCCTCCGGGACGGGGTGCTGCGGGTGCCCCGGGGCTACGCCGGGGGGGTGGCCGTGGATCCGGTGGAGAAGAAGCCCTTCTTCCACGTGCTCCCCGGGAGCGGGGCCCTCTCCTTCGGGATGCTCGGCTGCGACTTCCACTGCGGATACTGCCAGAACTGGATCACCTCCCAGACGCTGCGGGACCCGGATTCGATCTCCGACCTCCGGGAGGTGTCGGCCGCGGACCTCGTGGCGGCGGCGCGGCGGGCGGGGGCGCCGATCCTCGTCTCCACCTACAACGAGCCCCTCATCACGGCGGAGTGGGCGGCGGAGGTCTTCGCCGCGGCGAAGGAGGCGGGGCTCCTCACGGGCTTCGTCAGCAACGGCAACGGGACGCCGGAGGTGCTCGACTTCCTCCGTCCCGTGACGGACCTCTACAAGGTCGACCTGAAGGGGTTCCGCGAGGAGACCTACCGCGCCCTCGGGGGGCGGCTGTCGACGGTGACGGCGACCATCGAGGGGCTCAGGGCGCGGGGATTCTGGGTGGAGGTGGTGACGCTGCTCGTGCCGGGGCTCAACGACGGGGAGGGGGAGGTGGCGGCGCTGACGCGATTCCTCGCCGGGGTGTCGCCGGAGATCCCCTGGCACGTGACCGCCTTCCACCCCGACTACCGCATGACGGACCGCGGCGCGACGACGGCGTCCATGCTGGAGCGGGCCGCGGCGGCGGGGCGGGAGGCGGGCCTGCGCTTCGTCTACTGCGGGAACCGGCCGGGGCAGGTGGCGGGGGGGGAGGACACGCTCTGTCCGGCATGCGGGAGGACGGTGGTGAGGAGGGAGGGGTTCCGGGTGATCGAGGACCTGCTGTCCCCCGCGAAGGGGAGGTGTTCCTGCGGGGAGAGGATCCCCGGGGTGTGGTAGGGGAATACGGTACCCGACCCGTTTCATCGGGGTTGGGCTCGAGGCCACTGACCAGGCGAGGGCCCTTCGCCCAACCC
>CAYJMF010000019.1:8184-52567 GCA_964370855.1 uncultured Planctomycetota bacterium | reverse complement strand
GCTTTGCTTCCTCCCCGAATCGCCGCCCCATGTCCGCTCCCCCCCTCCCCCTTCCCCCCCGCGCCCAAGTGAGGACGATCGGATCCCCTCGCCTCGCCCTGGCCTCGCCTCTCCACCGCGACCTCCCGGGCGCAACGGCCTCTCCTCTACGCTTGCGACGCCTACGCCTTCGCCCCTGCCCCCACCCTCCCCCCCGCCTGCTTCTCCTCCTTCCGCGCCGCCTCGAACCCCCTCACGCTGTGCAGGATCGCCCGGTCGAAAAACCGCACGACGAGGATCTGCAGGTCGAGCTCCCCCCGCAGCTCCGCCGCCGATTCCCCGGCGAGGTGCTCGTCGATGAACTCCCAGAGGTTGCGGCGCGTGAGGAGCTGGGCGGCGACGACGTCGGAGAGCGGGATCCCCTCCCGGTACCGGTCCTTCCCCACGTCGAAGAAGGCGTCCTCCACCTGGAGGTCGCTGGAGGAGCGGAGCCAGTAGCCGAGGTGCCCGTAGATGGCGCGGGCGCGACGGCCGAGCTCCAGGTCGTCGAACCTCCGGAAGGAGGCCGTCTGGCGGTCCTCCTTCACCAGGGCGACGAGGCGGGCGGTGAGGTCGTCGCCGTGCTTCTCGATGAGATCGACGAGGTGCCGGGTGCGGGACATGGGGACTCCTCTCGGTGCAGGGCCGGCGGTGTGGATTCTACCCCGGTCCGGGGGGGGCAGGCGCCGGGCGGGCGTCAACCCGGGGGGACCCCGTCACTTCGCCGAGAGCAGGGCCTCGAGCTTCGCCTTCGCCGCCTGCGCCCGCTCGCCGGAGCGGAGGTTGCCGTAGGTGGCCAGGAGCACGTCGAGTTCGGCGATGGCCTTCTCCACGGTGCGGCGGACGTTGGGCTTGACGGAGGCGAGGATCTCCCGGAGCTTCTTCCCCGCGAGGATCTCCGCCTGGGCCCGCGCGTCGGCGGCCATGACGGCGAGGGCCTCCTTCGCCTTCCCCTCCCACTCGGTGCCGGCGAAGCCCGTGGCCACGGACTGGAGGAGATCCTCCGCATCGAGGCTGAGCCGCTCCTTCGCCATCCCGTCGGCGATGGAGAGTCGCAGCGTCGCGACGGCCTTCAGCCCGTCGGCCACGAGGGTCGCGTCCTTCTCCACGTCCCCCTCCACGGGGAGCCCGGCCTTCGCCCGCTTGCGGGCCTCGGCCAGGGCAGCGGCCGCCTTCTTCGCGGCGGCGGAGAACATCCCCTTCACGTAGGCGTCGGCGGCGGGGCGGACGGTCTTGGCGATCTCCGCGGGGCGCCAGAGCCGCGCCCGGTCGAGGAAGCCGCCGAGGGTCTCCGCCGACAGGGCGCCGGGGCTCCCCTCCCACATCACCTTCCCGTCGGGGGCCACCAGGTACCAGCGGGGGAGGGTCGGCGCGCCGCATCCGAAGTAGGTCTCCCCCTTGCGGTCCACGCCGAGGGGCCAGGTGACGTTGAAGCGCTTGGCGAAGGTGCGGGCCTTCTCGTCGTCGGCCCCGGTGCCGACGGCCACGGAGAAGACGAGGAGCTTCCGCTCCTTCGTCGCGCCCACGACCTTCACCGTGAGGGAGACGAGCCCCTGGCAGACGAGCTCGTCGGGGTCGAGCAGTTCGAGGAGCGCGCAGGAGCCCTTCAGCTCCTTCCAGGCCGGGGGCGGCTCCCCCGTCACCCACTGCGTCACCGCCGGAACCGGCGCCTCCCGGTCGAGGAACGAGTCCGCCCGCGCCCCCCCCGCCAGGAGGAGGAGTAGAAAAAACGGAAAAGGGGACGCGCACCACTTCTTCACTTTTCCGTGGATGGCTCGTCCCTCCGGCCTCAGGCCCTCAGGATACCCACGGAAAGTGAATAGTGGTGCGCGTCCCCTTTATCACTTGATTTCGGGGAGGTCGGCGGCGGCCTTGAAGCGGGACTCGACGGCTTCGAGGAGGATCTTCACGGCGCCGTCGGCGGGGGCGGCGGCCTGAAGGCCGTCGAAATCGGCGCGGCAGCGGGGGTCGCCGCTGAAGTAGCGCTGGTACCCGAGGAGGAACCGGGCGTCCCCGTCGGAGGGGGAGTCGGCGGCCCGCGCCTCGAGTTCCGCCATGACCCGGTCGAACTCCGCCTGGTCGGCGTAGACGCCGGCGATGTCCGCCGTCTCCTTCACGAGCACGGGATGGGCGATGACGGCCCGGCGCAGGACCTTCGCCGCGTACTCGTCCTGCCCGAGCGCGATGAGGGACTGCCCGAGGGCGAAGAGCGGGCCGGGGAGGTCGGGGCTGGAGATGGCGGCCAGGCGGAACTTCACGGCGGCGTCGTAGTACTTCTTCCCGTGGAAGAGCTCCGAGGCCTCGCGCAGCAGCTTCTCCGTCGCGGGGCTCCCCGCGGCGGGCTTCGGGTCGGCGACCTTGACCTCGCCGTCCTCCGCCGGAGGGGCCGCGGGGCCGGCCTCGCCGGCGGCGGCCTTCGCCTCGATCTCCTCCTCGGTGTAGACGACGCGGGTCTCGTAGACGTAGACGGGGACCGTCTCGCGCACGGTCTCGTACCGCGTCACGTAGTAGGGCGTGTAGGAGGAGTAGAACCCGAAGGGGGCGTAGCAGTAGGTCACCGGCGCCGGGTAGAAGAAGGCGTAGTCGATGCCCAGCGTCCAGGAGCGGTAGGGCCAGTAGTAGCCGACCCCCGCGTAGGGCCCGCAGCCGAGGCCGAAGGAGAAGGAGAGGTACCAGCGGTCGTGGTCGTACCAGTCGTGGTAGCCGCCGTGGGAGGTGCCGCCCCAGGAGTGCCGGTCGAACCCGTGCCGGACGTGCTCCGCCGAGCCGTCGGCCCAGCCGTCCCCGTAGCCGACCCGGTAGCCGTTCCTCCATGTGGTGGCCGGGGTGGGCCGGACCGTCGCGCCCGCCGGGCCGCCGCCCGCCGCCCGCGGGCCGCCGAAGGCCTGCCCGCCGCCCTGGCCCCGGAAGCCCGGAGCCGCGCCCCGGGTCGAGGCGCCCGCCTGGACGCCGGCGCCGGAGGGGCGCTCCGCCGGGGCGGTGCCGAAGGTGCCGTCACGACCGCGGAAACCGCCGTTCACGTCGGAGGGACGGGCCGGGGCCCGCGGCGATTCGCCGGAGGCACGCCCCGAGCGGCCGAAGGCTCCGTCCTCGCCGTCGGGCCTGCCGCGGTAGGTCCCCGCCCTCGCCGGCGAGGTGCCCGAGGGGGCGCGGGGAGAGGAGCGGAAGGAGGGGGATTCCGCGGAGGGGCGCTGTCCCACGGAGGGGACACCCTGGCGCCTGGAGTGGTCACCTGTGAAGGCGGGGGCCGAACGGGAGGGAGTCCGGTCCCGCGAGGTCGAGAAGCGGCCGGACCCGGTGAAGGAGGGGGCCCGGCGCGTCGGCTCCTGCGGGGAGACCCGGGGGGAGGAGCGCGAGGGGGTCCGCGAGGATCCCCCGAAGAGGCTTCCGCTTCCGGACCGGCCGCCGGAGCGGCCGAAGAGGGAGGAGCCGCGGGAACTTCCCGTGGAGGGAGTGCGCGCGAACCCGCCGGAGGAGCCCCGCGTCAGGGGGGCCGCCCGGGAAGGACCGCCGCCGCCGCCGCCCCGCCTCCCGAAGAGGCCCGGATCGGAGCCGCCCCCCCTCGCCTCGGCGGCGGCGGGGAGCAGCAGCGAGAGCATGGCGAGCGCGGCAAAGACACTGGTGGTCCTCATGGGAGCCTCCCGGGGAGGGATCTCCCTCCCGCGCCCCATTGTACGCAAGGGGCGCGCCAAGGGGAGGGAGGGGCACCCCCCTTTCCCAAGGTGGGAGGCGCCGGGAGCATCCACTATCCTGATGCGATGAAGACCCTCGCTCCCCTCCCCCTCCTCCTTGCCGGGCTCCTCCCCGCCGCCTGCGGCGCCGATCCCGCCGCGCCCCCGCCGCCCGCACCGGTCGTCACGCTCCGCCTCGCCACCACCACGAGCACCCGCGACTCCGGCCTCCTCGACGCCCTCCTCCCCCTCCTCGAGAAGGAGGAGCGCCTCAAGGTGGAGGTCCTCGCCGTCGGCTCCGGCCAGGCGCTCCGCATCGGCGCCGACGGGGACGCCGACCTCCTCATGGTCCACGACCCGAAGGGGGAGGAGGAGTTCGTCGCCTCCGGCGCCGGCATCGACCGCCGCCCCCTCATGTACAACGACTTCGTCCTCGTCGGCCCCGCCGCGGACCCGGCGAAGGTGAGGGGGATGAAGGACGCGAAGGCTGCCCTCGCCGCCGTCGCCGCCGCCGCCGCCCCCTTCCTCTCCCGCGGCGACGACTCCGGCACCCACCGCAAGGAGAACCGCCTCTGGAAGGAGGCCGGCGTCGCGGGGAAGGGGACATGGTACCGGGAGACGGGCCAGGGCATGGGCGAGACCCTCGCGCTCGCCGCCGAGACCTCCTCCTACACGCTGGCCGACCGCTCCACCTGGGCCGCCCACGCCGCCGCCCCGTCGCTGCCGATCCTCGTCGAGGGGGACCCGCTGCTCCGCAACCCCTACGCGGTGATCCTCGTGAACCCGGCGAAGCACCCCCACGTGAAGGCCGAGGCCGCCCGCCGCGCCGCGGACTGGCTCACGGGCCCCGCCGGGAGGAGAGCCATCGAGGGCTTCCGGCCGAAGGGGGCGCAGCTCTTCTTCCTCCTCCCCGGCGAGTGATGGCCGGGGAGCCGGGCGTCCTCGAGCTCCTCCTGTCCGGCTCCCCGGACATCTGGGAGCCGGCGCGCCTCTCGCTGGCCTGCGCCGCCGCCGCGGCCCTGCTCGCCGCTCCCGTGGGCATCCCCCTCGGACTCCTCCTCGGGGCCGGCAACGGACGGTGGCGCCGCCCGCTCCGCGCCCTCGTGGACGCCGGCCTCGCGGTGCCGACGACGGCGGTGGCCCTCGTCTGCTACCTCCTCCTCTCGCGGAGGGGCTGGTTCGGGGAGGCGGGGCTCCTGTTCACGCCATGGGCCATCGTCATCGGCCAGCTCTTCGTGGCGCTCCCCGTGATGGTCATCCTCGCGGCGGACGCCGCCGCGGCCCTCGAGCCGCGGGTCCACTGGACGGCGCGCACCCTCGGCGCGCCGCGCTGGCGGCGGGCCCTCTGGTACGCCGGCGAAATTCGCGGCAGCCTGCTCGCCGCCCTCCTCACCGCCTTCGGCCGCGCCGCCGGCGAGCTCGGCGTGGCGCTCATCCTCGGCGGCAACATCAAGGGCTCGACGCGCACCCTCACCACGGCCATCACGCTGGAGACGGCGAAGGGGCAGTTCGAGCGGGCCGTGGCGCTGGGGATCCTGCTCGTCGCCTTCGCCCTCACGGTGATCTTCGCGGTGCGCCTCCTCGCCCCGCGGAGGGCCGGGGGATGAGCGGGCCCGCCCTCTCCGCCCGGGGTCTCCGCATCTCCTTCGACGGGAGGCCCGCGGCGTTTCTCGACGCCCTCGACCTCGTGCCCGGGGAGGCGGCGGTGCTGCTGGGCCCGAACGGGTCGGGGAAGAGCACGCTGCTCCGCGCGCTCGCCCTGCTGGAGCCGCCGACGGCGGGCGCCGTCCTTCTCCTCGGGGAGGCGGCGACGGAGTCGAACCGGGAGCGGCTCCGCCGCTCCGTCACGCTGGCGCTTCCCGCTCCCTGGCTCTTCGCCGCGACGGCGCAGGGCAACGTGGAGCGGGGTCTCGCCGCCCGCGGCGTCCCCGCCGCGGAGCGGCGGGCGCGGGCCGCCGGGATGCTCGAGGCCCTCGGGCTCTCCCACCTCGCGGGCCGGGACGGGAAGCGGCTCTCCAGCGGGGAGTCGGCGCGGGTCGCGCTGGCCCGCGCGCTGGTGCTCGATGCCCCGGTGCTGCTCCTCGACGAGCCCTTCGCCCACCTCGATCCGGGCGCGGTCCCCGCGGCCCGCGCCGCCGTGGAGCGGCGCCTCGCCGCCGGCGCCGCCGTGCTCTGCGCCGCCGTGGACGCGTCCGACCTCGCCGGGCTCCCGGCGCGGGTCGTGGAGGTGCGGGCGCCGGGGGGGTAGGAGAGGACATCCCGCCCCTCCTCAGCGGACGGACAGCGCGAGTTCGGAGGTGCCGCCCTCCGCCAGCCGGACGCCGCCGGCGGGAATCGCGGCCCCCTCCCACTGTATCATAAGTTGATACACTTCCGCCGGGAGCCGCGCCTCGAACCTCCCGAGGTGGTCCACGACGAGGCGCCGGGCCGCCCCTCCCCCGGCCGGCGCCGCCTCCACCATCGCCCCCGCCGCGGGGAGGCCGGCGCCGTCCCTCACCCGGCCGCGGAGGAGGCCGCCCCGCGGGACGACGAGGCGGAGCGGGGCGGGGGCCGCGGGATCGACGGTGAGCACCGTCGGGACGCAGGCGTCCCCCGTCACCTCGACGGGCCAGGGGAGCGGCGGGCGGACGCCGAGGTCGAAGGAACCGTCGGCGCCGGTGACGCAGGTGCCCGAGGACTGCCAGGAGGTGCCGAGGGCCATCGACGCACCGGCGACCCCCTTCCCCTCGCCATCGACGAGCCTCCCGGAAAGCGGCACGCCGGGCCGAAGCGGAATGTCGCCGAGGTCCCTCCGCTCCCCCGGCGCGAGGGTCGCCTCCACGGGTCCGCCGACGAGGGTCCCCCGCCGGAGCCAGAGGCGGACGGGGCCCGTACGAATTCCGGGAACGTCGAACCGCCCCTCCTTCCAGCCGAGGAGGTCCCCGAAGTAGTTCCGCCAGCGCCCGTCCTCCGCGGGGATCGCGGTCCTGTACTCGAGGAGCCCCGTCGCCGACGCTCCCGCGGGGATCACCGCCCGGCCGGAGAGGGAGGCGGTCCGCGGCGCCGTCAGGAGGATTCCGGATCGCGGGGCCTCCACCTCCTGGAAGGGGAGGTGTCCCATGACACGGACCCGGTAGGACTTCCCCTTCTCGAGGGATCGGATGTGGAACCGACCTTCGGCATCGGTCCGCCCGCCCCTGCCGCTGACGCCCACCAGCACGCCGCCTCCGGTCGCATCCACCGCCCTCTCCGCGGCCCCCACCTCGTCCACGAGGTCGGCGGAGACCGTCGCCCCCGCCCGGGGCCGCCCCTCGTCGTCCACCACGGTCCCCTCGATGGCGGCCTCCCCATCGGCGACGCTCTCCAGTTCCAGGACGACCCCCACGGTCTCCCCGGGGAGGACGGTGACCCGCTCCTCGCCCCCCAGGCCCTTGCCGGAGACGGAAACGGTGAAGGTCCCCGGCGGCACGTCGATGGGGCCCCCGTGCCACAGGCCCGACTCCTCCATCCCGTCGTCGGGGCTGCCCGCCGGAGCGCGCTCGTCCATGCGGAACTCCCGGGCCGGTCCGGAGAGGCCCCACATCCGGACGTGGAGGGGCGCCGCCGCAACGACCCCCTCGGGGAGCTTCCACGTGACGACGATCTGCCCTCCCGCCGCGAGCCGCAGATCCACGAAGCCGTCCTCGCCATCCGCGGGGACGAGGACCCGCTCCTCCACCGCCCACGCGGGGGGGACCAGGGTGTTCGCCGCCACGCGGTAGAGGCCGCCCGCGGCGAGGCCCTCCACGGCGAAGGAGCCGTCCTCGCCGGCGCGGGCGAGGAGGCCCTCGAGCGGGGAATTCAGGACGACCATGGCGCCCCTGGGGCGGAAGGGGACGCCGCTCCCCGCGGATCGGACGTGGACGACGGCCCCCGGGGCGGGGACCCCCGAGGCGTCGCGCACGACGCCGCGGAGGCGGCCGCCGGCGAAGAGGCGGATCTCCGGACGGAGGGGCTCGACGCCGAGGGTCGGCAGGCGGAGGGGCTCCGTCCTCCAGAGGAAGCCCTGCGCGCGCACCTCGACGAGGACGTCCCCGCCCGGCGCACCCGCGCGCACGGAGAATCCGCCATCGCTCCCCGTCGTGGCGGCGGGCGGCCCCTCGAAGGCGCCCGGGGCCCAGGGCCGGTCCGTGGCCCGCACCTCGGCCCCGGCGACGGGCTTCCCCGTCGCGTCGGAGAGGACGCGGCCGGCGATGGTGGGCAGGGATTGGAGCTCCACCTCGACCACGACCTCGACCCCCTCGACGAGGGCGACGGGGGCTTCCGCCTCGAGGAAGCCGCGGGCGTTCACGGAGACGGTGCCCGCCGCCGCGGGGAGGCCGTCGAAGCGGATGGAGCCGTCGTCGTGGGCGAAGGCGGACCAGCGGCCCGCCCCCTCGAGGTGGAGGCCGGCGGCGGCGGTGTCGACGGGCTCGCCCGTGGCGGCCTCCCGCACCATCACCCGGAGGGCGGCGCCGGAGATGGCGGGAGCGGTCGCGGAGGACGACGACGACGCGGCGCGGGAGTGCGGGGGCCGCCGGGAGTCGGTGCCCTGCGGCGTGCCGGAGGGGAGCGGATCCCGGACTCCCGCGACACCCGCACCCGCCGAGGGCTCCCCCGATCCCTCCTCACCCCGCAGCAGCAGCCACGCCGCGAGCAGCAACGCGAGGACCGCGAGGATCGCCGGGACCTGCCTCCGTGCCATGCCGCCTCCCGGCGCATTGTACGGTGCGGAGGAGTCCCCCGGAGGCCGCGTCCATTTGTCCCCCGTGGAGGGACGATTTCGGCCGATCCTGTCCCTCAGGGAGGGACAACTGCGGGGGGCGTCCTCTGCCGCCCCTCCTCAGCGGACGGGGAGGGCGAGGTCGGAGTTGCCGCCCTCGACCAGCCGGACGTCGCCGGCGGGGACCGCGGTGCCCTCCCAGTGTATCACTAGTTGATACACATCCGCAGGCAACCGCGCCTCGAACCGGCCGAGGTGGTTTACGGGGAGGCGCCGGGCCTCCCCTCCCCCGGCGGGCGCCGCCTCCACCACCGCCCCCGCCGCGGGAAGGCCGGCGCCGTCCCTCACGCGGCCGCGGAGGAGGCCGCCGCGCGGGACGACGAGGCGGAGCGGGGCGGGGGCCGCGGGATCGACGGTGAGCACCGTCGGGACGCAGGCGTCCCCCGTCACCTCGACGGGCCAGGGGAGCGGCGGGCGGACGCCGAGGAGGAAGGAGCCGTCGGCGCCGGTGACGCAGCGGCTCGTCTCCTGCCACTCCGACTCCAGGTTCATCCTTGCTCCGGCGACGGCCCGTCCCCCGGGGTCCACGAGCCGCCCGGCCATCGGCTCGCCGGGCCGGAGGAGCACGTCGCCCAGGTCCTTCTCCTCTCCCGGGGCGAGGCTGACTTCCACAGGTCCCCCGACGAAGGAGCCTCGCTGGAGCCAGAGCCGGACGGGGCCAGGGGCTACCCCGGGAATCTCGAAGGCGCCCTCCTCCGTTTTCGTCGGCCCGGCGGAAACGGGTTTCCATCGGCCCCCACGCCCCGAGGCCACCGCGCGCACCGTCAGGGTCCCCTCGCCGATCCTCCCGCGCGGCATCACCGCCTTGCCGCGGAGGGAGGCTGCCCGCGCCAGGGTCAGGAAGACCCCCTCCGCCGGCGCCGCCGTTTCCACGGCAGTGCCCCACTCCCCCGCGGTGATCCGCCAGGACTCCCCCGCCGGGAGGCGCGGTAGCAGGAACCTCCCGTCCGCGTCCGTCTCCGCCCACGACCTGATTCCACCCGAGGGTCCGGTGAAGAAGAACTCCCCCGAGGGTGTCACGAGCCCTCCCCGGGAGAGGTCGGAAACGGTGACGGCGGTGACCATCACCCCCGCATACGGGTGCCCGCGATCATCGACGACGCTGCCGGAGATGGAAGCGAGCTTCTCCACCCTCGCCACCTCCCCGGCGACGGTCAGCACCACCTCCACCGTCTCCCCGGAGCCGACGGTCGCGACGGCCTCCCCGCTGGCACGGGGAACGGACCCACGCACATCGTAGGTTCCCGGAGGGACGCCCAGCCTCCAGGGCGGGACCTCGGAGTCCGGCGCACTCCCCTCCCCTTCCCCCACCGGGGTCCCGGGGACGGACTTCTCCTCTGCGTCAGGTTCGAATTCGACGTCCGGGTCGGGGGTGAACTCGATCTCGACGTCGGCAGGTCCGACTCCCCAGCGGGTTCCCCTGGCCGAGCCGCGCCTCCCCATCACCGAGAGGCGGGGGGAGGACGGCTTCACACCCTCGCCGAACACGGTCCTCACCACGAGGGTGCCCCCGGGACCGAGTCGAACCTCCACGCGGCCCTCGCCGCCGTCCTCCGGAACGAGGACGCGGTCGGCGGATCCCCATGCCGAATCGGTGGAAGCCTCGACCCGGTAGAGACCCCCGGCGTCCAACCCTTCCGCGACGAAGGAACCATTGGCTCCGGAGGACAGTACGGGGCCCACGCGTTGGTTCTCGAAGGGGGGATAGGGCCACTCCTCCGCCACCGCAAGTGTCCGTATCGCCACTTGTTCCGCGACACGGACCTCGACGCAGGCCCCCGCCGCGGGCCGGCCCGCCGCGTCGAGCACCACGCCCCGGAGCCGCCCCGCGCGGTGGAGGCGGAACTCCGGGTGGTGGGGTTCCGTGCCCGCCGCCGGCATCTGCAGGACCACGAGCTCCCGGACGAACCCCTCCGCCCGGACGTCGAAGTGGACGTCGGCTCCCGGATCACCCGCGGTCACGGAGAAGGCGCCGTCCGGGCCCGTCCTTGAGGCCGGGGGTCCGCCGGTCCAATTCCCGTGCGAGGGCCTGTCCGTGGCGCGGATCTCGGCGCCGGGGACGGGAAGCCCCGTCGCATCCGAAACGACGCGTCCCGTGATGGTGGGCACGGGATGGAGCGCCACATCGACCACGACCTCGATCCCCTCGACGAGTTCGACGGGGGCGGATCCATCGACGAAGCCGAGGGAACTCACCGTCACGGTTCCCGCGGCGGCGGGGAGCCCGTCGAAGCGGATCGCTCCGCCCTCGCGGCCGAAGGCGGACCAGTTGCCGGCACCCTCCAGGTGGAGGCCCGCGACGGCGGTCTCCACGGGCTCACCCGACACGGCACTCCGCGCCATCACGCGGAGGGCGGCGCCGGCGAAGGAGGGAGCGGTCGTCGTGGATGGCGGCACGCCACCTCGGGTGGGTCCCATCCGACGGGAGCCGGCAACGCTCCGGGATCCGGGAGTCTCCGGGTTCCGCAGACTGGATGCGCCAGGTCCCCCCGTGCCCGCCGAGGGCTTCCCCGATCCCTCCTCCCCCCGCAGCAGCACCCACGCCGCCAACACCAGGGCGAGCACCGCGAGCCCCGCCGGGAGCGCGCGCCGGGCCACCTACCGCACCGACCGTTCGAGGTCCACCGTCGCCCCCTCCGCCAGGACGACCTCCTCCGCGTCCGAGGTTGCATCTCCTCTCTGTATCACCACACGATACACTCCGCCCGGCAGCCGCACCTCCCCCCGCCCCCGGGCGTCGAGGCGGAGGCCGACGCGGAATCCCTCCCCGCCCGCCACCGCCGCGGAACCCTCTGAAAGCGGCAGCCCGGCCCCGTCCCGGGCCGCGATGCGGAGCAGGCCCCCCTTCGAGATCACGAGGTCCGCCGCTCCCCTTGCCGCGTTCGCCCACGCGCGGGTCTCGGCGAACCCGGGGGCGACGAGGAGGAGTTCCACCGTCCCGTCCGGAAGTCCCCGGAGCGTGAAACGGCCGTCGCCCCCGGCCTCGGCGAAGAGATCCTGGTGGAGCGGACCCGCCGGCATCACCCGCGCACCGGGGACGGGGGCCCCCGCGCCGTCCACCACCCGGCCCTCGAGGTCCGCCCCCGCCTCGAATGGGAGGACCCCGAGATCCGCCACGCCCCCGGCGGGCACCTCCACGGACCGCTCCTCCACGAGGAGGTTCCCGGCGCGGGCGGAAAACCACCCCCTGCCCGCGGGGAGGCCTTCCCACCGGAATTCGCCCGTCATGTCGCGCACGCCGCCCCTGCGGGAGACGAGGGGACCCTCCTCCGGCTGGAAGCACAACACCATGCCCGCGTCCCCCTGACGGGGCACCCCCGGGGGGAATTCCAGGCGCAGATGGATCGCGCCGCCCCGGTCGAGGACGAGGCGGAGGTCCCGCGCGGGCAGCTCCCGGGGTGGGGTCAGGAGGTGGAGGAACCCACCCGCGCGCACGAAGAGGCGGGCCGAGGGAAGCCGCGCGCCGCCGCCGTCCAGGGCGAAGCGGCCGTCCCGCCCCGCCGTTGCCTCCAGGGGGAACCTCTCGCCGACGAGAGCCGGCCCCGGCCCGTCGCCGCCGTCCACGCCCACGAGGAGGACCCGCGCCCGGGGGACCGGGGCGCCGGCGCGGTCCACGACGACCCCCTCGGCCAGCAGCCCCTCCCCGAAGCCGAGGACGAGGTCCACCTTCACCGTCTCCCCGGCCCGCACCTCCACCGCCCCGCGGGCGGAGCCGTTCTCCTCCGAGGCGACGATGACGGTGCAGGGTCCGGGTGCGATGCCGGGGATGCGGCAGGTGCCCTGGCCGGAGGACTCCGCCACCGTCGCGCCGGAAGCGTCCCGCACGCGGACCGTGGCGAGCACGGGGCCGCGCCCCTCCCCGCCGGACCAGGCGGCGAAGATCTCCCCGGATCGCTGCAGGGTGAGATCCAGGGCGAGGCTTCCCCCCCCGGGAAGGAGGACCTCGTTCCCCTCCTTCGAGGGGGCGAACCCGTCCTTCCGCGCGAGGATCCGGAAGGCGCCCCCCGGGAGGAGCCCGTCGAGGCGGTAGGCGCCGTCGGGACCGGTAACGGCGGCCAGGGGCCTGTCGGCGGGATCCGCGAACCGCAGGGTTCCGGGATCGGGCGGAGCGTGATCCCGGCCCGCGGGTTCCGCGACGACGACGGCGCCGGCCACCGGACTCCCGGCCGGGTCCCGCACCGTCCCGGACACGGCCACCGCCGGGTCGAGACGGAAGTCGAGGGTGAGGGAGGTGCCGGCCTCCCAGGGCAGGGGACGGTACGCCGTCCCGCGGACGAAGCCGGGGGCCGTCGCCGCGACGGCGACCCAGTCCTTCCCCTTCCCCGCGGGGAGGGAGTAGGAACCGTCGGCGCCGCTCTGCGCCGGAGGGGGCGGGAACCGGCGGTCGTGGTTGCGGATCTCGACGGCGACCGTCGCCCCCTCGACGGGCCCGCCGTCGGCGGCGGAGGTGACGCGCCCCGTCACCCGGACCGCGGGGGCGACGCGGACCTCCAGCGTGGCGAGGGCGTCGGGCGACACGCGGGTGCCCGAGACCCCGACCAGGGCGCCGTCGAGGAGGACCCGCACCTGGACCCCTCCCCCCTCGAGGCCCCGGAAGCGGACTTCGCCGCCGCCGTCGGCGCGCCCGCTCCAGACGCCGTTGGCGTCCTCGGCCTCCACGCGGGCGCCGGGCACCGGCGTCCCGGCGGCTTCGTCGAGGACGCGCACGAGGAGGTCCGCGGGCAGGGAGGCCGCGGGAAGGGCGATGGGCTCGCTCGGGGACGATGCGCCCGGCGCGCTCACCCCCGTGGCCGGACCGGCGGCCTCCCCCGCGGACGGCAGCGGCCGCCACCGGAGATCGTGGGGACCGCCCGGCGCCGGCGCCCCGCCCCCGGTGAGGAGGAGGGAGGCCGTCCCCCCGGCCAGCGCCAGCAGGGCGACCAGCCACAGGATCCTCGAGGATCGCCGCCCCGCCATGGCCCACCTCCGCGCCCATTGTACGGGGGCGGGACGGCGGGAGGGTCCGCGGCCTCTCCTTCGCGGAGGTTCCCGTCCCGCTCGAGTCTCACGGGCGGATCACCCCGCCCCCGAAAGCGGAGGAACGGACATGTCCTCCAGGGCCGAGGCCGCCGCGAAGACGATGGCGGCGCGGAGGTCCGCTTCCTCCAGGGTGGGGAAATCCTCGATGATCTCGTGGACCTCCATCCCCTCGGCGAGGGATGCGAGGACGGTGCGCAGGGGAACCCTGGTCCCTTTGAAGACGGGATCCCCGCCGCAGATCCCGGGAACGCGAACGATGCGGTCCATGAATTCCATGATGGTCACCTCCGGCCCGCCCGGACTGTACCCCCGGGGTACGAGGCCCCCCGCGGACCCGGGCTTCAGTCCTCCCCGAGGAGCCAGTCGTGGGCCGCCTGCACCCGGATCCCCTTCGGAACGCTCCGGGGGAATCCGTCCCTGGTCAGAGTGAGGAGCCGCAGTCCAGCTCCCCGATGCTCCTCCCCCGCCTCGACGAGGGCCCGGATCTCCCGATCCGCGGTCCCGGGATCCCGGGCATCGGCCGACACCTGGATCAGCTCCCGGCCGCCATCGAGGCGGCGGGCGAGGAAGTCCACCTCGTGGCCGGAGCCGGTGAGCACGTAGGCCACCTCGCACCCCCGGCGCTCCAGTTCCAGCAGGACGACGGTCTCGAGCGCCCGCCCGGGGTGCGCGCGACCGGCCGGGTCGAACACGGGGATGAGCCCCGGGTCGATCGGGTAGGCCTTCCGCGGGTTGACCATCCGGCGCCGCTCCGAGGGGGTGTCGAGCCACACCGTGCGGACGAGGAAGCAGTCCTCCAGGAAGCCGAGCATCTCGTGGACGGTGTTCTTCGCCACGGCGAACCCCTGGGAACGGAGCGCCGCGTGGAACTTCTCCACGCTGAACCGGCCCGCGGCGTTCCCGAGGAGGTGGCGGACGAGCCAGCGGAGCGCGGAGGCATGGGTCACGCCGTGCCGCTCCATGACGTCCCGCATCATCGCGACGTCCACGTAGTCGACGAGGAGGCTGCGGCGGGTCTCCGGCGCCAGTCCCTGGACTTCCGGGAAGCCGCCGACGGACAGGTAGTCGAGGAGGGCCCGCTCCATGGACGAACGCGCCGCCGCGGTCCGCGGCCGGGCCGTCGGGGCCCCCGCGTGGAGGAGCGCCTCCTCGAACCCGAAGGGGTGGATGAGGACCTTCCACCCCCGGCCCCGCATGGAGGTGGCCACCTCGCGGGAGAGGAGGGCGGCGGACGACCCGGAGAGGAAGACCTCCACCTTCTCCGAGTCCAGGATGCGGCGGACGAAGCGCTCCCACCCCGGGACCAGCTGGACCTCGTCCAGGCACCAGGTGACGGTCCGGCGGTCCCGGAAGGCGGGGAAGCGGCGGCAGTACGCGTCGTAGAGCAGGGTGAGGTCGGAGACCTCCAGGCCGACCAGGCGCTCGTCCTCGAAGTTCACGTAGGGCAGCGCCTCGCGGGGAACCCCCGCGTCGGCCCGTTCCCGGCGCAGCTGGTGGAGGAAGGTGGTCTTCCCGGCGCGCCGCATCCCGATGACCGCGGTGGCCTTCCCCGGGAGGGCGGTGCGGCCGTGGACCCGGCGGGGAGTCCCGGCGGGGAGGGGGAGCGCCAGGGACTCCTCGAGCTTCTCGACGAGCAGGGCGAGCCGGGCGGGGCCTTCGGGAGGGGCCATGCGCATATTCTCTCTCGTGGAGAGAGAATTTCAAGACTATTTCTCTTTTTAAGAGAGTGAATATGGCGCTCACGGGCCGGTCCTCATCGGGAGAAGGCCGGCGACGGTGGATCAGGGAACCCGTACCACGACCTCCGTCTCCCTTCCCGCGACGACGACCCCCGCGCCGCGGCCGGCGGGGCTCGCGGGATCGCGGATCCCGTCGGTGAAGGCGAGGACCTCGACGGGTCCCGCCGGGAGGACCGCCGTGAAGAGGCCGCGGAGGTCCGTCGCGAACCACATCGACGGGATCTCCGGATCCGCGCCCCGCACGCGCACGGGCACCTGCACCGCCGGGAGCCCCGCCCCGTCCACCACCCGGCCCCGGAGGACCCCGGAGGGAGGGAGCTCCAGGAGGACCGGGGCTCCCGCCCGCGCGTCCACGCGCATCCGCGCGGGGGCCGAGCCGGGAGCCTCCACCTCGAGGTCCACGACGCAGGCCGGGACGTCCTCGAGACGGAACTTCCCCTCGCGGTCCGTCCGGTCCATCGGACCCCGGACCGACACGCCGACCCGCGTCACCTCGGCGCCCGCCACGGGGCTCCCCGCCGCATCCACCACGCGGCCCTCGACCGGGAGGGAGGCAGCGATGTCCACCTCTCCCAGATCGACCGTGCCGCCCGATGGGACCTCGATAGACCAGGACCACTCGACCGGGTCATGGCCGAAGACCAACGACAGGTCGGCGCGACCCGGGGGAAGGGTGAGACGAAACTCGTCGATTCCTGAATCCTCGACCCGGTGGAAACCGACCCGGCGGCCCTCGAGGAGGAGCGCTCCTCTCACCTCGCGCAACCGGACGGGAGTCCGCTCTCCCCGACGGAAGCGGGCACGGACCTCGCCGGGGGCGGGTACCACCAGCCGGAGATCCTCGGAGGCGGCCGGAACCGGGAAGACCGCCCGGGGCATCCATCCTCCCTCGTACACGACGAGAACCCAGGGTCCCTCGCAGTCCACCTCCATGCGGAAGCGGCCGCCTTCATCCAACAGCCTGTTCCAAGAGTCCCGATGGGACATCCAGTCCCCGCCGGAAAGGGAGGAGAGGCGCCGCTTCCTCGACACCGCCATCCGCTCCCTCCACTCCTCCGCGTGGTCCACGGTCAGGGTGGCGTCCTTCAGGGGCCGTCCCTCCCCGTCCACGATCACCCCGGCGAGGACGGCGACGGGCGGTGGAACCGGCTCCTCATCCTCCTCGAACCCGACGAAGGTCCTCCCCGGTTCCGCGGCTCCCCCGTCGGCAACCGCTCCCCCGAGGACGAGGGTGAAGGACCCCCGGCCCGTCGCCGTGTCCACGAGGACGGGCTCCGACCTTCCCGAGACGCCACTCCTCTCCGCCTCCAACCGGTAGTGCCCTCCGAGGAGGACCCCGGGGATCCGGAAACTCCCGTCCTCTCCGGTGACCGTCTCCCCGGGCCCCTTCCTGGTACCCCAGAGGTCGGGCGGGAACTCCGTCCGCGCACCTCGGGCGTCCCATGGACCTTCCGTGTTTCCACCCCATCCGGGGATCGCGGGCCGGGGGACGACCCGGACGCCGGCCAGGGGTTTCCCCTCAGGATTCCGGACGAAGCCGCTCAACTCCCCCACGGGGTCGAGGTAGACGTGGATCGGCATGGGCTGGAGGGGATCCCCGGGCAGGGAGAGGGTCCGGCTCCGTCGCGCGAAGCCGGGGGCGTCCAGGAGGATCTCGACCCTCCCCCCTACGCACCCCGCGGCGACGCGGAAGGTCCCGTCCTCTTCCGTCCGCCCGACCTCCAGCTCACGGTCCCCCTCCAGCAGGAGGATGCGCGCCCCGGACACGGGGCTCCCGTCGAGGCTCGAACGGACCGTTCCCTCGGCGAACCACGTGGGGAGGAGCCGGATGTCCCAGGGACCGTTGTCACCGCGATCGAGGACCGTCCGCCAGCCGCCCTCCTCGTGGAGAGGGCCCGTCGCCAGGAGCCGGACCTCCTCCGCGGACTCGAGGCCCTCGAAGAGGACGATGCCGTTCCCGTCGGTGACGCCGCGCCAGGCCCACGTCTCCACGGTCGCGCGGACGGTGGAGCCCGGGAGGGGGACCCCCGTGAGCGCGTCCACCACGCGCACCCGGAGGGAGGCGGGAAGGTGGGAAGGGGGCCGCGATGGGCGCACGACGGCGGGATCCCCCTCCGGCCCGCCGGCGACGGAAGGCTCCTCCCCGTCGGCTCCCGCGGGGACCGGCACGGCCACGCCCGCGACGGGCGGCCGCGGGACGGGAGGATCGGGCCGCAGGAACAGCATGGCGGAGGTCCCCGCGAGCAGGCAGAGGAGGGCCAGGGACCAGGCCGTGCGGGGGCGGAGGGTCGGGGAAGGCACGGGCCCAGTGTACGCCGGTCGCGCGGACCGGCGCCGCCGGGCATCAACCGGGGCCGGCGGATCCGGTCGCGGCCACCGGAAGGGGATCCCGGCTGCGGTCCACCGACCTCCCCGGATGCCGCACGTACCCGATGACCGGGGACCGGCCGGGTTGGCTCAGGCACCCGGGGCGGAAACGCTCAACGGGCTGAACGACGGGGTCCTCGGGTCGCCGCGGGAGGTGTCGCACCCCCCTCGGCCACTATCGCCTCGTCGTCGGTCTCCTGGCTGTACTCCGAGACGACTCGGATGAGGCTCTTCAACGCCGCATTGCAGTGCGTGAACGTCATCAGGTCCAGGGCTGCGGCACCACGCCCGCGGATCACGGCGGCGAGCAGTGCGTGGATGAACGACTGGGTCGCGATATCCACGCCGGCGAAGTTCAGGGTCACCCGCCTGCCACCGGCCAGTGCGGGGTCCAGGACCTGCTCGCGAAGACGCTTCGCGACGACCTTGTCCTCGGCGAAGGAGCCCGTGTGCTCAACGACTTTGACCGTCGTGGTCATCGGAACCTCGGTTTCCTGTGGCGCTTCTTCCTGCGGGTTCGGAGGTGCAACTGGAACGCATTCGCTATTTGTACCATCGCCCTGCTGTAGGGGATGCGCGGAGGGACGCCGATGTCAATCCCGATGGCCGTTCCCTGCCATGGCGGGATGTCGTTGTCCAGCCGATGCCGGTCCGCCCGCGAGTCGTCCCGGATCGTGATCGGATTCCGGGCAGGGTCCTTCAGGAGTTTGTAGAAGCCGGTCCCGCTCGAGATGGTCATGTGCGTCCGGGACAGGACGGCAAGGCTCTTGGTGTAGAAGAGACCCGCCCCGGCATTGTTCTCGGCTCCCCCGAATCTGGCGGAGGTACCGGTGATCCCGGGACGCAGGGCCAGGATTATTGCGGAGGCGTCGTCGGGAGTGGGGTGGAAGTGGGAGAGCGCATTGCGAACGCCGATCCCGCTGTCCGCAACGCCGAGCCCGACCTTCCTGCTCTCGGGGTAGTACTGCGCGCAGATGAAGGCACCGGTGGGAGACCCGGAGTGCTCGAGGACGTTCCGCAGGAGTTCGCTCACCACGTACTTCACCGGCCCGACCTCCTACGGGCGATCGTGCAGGAGCGGGATCATGTCCGTGATGAACCGCCGCAAGTCGTCGTTGGTCCGCACCTGTGTGATGGGAACGAACCTCCCCGCGGGTTCGTGCTCGACGACTGCCCTTGGAGGAGGAACTCCAAGGTGCTCGAAGAGTCGCATCCGTGCCAGGTAGTGGACGAAAGCGATCCCGGGATTCGGGATGTCCAGGTGGACTGCGCCACCCGTCGCCCGAACGGTGGCCCCCGCGCAGGCCGTCAATGCCATCGCCACGGGGTGGACCGAGACCCATCGAGGATGGAAGACGACGTGAAGCTCACTGGGATCCCGCGTTTCGCAACCTCGAAGGAACGCGCCCAGGTTCAACAGGTGCGCGCTGTTCGGCAGGAAGATCCGCATCGGGCCCTGGGGTCCTCCGTGAGCCGGCCAGGCTTCGGTCTGCGGGAGATACTATCCGGCACCGCTGACAGCCGACTGCATCAAGGGGGGAATCCCTTCGAACCACTATCGAAGGGGAGGAACCACCTTTCCGCGGTCACCCCCCATCGTCTTCCGGAGGCACTTCTTCCACTACTTGCCACTGCCTCTGGGGCAGGAATGCGCTGGCTGGTCGCCATGTGGCGTCGCGGACACTCGCACAGGACGGCCCCTCCATGTGGGGACGCATTGCTCACTCCACCCCCCGCACGGTCCCCCGGCACTCCGGCGAACCGCAATGGCACGGGAAGGGCGCATCCAGGAAGGCGATGCGGTCGTAGTCGAGGCCGATCTCCTCCCCCGCCGCAAGGTCCCGCAGCGCGATCCCGACGCGATCCCGCTCCTCGAGGTTCGGAGCGCAGGAGTGGTTGATGTCGCAGCCCGGCGGCTCGATCACCTCGAAGGCGTCCACGCCGATCCGATCCAGGTGGCAGCGTTCGACCGCCGTCAGGCCCGCGATCTCCGCGCGGCGCACCACCCTCCCCTTCGCGACGCGGTAGACCGCCTCCCCCGCGCGGAAGGCCCGCCGCGCGAAGAGCCCGGTGCCATGGCGCGGGCTCGGTCGGACCTCGACCCCCTCGTTCATCCGGTCAGGACCCCGACCCCATCGTCTTCCGGCAGCACTTCTTCCACTTCTTGCCGCTGCCGCAGGGGCAGGGGTCGTTGAGGCCGAGTTTCGGGGCCTCGCGGCGGATGGGGGGGCCGCCGGCGCCGCCGTGCTTGGGGAACTCCTTGCCGACGGCCTTCACGAAGCCGGCGAGCCGGTGGGATTCGGCGACGCGGCCCTCGCGGCCGAGGAACTCGAGGTAGGCGGCGACGAGGCGCGGGACCTCGGAGCGGACGTCGGCCTCCAGCGGGAGCCCGGCGACGCGGTCGAGGAGGCCCTTCTTCACCTCGGCCTCGCCGATCTGCCCGGGGTCGCCGCCGCCCTCGCAGGCGCCGCCGAGGAACTCGGCGAGAATCTCGTGGGAGGCGGCGCGGATCTTGGCGGAGAAGGGGAGCGCCTCGGGGGAGGACTCGAAGTCCGCCGCCCAGGAGTCGAACCTCGTGTCGAACTCGCCCGCCATGGCCGCCCCTTCCGTCGAACGGCGGACCGCGCGCCCTCCCCGGGAGGGCGGCGACGGCCGCCGGACTCTTCGCGAACCCCTGATTGTAGGCGAGGAGGGGGCAGGGACCGCGATGCGGAGGGGCGGGTAGGATGACGAGCGTGAATCCGGGCGACGGGAGGCCGGGAATGGAGCCGACCGAGCTTCCCCCCCTCCCCCTCTCCTTCTACGAGCGGGAGGCCGACGCCGTCGCCCGCGACCTCCTCGGGCTCCTCCTCGTTCACGAGACCGGCGGGCGGACCCGCATCGGGAGGATCGTCGAGACGGAGGCCTACCTCGGCCCCCACGACCGGGCCTCCCACTCCTCCCGCGGGCCGACCCCGCGGAACGCGTCGATGTTCGGGGAGGCGGGGCGCGCCTACGTCTACGTGATCTACGGGGTCCACCACTGCATGAACGTGGTGACGGGCGGAGGGGGCGCGGGGGCCGCGGTCCTCCTCCGCGCCGTCGAGCCCGTGGCCGGCTGCGAGGGGCGGACCTGCGGCCCCGGGCTCCTCTGCCGGGCGATGGAAATCACCCGGGCGCTGGACGGCGCGAGTCTGCTCGGGAGCGGGCTGTTCGTCGCCCGGCCGGAGTCCGCTCCTCCCGTCCGCATCGTGGCCCGGCCCCGGGTGGGCGTCGAGTACGCCGGCCCGTGGGCGCGGCGGCTTCTCCGGTTCTACGTGCGCGGGAGCGCCTGCGTCTCCCGGCCCTGAGCGCGGCGCCGCCGACCTACCGCTCCGCGCGCAGATCCACCGTGACGGTCCCCCCCTCGGGCACGATGACGGTCGCGACGGCCGACGGCGCGGTGCTTCCGGGGAAGAGGAGGCGGAGTTCGTGCTCGCCGGCGGCGACCCGGAGGGAGAACGCTCCGCGGGCATCGGTGAAGGAGCCGTCGCCAGCGGCGGTCATGACGCGGGCCGCCGTCGCGGGACGGCCGGCGGCGTCGAAGGCGTGGCCGGTGACCTCGCCGGGGCCCGGGAGGATGATGTCGGCGATCTCGCAGTCCCCGCCCGCGGGGACGGTAACGACGATGCGGATGGGGACGCTCTCGCCGAGCGTCACCCCTCCCAACATCGTGATCCGCCCGCGCAGTCCCGGTCCTCCGATGGCTTCGCTCGGGACCGCGGGAGCGGGAGACCGGATCGCGCGGAGGCGCACCTCGCCGGTGGACACCCCCCTCAGCAGGAAGCTCCCGTCCTGCGCGGAGGACGCGAAGGGCAGTCCGGGGAGCTCCCCCTCGACCCGCACGAAGGCGCCGGCGAGGGGCGCGCCGGTCCCGTCCTTCACGCGGCCCCGGATGCTGCGCGGGACCGCCACCTCGAGGGTGCCGACGTCGGCCACCTCCCCGGCGCGGACGGTCACCTCGAAGGGCCCGAATGGGATCCCGTCCACGGAGCCGACCAGGGAGCCACGCCCCGGGGGCAGGCCCTGGAGGAGGAACCGGCCGTCGCGGAGACCGGTGGTGGCGCGATGCGCCGGCTCCCCGGCCACGGCCGCCGCCGCGGCCCCGGGTTCCGGGTCGAAGTGGAATCCGAGCGCGAGGGTCGCCGACGCCCCCGTGCCCGGAGGGAGGAGGATCCTCCCCTCCACCGCGCCGGGGGCCTCGAGGGGGATGCGGATCCCCTCGGTGGTGGGCGTGAACGGGCCCGCCGCGCCGGGGGCGAAGCCGCGGGCGGTGGCGCGGATCCAGAAGGGGCCGGGCTCGGCGACGCGGAGGCGGAAGCGGCCGGCCGCGTCGGTGGTGAAGGAGGAGATCTTCGCGAGGGTGGCGCTCCGGAACTCCGTCCCTCCCGCCGCGAGCACCGCCACCCGGGCGCCGGCCACCGGCACCCCCGCCCCGTCCACGACCTCTCCCGCCAGGACCGGCCCCTCCCGCGGATCCCCAGGGAGGAGGGGGCCGATCTCCACCTCCGTCGTGACCCCCGGGAGGACCACCACCTCGGCCTCGCCGGTGCCCGCGGAGCAGGAGAGGGTCACCTCGTAGCGGCCCGGGGGCATGGGGCCGAAGGCGAAGCCGCCGGGCGGGTGACCGCGGGTGCTCTGGTTCCACTCGGGGCCGGGGGAGCGGGGGAGCCGGACCACCCGCGCGTACCAGCCGCCGCCTGCGTCCGGCCCGGTCCCCCGCACACGGAGAGAGCCGGCCTCGGCGACGACGAGATCGACGACGGCGTCGCTCCCGTCGGAGGGGACCCCGACCTCGACGGGGCCTCCCGCGGGGAGGAGGCCGTTCCCCCGAGCGGAGAGCTGCACGACGGCGCCGCGCGGCTGCCCCTCCAGCACGTAGGCGCCGTCGGGGCCCGTCGTCGCGGATCGCCGGGTGAGGTTCCCGGGGAAGACGATGGCGGGGCCGGCACGGACGCGGGCGCTCCCCCCGTCGATGAGGATGGGGGTCTGCATCCAGGAGCCGCCATCGACGAAGACCTGCGCCCCCCCGACCGGGCTCCCGTCCTCCCGGCGCACCGTGCCCCGGATCCGGGCGCCGCGGAGGAGGCGGACCTCCACCGCGACGCCCTCCTCCACGGGGACCGCCGATTTCATGAAGCCGCGGGCGTGGGCCTCCACCCGCGCCCCGGCGCCGCCGGCGGGGAAGGAGAAGGTCCCGTCCGCCGCCGTGGTCGCGGCGAGGGGGGAACGCCCCCCCACCATGCCGAAGCGGGCATCCCCGACACCGGTGTCGGTGTCGCGCCGGAGGAGCACGGCGGCCCCGGCGACGGGGGCGCCGTCCTCGTCGGCGACGACGCGGCCGGCGACGGCGACGGTCGCGGCGAGACGCAACTCCACGGGGCCGTTGTCGCCGGGCCGGAGGGTCGTGAACGCCGCCGGGCCGTCGAGACCTTCGGCCTCGGCGCGCACCGCGGCCTGCCCCTCGACGAGGCCTCCGACCTCGGCCTTCCCCCCGGCGTCGGCGAGGGCCTCACCCACCGCATGTGCCTGGGAGACCGTCACCCGCGCCCCGGGAACCGGCGCGCCACCGGGATCGCGGAGGACGCGCACCGAGAGAGTGGCCGGCCGGAGGGGCCGGGGATTCGCCATGCCCACGGGCAGGACCCGGGCCCTCGAGGAGCCTGGGTCGCCCGTCCCCGCGGAGGAACCCGCCAGCGGCCCCCCGGGCCGCAGGAGAAGCGTCGCCGCCGTCCCCGCCCCGAGGAACAGGATCGCCAGGGAGACGAGGAGGAGGGGGTTCCGTCGGCGGGCCATCCCGTCAACATACTGGATGCGGGGGATACCGAACCCGACCCAAACGTATGGAGTTCGAGGCCGCCCCGGCGACGCCCGACCCTCCCGGCCCGCGAGCCTGCCGGGGAGCGGACTGTTCGTCGCCCGGCCGGATCCCCCTCCTCCGGTCCGCATCGTGGCCCGGCCCCGGGTGGGCGTCGAGTACGCCGGCCCGTGGGCGCGGCGGAGGCTCCGGTTCTACGTGCGCGGGAGCGCCTGGGTCTCCCGGCCCTGAGCGCGGCGCCGCCGCCCTACCGCTCCGCCCGCAAGTCCACCGTGACGCTCCCCCCCTCGGGCACGACGACCGTCGCGACGGCCGCGGGGGCGGTGCTTCCGGGGAAGAGGAGGCGAAGTTCGTGCTCGCCGGCGGCGATTCGGAGGGAGAACGCCCCGCGGGAGTCGGTGAAGACGCCGTCGCCTCCGGAGGTCAGGACCCGGGCCGCCATCGCGGGACGGCCGGCGGCGTCGAAGGCGTGGCCCTGGACCTCGCCGGGGCCCGGGAGGACGATGTCCGCGATTTCGCAATCCCCGCCCGCGGGGACGATGACGGTGGTTACGACGACGCAGAACTTCACTCTTTCCGAAACCATGGTCGGCCTGCGCAGCCCCGGCCCCCCTCCCGGGGCCTCGCGAGCGGGGGAAGGCAACACGCTGAGGCGCACTTCGCCGGCCGACACACCCTCGAGCAGGAAACTTCCGTCCGGCGCGGAGATTGCCGCGGGCAGGCCGGAGAATTCTCCCTCGACCTGCACGTAGACTCCGGCGAGGGGCGCGCCGGTCCCGTCCTTCACGCGGCCCCGGATGCTGCGCGGCGCCGCCACCTCGATGGTGCCGATGTCGGCCACCTCCCCCGCGCGGATGGTCACATCCACGGGCCCGAAGGGCCGCCCGTCCACGGAACCGAACAGCGAGCCGCGTCCCGGGGGCAGGTCCTTGAGGAGGAAGCGCCCGTCGCGGAAACCGGTGGTGACGCGGTGCTCCGGCTCCCACACCACGGCCGCCGCCGCGGCCCCGGGTTCCGGATCGAAGTGGATTCCGAGCCTGAGGATCGCCGACGCCCCCGTTCCCGGCGGGGAGAGGAGCCGCCCCTCCACAGCGCCGGTGACGTCGAGGAGGACGCGGATCCCCTCGACGGACGGCGTGAAGGGGCCCGCCGCGCCGGCGGCGAAGCCGCGGGCGTTGGCGCGGATCCAGAAGGGGCCGGGCTCGGCCACGCGGATGCGGAAGCGGCCGGCCGCGTCCGTGGTGAAGGAGGAGATCATCGCGAGGAACTCGCGCCGGAACCCCTGGGGTCCCGCCGTGAGCACCATCAGACTGGCGCCGGCCACGGGCACACCCGCCCCGTCCACGACCTCCCCCGCCAGGACCGGTCCTTCCCGCGGATCCCCCGGGAGGAGGGGGCCGATCTCCACCTCCGTCGTGACCCCGGGCAGGACCTCCACCTCGGCCTCGCCGGTGCCCGCGGGGCAGGAGAGGGTCACCTCGTAGCGGCCCGGGGGCAAGGGCCCGAAGCCGAATCCGTCGGGCGGGCGGCCCCGGGTGCTCTTGCTCCCGTCGGACCCCGGGGAACGGGGGATCCGGACCACCCGCGCGGTCCAGTTGCCGCCGGCGTCGGGGCCGGTCCATTTCACCCTGAGCGAGCCGGTTTCGGCGACGGCGACGGCCGCGGAGAGGCGGACCTGCATGGGGCCGTTGTCCCCGGGCCGCAGCGCCGTCAACGCCGCCGGGCCATCGAGCCCGTCGGCCTCGGCGCGCACCGCGGCCTTCCCCTCGACGAGGCCCTTGACCACGGCCCTCCCCTCGGCGTCGGCGACGGTGAGCCCCGTCGCCCGGGCCTGGGAGACCGTCACCCGCGCCCCGGGGACCGGCGCACCCCCGGGTTCGCGGAGGACGCGCACCGTGAGCGTGGCCGGCCGGAGGGATTCCGGGGCCGCCATGCCCGCGGGAGGGACGAGAACCGTCAGGGGGCCGGGATCGCCCGTCCCCGCGGAGGAACCCGCCAGCGGCCCCCCGGGCCGCAGGAGAAGCGTCGCCGCCGTCCCCGCCCCGAGGAACAGGATCGCCAGAGAGACGAGGAGCAGCGGTTTGCGGCGGCGTGCCATGGGGACCCCTCCCCCAGCATCCTACCCCCGGAGTCCGCCCCTCCCGAGCGTCTCCCGCCTGACGGCCGGGCCCCGCCCCAGGACCGTGTTTTTTTGCGTCTCTGCAAAAAAACACGCATGTTTTTTTGCGTACCTGCGAAATTCCCCGTACCCTCCGTCCATGCCCCCGCGGCCCCGCTACCTCCGCCCGCAGGTGCTCGCCGACCTCCGCCGCCGGATGGTCTTCGTCGCCGGCCCGCGCCAGGTCGGCAAGACCACCATGGCCCGCTCCCTGCCGGGGAACGGCTACCTCGACTGGGACGTCCCGGAGCACCGGGAGCGGATCCTCCGCGGCGAGATGCCGGACCGGCCCCTGTGGGTCCTCGACGAGATCCACCGCCACCGCGGCTGGCGGAACCTCCTCAAGGGGCTCTGGGACGGCCGCAGCCGGGGCCGCCGCATCCTCGTCACCGGCAGCGCGCGGCTCGACCTCTACCGGTTCGGGGGGGACTCCCTCCAGGGGCGCTACCACCTCCTGCGCATGCACCCCCTGTCCGTCGCGGAACTCGGCATGAAGACGGAGGACGACCTCCGCTCCCTCCTCGAGCTCGGCGGGTTCCCCGAGCCCTTCCTCGGCGGCTCCGTGACCGAGGCGCGGCGCTGGTCCCGCCAGCACCGCTCCCTCATCCTGCGGGAGGAGGTCCGGGACCTCGAGCGGGTGGACGACCTAGGGCGGCTCGAGCTCCTCGCCCTCTCGCTCCCCGAGCGGGTCGGTTCCCCGCTCTCCGTCAACGCGCTGCGCGAGGAGCTGCGAGTCTCCCACCGGACCGTCGAGCGCTGGGTGGGGATCCTCGAGCGGCTCTACTACCTCTTCCGCGTCCCTCCCTTCGGCCCCCCCCGGCTTCGGGCGGTGCGGAAGATGCCCAAGCACTACCACTTCGACGGCACGGCGATCCCCGGTGAAGGCCCGCGCTTCGAGAACCTCGTCGCGGGCCACCTCCTCAAGTGGGTCCACTGGGAGCAGGACGCGAAGGGGAGGGACCTGGAGCTCCGGTACTTCCGCGACATGGACGGCCGCGAGGTGGACTTCGTCGTCATGGAGGGGAAGAAGCCGATCCTCCTCGTCGAGACGAAGTGGAGCGAGGGGGAGGTGGACGGGGGCCTGCGCTACCTCCACGAGCGGTTCCCGGAGGCGGAGGCCTGGCAGATCCACGGGACCGGGACGAAGGAGTACGTCACCCCCGCGGGGATCCACGTCTCCCCGGCGGTGAAGTTCCTCGGGAACCTGGTCTAGGCCGGCCGCCCCGCCGCCGCCTCCCTCGCCGTCGCGAGGGCGTCCTTGCAGCAGTTGTTCATGGAGATGCCGCGGAACGAGTTGCCCGTGAGGTGGAGGCCGGGGTGATCGGCGCGCACCACCTCCAGCCGCTCGAGACGATCCCCGTGGCCCGGCTCGTACTGGGGGATGCCCTGGCGCCAGTTGTAGATGCGCACGTCGTCCGGGGCCGCGGTGATGCCCATGGTGCTCCGCAGGTCCTCCCGTACGATGGCGAGGATCGCCGCGTCGTCGAGCGCCGCAACCTCCGGCGACCGCGCCCCGCCGAGCATGGCGCGCAGCAGCACCTTCCCCGCCGGAGCCCGCCCCTCGAACACCGTCGAGTCCCAGAGCACGCCGAGGAGCCGCGTCCCCTCCCCCGCCGGCACGAGGAACCCGAACCCCGCCCTCGCCTTCGGCGCCGCCTCCTCGGGGTAGAGGAGCGTCACCACCACCACCGGCGCCATGGCGATCCCCGAGAGCAGTTCCCGGAAGCGCGGGTCCACCCCGCCGAGGAGCGCCGCCGCGTCCGGCGCCGGGGCGGCGCAGACCAGCGTCTCCGCCTCGAACCGCTCGCCCCCCTCGCAGGCCGCCGTCCAGATCCCCCCCGACCGCCGCACCTCCCGCACCCGCCGCCCGGTCTTCACCGATCCTCCCAGCCGCTCCGCCAGCGCGTCGGGGAGCACCTGCATCCCCCCGTCGAAGGTCGTGAGCGTGCCGCCCGGTCCGAAGGGGGAGCCGCCTGCCGTTCCCGCCTTTTTCGCCGCCCGCTTCTTCGCGATCATCGCCCGGATGAGCGACCCGTGCTCCCGCTCCATGGCGTGCATGACCGGGAAGGCCGACTTGAGGCTCAGCCGCTTCGCGTCCCCCGCGAAGACCCCCCCCACCATGGCGCCGACGAGGATGCGGGCCGGCTCCTCGCCGATGCGCCGCTTCGCGAAGTCGTACACCGACTCGTCCACCCCCTCCGGCGCCTTCGCCGCGAAGGGCTCCCAGAGAATGCGGAGTTTCGCGCGCAGCGACAGCATCCGCGACGCGAGGAACTCCCCCTGGCTCGCCGGGAGCTTCCAGAGCCCGCCCCGGAGCCAGAGGTATCGGTTCGCCGCGCAGGCCGAGGCGCGCCGCAGCCGCCCCTCGAGCCCCAGCGCGCGCACGAGGTCGAGGGTCTCCGGCACGTTGTCGAGGAAGCCGTTGGGCCCCCGCTCCCGCACGCAGCCGCCGTCGAGGTCGGTGCGGATCTTCCCCCCGGCCCGGTCCGCCGCCTCGAGCACCGTCACGTCGGCGGGTGCGTCGGGATTCAGCGTGCGGCAATGGAAGGCCGTGGCGAGGCCGGAGATCCCGCCGCCGAGGACGAGAACCCGGCGCTTCACGATCGGCTCTCCTGCCGCACCCGCTCCTCCACCATGTCCGCCATGGCGGCGACGAAGAGCGCGTCGGTGTTCACCGCGGGGACGCGCACGTACTCCTCGATGCCCGCCTCCTTCGCCATCCCCCCGTAGAGCATCTCGATCTCGTAGAGGGTCTCGATGTGGTCGGAGACGAAGGAGACCGGCACCACCACCACGGCCTTCACGCCGGAGGCGCCGAGTTTCCGGAGCACCGAATCGGTGTCCGGCTCCAGCCACTTCACGGGTCCTGCGCGGCTCTGGTAGGAGAGGTGGACCGGGTTCGGGACGGCGAGGCGGGCCATGACCGCCTCCTTCGTGCGGAGGATCTGCTCGACGTAGGGATCCCCGTCGTCCACGAAGTGCCGCGGGAGCCCGTGGGCGGAGAAGAGGATCACGGCGGCGTCCCGCCGCACCGCGCTCACCCGCCGCAGCGCCGCGCGCACCGTCGCCGCAACCGCCTCGATGTAGCGCGGGTGGTCGGGGAATTCGCGGATCGGGGGGAGCCAGCGGAGAGCGGGTCCGGCGTCGGCGGCCAGGGTCCGCTCGAGGTCGTTGAGGGAGGAGCCCGTCGTCGCCATCGAGTAGTGCGGGTAGAGCGTCAGCGCCACCGCCTCCCGGCACCCTGCCCTCCGGAACGCCGCCACGGCGTCGCGCGCCCGCGGCCGCGCGTAGCGCATGGCCGGCATCACCCGCGCCCGGATCCCCCGCCGCGCCAGTTCCCGCCGGAGCGCCGCCCCCTGGGCGACGGTGGTGCGCAAGAGCGGCGAGCCGCCGCCGATGGAGCGGTAGTTCTCCTCCACGTCGCGGATCCGCGCGCCGATGATGAGGTTCGCGATGAGGGGCTGGAGGAAGGGGAAGGGGGAGAGGCGGATGATCTCCCGGTCGGAGAAGAGTTCCTTGAGGAAGGGGCGGATCCCGGCGAGGTCCCAGGGGCCGCCGAGGTTGAGGAGGGCGACGCCGAGGTCGGCGGCCGGGGGTGGGGAGGCGCCTCCCGTCACACGGTCCTCGAGAAGACCGGTCCCCCGCCGCTCTTCGACTTGAAGTACCGGTCGAAGACCATGGCGAGGTTGCGGACGAAGAGGGTGCCGACGGGGGTCACCTCGATGGCGCCGGGGAGGAGACGGACGAAGCCGTGCTCCTGGGGGCCGTCGGGGGCGGCGAGCTCGGCGAGTTCCGGGGCGAAGGAGGTCGCGAAGTCGTCGCCGAAGCGCGCCTCCCAACTCCCCATGTCCACGTGGAAGTTGCACATGAGGTCGAGGATCACCGCCCTCCTCCGCTGGTCGTCCGGGGAAAGGACGTACCCCCGCTCCACGGGGAGTTGCCCGGCGTCGAGGGCCTCGTAGTACCGGGTGAGGCTCTTGTGGTTCTGGACGAAGGCGCCGGAGACCTCGCCGATGGAGGACATGCCGAAGCCCACCATGTCCGGCGCGGGGCGGGTCGCGTAGCCCATGAAGTTGCGGTGGAGCACCCGCCCCCGCGCCGCCACGGAGAGCTCGTCGCCGGGGAGCGCGAAGTGGTCCATGCCGATGGCCTGGTAACCGGCGGCGAGGAAGGACTCACGCGCGCGGCCGAAGAGGCGGAGCTTCACCTCCGGGGAGGGGAGCTCGTCGGGGCGGATGAGCCGCTGGTTGCGCTTCATCCACGGCACCATGGCGAAGGAGTAGACCGCGAGGCGGTCGGGCCGGAGCGCGATGATCTCGTCGATGGTGGCGGCGAAGCCCTCCTCCGTCTGGAGGGGGAGCCCGTAGACGAGGTCCACGTTCACCGAGCGGTAGCCGAGGCGGCGGGCGTGGGAGACGAGGGTGTGGGTCATCTCGCCGGGTTGTATGCGGTTGATGGCCTCCTGCACCGCGCCGTCGAGGTCCTGCACCCCCATGGAGATGCGGTTGAAGCCGAGCTCGCGGAGCACCTCGAGCTGCTCCACCGTCGTCACCCGGGGATCCACCTCCAGCGCCACCTCGGCGTCGGGGAGGAGCCGGAAATGGGCCATGAACTTCCCGAAGAGCCGCCGGATCTGGGCCGGGTCGAGGTAGGTCGGCGTGCCCCCGCCCCAGTGGAACTGCGCGAGGTCGCGGCGATCCCCGAGGAGGGGGGCGACGAGGTCGATCTCGCGGAGCAGGTAGCCGAGGTACTTCTCCGACACCCGCGGGTTGCGCGTGATGAGGACCGTGCAGGCGCAGAAGGAGCAGCGGGAGCGGCAGAAGGGGATGTGGGTGTAGAGGGAGAGCGGGAGGTCGGGGCGCGCGGCGGCGGCGGCGAGGCGGCGGCCGTACTCCGCCGCGTCGAAGGACTCGGCGAACTCCACGGCCGTGGGGTAGGAGGTGTAGCGCGGCCCCGGCCGGTCGTACTTCCGGAGGAGGTCGGCGGTCACCTGCGCGGAGAGCGGCGCGGTCACGATGCCCCTCCCTTCGCGGCCCTCGCGCAGATCTCCGTCCCCGCCGTCCGGACCGCGTCGAGCATCGCCGCCACCGCCTCCACCGGCGCCGTCGGCCAGATCCCGTGGCCGAGGTTGAAGACCGTGCCCCTGGCCCCGGCCTGGAGGAGCACCCGCTCCGTCTCCTCGACGATGCGCTCCCGCGGCCCGTACAGGACGGCGGGGTTGAGGTTCCCCTGGAGGGCGAGGCCGCCGGAGGCGGCCCGCGCCTCGTTCATGGGGACCCGGTGGTCGACGGAGAGGGCGTCCGCGCCCGTGGCGGCGGCGTCCTCCAGCAGGTGGGCCGCCCCGCCGCAGTAGAGGATCACGGGGGCGCCGAGGTCGGCGACGCCGTCCACGATGCGCTCGAGGTAGGGCTGGTCCACGGACTGGTACTCCCGCCGGGAGAGGAGCGGCCCCCAGGTGTCGAAGATCTGCACCGCGTCGGCGCCGGCCTCGATCTGCATGCGCAGGTAGGCGATGGTCGCGTCGGCGATGCGCCCGAGGAGGAGGTGGAGCGTCCCCGGGTCGGCGTACATCATCCGCCGCACCGCCTGGGACTCCCCTTTTCCGCCCCGCCCCTCGACGAGGTAGGAGGCGACGGTGAAGGGGGAGCCGGCGAAGCCGAGAAGCGCGACCCCGGCGGGGAGTTCCGGCTTCACGCGGCGGAGCGTCTCCGCCACGAAGCCGGTGTCCCGGAGCGGGTCGAGGGTGCGGAGCGCCTCCACGGCGGCGGGCGTGTTCACGGGATGATCGAGGACCGGCCCCGGGTCGAAGCGGAGGCCGACCCCCATGCCGAGCAGCGGCGTCATGATGTCGCTGAAGAGGATGGCGGCGTCGAGGGGGAAGCGCCGGATCGGTTGCAGTGTGACCTCCACGGCGAGGTCCGGCTCCGACATCATCTTCATGAAGCCGTGCTTCTCCTTGAGGGCGCGGTACTCCGGCAGGTAGCGGCCGGCCTGGCGCATGACCCAGGCGGGGATGCGCTCCACGGGCTCGGAGCGGAGCGCGCGGACGAGGAGCGGAGGAGGAGGTGGAGAAGAAGGAGCGGACCCGCTCACGCCACACCTCCCGCAGGCGCGAACGCCTCGGGGAGCGCCTCGCGCGCCGCGGCCACCGCCTCCTCGATCTCCTCGTCCCCGTGGGCCGCGGAGAGGAACCACGCCTCGAACTGGGCGGGAGGAAGATGGACGCCCCTCTTGAGCATCCCGTGGAAGAACCGCCCGAAGGCCCTCCGGTCGGAACGCAGCGCCTCGTCGAAGTTCCGCACCGGTCCGGCGCAGAAGAAGAGCGTCAGCAGCGACCCGGACCGCTGTATGCAGGTGCGGTCGGCGTAGGGGGCGGCGGCCTCGCGGAGTCCCTCCTCGAGGGCCTGGCCGAGGGCCTCGAGGCGTGCGTAGATCTGCGGCTGCTCCTCGAGGATGCGGAGCATCTCGAGGCCGGCCCGCATGGCGAGCGGGTTCCCGGAGAGGGTGCCGGCCTGGTAGACGGGTCCCGCGGGGGCGATGCGCTCCATGAGGTCCCGCCGGCCCCCGTAGGCGCCGACGGGGAGGCCGCCGCCGATGATCTTGCCGAGAGCCGTGAGGTCGGGCCGGACGCCGTACAGGCCCTGGGCCCCGCCGAGGGAGGCGCGGAAGCCGCTGATGACCTCGTCGAAGAAGAGGAGGGATCCGAAGCGGTCGCAGAGCGCGCGCAACCCTTCGAGGAACCCCTTCTCCGGAGGAACGACTCCCATGTTCCCCGCGATGGGCTCCACGGCGACGCAGGCCACGCGTCCGGGATTCGCCGCCAGCAGCCTCTCCACGTCCCCGAGGTCGTTGTACCGCGCCGTCAGCGTCGCCCCCGCCACCGACGCCGGGACTCCCGGGCTCGACGGGACCCCCGCCGTGGCCGCCCCCGACCCGGCCTCCACGAGGAAGCCGTCGGCGTGGCCGTGGTAGCCCCCCGCGAACTTGAGGACGAGGTCCCTCCCCGTGGCGGCCCGCGCGAGGCGGACGGCGCTCATGGCGGCCTCGGTGCCGGAGCAGGTGAACCGCACCATCTCCATGGAGGGGACGAGGCGGGTCACGGTCTCCGCCATCTCCACCTCGACGGCGCTCGGCATGCCGAAGGAGGTGCCGTCGCCGGCGGCCTCGCGGAGGACCTTGACGATGCGGGGATGGGCGTGGCCGAGGATCATCGGGCCCCAGGATCCGACCATGTCGAGGTAGGTGCGGCCGTCCTCCCCGAGGAGGCGGCAGCCCTTCGCCGACTTCACGAAGACCGGGGTCCCCCCCACGGCGCCGAAGGCGCGGACGGGGGAGTTGACGCCGCCGGGGAGGACGCGGCGGGCGCGGGCGAAGAGGGCGGCGGTGCGGGCGTCGGTCATGTCCTTCCTTCCCGGGGCGGCGCTACTGGAGGAGGCGCGCGGCCTCGGCGGCGTGGTAGGTGAGGATGAGGTCGGCCCCGGCGCGGCGGATGGCGGTCAGGGTCTCCATCATCACGCGGTCGCCGTCGATCCAGCCCCGCTCCGCGGCGGCCTTCACCATGGCGTACTCGCCGGAGACGTTGTAGGCGGCGACGGGGAGGTCCGTCGCCTTCCGCACGCGGTGTATCACATCAAGATACGCGAGCGCCGGCTTCACCATGATGACGTCCGCCCCCTCGGCCTCGTCGAGCGCCGCCTCGCGGAGCGCCTCCCGGACGTTGGCCGGGTCCATCTGGTAGCCCTTGCGATCCCCGTGCTGCGGTGCGGAGTCCGCGGCGTCGCGGAAGGGGCCGTAGTAGGCCGACGCGTACTTCACGGCGTAGGAGACCAGCAGGGTGTCGGTCATCCCCTCGCGATCGAGCGCCCCCCGGATCGCCCCCACCCGCCCGTCCATCATGTCCGACGGGCAGACCGCGTCGGCCCCGGCCTTTGCGCAGGCCACCGCGGCGCGCGCGAGGAGGGGGAGCGACTCGTCGTTCTTCACGGCCCCGTGCGCGTCCAGCAGGCCGCAGTGCCCGTGATCGGTGTACTCGCAGAGGCAGACGTCGGCCCAGACCTGGAGGTCGGGGAACTCCTTCTTGAGGAGGCGGATGGTGCGGGGGACGATCCCACCCTCGTCCCACGCGCCGGATCCCTGGGGGTCCTTGAACTCCGGGATCCCGAAGAGGATGACGGAGCGGACGCCGAGCTTCACCAGTTCGCGCGCGTCCTCCACGGCGGCGGAGGCGCAGACGCGGTTCACCCCGGGCATCGAGGGGACCGGTTCGCGGAGGCCGTTCCCCCCCACCTCGTCGGCGACGAACATCGGCGCGATGAAGCAGTCCGGCGAGAGCCTCGTCTCCCGCACCATCGCCCGGAGGGAGGCGCTCGTCCGCAGCCTGCGCGGCCGCACCGTGGGGAAGCGTCCCGCGTCGTCGATGGCCATGCCGTTCTCCTTCATCGCCGCGACCAGGCCGAAGGCGGTCGGCTTCGACGCCGTTCCCGCCGGTGAGAGTCCGATCTTCTCCATCGCCGCCGCCGTGGTCGGTCCGATGGCGAGGAGGGGAGGAAGGGACGCCGTTTCGCCACCGGCTCCGGCGGCCAGGGCTTCCGCGGCGGAGGGGGAGGCGAGGATGACCGCGTCGGGAGCCTCGCCGATCAATGCCGACACCCGCTCTCCGAGGCCGGCCACGGGGCGGACCGTGTACAGCGGGACGACTTCCACGTGGGCCCCGAGTTCCCGGAGACCCTCGGCGAGATCCGGCCGCGCCCGCTCGGAGACGGGGAGGAGGATCCGCGCTCCCCGCACGTCCCCGTGCATCCCTCCCGCACGGGGATGGTCCGCCTCGAAGGCCTCGGCCTCCCGGGCGATGGACCGGAGGGTATCGAGGAGATCCTCCGCTCCGGAACCCGGACCCTCGATCACATCGTCGCCGTGATCGAAGTCCCCCGTGTCCCGGGCCCGCCGGGCCGTCTCCGGTCCCACGGCGAGGGCGCTGCCGCAGCCCTGAAGATCGAGTCCCTTCACGACCTCCATGTAGGCGTCCACCGCCCGCGGGCTCGAAAACGCCACGTAGTCGAACCGCCCCCCGCCCGCTATGGCCCGCCGAAAGGCGGGCCCCCCCGCCTCCAGCACCACCGTCTCCAGCAGCGGCCCCCCCCCCGTCTCCCCCCCGCGCGCCCGCCGACCCTCCCCCCGGGGGCCGCCGTCGCCGTCCGGGCCGGGGAGGGCCACGCGCACGGTCAGACCTCGAAGCCGCCGGGGGCGTCGTGGGTGTGGTTGCCGGTGGCGAGCTCGTGGACGAGCGCCGCCGAAGCGCGGGCGAGGAGTTCCTTCGCGAGGAGGTTGCCGATCACGTCGGCCTCCGCCGCGCCGCCCTTCCGCTCGCCGCGGTGGAGTTCCGTCGTCCGCGCGCTCCCGACGAAGGCGTCGAGCAGCAGCGTCGTCCCGTCCGCCGCGAACCGCCCGTACGCCCCCGCCGCCAGGTGGCAGCCGGAGCCGAGCGTGCGGAGGAACGCCCGCTCCGCCGTCACCGCCGCCCGCGCCGCCGGGTCGTCGAGGAGCTTCAGCAGTTCCAGCGTCTCCGCGTCGTCGGCGCGGCACTGCAGCCCCAGCGCCCCCTGCCCCGGCGCCGGGGGATGGAGCACCGGATCGAGGATCTCGGAGACGTGCTCGAGGAGGCCGAGCCGCGTCAGCCCGGCCCGCGCCAGCACCGTCGCCGCCGCCTCCCCGCGGAGCACCTTCCCGATGCGCGTCTCCACGTTCCCCCGGAGCGGCGCGAACACGAGGTCGGGACGGCGATCCCGGAGCAGGGCCACCCGCCGCGGGCTCCCGCTGGCCACCACCGCCCCGGGAGGGAGCGTGTCCACCGTCGCCTTCCCCGCCGTCACGAGGCAGTCTTCCACCGGCGCTCGCGCCGGCACCGCGCCCAGCGCCAGCCCCGCCGGAAGCCGCGTCTCGAGGTCCTTCAGCGAGTGCACCGCCAGGTCGATCTCGCGCCGCAGCAGCGCCTCCTCCAGCTCCTTCACGAAGACCCCGGTGGAGCCGACGGAGGCGATGGGGCGGTCCGTCACCGCGTCCCCCTTCGTCTTCAGGATGACGACCTCGACCTCGGGCCCCCGGGGGAGCCCGTTGAGGGCGCGGGCCGTCCACCCCGCCTGCCAGAGCGCGAGCTTCGAGCCGCGGGTGCCGAGCCGGAGCGATCTCACGCGCCGCCGTCCTTTCCGTCCTCGCGGCGCTGGAGCCCGAAGAGCCGCCGGATCCAGGACTCCCGATCCGGCTCGGAGCCGACCTGGCGGACCGTCTGCATCGGCGCGTGGAAGGCCTTGTCCAGCAGGCTCCGGGTCAGGCGGTCGAGGTGCTCCCTCTGCTCCGGGGTGAAGTGCTTGAGGCTGCGCTCCACCTCGCGGACGCGCACGTCCTCGAGGGAGCGGCGGATCTCCGCGACCAGCGGCTCCGCCGCGCGCCGCTCCTCGCCGAGGAGGATGCGGGAGAGCCCCTCCTCGATCATCGCCTCCACCTTCTCCACCTCGGACTTCCGCTTCTCGCGGCTCTGGTCCACGAGCCGCTCCAGGGAGTCCACGTCGTGGAGGAAGACCCCCTCGAGGTCCCGCGCGCGCGGGTCGACGTTGCGCGGCACGCCGATGTCGAGGAGGACCAGCATCCGCCCGGCGCGCCTGCGGGCCGCGGCCCGGAGCCCCTCGTAGGTGAGGACCGGCTCGTCGGCCCGCACCGCGCAGAGGACCACGTCCACGTCGGCCAGCGCCCCCTCGAGGCAGCGCCAGGACCAGGTCGCGGCGTGCACCTCGGCGGCGAGTTCCACGGCGCGGGACGGCGTGCGGTTGGTGATCCAGAGGGCGCCGGGGTGCTCGCCGGCGAAGAGCCGGGCCCCGATGCGCCCCGCCTCGCCGGCGCCGACCACGAGTACGCGCTTCCCGCGGAAGTCGGAGAAGTGCTTCTTCGCGAGCAGCATCGCCGCCGCGGGGACGGAGGTGACGCCCCGGTGGATCCCCGTCTCCTCCCGGGCCCGCCGGGAGATGCGGAGCGCCGCCGGCACCACGCTCTCGAGAAGGGGGCCCGCCGTGCCCGCCTCGCGGGCGATGCGGTGGGCCTCCTTCATCTGCCCCATGATCTCGCTCTCGCCCATGATCATGGAGTCGAGGCCGCAGGCCACGCGCACCATGTGGCGGACGGCACCGGTCCCGTCGGCCTGGTAGAGAAGCCCCTCCTCCCCGGCGGCCACCTGGGGCCGGGCCTCGGCGAGGCGGGTGCGGATCCCCCCGTGGCCCGCCGCCGCCGGCCCCGGCGCCGCGTAGAGCTCCGTGCGGTTGCAGGTGGACAGCAGCATCGCCTCGGTCCAGTACTCCTCCTTCCGGCCGCGGAGGAGGAAGTCCATGGCCTCCTCGGGGTCGAAGGAGAGGGATTCGCGCACCCCCACGGGGGCGGTGTGGTGGCTCACGCCCACCACGCTGAGGGGGACCGGGCGGGGGGAGGGGGCGCCGCTCACGGCTTCCCCGTGAACCGGTGGAAGGTGTCGAAGAGCCGCCCCACCAGCAGCATGGACCCGAAGAGCAGGGAGTAGCCGGCGAGGTTGAGGGCCACCACGCGCCAGCCCCCCCACTTGAAGAGGTACCGGCCGCCGAGGGCGGCGCCGTAGACGGCCCAGACGAGGAAGGTCGCCCAGATCTTCGGATCCGCCATGGAGAAGTCCGGGGTGCGGCTCACCCAGAGGTCCCCGAGCCCCACGGCCACGGTGAGGGCGACGAAGCCGACCTCCACGGCGTGGAGGCTCATGGCCGCGAGCACGTCGAGGGAGGGCATCCGCTCCGTGAAGGAGCCGAACTCCCCCCGCTTGAGGAGGCGGTACATGACGAGGAAGAGCCCCCCGTAGACCGCGCCCACGGAGAGCGCCGCCACGGCGAGGGCGGCGGCGATGGAGTGCCAGGCGAAGAGGGGATGGCGGAGCTTCTCGTTGATCTCGTAGGGGCCGGGGCCCCCGAGGCTGGCGCAGATCTGGAGCAGGAGGGCGAGGGAGAGGGGGAACAGGCCGGTGTAGACGTTCTTCCGGCGCCACTCCACCCAGAGGTAGGAGCCCCCCATGGCCATGGCGACGAAGGAGAACAGCTCGAAGTTCGTGGCGATGGGGTGGTGCCCGAGGGCGGCCCCCTCGCAGATGACGTAAACCAAGTGGATGCAGAAGGTTGCGACGAGAAGCCGGGGCCCCGCCCGGCGTGCCCAGGGGCGGTCCCTGGCCAGGAGGGTCCCGTAGACGACGACCAGCGCCGCGTAGAGGAACGGGAGGAGGGCGTTCAGGACGGTGAGGAGGGATTCCATGGGATTCCGGGGGAGGGGTCTCCGTCTTCGACGTGTGGGCGGCTGCAACCGGGGTCCGACCGGGCCGGGAAACCCGGGATCGTACCCGGGTCAGTGACTTCCCGCCACGAACCACGACATCCGTCACGCGATTGGCGTGCCGGAAGGGTCCCCTGCGTGGGATGGGATTCCAAGGCGGAATCGACGGCCCCCCCCTCCACGGGCGGGCAGACCGTGGGAGAATGGCCCCGATGGCCCGGAGAATCCCCCGTCCATGATGTGCCACGTCGCCTTCGAACTCCCGGGCGTGCGGGAGGGGCTGCGGCGCGGCGACGTCCTGGTCCTCGTGGACGTCCTCTCCTTCTCCACCACCGTGGCCGCGGGGACCGCCCGCGGGGTCGTCTTCCTGCCCGCCGGGAGCCGGAGGCGGGCCCGGCTCCTCTCCCTGGAGGAGGACGCCGTCCCCTCCTGCCCCCGCCGGGAGGGGGGGCCGGGGAAGTACACCCTCTCCCCCCTCTCCTACGCCGACGCCCCGCCGGGGCTCCGCGTGGCGCTGCGCTCCCCCAACGGCGCGCGCCTGGCGGTGGCGGCGGCGGGGGCGGCGGCGGTGGTGGTGGCGGGGCTCGTCAACGCCTCCGCCGCCGGGGCCGCGGCCTCCGCCGGGGCGCGGGCGACGCGCAAGGGGATCACCGTCGTCGCCTGCGGGGAGCGGATGGGGGACGGGAGCCGCCGGAGGCGCTTCGCCGCCGAGGACCTCCTCGGCGCCGGCGCCGTGGCCGCCGTCGTGGACCTCCCCCGCACGGGGGAGGCGGAGGTGGCGGTGCGCGCCTTCGAGGGGGCGCGGCGGGACCTCGAGGCGGTGCTCCTGACGACCACCTCCGGCGTGGAGCTCGCCGGGGCCGGTTTCTCCGCCGACGTCTCCTTCGCGGCGCGCCTCGATTCCCTCCACTCCGTCCCCCTCCTCCACGGCCGCGAGATCCGCGCCCGGTAGAGGGGGGACGTTCCTCACTTCGTCACTTACCTGTGGATAACTCCCTTGCGGGAGTTATCCACAGGTAAGTGACGAAGTGAGGAACGTCCCCCCTGTGACCGGTGTCAGGGATATCGTTCCCGGGTGGGGGTGGGGATTCCGCATGATGGTCCCTCGATCCCGTCGACGGCGAGGAGATGGAACCGGATGGACCACGGCCCCGTTGGCGCAACCGCACCCGTCCTCAGGATGGCCGGGGGATTCCTGGTCGCCGCCGCCTGCGCCCTCGGCGCCCTCGGCGCCGCCAGGGCGTCGGCCCCCGCCCCCGCCCCGGCGCCCGCCGTCGAGGGGGAGGACGACGCCCCCTCCTGCAAGGACTGCCACGAGGACGCCCTCGACGCCTTCGCCGCGGGCAGCCACAAGACCCTGATGCGCTCCGAGGACCTCGGGGCGCCGGACACCTGCGTCCTCTGCCACGGGCCCGCGGACCCGAAGCACCCCGAGTCCGGCGGGCAGGAGGGGGTGATCGGGTTCTCGAAGATGGAGCCCGACGCCATGGCCGCGGCCTGCGCCCGCTGCCACACCCACCACCCGGACCACGTGAAGGACTGGAAGACGAGCGAGTACCGCGAGGGCGGCCTCGCCTGCGCGGAGTGCCACAAGATCCACGAAGAGTCTCAGAATGTGATACACATGCCCGTGGCCGACGGGAAGCGCGGGACCCTCGGCGCCGCCGCCTGCCGGGCCTGCCACGTCCTCGAGGCCGAGGCCGCCCCCGCCTCCATCCACGGGAAGGTCGTCGCCGACCCCCACCTCGACTCCTGCGAGATGTGCCACGTCGGCGGCGCGACCCACCTCCAGGCGATCCGCGCGGCGAAGGTCCCCCCGGGGGCCGGCTTCGCGGCGGGCAACGCCTGCCTCCTCTGCCACGCGCAGATGCCGGAGAGGCACCGGAAGGAGCTCCGCCCCTCGGCGCTCCGGGGCCTCCCCTCCCCCCTCACCGCCGCCGCCTGCACGACCTGCCACGACCCCCACCTCCCCGCGGCCCGCACCGTCTCCGGACGGGGCCTCGCCGGGGGCGCCGGGGAGGACGACCTCCGCGAGGCCGGCGCCATCCCCGCGGGGAGCGCCGCCTGCGCGAAGTGCCACGCCGGCTTCGTGAAGGAGATGGGCTCCACCCTGCACGGGAAGGCCCTCTCGAACCTCGCCGATCGCACCTGCGAGGCCTGCCACGGGCCCGGATCCCTCCACGTCGAGACCGGGGGCAACCGCCGCGCCATCGCCGCCTCCTCCCCGACGGACGCCGCCGCCCAGGGCGCCTTCTGCCTGCGCTGCCACGGGAAGACGGCCCCGGCACCGGACCACGCGAAGGAGTTCGCCGCCTCCCCGGAGGCGAAGGGGGGCCGCACCTGCGCCTCCTGCCACGCCGTCCACGCCCCCCTGCCGGACCTCCCCGAGGGGGGCTTCCGCACCGTGGCCGAGACCCGCACCGGCTCCCCCGCCGCGGGGAGCGCCGCCTGCGCGAAGTGCCACGACGCCCCCCACCCCGGCATCGAGCGCTCCCTCCACGGGCCGCTCTTCGCGAAGGGGGAGGGGGCCGCCGCGCCGCAGGGCTGCGAGGGCTGCCACGGCAACGGCGGCGCCCACGCCGCCGCCGCGGGCCGCACGAACCTCATCGTGAACCCGAAGAACCTCGGGGCCAAGGCGAAGGACGACCTCTGCCTCTCCTGCCACGAGGGCGCCTCGTCCCCCGCCGCCTGGGGCAACCACCCCCACGGCCGGGCCGCCATCGGCTGCCTCTCCTGCCACGACCCCTTCGGCCCCGCGGGCACGCCGGCGAAGGCCCCCCAGCCGGCGCTCTGCGCCTCCTGCCACGGCATCCAGGTCGCCCAGTTCAAACTCCCGAACCACCACCCCGTCCCCGAGGGGGCGCTCTCCTGCTCCGACTGCCACGACATGCACCGCCCGGCCTCCGCCGCCCTGGCCGTGCCGCAATGGACCGACACCTGCGCGAAGTGCCACGCCGCCGAGGCCTCGCCCCGCATGTATCGCCACGAGGCGGACCGCACCGGCGGCTGCGTCGCCTGCCACGAGCCCCACGGGACGACCTCGCCGCGGCTGCTCCGGTTCTCCCGCGTCGTGGACCTCTGCCTCTCCTGCCACATCCCGCCGCCGACCCACGACCTCGGGACGGGAAGCGCCTACGCGTCCTGCCTGGCCTGCCACGTGGAGATCCACGGATCCGATGCCCACCCCCAGTTCCTCCGCTAGACCGCTCCTCCGGATCGGCGCCGCCGTGGCCCTGGCCGCCGCGGGGGCCCTCGCCGCGGCGCCGCGCCCCGCCCTCGGCGGGGCCTCCTCCCCCGCCGGCGACCCCCCGGGCTCCTCGACATGCCGCGTCTGCCACACCGACGCGAAGTTCGGGTCCTCCTTCAGCCACGCCGGCCTCGACGAATCCGCCGACGGCTGCGCCACCTGCCACGGGGACGGGACCGCCCACGTGGCGTCCCGGAACGGGAAGGGGTCCATCGCCCACCCGAAGAAGGGGGCCGCGGCGGCGGAGTTCGAGCTCTGCCTGGCGTGCCACGAGGAGGAGGAGTTCCGGACGCCGAAGCACCTGGAACCGAAGGGGAAGGACGCCCGCTGCACCGCCTGCCACGACCTGCACGGCGGCGTGCTGCCCGTGCGGGCGGCGGCGCCCGGGGGGAAGGCGGCCACGGACATCCGGCCGAAGGCCCCCGCCCCCGTCGGCCCCGTCGCGGGCCGCGCATGGGCCCGCGGGCGCGTCGAGGCGGGCTGGCGCTTCGTCGGCGGCGAGGAGGGGCGCTACGACCAGGACGTCAACCTCGACGACGGCCCCCGGCTCCTCGCCGTGGACGCCTCGGCCGGGCTCGACGACGCCGATCCCCTCGCCCCCCGCCTCGACCTCGCGGCCTCGGGCCTCGGCGACCCCGTCGCCTCCGCGCGCCTCCGGGCGCGCGCCGGGGACCGGTGGTCCGTCGTCGTCGAGGGCCGCCGCGTCGAGCGCCCCTTCCCGGGGCAGAACGGGCTCCACGGCGGGGAGAGCCTCCGCGAGACCCTCTCCGCCTCCATGGACCTGCGCCTCGACCGCACCTTCCGCGCCGCCGCCGGCTACGACCGGGTGGACGTCGAGGGGGACGTGGCCGGGACCCTCTTCGACAACGGCGTCGTGGTGCCCGTCTCCGGCGATGCGGACCGGCTCTCGGACCGGGCCTGGGCCTCCCTCTCCGGCCGCGGCCGCGGGTGGCACGCCTCGCTGCGGCAGGCCTGGCTCTGGGAGACGGGGCGGGACGGGAGGAGCCGGGACTTCTCCGCGCCGGCGGCGCCGGACTTCTACGCCTTCGACGACGACTCCCGCATGACCGGCCCGCGGACGGCGGCCATCGTCGGGGCGGAATCCCGGGACGGGCGCTTCAGCATCGAGGCACGCGGATCCCGGACCGACCTCGAGCGGGACGTGGACCTCCTCGAGCACCGGCGCAGCGTCGTCGCCTCCACCACCGTGGAGCGCCGGGCCGTCACCGAGGGGACGAAGGAACTCCTCCTCCACGACGGCGCCGTGGACGGGGCCTTCGCCTTCACCGACCGCTGGGCCCTCGAGGGGGGGATCTCCCGCCGCGCCCTCCGCGAGGACGGCCGGACGGAGACCACGACGACCCTCGACTCCGGCGGCGGCCCCGTCACGACGGCCGGCCGGAGCGACCAATCCGTCAGCCACATCCTCCTCGAGGAGAGGCTCGCGCTGCGCCACACCCTGGAGGGGGGGTTCCAGTTCCGGGGCGGCGTCGAGGCCGTCAGCGACGCCCTCGACGACCGCGGCCCCTCCCCCCGCGCGGGGACCGTCCGGACGCGGGGATTCTTCGGCGGTGCCGAGGGGAAAATCACGCCCGAACTCACCTTCCGGGGGGAATTCCACACGGCCCGCTCCAGCGGCCAGTTCACCCCCATGGACCCCGAGGACCACGGCACCTGGCGGGCCGCCGCCGCCTGGCGCGACGCCGAGGGCTGGCGCGCGGGCACGGACTGGACCTACTCCCGGTTCCGGTCCCGGGACTCGGGCCTCGACGTCTCGGGCAACCAGCTCCGCGTCTGGGGGGGGGTCGGCCTCGAGGACGGGTTCACGGCGGACGCGTCCTACACGGTGCGCAAGCAGACCACGGAGGTGGACACCCGCTCCTTCGTCTCCTCCACCCTCGCCGACGGGAAGGCCTCCTCGGAGATCCGGGCCCACCTCCTCACCGCGTGGGTCGGGATACCCCTGGCGGCGCGCCTGCGCCTGACGGCCTCGGCCACCTGGGTCGAGGACCTGGGCTCGCTCCCCCTCCGCACCTTCGACGGCGCCCTCGGCCTGCGCTGGGAGATCTCGAAGACCCTCGCCGCCCGGGTGGAGGTCCTGCGCCGGTCCTACGACGAGACCGGGGTCGAGGCCCTCGACTACACCGCCGACATCCTCCAGGTCTCCCTGGAGATGCGCTTCTAGGCCTGACAGCCGTCACAACCGTCCCCCGGGAAAGCCGCCCCCTCAACACCGCCGGGGTACAAGACTTGCTTCCCGTCAACTCGCAGGCTGGCAACAGGGGGCCCGGACGGCCCCCCCGCAAGGAGGTTCCAAGGATGCGCATCACCGCCAAGATCGTGATCGGGCTGGCCGCCGCCGCCGTCGTCGCCCTCGCCGTGAACCGCTCCGGAGCCGAGGAGAAGGCCACCTTCGTCGGCGACGCCAAGTGCATGAAGTGCCACTCCAAGCAGGTCGGCTCCTGGAAGAAGACCGACCTGTTCAAGTCCCTCGAGACCCTCAAGCCGACCACGGAGGCCGACAACAAGGAGCTCTTCGAGGCGAAGAAGAAGTCCGGCCTCGACCCGGCCAAGGACTACACCACCGACGCCGCCTGCCTCAAGTGCCACACCACGGGCTACGGCCAGGAGGGCGGCTACCCGGAGAAGGTCACGGAGGAGAACTCCAAGGTCGCCAAGGCCATGGGGGCGGTCTCCTGCGAGGCCTGCCACGGCGCCGGGTCGCTCTACCTCGCCTACAAGAACGAGAAGCGCAAGGAGAACAAGGAGGCGACCTTCACCGCCGACGAGCTGAAGAAGTACGGGCTCATCGCCCCCGACGAGGCCAACTGCAAGACCTGCCACAACAAGGACAACCCGACCAACGCCCTCAAGGAGTTCAAGTTCGAGGAGGCCAAGAAGGGCGTCCACGACCATCCGACGAAGTAGGCATCGAACGGACGGCGCCCCCCCCAGCGGCGGGGCGCCCCCGCCCACCAGTTAAGCCAAAGCGCGGCGGGGCGGGTGCCCCCCCCACCGCCGGACCGTCGGCGGGCCGTGATCGGGTCGTGCGTCAGGAGTCCGAACCGATGCACCGCTTCCTCGCCGCCGCGACGGCACGACTCGACGATCGTCGCGGTCAGTGTCTCGCGGAGTACGCCCTCATCCTCGCGCTCATCGCGATCGTGGCCATCGTCGCGCTCATCTTCCTGGGCGACCAGATCAGCAGGATCCTGTTC
>CAYJMF010000019.1:0-8174 GCA_964370855.1 uncultured Planctomycetota bacterium | reverse complement strand
GCCCCGCCCTGCGGCGGGGCGCCGCCGACCACGAGTTCCGACAAGGCGAGGCGGGGCGGGTGCCCCGCGCTCCCCGCGGGGCCGGCGCCCAGGAGGGGGGACTGAATGGCTGAACCCGACGCTGACGGTGCGCCCGGAGGCGGGGCCGACGGCGGCCCCACCCGGCGGGGATTCATGAACGCCTGCCTGGCCGGCGGCGCCATGGCCACGGGGGGCATGGTGATGTACCCCCTGGCGCGCTTCCTCCTCCCCCCCGAGATCGCCGAGGCCTCCGTGGCCAGCGTGGTGGCCGGCAAGGTCTCCGACTTCCCCCTCAACAGCGGGAAGATCTTCAAGATGGGCTCGAAGCCGGGGCTCCTCGTCCGGCTCCCAGACGGCCAGTTCAAGGCCTTCAGCGCCGTCTGCACCCACCTCTCCTGCCGGGTCCAGTACAAGTCCGACACGAAGATCATCTTCTGCGCCTGCCACGGCGGGGCCTTCGACCTGACGGGCAAGAACATCGCCGGTCCTCCCCCGAAGCCCCTGGAGGAGTTCACGGCCAACGTGCGCGGGGACGAGGTCGTCGTCTCCAGGGGGGCCTGAGGTGTTCCCCCGCGTCGTCGCCTGGCTCGAGGAGCGCTACCCCGTCGGGACGGTGAAGGATCTCGCCGGCCACAAGGTCGTCCCCGTCCACGGCCACAGCGTCTGGTACTACTTCGGGGGGATGGCGCTCTTCCTCTTCATCGTGCAGGCCGTCACCGGCTCCCTGCTCCTCCTCTACTACAGGCCCTCCTCCGCCGAGGCCTACGAGAGCGTGCAGTTCATCATGACCAAGGTCTCCTTCGGGTGGCTCATCCGCTCCATCCACCACTGGTCCGCGAACCTGATGATCTTCTTCCTGTTCGCGCACATGTTCTCCTGCTACTTCCTGCGCGCCTACCGCAAGCCCCGGGAGATGACCTGGGTGACGGGGTGCGTCCTCCTCGGCATCACCCTGTTCCTCGGCTTCTCCGGCTACCTGCTCCCGTGGAACGTCATCGCCTTCTTCGCCACCGCCGTGGGGACGGAGATCGCCAAGGTCGTTCCCGTCGTCGGCGAGTTCATCGTCCGGTTCCTCCGCGGCGGGGACGAGGTGACGGGCGCGACCCTGACCCGGTTCTTCGCCTGGCACGTCGCCATCCTGCCGGCCCTGTTCATCGCGGTCCTCGGGGTCCACCTGGCCTTCATCCAGGCCCAGGGCATGAGCGTCCCCGTGGGCGTGACGCCGAAGCGCTCCATCCGGTTCCTTCCGAACTTCCTGACGCGGGAGATGCTCGCCTGGACGCTGGCCCTCGGCGCCCTCGCCGCCCTCGCCGCCTTCTTCCCGAAGGACCTCGGCGTCAAGGCCGACCCCTTCGCCGAGGCGCCCCTCGGCATCAAGCCGGAGTGGTTCTTCCTCTTCGCCTTCCAGAGCCTCAAGATCCTGCCGGCCCACGTACTGGGCATCGAGGGCGAGATCGTGGGCGTGTTCGTCCTCTCCCTCGGCGGCCTCTTCTGGCTGCTGGTGCCCTTCCTCGACCGCAAGTCCTCCCGCGGGGAGAAGAGCCCCCTCTTCACCGCCATCGGCATCGTGGCCCTCGTCTACTTCGTCGGAATGACCATCTACGGGGCGGTGACATGAGGCCTTCCCTCGCCGTACCGTCCGCACTCCTGGCCCTGCTCCTGGCAGCCGCCGCCGCCGGCGCCGAGGACACCTGCGTCTCCTGCCACCGGGGCCAGAAGGAGGAGCGGCTCTCGCGCCCCGTGGCCCTCACGGAGCGGGACATCCACTTCCGCCTGCGCATCACCTGCACCGCCTGCCACGGCGGCGACGGGGTCGCCGCCGGGAAGGAGGCCGCCCACGCCCCCGCCGCCGGGTTCAAGGGGGCCCCCCGGGGGGCGGCCGCGATCCAGACCTGCGGGAGGTGCCACAGCGACGCCTCCTACATGAAGGACTTCAACCCCGGCATCCGCACGGACCAGGTGGCCCTCTACCTGGAGAGCCACCACGGGAAGAGGATGACGGAGGGGGACGGGAAGGCCGCCACCTGCGTGTCCTGCCACGGGAACCACGGCATCCTCGAGGTCAAGGACCCCGCCTCCCCGGTCTACCCCGTCAACGTCCCGAAGACCTGCGGCCAGTGCCACGGCGACGCGAAGTACATGGAGGGGAGGAAGATCCCCACGGACATCGTGGCGAAGTACGTCGGCTCCGTGCACGGGAAGGCGCTCCTCGAGCGCGGGGACCTCGCCGCCCCGGCCTGCAACTCCTGCCACGGGAACCACGGGGCCACCCCGCCCAACATCACCTCCGTGGCCAACGTGTGCGGCACCTGCCACGCCCAGCAGGCGGAGTTCTTCCGCGCGTCCCCGAAGAAGGAGATCTTCGACTCCAACGACCTCCCCGAGTGCGTGCTCTGCCACAGCCAGCACGACATCAAGCCGCCCACGGACTCGATGCTCGGCGTCGGCAAGGACTCGGTCTGCCTCGACTGCCACACCGACGACTCCGACACCGGATGGGTGGCCATGAAGGAGATGGAGGACGGGCTCCGGACCCTCGTCACCCGCATCGGCTCCGCCGAGGAGGTCCTCGCCCGCGCGGAGCACGCCGGGATGGAGGTCTCCGAGCCGCTCTTCAGCATGAGCGAGGCGAGGGACCATCTCACCGAGGCCCGCGTCCTCCTGCACACCTTCGACAAGGGCAGGATCATGGCGAAGGTCCGCGCCGCGGAGGTCATCGCGACGCAGGCCCGCGGCGACGGCGAGCAGGCGCTGGAGGAGATCAACTACCGCAAGAAGGGCCTCTACGTCTCCCTCGTGGCCATCGCCTTCCTCGCCCTCGGGCTCTGGCTCAAGATCCGGGACCTCGACGCCCGCACCGCGGCGCCTCCCCCGGGTCCGCCCGCCGCGTAGGAATCCCCCCCCGCGGGGGGGTTTCCCGGATGACGGGCGCCGCGTCGAGGGGGTGACTTGGGCACGCCGTTCGCTCTTCCCGGCCGGGGGTGCCATGCGAGCAGAAATCTGGGTCCTGGACGAGGCCTTGGCCGACGAGCGGGTGAAGAACCTGCTCGGCGACCTATCCCTCCGCGGGACGGCGGCGACCCTGAGGGAGACCCCCTCGGGGCGGGTCATCGTCGTGGAATCCCCCCCCGAGGGCCTCGAGCGCCCCGCCGGGGTCCTGCGCTCCTCGAGCGTGGAGATCCCCTCCTCGACGCAGGTCACCCGCAAGACCTTCCTCGACCGCTTCGCCGTGGGGCTCGCCGCGGCCACCATGGGCACCGGGGTCGTGCTGGCCGGCCTCTACGCCGTCCCCCCGCCCCCCCGGCGGGATGCCATCGACGAGATGGAGATCGGCTCCGTGTCGGAAATCGAGGGGAAGGGGTACAAGCTGTTCCGCTTCGGCCGCATCCCCTGCATCGCCATCGCCCACCAGGGCACCATCCACGCCCTCTCGACCATCTGCTCCCACCTCGGCTGCCTCGTCCGCTGGGACGCCGGGACCGGGACCCTGGCCTGCCCCTGCCACCGCGCCTCCTTCGGGCTCGAGGGCCAGGTCCTCGAGGGCCCGCCTCCCCGTCCCCTGGAGTCCTTCCTCGTCCAGATCGTCGAGGACCGGGTCATCGTGCGCCGGAGGACCGCCTCGTGAACACCCCATCGCTCCGGGCCTGGCTCTCGCGCCCCGTGGACTACCGCCGGAGCTTCTTCCGGAACATGAGCCGCCTGGCGATCTTCCTCTTCGGGGTCGAGGTGGCGACGGGCGCGCTGCTGAGCCTCTACTATCGTCCCTCCCCCGAGGCCGCCTACGAGAGCGTCGGGATGATCATGAGCACGGTCACCCTGGGATGGCTCGTGCGCGGGCTCCATGTCGTCACGGGCCACGCGCTGGCCGTGGTCATCGGGCTCTACGTCGTGCGCGCCTTCTTCCTGAGGACCTTCCTCAAGCCCAACGGGAACTACGGGTGGGTGCTGGCCGTGGGCTTCTCCATCCTCACGCTGGCCTTCCTCATGACGGGCATGTCGCTGCCCTGGGATCAGGCCGCCTACTGGCGCACCCAGCTCACGGCCAACCTGGTGCAGCAGGTCCCCCTCGTGGGAGGCTGGGCGGCGGACTTCTTCCGCGGGGGACCGGAGGTCTCGGGGGTCACCCTCGTGAGGCTCTTCGCCCTCCACGCGCTCCTGTTCCCCTGGGTCGGCTTCGCGGCCGTCATCGCCGCCCGCCGGCTCCGGCAGAGGGGAGGCATCCGGTGATCCTCCGGTTCCTGTCCGCCTCCACGGAGGAGCAGCGCTCCGCCGTCGCCGCCGCCCTCGACGCCATGGACGTGGACCTCCGCCCCATGGCGGGGATGCTCCTCCTCGACCGCGACCTCAACGAGGAGGAGTCGGTCCAGGTGGCCGCCCTCGCCGGGGTGGAATCCCTGGAGCCCTCCGACGCGGCCACGGTGACGGTGCGGGAGAACTTCCTCCGCTGGACCGCGGCGGCCTCCCTGGTCCTGGCCGTCCTCGTGCTCCTGGCCGCGAACCTGCCGACCCGGCTCGGCCCCCCCGCCGATCCCCTGGTGACGCCGACGGACCTCCACCCCGCCTGGCCGATGCTGGCCTGGTACTCCCTCGTCAACCGGCTCCCCGCGGGAGTGCCCGTCCCCCTCCTGGTCCTCGCCGCGGCGGTGCTCCTCTTCGCCTGGCCCTTCGCCGCCCGCCGGTTCGCCGAGAAACGGCCCCTCGCCCACGGCCTCATCGGCGCCGCGGTCCTCGCCGCGGGCCTCGTCCTCTCCTTCATGGAGCTCATGCGATGAGCCGCGCCGCCCTCCTCTTCGCCCCCCTCCTGCTCCTCGCCCTCGCGGCCCCGGCCCTCGCCGCCGGCCCCGGGGAGGCGGAGGGGTGCGGCGTCTGCCACGGCAAGGAGCGCGTCAGCCACGAGCAGTCCATCCACCGCTCCGCCGACGTGGGATGCGTCTCCTGCCACGGCGGGGATCCCGCCCGCGTGGATTCCAAGGAAGCGGCCCACTCGAAGGAGAAGGGATTCCTCGGGAAGGTCTCCCGGGCCCGCTCCGTGGAATCCTGCGGCTCCTGCCATTCCGACGTCTCCCGCATGCGGCCCTACGGCCTCCGGGCCGACGTGCTGGCCGCCTACCGGACGAGCCACCACGGGAAGGCCGTCATGGAGAAGGGGGACGAGCACGCCGCCTCCTGCGTGGACTGCCACGGGGCCCACGACGTCCTGCGCGTCCTCGACCCGCGCTCCCCCGCCTACAGGAGCCGCGTCCCGGCCACCTGCGGGAAGTGCCACGCCGACGGCGCCCTCATGAAGGAGCACGGCCTGACGGCCACGGCCCCGGCGGACTTCGGGAGGAGCGTCCACGGCCTCCGCCTCTCCCAGGGGGACCCCGCGGTCCCCTCCTGCGCCGGCTGCCACGACGCCCACGCCGCCGCCCCCCCCGCCACGGGGGAGGTGGCCGCGGTCTGCGGGACCTGCCACAGGGACGCCCTCGAGCGCTTCCGGGAGAGCCCCCACTACGGCGCCTCCCGCCGGGGCGAGATGAAGCAGTGCGTCACCTGCCACGGGAACCACGCCGTGGACGCCCCCGACTTCGACCTGTTCGACCGCCCCGCCCCCCCGGGGGCGCCCCACGGGGCCGGCAGCCGCTGCATCGAGTGCCACGACCCGAAGGACCCCGCGGACAAGGGGGGGGCCGTGGCCGCCGCCTTCGGCGAGGGCTTCCGCTCCGCCACGAAGGCGATCCGCGACGCGACGGTGATGGTGGACGGCGTCGCCTCCGGCGGCTACTTCGTGGACGACGAGCGGGAATCCCTCGAGCAGGCCCGCCGGGAGCTCGTGTCCGCGGTCCCCCTCTCCCATTCCATGGACCTCCAGCGGGTCGAGGCGGCCCTGCGCCGCACCCACGCCTTCGTGAACGAGGCCCGGGAGCGGACCGACATGAAGCTCCGGGAGTCCCGGGACCGCCGCATCCTCGGCTCCTTCACGGCCTTCGTCCTTCTCGGGGTGGCGGGCTTCCTCGCGCTCCGCCGCCGCCGCATCGCATCGGGGAACATCTGATGGCGAAGAAGCAGCGCACCCTGCTCGCGCGGGTGGGGCTCGGGTTCCTCATCGCCTTCCTCGTGGCGCTCCCCACGGGATTCGCCTTCCTCGAGTGGTCGGTGCAGCCCTCCTTCTGCACCAACTGCCACCTGATGCTGCCCTACTACCAGTCCTGGCAGCAGTCCTCCCACCGGGACGTGAGCTGCGTGGAGTGCCACTACGAACCCGGCGTCGTGGAGACCCTCCACGGCAAGATCATGGCCCTCAACATGGTGGTGAAGTACTTCACCGGTGCGGAGGGGACGAAGCCATGGGCCGAGGTGGCGGACACCTCCTGCATGCGGAGCGGCTGCCATTCGACGCGCCTTCTCGCCGGGCAGGTGAAGTTCCAGCCGCAGAAGGACCGCGACATCGAGATCCCCTTCAACCACACGCCCCACCTGCTGGAGATGCGCCTCTCGAAGAAGCTCCGCTGCACCTCCTGCCATTCGCAGATCGTGCAGGGGGAGCACCTGACGGTGACGTCCTCCACCTGCTTCCTCTGCCACTTCAAGGGGGCCGCCGAGGAGCCGAAGCTCTCCGACTGCCGCACCTGCCACGGCCCGCCGGAGCGTCCCATCGAGCTCGGCGACTTCACCTTCGTGCACCAGGGCTACCTCGATCGGGGAGTTGGCTGCGAGTCCTGCCACCCGGGCGTCACCCGCGGCTCCGGCGAGGTGCCGAAGCACCGCTGCGCCTCCTGCCACGGGGTGGTCTCCGACCTCGAGAAGTACGTCGACGTGGACCTGATGCACCAGAAGCACGTCACCGAGCGCAAGGTGGACTGCCTGGAGTGCCACACGGAGATCACCCACAAGCTCCGCCCGAAGATCGGCACCGAGGAGGCGGCGACGGCGACGGCGGGCGGCTCGGGGAGCGCCGACTGCGACTCCTGCCACGGCTCCTCCCACGGGCTCTCGGAGCAGTTCTTCATGGGGAAGGGGGGCCGCGGGGTCGAGGAGACGCCGAGCGCCATGTGGCTCGCCCGCGTGGACTGCGGCGGCTGCCACAAGGCGTTCCCCGGGGTCCTTCCCTCCGCCAAGGGGGGCATCCCCGCCACGGAGACCGCCTGCCTCTCCTGCCACGGCCCCGCCTTCGAGGGGATGATGGGGCGCTGGCAGGAGGCCTACGCCTCCTCCGCCGCCGCCGTGGCGAAGTCCGTGGACGACGCCCTCGCCGCCGCCCCCGGGGGGCCCCACGAGGCGGCCCTCAGGGACGCGGCCCACGACGTGGGGCTCGTCCTCGCCGACGGGAGCCGCGGGGTGCACAACCCCTGGTTCGCCCGCAAGCTCCTCGCCTCGGCCCACGGGAAGGTGCAGGAGTCCCGGGGGATGGCCCCCGACGCCGGCTTCCCCCTCGGGCCCTCCTTCCGGACCGATCTCACCTGCGCCATGACCTGCCACATGGGGATCGAGAACACGGTGGTCCGCCGCTCCGGCATCCCCTTCGCCCACGGGATCCACCTGGGGAGCGGGCTGGACTGCAACGCCTGCCACTCGGTGGGGATCCAGGGGCAGCCGGGCTCCGACCACGGGCGGACTCTGCCCGAGGCGATGGACTGCCTGAAGTGCCACCACGACGCGAAGCCCCCCTCGCCGGCGGCGGGCCGGGACTGCGCGTCCTGCCACGTGGAGACCGCGGACTTCCTCAAGGGCTCCTGGACGCCCGGGGTGGAGGGGCCGCAGATGATGGCGGAGGTGACCTGCGACTCCTGCCACGGGGACCCGCCGGCCTTCCCGGCGCGGCCGCAGGTGGCGGCCTCCTGCGCGCAATGCCACGACGACGAGTCCTACCCGGCCATGGTCGAGGAGTGGACGGCGGACGCGACGGCCTGGATCGCCGAAGCGACGGCCCGGCTCACGAAGGTGCGCGCCGCGGCGGAGGAGAAGGGCGGGACGGCGGCGGCGTCGCTGGCCGCGGCGGATGGGATCCTCGACCGGGTGCGCATCGCGCGGCCCCAGCACAACATCCTCCTCTTCGAGGAGGTGAAGTCCCTCTTCGACGACGCGGCGACGGCGGCGGAGAAGGCGAGCCGGTAGAGGGTGCCGGGGGGGGGGGGGGGGGGGGGGGGGGGGGGGGGGGGGGGGGGGGGGGGGGG
>CAYJMF010000018.1:238-52874 GCA_964370855.1 uncultured Planctomycetota bacterium | reverse complement strand
CACCCCCTCCCCCCCCCCGGGGGCCCATCGTACCCCCCCCCCACGCCCCCCGGGGGGAGCCGCGCGCCGAAGGCGCGCAACGCCAGAGAGGACCCACACGATCCAGCGAGGAGCCGGGGGACGGATTCACCGTTCGTGGCTTGAACCACCGTGACTCCGGGGGATGCCCTCCGTCCCCCCCTTCCCCCCCTTCCCTCCCTCCCTCCCGGTCTACCTGTTCCCGAAGGCGTCCTTCAGGATGTCCTCGAGCTCCGCGTCGGCCAGGGTGGGCTTTAGGTTGTACCCCTTGAGCTTCGACACCTGCTCCCCGGTGAGCACCTTCTTCAGGTCCCGGTCCCGGCGGTCCTCGATGGTCATGACCTTCCCGAGGTTGCGGATCACGTTCCCGACGGCCTTGTTCACGAGGGCGGCCTTGCGGTCGGGATCCTCCTTCGCGGCCCGCACCTCCTCCTTGATGGCGTCGAGGTCGGCGGTGCCCATGACGCAGGTGATCATCTCCGTCTCGGCGGCCTCGTAGGCGCGGCGGACGGCGTCCACCTCGAAGGCGGTCAGCCCCATCTCGGCGCCGGCCTCCTCGACGGTCACCCGCGGCTTCGGCGCCGGGGGCTTCCATTCGGGACCGCCGGCCCCCTTCGCGTCGATGCGCTGGTCGATGAGGGAGAGGAGGTCCTCCCGCGTGGCGGGAAGCGTCCCCTCCCCGTCCCCCGAGCCGGCGCCCCCGGCGAGAGCCGCCCCCTCGACCGCGTCCCCGGGGCCGGGCCGCCCTTCCACCTCCTCCGCCGCGGGGCGGGGGCCCCGCGCGGGACCGCCCCGGGCGGAGCGGAGTTCCGCGACCTCGGCGCGCAGGGACGCGACCTCCCGCTCGAGGGAGGAGGAGGGGCCGGGACCGGGGCGGAGGGCGGGAGCGGCCGGCGACGGGCCGAGAAGGGCGGCGACGGAGAAGGAGACGAGGGCGGCGACGAGGGCCGTCACGGCGAGGCCGGCGAGCCCGGTGGATCCCTTCATGGCGCTTGCTCCGTGGAACGGGGCCATCGGAGGGTAACCGGCGGGAGCCCGGCCCGTTCGGCACCATCGCGGGCGGGGGAGGTCACCGGGGGGGGCGGGGGATCCCCGGCAGGTCGGGGCGCACCGGGGGCGGGAGGGCGGGGCGGGAGGACCGGGAAAGAAGCGGAGGTTACTTCTTGGAGAATAGGGATGAGGTGGAAGTTTTACGCCCGTTGAGGGCAACCTCCGCTTCAGCTTCGGTGTGCGTCGGGCTCCTGTTGGATCGGGTTCGGACCCCGTCGGGGTCGAGTGGAACGCATCGTCGCGGCTTCCGGGACATCTCCTCCCGCCGGGCCTTCGAGACGGGACCGATTCTCTTCCGGATGAGACGAGGTTCACGGCGGCGGGGCCGTTCCGAGGATCCATCCGGCTTCGGCCCCGACCCGGGAACTATCTCACTCCACGGGGCCCGTGTCACCAAGAAACCGGCGGTGAAATCAGAAGTTGAAGTCGTCCTTGCGGCCCGTGCCGGCGCCGCCCTGCGGAGGTGCGGCGGGGGAGGCGGGGGCGGCCGCCGCCGTGGCCGTCCGGCGGGCGGAGTCGTCGGTTCGGCGGGCGTGCTCGAGGAGGAGCTCGTGGGTGGGGGTCCGGATGCGGCGGGGCATGGCCACCTTCTCGAAGGCGGCGCGAAAGTTCCCCTCGTTCCAGGTGAGCATGTTGTAGACGGCGTCCTCGCCCTCCCGCGCGATGCCCGTCCTCTCCACGACGGTGCAGTGGATGATCTGCCCGCCGACGAAGAACATCCGCGCGTTGGCGGCGGGCATCGTGAGTTCGAGGAACCCGTCCTTCTGCCCGAGGAGGAAGAACTGGACCAGGTCGGGGACCTGGATGTCGCCGAGCTTTCCGCGGGTGAGCTCCTGCGGGCGGGAGCCGTGGACCGGCTCCGAGGACTTGGGCCCGGCGGCGGATCCCACGGCGGCGCCGAACTGGCCGGAGACCCGGGCCAGGATGCGCCGCATGCGGGCCAGGAGCTCGATGGCGTTGAAGGGCTTGACGATGAAGTCCTCGGCGCCCTCCTCGATGTACTTGGCCCGCTCGACGGGCCCGACGCCGGCGGACATCATCACCATGGGGAACTGCTGCACGAGGCCCTGCATCTTCAGCTTCTGGAAGACCTCGAAGCCGTTCATCTTCGGCATGTCGATGTCGGAGAGGATGATGTCGATGTTCCCGGCGATGATCTTCTTGAGGCCGTCCTCCCCGTCGAAGGCGGTCTGGACGATGAAGCCCTCCCGCTGGAACAGGATCCTCAGGGTCGAGAGGATGTTGATGTCGTCGTCGATCACCAGGATGCGGGGGCCGGCCAATAGCTCCTCCCGGGGTCCGCCCTGAATGGGGACGGACCGACTCCCGGGCGATTCTAAGGCACCCTTCGAACCTGCCAAGGGTTTTTACCGGGAAAGGGGCGATCCCGGGGATGCAAACGCTTGGGGCTCCGGGGGTTGCGGGGGAGTGTGGATTTCCCGTGGAGTGTCGGGCGCGGGGAAGGGAAGATGGGGGGGCGCGAGAGTGGCGGAACGGCATACGCGGCGGACTTAGGATCCGCTGGGGCAACCCGTGTGGGTTCGACTCCCACCTCTCGCACCAGGGACCGCGAGCCGGGGGCCCCGGGGGCCTCCGGCCTTCCTCCCCGCCGCCTCCCGGGGGCCTCCCGTGGCCGCCGCCGGTGACCCCCGTCACAGGGCGGTGCGAAATGTTGATAAAACTGTCAGGTATCCTAGGATAGACACGTGGACGAGGGCCGCGGGGCCCTCGAGCCTCCCCTCGGACCGACCCCCGTCGCGCCGGGGGCACCCGGTCGCGGGACGCGATGAAGACACGGAGATCGACACCGGTCATGGACCCCAAGGCACCGCTGCTCCGCATCGAGGACCTCCACGTGGAGGTCGAGGGCAAGGAGATCCTCTCGGGGATCACTCTCGAAGTCCCGAGGGGGGAGATCCACGCCCTCATGGGCCGCAACGGCTCCGGGAAGAGCTCCCTCAGCGCCGCCGTGATGGGGCACCCCGGGTACGCCATCACGAAGGGGCGCATCCTCTTCGAGGGGGACGACCTCGCCCCCCTCGCGCCGGAGGAGAGGGCCCGCCGGGGGATCTTCCTGGCCTTCCAGTACCCCGTGGCCATCCCCGGCGTCTCCGTCCACAACCTGCTCCGGCAGTCCCTCAAGGCCGTCCGCGGATCGCGGCCCGGCGGGGAGCTCGGCCCCCGGGAGTTCCGTGCCCTGGTCAAGGAGAAGCTCGAGACCCTGGGCGTGGACCCCTCCTTCATGACCCGGTCCGTGAACGACGGGTTCTCCGGCGGCGAGAAGAAGCGCCTCGAGGTGCTCCAGATGGCGCTCCTCGAGCCCCGCCTGGCCATCCTCGACGAGACGGATTCGGGGCTCGACGTGGAGGCCCTGAAGGTCATCGCCGGCGCCGTCCAGGCCATGCGCGGACCGGACCGCACCATGCTCATCATCACCCACTACCACCGCATGCTCGAGTTCGTCCGGCCGGACCGCGTGCACGTCCTCATCAAGGGGCGCCTCGTCCGCAGCGGCGGCCACGAGCTCGCGGAGGAGATCGACAGGCGCGGCTACGAGTGGCTCGCCCCCGAATCCGAGGCCGCCGCCGCCCCGGCGGGGGCCTAGGAGGCTCCCATGAGCGATCACGCGACCCCGACGGCGGAGGCCCGCGACTCGAAGACCGCGGCTGCCGCCGAGGCCCGGGGAATCACCGGCGACTACAAGTACGGCTTCCACGACGAGTCGAGGCCCGTCTTCCGCTCCCGCCGCGGCCTCGACGCGACGGTGGTGGAGGAGATCAGCCGCATGAAGGGCGAGCCGGACTGGATGAGGGAGTTCCGGCTCCACGCCTACGAGGTCTTCCTCTCGAAGCCCATGCCCACCTGGGGCGACACGGCCATGCTGGCGGAGATCGACTTCGAGAACATCTTCTACTACCTGAAGCCCTCCTCGGGGGAGCAGCGCTCCTGGGACGACGTGCCCGAGGACATCAAGCGCACCTTCGACAAGCTCGGCATCCCCGAGGCGGAGCGGAAGTTCCTCGCCGGGGTCACCGCGCAGTACGAGTCGGAGGTCGTCTACCACTCCATCCGCGAGGACCTCGAGAAGCTGGGCGTGCTGTTCTTCTCCATGGACCAGGGGCTGAAGGACCACCCGGACCTCGTCCGCAAGTGGTTCGGGACGATCATCCCGCCCGAGGACAACAAGTTCGCCGCCCTCAACAGCGCCGTCTGGTCCGGCGGATCCTTCATCTACGTGCCGAAGAACACCGACGTGAAGATCCCCCTCCAGGCCTACTTCCGGATCAACGCCGAGAACATGGGCCAGTTCGAGCGGACCCTCATCATCGCCGACGAGGGATCCACGGTGCACTACATCGAGGGCTGCACGGCCCCGACCTACTCCAGCGACTCCCTGCACAGCGCCGTCGTCGAGCTCGTGGCGCTCCCCGGGGCGAAGCTCCGCTACACGACCATCCAGAACTGGTCCAACAACGTCTTCAACCTCGTCACCAAGCGGGCCGTGGCCCACGCCCGCGCCACCGTCGAGTGGGTGGACGGGAACCTCGGCAGCAAGCTCACCATGAAGTACCCCGCCATCTACCTGGTGGGGGAGGGGGCCCGCGGCGAGGTCCTCTCCGTCGCCATGGCCGGGAAGGGGCAGCACCAGGACGCCGGCGCGAAGATCATCCACTCCGCCCCCCGGACCACCTCCACCATCACCTCCAAGTCCATCTCGAAGAACGGCGGCCGCTCCTCCTACCGCGGGCTCGTGAAGGTGCACAGGGGGGCCGTGGGGAGCAAGGTGAACGTGCGCTGCGACGCCCTGCTCCTCGACCGCGACTCCCGCTCCGACACCTACCCGACCATGGAGGTGGACGAGCAGAAGGTGTCCATCGAGCACGAGGCCACGGTGAGCAAGGTGGGGGACGAGATGCTCTTCTACCTGCGGAGCCGCGGCCTGACCGAGGCCGAGGCCACCCTCCTCATCGTGAACGGCTTCATCGAGCCCTTCACGAAGGAGCTTCCCATGGAGTACGCGGTGGAGCTCAACCGGCTCATCGCCATGGAGATGGAGGGCTCCGTCGGCTAGCGGCGGAATCCGACCATGACCGGGACCCTGGCCGACCCCCTCGCCGCCTCCCTCTCCCCCGCCCTGGAGGCCCTCGCCCGATCCGGGCCCGCCGCGCTCGGGGCCCGCCGCCGCGCGGCCTTCGATGCCTTCCTCGCGGCCCCGCCCCCGGACCGCGCCCGGCACCTCTGGCGTTACACCGACCCCGCGCGGCTCCTCCCCGGGGGTCTCGCTCCCGTGGTCGCCGCCCCCGGCTCCGGGCTCCCCGCCTGCGCCCTCCTCCGCCCCGGCCTCCTCGGCGGCGGAGGCGCCGCGGGGACGGTCCCCCCGGGCGTCGAGATCTCCGACCTCGCCTCCGCCGCGGGCGCCCCGGACCTCCTCGGCTCCCTCTCCTTCGCCGGGAAGGGGCCCTTCGAGGCGCTGAACCTGGCCCTGTTCTCCGGCGGCGCCTTCGTCCGCTTCCCCCGCGGCCTGCGGACGGAGGCACCGGTCTCCCTGGTGCATCGGGCCGGCGCCACGGGCACGGTCTCCTTCCCCCGCTCCCTCGTCGTGGTGGAGGAGGGGGCGGAGGCCGCCCTCGTCGAGGAGCACGAGAGCGAGGAAGGGGCCGAGGGGATGATCCATTCCGTCACCGAGGTCCTCCTCGGCCCCGGGGCCCGGCTCGTGCACACCGTCGTGAACACCCTCGGCGACCGGGTCCGCGCCTCCCTCGTGCAGAGGGCCCGCCTCGAGGCCGGCTCCTCCCTCACCTCCGTGACCGTCACCCTCGGCGGCGCCCTCTCCAAGACCGAGGCCAGCGCCGTGCTGGCCGGCCCCGGCTCCCGCAGCGAGGTCCTCGGCGCGGTCTTCGGCGCCGGCCGCCAGCAGTCGGACCTCCACATCCTCCAGGACCACGAGGCCCCGCGCACGGCCAGCGACCTCCTCGTCCGCGTCGCCCTCCGGGACCGCGCCCGCGCCTCCTACACGGGGCGCCTCGTCATCGCCCACGACGCCCCCCACTGCGAGGCGCGCCAGGAGAACCGCAACCTCCTCCTCTCGGAGCGGGCCCGGGCGGACTCCATCCCCGAGCTGGAGATCCTCACCCACGAGGTCATGTGCTCCCACGCCGCCGCCACGGGACCCGTGGACCCGGCCCAGCTCTTCTACCTCCGCAGCCGCGGCCTCCTCGAGGAGGACGCGGAGCGCGTCATCGTGCTCGGCTTCCTCGAGCCCGTCTTCGCCCGGGTGCCCGGGGAGGACCTCGCCGGGGCGCTCCGCGCCGTGGCCCTGCGGCGCCTGGGGGGCTGAGGATGGGGGGCGGCGCTTCCCGCTGGGTCGAGGTCCCCGGGGCGGCGGCCCTTGCGGAGGGGTTCCACGGCACGTTCATCGTGGACGGCTTCCCCCTCGTGATGGCCCGGGTGGGGGGGCGGCTCCACGCCGTGGAGGATCGCTGCAGCCACGACGACGGCTCCCTCGGCGAGGGGGTCCTCGAGGGCTGCGCCCTCGTCTGTCCCCGGCACGGCGCCCGCTTCGACGTGCGGGACGGCTCCGTCCTCCGGATGCCCGCGGTCTCCCCCATCCTCTCCGTGGCCGTCCGGGAGGAGGAGGGGCGGGTGCTCGTGGACGCGGTGGACCTGTGAACGGCCTTCCCGCGGGCACCGCCGCCGCCCCGAGGGCCGCCGCCCCCGCCCCCGCCCCGGTCCTCGATCCCCTTCGCCTCAAGGCGGACTTCCCCATCCTCGCCCCGCGCCCCGGCCTCCCGCCCCTCGTCTACCTGGACAACGCCGCCACGACGCAGAAGCCGCGCTCCGTCATCGCCCGCATCGTCCGGTACTACGAGGAGGAGAACGCCAACGTCCACCGCGGGCTCCACCGCCTGGCCGAGGCGGCGACGCGGGCCTACGAGGACGCCCGCGCCGCCGCGGCCCGCTTCTGCCGCGCGCCGGGCCCCGACCACCTGGTCTTCACCCGCAACGCCACGGAGGCCATCAACCTCGTGGCCCGGGCCTGGGGGGGCTCCCACCTCGGCCCCGGCGACGAGGTCGTGGTCACGGAGATGGAGCACCACAGCAACCTGGTCCCCTGGCAGGAGATCTGCCGGGCGAAGGGGGCGGTGCTCCGTGCGGTGCGCGTCACCGACGAGGGGTTCCTCGACCGGGAGGCCTACAGGGCGGCGCTGGGCCCCCGCACGCGGCTCGTCGCCTTCACGGCCAAGTCCAACGTGCTGGGCACCGAGAACCCCGTCGCGGAGCTCGCCGCCGAGGCCCGCTCCGTGGGCGCCCGGGTCCTCGTGGACGCCGCCCAGGCGGCGCCCACGGCGGACGTGGACGTCGCCCGGTGGGGGGCGGACTTCACCGCCTTCTCCGGCCACAAGATGTGCGGTCCCATGGGCATCGGCGTGCTGGCCCTCTCCGCCGACGGCCGCTCCGACCTGCCGCCCTTCCTCTTCGGCGGCGAGATGGTCCGCAGGGTGACCCTGACGGGGGCCACGTGGAACGACGCCCCCTGGCTCTGGGAGGCGGGGACCCCCTCCGTCGCCGACGCCGCGGGGCTCCACGCCGCCATCGACTACCTCGAGGCCATCGGGGCCCCGGCGCTCCGGGCCCACGAGATCCGCCTCACGGCCCGCTGCATGGAGATGCTGGCGGGTCTCGGCGGGATCCGTGTCTTCGGGCCGAGGGACCCGGCGGCCCGGCCCGGGGTCGTCTCCTTCTGGATGGACGACGTCCATCCCCACGACCTCGCCCAGCTGCTGGACGCCGACGGCGTGGCCATCCGCGCCGGCCACCACTGCGCACAACCCCTCATGGCCCGCAACGGGGTGGTGGCCACGGCCCGGGCCTCCTTCTACCTCTACAACACCGAGGAGGACGTGGACGCCCTCGTGCGAGCCGTCCTCCGGGCCCGGGAGATGCTCGCCCCGGGTCCCAAGGGAAAGCACCTGGGGATCTGACGATGCTCGATGACCTCTACCGCGAGCTCATCCTCGACCACTACCGCAATCCCCGCGGTTCGGCCCCCCTGGAGAGGCCCGACCGCCACGCCGAGGGGCAGAACCCCCTCTGCGGGGACGAGTGCACCGTCGCCCTGGCGCTGGAGGGGGGGCGGGTGAAGAAGGTCTCCTTCCGCGGCCGGGGCTGCTCCATCTCCGTGGCCTCGGGCTCCATGATGGCGGGGGAGGTGGAGGACCGGAGCCTCGAGGAGGTCCGGGCCCTGGAGGCCGCCGTGAAGTGCATGCTGCAGGGCAGGGGCAGGGCCCCCGGCATGGACCTCGGGGACATCGAGGCCCTCGAGGGGGTTTCGAAGTTCCCCGTCCGCGTGAAGTGCGCGCTCCTGCCATGGACCACCCTCATGGAGGCCCTCTCCCGGGAGGCCCCCCCGGGCGGGACGGCGCCCGCCACGGTCAGCACCGAGGAGGCGGGCTCCGGGCCCGGGAATGCGGCGGACTCCGCCGCGGGAGGCTTCCGATGATCGGCAACGAAGGCGCAGCGGCGGGGGACGGGGCGGGGGCGGCGGGGGCGGAGTCCCTCCCCGCCGCCTCCTCCGCGGGCCGCCCCACGAAGGAACGGGTCATGGAGGCCATCCGTCCGGTCCAGGACCCGGAACTCATGATCTCCGTCGTGGACCTCGGGCTCGTCTACGGGGTGGACCTGACGGAGGACGGCGCCCGCGCGGAGGTGAGGATGACCCTCACGAGCCCGGGCTGCCCCATCGGCCCCGAGCTCATGGCGGCCGTGGACGGGGCGGCGAGGCACGTCCCGGGCATCGCCGACGTGCACGTCCAGCTCGTCTGGGACCCGCCCTGGGATCCCGTGAAGATGGCCTCCGACGAGGCCAAGGAGAAGCTCGGCATCTGGTAGACCCCGCCCCCCGAGGGGGGCGAGGGACGGGAGAAGCCCATGAAGATCACGGCCCTCGAGGAGTACGGACTGCGGTGCCTCGTGCATCTCGCGCGGCGGGGGAACGGCGTGCTGGGGCCCCCCGTCTCCGCCCGTGAGATCGCCGAGGCCGAGGGGCTCACCGTGGAGTACGTGACCCAGCTCCTCGTGAGGCTCCGCCACGCCGGCCTCGTGAGCAGCGTCCGGGGGAGCCGGGGGGGATTCCTCCTCACGCGGCCCCCGGAGGCCATGACCATGGGGGACGTCTCCCGGGCCCTGGGGGAGCCCCTCCTCGAGCGCCTCTGCGCCGCCTACACGGGCACCCGCACGGAGTGCGTCCACGAGGGCTCCTCCTGCGGGATCCTCGAGTTCTGGTCGGACATCGCCGGGAAGGTGCACGGGGTCCTCGACGGGTACACCCTGCGGGACCTCGCCGGGAGGATGGACCGGGAGGGGGGGCGGGCGCCGGCGGTGGCGAGGGAGGTCTAGGCTTCCCGGTCCTTCCCCGGGGCCCCGTTTAATGTTGACCCTCCCCCCGGGAAGCGTAGACTTGCCCGCTTCACGACGATTCCGGGGTCCGTTCCCGCGTTCCCGGGGTCCGTACGGTTTCCGGTGGTCCGGAAGCCGCCGGGGCCCGGGAACGCGGGAAGCCGGGCGGCGGAGCCGGCACGGGCGGGAGTAGCTCAATGGCAGAGCCCCGGCCTTCCAAGCCGGATACGCGGGTTCGATTCCCGTCTCCCGCTCCAGGCCGCCCGCGTGAACGGGACGGACGGGACTGACGGGGCGGGACGGACGGGCCGGGTCGGACGGACGGGAAGCGGTCGGGACGCCGACGGGGCGTCGCTCTTTGGCTCGTACAGGATCTGGCAGGACGGCGCTGCAGTAGCTCAGCCGGTAGAGCACGTCCTTGGTAAGGACGAGGTCTCGGGTTCAAATCCCGACTGCAGCTCCACAGGCCCCGCTCCTTCCGGAGGCATCGCCCCCGGAAGGGACGAGGCCGGTCGCAGACGGGACGCGCGGCAATCCCCGGGGGAGGCCCCCGGGGCGAAGGGATGTGGCGGCGGTGCGGCGGTGCCGCACCGGGTCGTCGAACCGGAACGAACGGTAAACAAGCAGCACGGAGGAGGATCGCCCGATGGCGAAGGAAGTCTTCCAGCGCAACAAGGAGCACGTGAACGTCGGCACCATCGGCCACGTCGACCACGGCAAGACCACCCTGACGGCGGCCATCGCCCGGACCCTCGCCTGGAAGAACAAGACCAAGGCGAAGGAGTACGCGGAGATCGCCAAGGGCGGAACCGTGCGCGACGATTCCAAGACGGTGACCATCGCCGCGGCCCACGTCGAGTACGAGACCGACAAGCGGCACTACGCCCACGTGGACTGCCCCGGGCACGCCGACTACGTCAAGAACATGATCACGGGCGCGGCCCAGATGGACGGCGCCATCCTCGTGGTCTCCGCCGCCGACGGCCCCATGCCCCAGACGCGCGAGCACATCCTGCTCGCCCGCCAGGTGGGGGTGCCGGCCCTCGTCGTCTTCCTGAACAAGGTCGACCTCGTGGACGACCCCGAGCTCCTCGACCTCGTCGAGCTCGAGGTCCGCGACCTCCTCAAGGAGTACAAGTTCCCCGGCGACGACATCCCGGTCATCCGCGGCGCGAGCCTCCCCGCCTACCGGGCGGAGGGGAATCTCGACCGCAACAACGCCGACGTCAAGTGCATCTACGCGCTCATGGACGCGGTGGACTCCTACATCCCCACCCCGGTCCGCGAGGTGGACAAGCCCTTCCTGATGCCCGTGGAGGACGTCTTCTCCATCAAGGGCCGCGGCACCGTGGCCACGGGGCGCATCGAGCGCGGCCGGGTGAAGATGGGCGAGACCCTCGAGATCGTCGGCCTCACCAAGGAGATCAAGACGACGGTCTGCACGGGCGTCGAGATGTTCAACAAGACCCTCGACCAGGGCGAGGCCGGCGACAACGTCGGCGTCCTCCTGCGGGGCGTCGAGAAGGAGCAGATCGAGCGCGGCATGGTCCTCGCCCACGTCAAGTCCATCACCCCGCACACGAAGTTCAACGCCGAGGTGTACGTCCTGAGCAAGGAGGAGGGCGGCCGCCACACGCCGTTCTTCAACAACTACCGTCCGCAGTTCTACTTCCGCACCACGGACGTCACCGGAGCCACCAGCCTCCTCGGAGGCGCCGAGATGGTGATGCCCGGCGACAACGTGAACCTCGAGGTCACCCTCATCGCCCCCATCGCCATGGAGGACGGCCTGCGCTTCGCCATCCGCGAGGGCGGCCGCACCGTCGGCGCAGGGATCGTGACCAAGGTGATCGAGTAGCCGGAGGCGGGTGCGGGCCGGCCGCGAGGCGGCCCGCCGGTCGGGACGGAAATCTAGAGGGGGCCCCGGAACCGGGGTCCCGCCGGTCTGAGGGAGGCGGTCAGCCATGGCCAGGTCTGAGGCGAGAGACTACGTGAGCCTCGAGTGCTCCATCTGCGGGAACCGGAACTACCGGACGCAGAAGCGCGTGAAGGGGCAGACCTACAAGGTGGACCTCCAGAAGTACTGCCCCCGGTGCCGGAAGCACGAGCTCCACAAGGAGAAGAAGAAGTAGGCCCGGTCGCGCCCTCCCGGCGCGGCCGGAAAGCGCAGGCCGGTAGCTCCAACGGTAGAGCAGCTGATTCCAAATCAGCGGGTTGGGGGTTCGAATCCCTCCCGGCCTGCCAACCATGAAGAGGGCCGGTGACGCGGTTCGGGACGGAATTCGGGAACGGAGACTCGCTTGCTGGCGACGGGGGTCAAGACAGTGGATAGGCCGGTCGACGGGCCCGGCGGTTCGGCCGAGGGCGGCGCCGGCGGTTTCATCGCCGGTCTCCGCCGTCCGTACAAGGCCGGGCAGGGCGGCCTGACGAGGAGGATCGCCTACTGGACGGGCGTCCTGTTCGCACTCTGGGGCGGCCGCGATCTCTGGGTCTGGCTGCAGGGCTTCGGCGCCCTCCGTTCCCCGATCCTCGAGAATTCGCCGGTCAGCCACCTGCCCCTGGTGGGACTGGCGCTCAGCTGGTCCGTCGTGATCGGGGCGGTGGTCGCCGCGGCGGGCTGGGTCTTCGTGGCCTGGTACCTGCAGCGCCCCTGGCTGGCGGACCTGCTGATCGAGACGGAAACCGAGATGAAGAAGGTCTCCTGGCCCGGTCGGGACGAGGCCTGGAGCGCGACGAAGGTGGTGGCGGTGACGGTGCTGATCTTCACGGCCGTGCTGATGATCTTCGACCAGGTCATCACGCGGATGCTGGAGCTGTTGACGGGGCTGCCCCTCTAGGAGATCCATGGCGACGGAAGCGATGCAGTGGTTCGTCCTCCGGGTCCAGAGCGGACGCGAGGACAAGATCCGCGAGGCCATCGAGCGGCGCATCAAGGCCGCGGGGCTCGGGGACCGCGTCGAGCGGGTCCTCGTCCCCACCGAGACGGTCTCCGAGATCAAGGGCGGCAAGCGCCGCGTGACCCGCAGGAAGATCTTCCCCGGCTACCTGGTCCTCCAGATGGAGATGACGGACGACGTCTGGTACGTGATCCGCGACACGCCGGGCGTGGGGGACTTCCTGGGGGCCCACGGCAAGCCGACGCTCATGGAGCCCCACGAGGTCGAGAAGCTCCTCGGCGAGATGCAGACCGGGGCCGAGAAGCCGAAGCTGAAGATCGACTTCCAGAAGGGCGACAGCGTCAAGGTGAAGGAGGGGCCCTTCGAGAACTTCGAGGGGATCGTCGAGGAGGTCAACCCGACCAAGGGGATCGTGCGCGTCATCGTCACGATCTTCGGCCGGCCGACCCCCGTGGACCTCGAGTACTGGCAGGTGGAGCCCGTCTGACGGGGCTCCCCGCGCGGTCGCGGGGGGCGGCGCGGACGCGGCGATGTCACCGAACGGACTGACAGGAATCCGGAGCGAACATGGCGAAGGAAATCAAGACCTACATCAAGCTGCAGTGCCCGGGCGGGCAGGCGACTCCCGCGCCGCCCGTGGGCCCCGCGCTCGGCCAGCACGGCGTCAACATCGGCGAGTTCGTCAAGCGGTTCAACGACCGCACGAAGGACCAGCCGGGGATGGTGCTGCCCATCATCATCACGGTCTACAAGGACAAGTCCTTCGAGTTCGTCGTCAAGTCGCCCCCCGCGAGCGTGCTCCTGAAGAAGGCCGCCCAGCTCGCCAAGGGCGCCGCGACCCCGGGCCGCGAGGCCGTGGGAAAGGTGACGAGGGCCCAGGTCCTCGAGATCGCGCGCATCAAGAAGAACGACCTCAACGCCGGCTCCGAGGAGGCGGCGATGCGCATCGTCGAGGGAACCGCCCGCTCCTGCGGCATCGCCGTCGAGGGGTGACGGGAGGCCGCCGCGCGGCGGCCTGAAGCACGGACGCGGGGAGGACCCGCGGACGCACGAGAGACGCCGGAAGCGAGACGCATCGCGACAGGACCCCGAGGGAGTCCGCCGACCGAGGGGGAGCGAGGAGGGAACATGCGGACTGGATCCAAGCGCTACAGGGCCGCTTCCGGGAAGGTCGATGCCCGGAAGAGGTACCCCGTCGAGGAAGCCATCGCCCTGCTGAAGTCCATGCAGGCCGCCAAGTTCGACGAGACCATCGAGCTCGCTCTCTGCCTCGGGGTCGACCCCAAGAAGGGCGACCAGATCGTCCGCGGCTCCGTGGTGCTGCCCCACGGCCTCGGCGGGAAGACCCGCACCGTGCTCGTGTTCGCCGAGGGCGAGAAGGCCAAGGAAGCCGAGGCGGCCGGCGCCGACTTCGTGGGCGGCCAGGACCTCGTGAAGAAGGTCGAGGGCGGCTGGACGGAGTTCGACGTCGCCATCGCCGTCCCCTCCATGATGCGCTTCGTCGGGCGCCTCGGCCGCGTCCTCGGGCCCGTGGGCAAGATGCCCTCGCCCAAGGCGGGGACCGTGTCCGACGACGTCACCCGCGCCGTGAAGGAGTACAAGGCGGGCAAGGTGGAGTACCGCGTCGACTCCGGCGCCAACGTCCACGCCCCCATCGGCAAGCGCTCCTTCGACGGGACCATGATCCAGGAGAACCTCCTCGCCTTCCTGGACAGCGTCCGCGCCCAGAAGCCCCAGACGAGCAAGGGGGCCTACCTCCGGAGCGTGACGCTCTCCTCGACCATGAGCCCGGGCATCTCGCTGGACGTCCAGTAGCCCTGGCGGGGGGGAGCGGGATCCCGGGGGCGCTTCCCGGGGGAACGGCCCCCCGGAACGAAACGGAAACGAATCGAAAACGAAGCGGAGAGCCGACATGTCCAAGAAACTGAAGAAGTGGATGGCCGACGAGGTGCGCACCTCCGTCGGCGCCGCCGGGGCCTGCGTCGTCGTGGGGTACAAGTCCCTCGGCGGCGAGGCCTCCTCGAGCCTGCGGGCCCACCTCCGCCGGTCGCGGGTGGAGCTCACGGTCATCCGGAACCGGGTGGCCGCCAACGCCCTGGCCGACTCCGCCATGAAGGACATCCGCCCCCTCATCAAGGGGCCGACGGCCGTCGCCACGGGGGGGGAGGACGCCGCGGCCCTCGCCAAGGCCGTGGTGGAGGGCATCAAGGGCCGCCAGGGGTTCGAGTTCCGGGGCGGGTTCCTCGACGGGCGCGTGTTCTCCGGCGAGGAGGTGCAGCAGCTCGCGGCGCTTCCGGGCAAGAAGGAGCTGCTGTCGATGATCGCGTCGGCCGTCGCGGCGCCGATGACGAACGTCGCCTACGGGGTCGACGCCATCCTCGCGGGCGTGGCCAGGGCCGTGGACGCCGTCAGGGAGAAGGTCGAGAAGGAAGCGCAGGGCGGAGCCGCGGCCTCGTAGGTCCGGAGCCGCATACGGCGGAGACGTGCATCTTCCAGGGAACGTCGTTCGAGTCGGGGGCGCGGCGGAAGCCGGCCCCGTGCAGAGGAGGCAGAGCCATGTCGGAGAAGGTTGCCGGTGTCATCGAGACCCTCAAGGGGATGACCGCCCTCGAGCTCGCGGAGCTCAAGAAGGGCATCGAGGAGACGTTCGGCGTCACGGCCGCGGCGCCCGCCGCCGCCGCCGCCGCGCCCGCGGGCGGCGGGGCCGCCGCGAAGGAGGAGAAGACCTCCTTCACGGTCAAGCTGAAGAGCTCCGGGGGGAACAAGATCCCTGTCATCAAGGCCGTCCGCGCGGTCATGCCCGGTCTCGGGCTGAAGGAGGCCAAGGACCTCGTGGACTCCTGCGAGAAGGGCCTCGCGACGCTGAAGGAGTCCGCCTCCAAGGAGGAGGCCGACAAGATGAAGAAGGAGATCGAGGCCGCCGGCGGCCAGGTCGTCCTGGATTAGGGGCTTCGGCCCCGATGTTCCGATCCGGGCGGGAGCCCCGACTCGGAGGAATTCCTGAAGGGGGGGAGACCCCCCCGGGGGATTCCCCGATTCCGGTCGAGGACGCCTTCGCGTCCCCGGCCGGCGGGAGTTCCGACGGAGCCGCACAGGCGCGCCTTCCGGCGCGTCCACCTGGGACCGTCTCCCCCTACGGGGGTGGAGTGAAGAAATGAAGACGAGGGAATACGGACACTCGCGCGAGGTCATGGAGATCCCCGACCTCATGGAGCTCCAGACGCGCTCCTACACGGAGTTCCTGCAGGCGGAGATCCCCTACACCGACCGCAAGAACCTCGGCCTCGAGGCGATCCTCCGCGAGGTGTTCCCGATCCAGTCCTTCGACGGGACCCGGTCGCTGGAGTACCTCCACTACGACCTCGGCCAGGCCCGGTACTCGCCCGACGAGTGCCGACGGCTCCGCCTCACCTACGGGATGCCCTTCCGGATCCGCGTGAAGCTCGAGGGGCCGGAGCCCGTCGAGGAGGAGGTCTACCTCGGCGAGATCCCGATCATGATCGGGGGCGGCGAGTTCATCATCAACGGGGCCGAGCGGGTCATCGTCACCCAGCTGCACCGCTCCCCGGGCGTCGACTTCTCCGTCGAGATCCACGCCGGCGAGCGCAAGCTCCACTCCTGCTGGATCATCCCCGAGCGCGGCTCCTGGATCGAGCTGAACGTCGGCAAGAAGGACTCCCTCTTCGTCCGCATCGACCAGAGCGGGAAGTTCCCCTGCACCTCCCTCCTCCGGGCGCTCTCCCCGGAGTACTCCACGGACGCCGACATCCTCCGGCTCTTCTACCGCACGGAGTCCATCAAGAAGACGGCCCTGCGGGCCAAGGCCGGGCTGGTCGGCAGGATCCCCACGGGTGACGTCGTGGACCGCGAGACCGGCGAGGTCGTGGCCGAGGGCCTCCTGCCCATCACCGACGCCCAGGCCGAGGCCATCTCGACCTCCGCCATCGACGACCTCGAGGTCCTCGAGGACCCCGAGGACCGCCTCATCCTCAACTCCCTGCTCGAGGACGGGACGAAGAACCACGAGGAGGCCCTGCTCAAGATCTACGGCCGCCTGCGCCCGGGCAACCCCCCCCAGATCGAGAAGGCGAAGGCCCTCTTCCACGAGAAGTTCTTCGACCCCGCCCGCTACCGGCTCGGGCGCGTCGGCCGCTTCCGCCTCAACAGGAAGTTCGGGCTCGACATCCCCGAGACGGAGCAGACCCTGCTCCCGCAGGACATCGTCAACTGCGTGAAGTACATCCTGAAGCTCCGCCGCAACGAGGGCGAGATCGACGACATCGACCACCTCGGCAACCGCCGCATCCGGTCCATCGCCGAGCTCGGCGGGGACGAATTCCGGAAGGGCTTCCTCAAGCTCAGGCGGACGGCCCAGGAGCGCATGAACCTCGACGCCGAGACCGCGGTGACCCCGCGGACGCTCATCAACAGCAAGACCATCTCCTCGTCCATCGACTACTTCTTCGGGCGGGGCGAGCTTTCCCAGGTCGTGGACCAGACCAACCCCCTGGCCCAGCTGACCCACGAGCGCCGCCTCTCGGCCCTCGGGCCGGGAGGCCTGAACCGCAAGCGCGCCGGCTTCGAGGTTCGCGACGTCCACCTCTCGCACTACGGCCGCATCTGCCCCATCGAGACCCCCGAAGGCACCAACATCGGCCTCATCTCCTCGCTCTCCATCTACGCCGGGGCCGACGACTACGGCTTCCTCACGACCCCCTACCGGGTCGTGGAGAAGGGCGTGATCCTCAACAAGGTCCGCCGCCTCCGCGCCGACGAGGAGTCGGCCGCGGTCCTCGCTCCGGCGGACACCGAGGCGGACCCCGAGGGCCGCATCCAGGGCAAGTACATCCTGGCCCGCAAGGCCGGCGACTTCCACCTGGTGGAGCCGAAGGAAATCCAGTTCATGGACGTCTCGCCCAAGCAGCTCGTGGGCGTGTCGGCCAGCCTCATCCCCTTCCTCGAGCACGACGACGCCAACCGCGCCCTCATGGGATCCAACATGATGCGGCAGGCCGTCCCGCTGGTCTGGACGGAGCCTCCCATCGTGGCGACGGGCATGGAGAAGCCCGTGGCCCGCAACTCGGGCATGGTCATCCGCGCGAAGGACGCGGGGAAGGTGGTCTACGCCGACGCCCTCCGGATCGTGGTCGAGAGCGAGACCGGCTCCGCGGAGTACCCGCTGCGCAAGTTCGTCGGCCTCAACGAGCGGACCTGCCTCAACCAGCGCCCCTGCGTCCGCGTGGGCGACAGGGTCCGCCGCGGCGACGTCATCGCCGACGGCGCCGCGACCCACGAGGGCGAGCTCGCCCTCGGCAAGAACATCCTCGTGGCCTTCATGTCCTGGGAGGGCTACAACTTCGAGGACGCCATCATCGTCAGCGAGCGGCTCCTCAAGCACGACACCTACACCTCGATCCACATCGACGAGTTCGAATCCGAGATCCGCGAGACCAAGCTCGGGCGCGAGGAGTTCACGCGGGACATCCCCAACGTCTCCGAGAAGGCCCTCCGCAACCTCGACGAGACGGGCGTCGTCCGGGTCGGCACGCGCGTGCGCCCCGGCGACATCCTCGTCGGAAAGGTCGCCCCGAAGAGCAAGACCGAGCTGTCCCCCGAGGAGAAGCTGCTCCACGCGATCTTCGGCCGGGCCGGCGAGGACGTGAAGAACGACTCCCTGGACGTCCCCTCGGGCACGGAGGGGATCGTGCTGCACGTCGAGCGCCTCTCCCGGCGGGTGAACCAGACCGAGGAGCAGCGCACCGCGGCCCAGGCGGAGATGCGCAAGGTCGAGCGCAACGCCAACGCGGACTTCAAGAAGGTCATGCACGAGTGCCTCGAGAAGGTGCAGGCCATCTACCGCGGCGAGATCAAGGACCCCGAGACCAACAAGGCCTTCGCGGTGGGGGACGACGCGAACATCAACCAGATGAAGGCCGTGCGCGATCGCCTCAAGGAGGCGGTGATCCACACCCGCGAGAGCGAGCGCAAGGTCAAGGCGACCCAGCTCCTGAGGGAGTACTACGACCGCCTCGAGATGATCGAGAGCGAGCGCACCAAGCTCGTGAACCAGCTCACCCGCGGGGACGAGCTCCCCACGGGCGTGCTGGAGATGGTGCGCGTCTACATCGCGACCAAGCGCGTCCTGTCCGTGGGCGACAAGATGGCCGGCCGCCACGGCAACAAGGGCGTGGTGTCCAAGATCCTGCCCGTCGAGGACATGCCGTTCCTCGAGGACGGGACCCCCGTCGACATCATCCTCAACCCGCTGGGCGTGCCGAGCCGCATGAACGCCGGGCAGATCCTCGAGACCCACCTCGGATGGGCGGCCATGGCGCTCGGGTTCCAGGCCATCAGCCCCGTGTTCGACGGCTGCTCCGAGGGCGAGATCGAGGGAGCCCTCACCGAGGCCGGCCTCCCGAAGCGCGGGAAGACCCGGCTCATCGACGGGCGGACGGGCGAGGCCATGGACCAGGAGGTGACGGTCGGCTACATCTACATGATGAAGCTCCACCACCTCGTGGACGACAAGGTCCACGCCCGGGCGACGGGGCCCTACTCCCTCATCACGCAGCAGCCCCTGGGCGGCAAGGCCCGCTTCGGCGGCCAGAGGTTCGGCGAGATGGAGGTCTGGGCGCTGGAGGCCTACGGCGCGGCGCACATCCTGCAGGAGCTCCTGACGGTGAAGTCCGACGACGTGGACGGTCGCACGAAGATCTACGAGTCGATGGTGAAGGGCGAGAACCTCCTCGACGCCGGCACGCCGGTCTCCTTCGACGTGCTCTGCAACGAGATCAAGGGCCTCTGCCTGAACATCGAGCTGGAGAAGAAGCAGGCCCTCTAGAGGGGGCCGGCGCTCCGGGCGGATTCGGAAATCAACCAGGCAACGACGATCAGGGGGGCGGCGAAGATGGAGCAGCTCTACTCGCGCATCAACGACTACGGGGCGGTCAAGATCCGCCTCGCGAGCCCCGCGGACATCCGGGGGTGGTCCTACGGGGAGGTGAAGAAGCCCGAGACCATCAACTACCGGACCTACCGCTCCGAGAAGGACGGCCTGTTCTGCGAGCGCATCTTCGGTCCCGAGAGGGACTGGGAGTGCTTCTGCGGCAAGTACAAGGGCATCAAGCACAAGGGCATCATCTGCGACCGCTGCGGCGTCAAGGTGACCCACTCCCGCGTCCGGCGGAAGCGGATGGGGCACATCAACCTCGCGGCCCCGGTCATCCACATCTGGTTCTTCAAGGCCATGCCGAGCCGGCTCGGCACGCTGCTCGCCATGAAGACGTCGGCCCTGGAGCGGGTCATCTACTTCCAGGACTACGTCGTCGTGGACCCGGGGGACTCCCCCCTCAAGGAGCGCCAGCTCCTCACCGAGGAGCAGTTCCGCGAGTGCAAGGCGAAGTACGGCGACCGCTTCAAGGCCGACATGGGCGCCGAGGCCGTCCGCGCCCTCCTCGCCCGGCTCGACCTCCCCGCCCTCTCCGACGAGCTCCGCATCGAGCTGACGGAGACCAACAGCAAGCAGCGCCAGAAGGAGATCATCAAGCGGCTTAAGCTCGTCGACTCGATCCGGCAGTCCGACAACGAGACGAGCTGGATGGTCCTGGACGTCATCCCGGTCATCCCGCCGGACCTGCGCCCCCTCGTCCTCCTCGAGTCGGGGAACTTCGCCACCAGCGACCTCAACGATCTCTACCGGCGCCTCATCAACCGCAACAACCGCCTGAAGAAGCTCCTCGACCTCAACGCGCCGGAGGTCATCATCCGCAACGAGAAGCGCATGCTCCAGCAGTCCGTGGACGCGCTCTTCGACAACAACCGGTGCCGCCGCCCCGTCCTCGGCTCCAGCAACCGCCCCCTCAAGTCCCTCACGGACATGATCAAGGGCAAGCAGGGCCGGTTCCGCGAGAACCTGCTCGGCAAGCGCGTGGACTACTCGGCCCGCTCCGTCATCGTCGTCGGCCCGGAGCTGAAGATCCACCAGTGCGGTCTCCCGAAGAAGATCGCGCTGGAGCTGTTCCAGCCCTTCATCATCCGGCGCCTGAAGGAGATGGGGCTCGCCGACACCATCAAGAGCGCGAAGAAGATGCTGGAGCGGCGCGACGCGGAGGTCTGGGACATCCTCGAGGAGGTCATCCACGAGCACCCGGTGCTGCTGAACCGCGCGCCGACCCTGCACCGCATGGGCATCCAGGCCTTCGAGCCCATCCTGGTCGAGGGGAACTCCATCGTCATCCACCCCCTGGTCTGCTCCGGCTTCAACGCCGACTTCGACGGCGACCAGATGGCCGTCCACCTGCCCCTGTCCCTCGAGGCGCAGGTCGAGGCGTCGACGCTCATGCTCTCGACGAACAACATCTTCTCGCCCGCCCACGGCGGCCCGCTCATCGCGCCCTCGCAGGACATGGTCCTGGGCATCGCCTACCTCACCTGGGATCCGCGCCACGGGATGGGGGGGGACAAGGTCCGCGCCTTCACGGACACCCACGAGGTCTTCCTCGCCTACTCCCAGAACAAGGTCTCCATCCACACCCGCGTGAAGGTCCGCCTGACCCGGGGGAGCCGCGTCGTGCACCGCCGCGACGGCCCCGAGGAGGAGGGTTCCCGCGTCTTCGAGACCACCGTCGGGCGCGTCATCTTCAACGACATCCTCCCCGAGGGGATGGTGTTCTACAACTACGAGCTCACGAAGGGCAGCATCGGCGACGTCATCAGCCACTGCTTCAAGCGGCTCGGCAAGGACGCCACCCTGCGGGTGCTCGACTCCATCAAGGAGCTCGGTTTCAAGGCGGCGACGCGCGCCGGCCTGTCCTTCTCGAAGGACGACATGCGGATGCCCGGCAAGAAGGCCCAGATCATCGCCGAGTCCGAGAAGCTGGTGGAGGGCATCGAGCGGAACTTCCGCGCCGGCGTCATCACCGGCGGCGAGCGCTACAACCAGATCATCGACTGCTGGACCCACGCCCGCGAACGCATCGGGCGCGAGATGATGCTCGAGCTGCAGAACGACGAGAGGGACGGCAAGCCGTACCTCAACCCCATCTACCTGATGGCGAACTCCGGCGCCCGAGGCTCCATCGAGCAGATCCGGCAGCTGGCGGGCATGCGCGGCCTCATGGCGAAGCCCAGCGGCAAGATCATCGAGACCCCCATCAAGGCGAACTTCCGCGAGGGGCTGAAGGTGCTGGAGTACTTCTCCTCCACCCACGGCGCACGCAAGGGCCTCGCCGACACGGCGCTCAAGACGGCGGACTCCGGCTACCTGACCCGCAAGCTCGCCGACGTCGCCCAGAACGTCGTCGTCAACGAGGACGACTGCGGGACGATGAACGGCGTCACCAAGGGCGTCATCTACAAGGGCGAGAAGGTCGAGGTCGCCCTGCGCAAGGCCGTCCGCGGCCGCACGGCCCGCGACACCATCCGCGACGTGGTGAACGACGAGATCGTCGTGCAGGAGGGCCAGCTCATCACCGAGGAGATCGCGATCCGCCTCGAGGAGCTCGGCTACGACCGCATCCGCGTCCGGAGCGGCCTGACCTGCGAGACCCCCGTCGGGGTCTGCGCGAAGTGCTACGGGGCGGACCTGTCCCGCAACGAGCTCGTCGAGCTCGGCATGGCCGTGGGCATCATCGCGGCGCAGTCCATCGGCGAGCCCGGCACCCAGCTCACCATGCGCACGTTCCACATCGGCGGCACGGCGTCCCGGGCCGTCGAGGAGTCCGAGGTCAAGGCGAAGTTCCCCGGCGTGGTCCAGTTCCAGAACCTGCGCGTGGTGGAGAACTCGGCGAAGCAGTCCGTGGTCCTCAACCGCAACGGCGAGGTCGTCATCACCGACAAGCGGTCCCGGGAGCTGGAGCGCCTCTCCGTCCCCGCCGGCGCCGTCATGCTGGTCACCGAGGGGCAGGAGATCGACAAGAACGGGCTCCTGGCCCGCTGGGACCCGCACAACATCCCCATCCTCGCGGAGCGCGAGGGCTACGTCCGCTTCGACGACATCGTCGAGGGCAAGACCGTCAAGACCGAGGTCGACCCCGGTTCCGGCGTCAAGCGCCGCGTGGTCATCGAGCACAAGGGCGACCTGCATCCGCAGATCGTCATCGTGGACGACAAGGAGAACGCCATCGGGCTGTACCCCATCCCCGAGAAGGCGCACATCGAGGTGGAGGAGGGCGAGTCCATCACCGCGGGCACCATGCTCGCGAAGACGCCGCGCGAGATCACGGGCACCCAGGACATCACGGGCGGCCTGCCACGCGTGACGGAGATCTTCGAGGCCCGCAAGCCCCGCGACCCCGCCGTCATCAGCGAGATCGACGGCATCGTCGAGCTCGGCGAGAAGCGGCGCGGCAAGCGGACCATCGTCGTCACCAACCCCGAGTCGGCCATCTCCCGCGAGCACATGGTGCCGCACGGCAAGCACCTGCGCGTGCACCGCGGCGACCGCGTCCGGGCCGGCGAGCCCCTGGTCGAGGGGCCGCTCGTGCCCCACGACATCCTGCGCATCAGCGGCGAGGACGCCCTGCAGTCCTACCTCCTGCGCGAGGTGCAGAACGTGTACCGCTCGCAGAACGTGGGCATCGACGACAAGCACATCGAGATCATCGTCTCCCAGATGCTCCGCAAGGTCCGCATCGACGACCCGGGCGACTCGTCCTTCCTGCCGGGGTTCGTCGTGGACCGCTTCCGCTTCCGGGAGGAGAACCGCAGGCTCATCGAGGAGAACAAGAAGCCGGCGAGGGCCAAGCCGGTGCTGCTCGGCATCACCAAGGCCGCCCTGCAGAGCGACTCCTTCATCTCGGCGGCGTCCTTCCAGGAGACCACGAAGGTCCTCACGGAGGCGGCCCTGGCCGGGAAGAGGGACCCCCTGCTGGGCCTCAAGGAGAACGTCATCATCGGCCACATGGTCCCCGTGGGGACGGGCTTCCGGGCCCATGCCCGCACGCGGGTCAAGCGGTCCGTGGACCTCGAGAGGCTGGCCGAGGAGGAGGGCGCCGGCGCGGGCCCCCTGGACCTCGGGCTGGAGCCGGGGCCCGCGGCCTGAGAAAACCGGGACCGGGCGGCCGGTCCCCTGTAGAGTCGGGGGTTTCGACGTCGCGGACGGACCCGGAACGAACGGAGACAGACGATGCCGACAATCAACCAGCTGGTGCGCAAGGGGCGCAGGAAGCCGACCTACAAGTCGAAGAGCCCCGTGCTGGAGTCCTGCCCCCAGAAGCGCGGGGTGTGCCTCCAGGTGAAGACGATGACCCCGAAGAAGCCGAACTCGGCCCTCCGGAAGATCGCCCGCGTGCGCCTCTCCAACGGGAAGGAGATCACCGCCTACATCCCCGGCGAGGGCCACAACCTCCAGGAGCACTCCATCGTCCTGGTGCGCGGGGGCCGCGTGAAGGACCTGCCCGGCGTCCGCTACCACATCATCCGCGGCGTGCTCGACACCGTCGGCGTCGAGAGCCGCCGCCGCAGCCGCTCCAAGTACGGCCAGAAGCGGCCGAAGTAGCCTTCCCGGAGGAACCAGATGCCCCGCAAGTACGTCTCGACCGCGATCCTGCAGAAGCCGGAGCCGAAGTACGGCAACCCGCTGCTCTCGAAGTTCATCAACTGCGTGATGAAGCAGGGGAAGAAGTCCACGGCCCAGAAGATCGTCTACGACGCCCTCGACACCGTCGGCAAGCGCATGCCCGGCGAGGATCCGGTGAAGGTCTTCACCATGGCGCTGAGCAACGTCAAGCCCATGGTGGAGGTGCGGAGCAAGCGCGTCGGCGGCGCCACCTACCAGGTTCCCGTGGACGTCTCCAGCCGGCGCCAGCAGTCGCTGGCCATCCGCTGGATCCTCGAGACGAGCCGCAAGAAGAAGGGCAAGGCCATGAGCGAGCGGCTCGCCGAGGAGTTCATCCTCGCGTCCCGCCGCGAGGGCGGCGCCTACCTCACCCGCGAGAACGTCCACAAGATGGCCGAGGCCAACAAGGCCTTCGCGCATTACGCCTGGTAGGGGAGTCCGCACCCACGAGTTCCACCGCGGCCCCGGGAGACCGGGGCCGCTTCGATTCAGCACCCATCGAGGAGGCGGAACCCCTCCGCCTGGAAGTCCTCGTCGAAGGCGAAGGCGCGTTCGATCCCCCGCTCCTTCATGACCTCGAAGGAGACGGCGTCCACGAGGCTCACCCGGCGGGAGGCCCCGCGCAGCCTCGCGACGGCGCGATCGTGCAGGGCGCGATCGACGGCGACGTGGGTGAAGGTGCGCGCGAGGCCGTCGATGCGCAGCGCCGTCTCCAGTCCCCGGCGGCGGTGGACGAGGGAGAAGGTCTCGCACAGGACGTAGGAGTGGACGAGCACCTCCTCGCCGGAGCGCTCCAGGGCGCCGACCCGCTCCATGGCCGCACGGTGGGAGGGATCCCCCTCGCTCGCCAGCGCGTAGAGGGCCGAGGTGTCGATGAGGATCAGGGCTCCTCCTCCCCGAAGAGGTAGTCGTCGTGGTTCTCCGCGACGGCCTCGAAGTCGCCCTTGATGATCCCGGCGATGGAGGAGAAGTCGTAACGCGTGCCGGGGGCGGGAGGGGGCAGGAGGGCCTTCTGCAGGACCTCCCGGGCCACGGCGGAGACCGACTTGCCCTCCTCGAAGGCGCGGCGGCGCAGGGCGTCGCGGGTGGCGGGGTCGAGCTGGATCTGCATGCGGATCACGGTGCCTCCTGAGCCCCTCCCCGGGGCTGATGCCATCATAGCACCATGATGGCATCCGGTGGGCGGAAAGGGCGTGACTCCCCCCCCGGGCAGTGCCCCCGAAATGGCCCCGGCGGCATCTACACTCCGGAAGGAGACGGAGCCATGCACGACATCGAGGGGCTTCTCGAGCACCGGTCCTTCCTCCGGGGGCTGGCGCGCAGCCTCGTGCTGCCGGGGGAGGATCCGGAGGACGCGGTCCAGGAGACCTGGGCCTCGGCGCTCCGGCATCCGCCCGGGAGCGGTGTGCCGGCCCGGGGGTGGCTCGCCACGGTGCTCCGGAACGCCCTCCGCCAGGCGCGGCGGGCGGGGCGGCGGAGGGAGGCCCGCGAGGTCCGGGCGGCGCTGCCCGAGGCGGTGCCGTCGGACGTCGAGATCCGCGAGAGGGAGGCCCTCCGGCACGGGGTGGTGGAGGAGGTCCTCGCGCTGGATCCCATCCACCGGGACGTCCTCGTGCTCCTCTTCCTCGAGGAACTGCCGCCCCGCGAGGCTGCGGCGCGCCTCGGAGTCCCCGTGGAGACGGTGAAGTCCCGCCGGAAGCGGGCCCTCTCCGCGATGCGGGAAGCCCTCGACCGGCGCCACGGCGGGGACCGGGGGCGGTGGATCGGCCTGCTGGTGCCGATGGCCGGGGTACCCGGGGGATCGGTCGGCGGAAGCACCGATGGCGGCGCGGTACGGGGTGCCGGGCGCCCGGCGATTCCCGGCCTTGTCGGGGCGGCGGCGGGTGCGGTCCTCCTGGCGGCCGCGGGATGGGGCCTCCTGTCCGGTGCACCCGGGTGGAACGGGCTTCCGGGGTGGGGAACCGCCGGCGGGGACCCTCTCCCGCTCGCGACGGTCTCGCCGCCGCGGGCCGGCAAGGGACAGATCCTGGTGCGCGGCTCGGTGCGCACGCCGGCGGGGGCGCCGCTGGAGGGGGTCCTCCTCACCCTGGGCGGGGAGCCCGGGTCGGCCTCCGGACCGGACGGGGAGTTCGTCCTCGGCCCCTGGCCCGCGGGGCGCGCGGGGGTGGTGACGGGGGTGGTCCGCTCCGTCGCCCGCTCCTTCGACCACTCCGTCGACCACGCCATGGGGCACGAGGGTCCACGGGTCACGGGCTCCTTCAAACCGGGGACGGAGGATCCCCGGGTGGATCTCGTCCTCGATCCCGGTGGGGCGGGGGCCGTCCTCCTGGTGCCGCGGTTCCGGGGCGAGGCGCCGGAGGAGGCCCGGTTCACCGTGAGCACCGGCGGCTTCACCCTCGGGTTCCGGTTCGACGGGCGGAGGACGGGCTCCCTGCTCCTCCTCGCGGGGGACGGCGAGGCGCAGCCCCTCGAAGCGGAACTCCAGGCGCGCGGCTGGTTCCCCGGGCGGGCCTCGACGGGGATTCCACCCGCGGGGACCACGGTGCGCCTCGAGGTGGAGGCGTCCACCCGGGGGCCGTCGTCGGGGCGGGTGACGAACGCCGCGGGGCGGCCGGTGGCGGGAGCCCGCATCTGGTCCGCCGACGACCCGAGGTTCCCCGACGACGACCGGGCCGCCGTCGCCGACGACGAGGGGCGGTTCGAACTCACCCCGGACCTCGTGGGGAAGTCCCTCCTCGCCGACGGCGGCGCCGCGGGGCTCAGCCCCTGGGTCCGGCCCTCGGCGGGGGAGGAGGATCTGTCCCTCGTGCTCGCGGAGGGCTGCGTGGTCGAGGGGAGGGTGGTCGACGAGGGGACGGGTGAGCCGGTGGCGGGGGCGGTGGTCCAGCTGGAGTTCGGCGTCCTGGACCACGAGGTCCGTCCGCGCGCCGTCCTCGCCGACGCGGAGGGGCGGTTCCGGTTCGACTCCCTTCCCACGAGGTCGGTTCTCCGGCCGAAGGTGGACCTCCAGTTCCGGGCCTCCCCCGGAGTGCGGGTGGACGACGGTGAGATGTCGCGGGAGGAGCTGCTCCGGGCCCGCCTGGAGGCCGGCGAAGTCGCCGCCTTCGCCGCACCCGGAGCCCGATGGGAGCGCGACCTCCCCGTCCGTCGGCACCCGGGCGTGGAGGCGCTCTGCAGGGTGCGCTTCCCGGCGGGGTTCCCGGTTCCGCCGAAGGTGACCCTCGCCCAGTCCTGGATCGGCACGTCCTCCTCCGTCTCGGTCACCCGGGAGGCGATCCTCGATCCCGCCCGTCCCGAGTGGCGGCTCTTCCTCCCCGCAGGTGAGAATTGGGCCACCGTTTCCGTGCCGGGAATGCGGGGACGGCTCGCGGTGGATCCGGTCGCCGGGGACGGACCGGAGCGCATCCTCGAGGTCGCCGTCCTTCCCCTGCCCCCGGTCGTGGTGAGACTCGTCGATGAAGGCGGGGCTCCCCTCCGGAGAGCCGGGGTGAGGGTCAAGGTGCCGATCTCGGACCGGCCCTGGGTCTCCGCCGACGGCAACTTCGGCACGTCCGGATGGAGTTTCCCGGGGTGGCGCGACACCGATGCGGAGGGCCGGGCCGACTTCACCGACATCCTCCCGGCGGCGGACGAGGAGTGGGTGGGGGAGCGGGTGATCTGCTTCCTCCTCAGCGGGCCCGACGTCCTGGAGACCGACGTGGACCTGCCGAGCCTCCGGCTTCCCGGCGCCGACTACCTCCGCCGCCTGCACGCGGGCGGCGCGGCGGGCCTCGTCCTCGACGTCCCGCTGCTGCCCTGGAGGGACGCCTTCTTCCGCGTGGAGGACCGGGAGGGGCGGCCCGTGGCGGGCGTGGAACTCCGGCCGGAGAACCCGGGGTGGCTGGAGGAGATCTTCAAGGAGAGCTCGTGGCGGACCGACGGGGACGGCAGGGTCCGGCTCCGCTTCCTGTCCGTTCACGACCTGCGGACTTCCGAGCGTCTGGTGGCCGCCCCACCCTGGCGGGGGGACCTCTACCTGTCCCGGGTGCTCGATGAGCAGGGGAGGGGGGGCGAGGCGGTCCTCCGGGTCCACCGGCTCGTGCCCCACCTCATCCGGGTGGAGGACGGCGCCGGCCGCCCGGTGGAGGGGGCGGAGACGGCGGATGCCGATCTCCGGGGGGTCTTTCGGAGCGACGCCGGGGGGAACCTCCGCATCGAGATCCCCGACCGGGAGAATGGCTTCAGCCTCCGGGTGAAGAAGGAGGGGTTCCTGGCGGGGACCGCGAAGTGCGCGCCCGGGTCGACGGAGACGAGGCTCGTGCTGGAGCGGGGGCGCAGGTCCACCGTTCGGATCGCCGTCCCCGAGGGGGTGGACCCGCACCACGTGGAGGTGGACGTCCATGATCTTGTCTCCGGTGCACGGCGGAACAACATCTCCGTTTCCGGGGGCATGGCGCGGGATCCGGGCTTCGTCTCGACGGATTTCGATCTCCCGGCCACCGGGGCCCGTCTCGTGGGAAGGGCCGGGGGCGGTGAGTGGCGGGGGGAGGTCCTCGCCGCGGGGGACGAGGAGACGATTTCAATCGTCCTCGACCGGAGGGAGCGGATCCCGGTACCCCTCCTCCTCCTGGATTTCGAGGGGCGGCCCAGGGCCCGCTTCCCCTTCGGCGTTTCCTACCACGCCGGCGGGCCCGCTGACTCCGTGAAGGCGGAAACCGACGGGGAGGGGAGGGCGGTCGTCGGCCTTTACCTCGAGCGGGGCGGATGGGCCTTCTTCCATGAGCGGGAGTTCCTCGCCTGGGGCTTCCCCGAATCCCTCGACGCCGCGCCGGCCGAACCCCTCCGGCTCATGGTCGAACCGGTGCGGCGGATCACGGTCCTCGTGGACGGCCTCGAGAAGGGTGCCCCCTGGCCCGAAGGGGCGGCGCTCTCCTGCGTGCGGGACGGCTACCCTCCGGTCCCCCGGTGGGCGCGGTCCTCGAAGAACGAGGGGCCGGGCTGCCGCTTCGACCTGGATCTTCCCGCCTCCACCGTCACCCTGCGGGTCGCGAGGGAGGGGCGCTCCCTCGACACCGTCGTTCCCGAGGGGGCGGAGGGGCCGGTGATCCTCCGCATCCCGTGACGGGGGAGTCTCCGCCCTCCCCTCCCCCCGACCTTTGTCCCCCGCGCCTCCTGCCGTAGCATCGTCCGCTTCCCCATGGCCCCCCCCTTCCCCCTCGAACGGATCCGCAACATCGGGATCATCGCCCACATCGACGCGGGCAAGACCACCGTGTCGGAGCGCATCCTCTACTACTCCGGGCGCGAGCACCGGATGGGGGAGGTCCACGAGGGCAACACGGTCATGGACTGGATGGAGGAGGAGCGCAAGCGCGGCATCACCATCACCTCCGCGGCCACCACCCTCCCCTGGAAGACCCACCGCATCAACCTCATCGACACGCCGGGCCACGTGGACTTCACCGCCGAGGTGGAGCGGAGCCTCCGCGTGCTCGACGGCGGCGTCGTCGTCTTCGACGGGGTCGCCGGGGTCGAGGCGCAGTCGGAGACGGTCTGGCACCAGGCGGACCGGTACCACGTCCCCCGGCTCGTCTTCGTGAACAAGCTCGACCGCATGGGGGCCGACTTCCCCCGCGTCGTCGAGGACATCCGCGCGCGCCTCGCCCCCGGCGGGGCCCCCTGCATCCTCCCCATGTGCCTCCCCGTCGGCCGTGAGGGTGAGTTCCGGGGCATCGTGGACCCCGTCCGCCGCGTCATGATCCGGTTCGAGCACGAGGACCGAGGGAAGACCGTGGTGGAGGAGAGGGTCCCCGTGGAGCTCTCCGACGCCGTGGAGGCGGCCCGGGCCCGCATCGTCGAGATCGCCGCCGAACACGGGGACGACGCCGCCACCCAGAAGTTCCTCGAGGGCGGGGACCTGTCCGAGGAGGAGGTCCTCGCGGGCATCCGCCGCGGCACCCTCGACCGGAAGGTGATCCCCGTCTTCTGCGGCTCCGCGCTCAAGGACATCGGCATCCAGCCGCTGCTCGACGCCGTCGCCGCCTTCCTCCCCTCCCCGCTCGACGCGGGCGAGGTCCGCGGCCACGACCCCGAGGACATCGAGAAGACGGTGATCCGGAAGCCCGACCGCAAGGGCCCGCTGGCGGTCCTCGTCTTCAAGACCTTCAGCGAGAAGCACGGCGACCTCGTCTACATGCGGGTCTACTCGGGCACCCTCAAGCGCAACGACCAGGTCTGGAACGCCGGGAAGGACAAGGTCGAGCGCGTGGGGCAGCTCCTCCGCATGCACGCCAACCACCGCGAATCCGTGGACGAGGCCGGCCCCGGGGACATCGTCGCCACCATGGGCCTGCGCTACACCGTGACGGGTGACACCCTCTGCTCGAAGAAGGAGCCCGTCCTCCTCGAGGCCATGCGGTTCCCCGAGACGGTGATGAGCCTCGCCATCGAGCCGCGGAGCTCCGCCGACAAGGACAACCTCGGGGACGCGCTGGGGCGGCTGGCGAAGGACGACCCCACCTTCACCGCGCGCACCGACGAGGAGACCGGCCAGACGGTCATCAGCGGAATGGGGGAGCTCCACCTGGAGGTCCTCGTCAACCGCCTCACCCGGGACTTCGGCGTGGACGCCCACGTGGGCAAGCCCCGGGTCGCCTTCCGCCAGACCGTGGCGGGCACGGCGCGGGGGGAGGCGACCTTCGAGCGCATGGTGGGGGAGAAGCGGCAGTTCGCCCGGGTGGTCCTCGAGGTGTTCCCCGGGGACGGGAAGGACCACCTCCTGTTCGGCCTCGCGAAGCTCCCCCCGGTCCTCCGGAACGCCGTCCGGGCCGGGGTCCGGTCCTCGGAGCAGGGGGGGTGCGGCCTCGGCTACCCCTGCGTCAACGTGGGCTGCCGGGCCGTGGACTTCACGGTCCACGCCACGGACTCCACGGAGACCGCCTTCGAGGCCGCCGCCTCCCAGGCCTTCGGCCAGGCCTTCGACGCCGCCGGCGCCGTCCTCCTCGAGCCCGTGATGTCCGTGGTCGTCCACACCCCCGAGGAGTTCCTGGGGAACGTGCTGGGGGATCTCCAGCGCCGCAGGGCGGTGGTGGAGAACATCGAGAACCCCGGCCCCGGCCTGCGGGTGATCCGGGGAGGGGTGGCCCTGGCGGAGATGTTCGGGTACTCCACCAGCCTCCGATCCTCCACCCAGGGCCGGGCGGCGTTCTCCATGGAGCCCCGCAACTACGCCCCGGTGCCCCCGGAGCGGGCCAGGGGGATGATCCTGTAGCGGTCTCCCGGGGCGGGGGGAATCCGCCTCCCTTATTTCTTGAAGGGGCGGGGCCCGCCGGTAGACTCGCGGGCTTTCCCACCGATCCGGGACGGGATCGGACCGGGCATACCCCCGGAACGGCCTCGAAACGACGACGTGCCGGCGAAAGAACGGAGCTCATGCAGACCCGAATTCGGATCAGGATGGAGGCCTTCGACCACGAGGCCATCGACCAGTCGGCCCTGGACATCGTCCAGACCGCCAAGCGCACAGGCGCCCGCGTCTCGGGCCCCGTCCCGCTCCCGACCCGGATCGAGCGCTTCACCGTGCTCCGCAGCCCCCACATCGACAAGAAGTCGCGAGAGCAGTTCGAGATGCGGACCCACAAGCGGCTCATCTACATCACCGAGGCGACCCCGAAGACGATGGACGCCCTCAGCAAGCTCAACATGCCGGCGGGCGTGGACATCAGGATCAAGGCTTAAAGAAACATCCCGCATCGCGCCCCCCGGGGCGCGCGGCGGGCTCGGCAGCCGGAGGGCGCCTTTCGCCCTCCCAAGGCGAGGAGGAACTCGGAGGCCTCCCACCCACGCGGGTGGGGCACCGATCCCCTCCTTGGGGCAAGTCCCCGCGGAGTAAGACATGAGCGTGAATCTGCTGATCGGCCGCAAGGAGGGGATGACCCAGCTCTTCGACGAGAAGGGCGACGTCGTCCCCGTCACCGTCGTGCGCGCCGGCCCCTGCCCCGTGGTGCAGGTCAAGACCCCCGAGACCGACGGCTACACCGCCGTCCAGCTGGGCTTCGGGGTGCGCAAGGAGAGCCGGGTCACGAAGCCCCTCGTCGGCCACGCGAAGAAGGCCGGGTTCCCGCCGGTGGAGGTCCTCCGCGAAGCCGCCTCCACGGGCGATCTCCCCAAGGCCGGCGACATCATCAAGGTCGGCGACGTCTTCCAGGTGGGCGACTACGTGGACGTCATCGGGACTTCCAAGGGCCGGGGCTTCCAGGGGACCATCAAGCGGCACAACTTCCACTGCGGCCCCCACACCCACGGCAGCAAGAACATCCGCGAGCCGGGGTCCACGGGCCAGCACACCTGGCCTGCCCGGGTGCTGAAGGGCAAGAAGATGCCCGGGCACATGGGCAACGTGCGCCGCACCACCCGCAACCTCGTCGTCGTCCGCATCGACGCCGAGACCGACCGCATCTTCATCCGGGGCGCCGTCCCGGGCTGGAGGGACGGGGTGGTCCTCGTCCGCCGGGCCCGCTCGGCCCCGCGCTCCGCTTCCGCCGCCGAAGGAAGGAAGAGCTAACCCATGGCCAACATCCAGGTCTACAGGTTCGGCGACGGGAAGACGGAGAGCCGCGAGGCCGACGTCTCCTCCCTCGGGAAGCGTCCGCACCGCCGCGTGATGCGCGAGGCCGTCATCATGTACGAGGCCAACCGCCGCGCCGGCACCCACTGCACCAAGACCCGCGCCGAGGTCTCCTACACCAACAAGAAGCCCTGGGCCCAGAAGCACACGGGGCGCGCCCGGGCCGGCACCCGCCGGAGCCCCCTGTGGCGCGGCGGCGGAACCATCTTCGGCCCCCGCCCCCGCGACTACTCCTACAACATGCCGCGCAAGGCCCTCCGGGCCGCGGTCCGCAGCGCCATCCTCGGCAAGTTCCTCGACGGCGAGGTGAAGGCCATGGAGGGCGTCTCCCTGGAGAAGCCCTCCACGAGGCGCATCGCGGCGGCCTTCAAGGCCCTCGAGATCACCGGCACCACCCTGCTGATCGTGCCCGAGCGCGACGACGTCCTCTTCCGCTCCGCCCGCAACATCGACGGGACCACGGTGCGCACCGCCGCCGAGGTCAACGCCTACGACCTCCTGGCCCACCGCAACGTGGTGCTGGTCAACGGCGCCCTCGACCCGCTCCTGAAGGCCGCCGTCGGCGGCGGCGACGCCCCGGAATCCAAGACCTCCGAAGAGGTGAAGTGATGAGCACCCCGCATCCCATCATCCACCGCCCGGTGGTCACCGAGAAGACGATGAACGCCGCGACGCGGCGGAACACATACTGCTTCGAGGTGGACATCGCGGCCAACAAGATCGAGATCCGACGCGCCGTGGAGTCCATGTTCAAGGTGAACGTGCTGGACGTCCGCACCATGGTCCGCAAGGGCAAGACGAAGATGCGGCGCCGCCCCACGGGGCGGACGCCGCGCACCCCCGACCGCAAGCGGGCCTTCGTCCGCCTGGCCGAGGGCCAGGTCATCGACCTCTTCTAGGAGCAGAGACATGGGCATCAAGTACTACCGACCGACATCCGCGGGGCGACGCCTGGGCTCGGTCTCCGATTTCGCGGAGATCACGAAGGACACCCCCGAGAAGTCGCTGACCCGGTCGAAGAACCGCACCGGCGGCCGCAACCAGAGGGGGCGCATCACCTCGAGGCACCGCGGCGGCGGCGCCAAGCGGAAGTACAGGGTCATCGACTTCCGCCGGGACAAGGACGGCATCCCGGCCCGGATCGCCTCCATCGAGTACGATCCGAACCGCTCCTGCCGCATCGCCCTCCTCAACTACGCCGACGGCGAGAAGCGCTACATCCTCGCCACCAAGAACATGGCCGTGGGGCAGACCCTCGTCTCGGGCCCGGGCGTGGAGCCCGTCGAGGGCAACTCGCTCCCCCTGTCGGGGATCCCCCTCGGGATCTACGTGCACAACGTCGAGCTCCGGCCGGGCAACGGGGGCCAGCTCGTCCGCAGCGCCGGCGGCATGGCCCAGCTGGCCGCCCGCGAGGGCGAGTACGCCACCCTGGCCCTTCCGTCGGGCGAGGTGCGCAAGGTGCACGTCCGCTGCAGGGCCACGGTGGGGCAGATCGGGAACATCGAGCACAACCTGGTCCGCCTCGGCAAGGCCGGCCGCATGCGGCACAAGGGGCGCCGCCCCGAGGTCCGCGGCTCGGCCATGAGCCCCTACGCCCACCCGCACGGCGGCGGCGAGGGCCGCTCCGGCGAGGGCCGCAAGCCCTCCACGCCCTGGGGCAAGCTGACCAAGGGCGGGAAGACGCGCAATCCGAGGAAGCTGTCGGGGCGGCTCATCATCCGCGGCCGCTCCCACAAGAAGAGGAAGTAGGTAAGCCATGGGACGCTCACTCAAGAAGGGGCCGTTCGTCGACGCCAAGCTCTTCAAGAAGATCGAGAGGCAGAAGGACTCCGGCGCCCGCGAACCGATCACGACCTGGGCCAGGGCCTGCGTGGTGGTGCCCGAGTTCGTGGGGCACACGTTCCTGGTCCACAACGGGAAGGCCCACCTCAAGGTGTTCATCACCGAGGACATGGTGGGGCACAGGCTGGGGGAATTCTCCCCGACCCGCACCTTCCGCGGGCACAGCACGAAGAAGGTCGACACGCCGGCCACGGCCCCGAAGAAGACGTAGAGGGGCCGGGAATCGCCCAGGGGATCAGCAGGAGATCATGAAAATGGCGGAAGGAACGAAGGCGGCCACGGGAGAGCGGGTGTTCCGCGCGAAGCACCGCTTCGCGCCCACCTCGGCCCAGAAGGCCCGCTACGCCGTGGACCTGGTCCGCGGCCTGCCCGTGAACGAGGCCCTGGAGCGGCTGCTGTTCAGCCCCCGGCGCGCCTCCCTCATGGTGAAGAAGGTCCTGCAGTCGGCCGTCGCCAACGCCGGGCAGGACCTGGACGTGGATGCGAACCGCCTCTACGTCTGCGACGCCCGCGCCGACAACGGGCCGACCCAGCACAGGGGCAAGGCCCGGTCCCGCGGCCAGTTCTTCGGGATCCTCATCCGCGCCTGCCACATCTCCATCGAGGTCCGGGAGATGCCCGAGGACGGGCTCCCCGGGCGCCGCCGCCGGATCCGCGGCGCCGGTCGCAGGGGCGCTGCAGCCAGGGGCGTGGAAGCGGCGGCCGGCGGCGCCGAAGTCAAGACCAGGAAGGAGTCCTAACCGTGGGACAGAAGATCCATCCGAACGGCTTCCGGGTCGGGATCACCAAGGACTGGGACTCCCGGTGGTACGCCGGCAAGAAGGAGTTCGGCAAGTTCCTCCTCGAGGATCACAAGGTCCGGAAGTTCGTCAAGGACCAGTACTACTTCGCCGCCATCCCCAAGATCGAGATCGAGCGCCGGGGCGAGGAGCTCATCATCCTCGTCCACACGGCCCGCCCCGGGGTGCTCATCGGCCGCAAGGGCGCCAAGGTGGACAAGCTGAAGGGCGACCTCGAGGGCCTCACCGGCCGGACCGTCACCCTGAACGTGCACGAGATCACCCGTCCCGAGCTGGACTCGCAGCTCGTGGCCGAGAACGTCGCCGAGCAGCTGAAGAAGCGGTCCTCCTTCCGCCGCACCATGAAGAAGGCCATGGATCTCACCATGGACCGGGGCGCGCTCGGCATCCGCCTGCGCTGCTCGGGCCGCCTCGGCGGCGCCGAGATCGCGCGGGTCGAGGACCAGCACAAGGGGTCCATCCCGCTGCAGACCCTGGTCGCCGACGTGGACTACGGTTTCGCCGAGGCCCGCTGCACCTACGGGACCATCGGCGTGAAGTGCTGGATCTACCGCGGGACACTGGGGCCGCGCGGCGCCCACGGCGCCCGCGGGGCCGCCGCCCGGGGAGCCGCCTCGAGGCAGCCCGCCGGCGGGCCGGCCTAGGCAGTCGACGGGAACGGGAACAGAGCAGGAGCGCTGACGCCATGCAGATGCCGAAGAGGGTGAAGTTCAGGAAGATGCAGCGGGGCCGCCTGCGCGGCAATGCCGCCACGGGCAACCTCGTGGCGTTCGGCGAGTTCGGGCTGCAGTGCCTCGCCCGCGGGTTCATCACGGCCCGGCAGATCGAGGCCGGCCGCGTCGCCGCCAGCCACCACATCGCCGGCGAGGGCCGCATGTGGGTGCGGGTCTTCCCGTGGAAGCCCATGTCCGCGAAGCCCGCCGAGGTCCGGATGGGGACGGGCAAGGGCGACGTCGAGTACTGGTGCACCCCCGTCAAGCCGGGAACGATCCTCTACGAGCTCGGCGGCCTTCCCGAGGAAGTGGCCCGGTCGGCCATGAACCGCATCGCGCACAAGCTCCCCGTGCCGGTCCGGCTCGTGCGCCGCAGGCACAAGATCTGAGGCGGTGAGAGAATGAAGACCAGCGAGATCCGGACGCGCTCGACGGTGGACCTCACGGAGGAGGTCTCCGCCCTCGGGCGCGAGATCGCGAACCTGCGCTTCCGCGCCGGTTCCGAGAAGGCGACGGACCCGTCCCGCATCGGCGCGCTCCGGCGCGACGTCGCGAGGATCCGCACGATCCTCCGCGAGCGCGAGACGGACATCCGGGGCCAGGCGGCGGACGCCGCCTCGGGCAGGACCAGAAAGGCGGCATCGTGAGCGAGACGGCTGGCAGGGCGAAGCGCGACCCCCGGGCGCGGGTGATCGGCGAGGTCGTCAGCGATTCCATGAAGAAGACGGTCGTCGTGCGCGAGGTGCGCTCCGTCAAGCATCCGACCTACGGGAAGTTCGTCAACAGGACCACGAAGTACCACGTGCACGACGAAGCCGAGGTCGCCAAGATCGGCGACGTCGTCGAGATCGAGCAGACCCGCCCCATGTCGGCCATGAAGCGCTGGCGCCTGGTGGAGGTCGTCCGCGCCTCCCGCGGCCGTGTCCGTGGCGAGAAGGACGTGCCGGTCCCGGGCCTGGAGTCCGAGGAAGCGGCGAAGTAGGGAGAGGCCAACGTGATCCAGACATACAGCCGGCTGGAAGTCGCCGACAACACGGGCGCCAAGGTGGCCATGTGCATCAAGGTCCTCGGCAGCTCCCGGCGCCGCTACGCGCGCATCGGGGACGTCATCGTCTGCTCCGTGAAGAAGGCCATCCCCCACGCCCCCGTGAAGGCGGGGGACATCGTGAGGGGGGTCATCGTCCGCACGCGGTACACCCAGCGCCGGAGCGACGGCTCCTACGTCCGCTTCGACCGCAACGCGATGGTGATCATCGACAACGACGGCAATCCTCGTGGGACCCGGATCTTCGGCGCCGTGGCGCGGGAGCTGCGCCAGCGCAAGTACATGAAGATCGTGTCCCTCGCGGCGGAGGTGGTGTAGGCCATGAGGCTCAGGGAAGGCGATACGGTCCAGGTCATGTCCGGCTCCGACAAGGGCAAGCAGGGGAAGATCCTCCGCGTGCTCGACGGCGGCGAACGCGTCCTGGTGGAGGGCGTGAATCTCCTCTGGAGGCACATGAAGCCGAGCCCCAAGCAGCCCAAGGGGGGCCGGCTCCGCAAGGAGGGGGCGATCCACGCCAGCAAGGTGATGCCCCTGGACCCCGAGTCGGGGAAGCCGACGAGGGTGGGCTCGGGCATCGTGGACGGGAAGAAGACCCGCATCGCGCGGCGGAGCGGGAAGCCCCTGCCCGCGCCGGCGAAGGAGTGAGGACGGAACCATGCCCAGCGTGAACGCCCGGCCCAAGCCGAGGCTCAAGGAGAAGTACGACGGCCAGATCGTGCCCGCCATGCGGGAGCGGTTCGGCTACCCCAACATCCTGGCCGTGCCCCGCCTCGAGAAGATCACCGTGAGCATGGGCGTGGGCAAGGCGACGGAGAACCAGAAGGTGATGGAGGCGGCCACGGGAGACCTGGCGCAGATCACCGGGCAGCGTCCGCTGGTCACGCGCTCCCGCCACTCCATCTCCCAGTTCCGCCTACGGCAGGGGCAGGCCGTCGGCTGCAAGGTCACCCTCCGGGGCGCGAGGATGTACGAGTTCTTCGACCGCCTCGTCAGCGTGGTCATCCCCCGCATCCGGGACTTCCGGGGGCTGCGGCGGAACGCCTTCGACGGGCGCGGCAACTACAACATGGGCCTTTCCGACCAGCTGGTCTTCCCCGAGATCAACCTGGACAAGGTCGAGCACCAGCAGGGGATGAACATCACCTTCACCATCAAGAACGGTACGAACGAGACGTCCCTGGAGCTGCTCAAGCTCTTCGGGATGCCGTTCCGGAACAACTAGGAGGCGCCGTGGCCAGGACCTGCCTCGTCGTCAAGTCGAACACCCCGCGGAAGCACCCGAACCAGCACCGCAACCGCTGCGGGATCTGCGGGAGGGCCCGGGCCTACTACCGGAAGTTCCACCTCTGCAGGATCTGCCTCCGGCAGCTCGCCCACCGGGGCGAGATCCCGGGGATGATGAAGGCGTCCTGGTAGCCGACGGGACCCCGGCGCACCCGAACGGAAGCCTGAACGGAAGAAGAAGAGGAGACCGAAGATGTCGATGACAGACCCCGTGGCGGACCTGCTGACCCGCATCCGCAACGCCCTGCGCTCCCGCAAGGAGAAGGTGGACGTCCCTCACTCCGTCCTGAAGGAGGGCGTGGTGGACGTGCTCCTCCGCGAGGGGTTCGTGAACGAGAAGCAGGTCCTCGAGCTGGACCCGATCCGGAAGGTCATGCGGATCCGGCTCAAGTACGGCGCCGACGGCGAGAAGGTCGTCTCCCACATCCAGAGGGTCTCCCGCCCCGGGCGCCGCGTCTACTCCGGGTCCGCGGAGCTCCCGAGGGTCCAGGGGGGGCTCGGCATCTCCGTGGTCTCGACGAGCCAGGGCGTGCTCTCCGACAGGGAGGCCCGGGCGAAGAAGGTCGGCGGGGAGATCCTCGCCGAGGTCTGGTAGGAACGCCCCGCGAGGGGGCGGTCCGTTCCGCGGCGTGGGCCGCGGACCGGACGGAGCCGCAAGTACGGAGCCAGGAAGAGGAAAGCCATGAGCCGCATCGGAAAGACGCCGCTGGCCGTGCCGAAGGGCGTGAAGGTCGACGCCAGGGGCGGTCGCCTCACCGTGACGGGGCCGAAGGGGGCCGTCGAGTCCTTCTTCCCCCCGGAGCTCTCCTTCGTCCAGGAGGAGGGCGGGGCCAGTGTCCGCCTCGGGCGGCGGGACGACTCCAAGAAGTGCAAGGCCCTGCACGGGACCTTCCGGCGCCTCCTCGAGAACATGGTCACCGGCGTGGTGACCCACTACGAGAAGGACCTGGAGATCGTCGGCGTGGGCTTCCAGGCGAAGCTCCAGCAGAACAGCAAGCTGAAGAGGCAGGAGCTGCGCCTCCAGGTCGGGTTCGCGAACGCGGTGGACATCCCCGTGCCGAAGGGGCTCCTCGTCGAGTGCCCCACGGCGACCGTCGTGAAGGTGTCGGGACCGGACAAGGCCCTGGTCGGGCAGTTCGCGGCCAACGTGCGCGCGGTCCGGCCGCCGGAGCCGTACAACGGCAAGGGAATCAAGTACAAGGACGAACGCATCCAGAGGAAGCAGGGCAAGTCCTTCGTCAGCTCCGAGTAAGGGGCCGGGGACGGGCCGGGAGAAAACACGATGTCGAAATTCGCCAGCCAGAGGAAGCAGCACCGGCTCCGGCGCCACCGGAGCCTGCGCCGGACCCTGTCCGGGGACGCGGCGCGTCCGCGCCTCGCCGTCTTCCGCAGCCTCAAGAACATCTACTGCCAGGTCATCGACGACGACCGCGGGGCCACGCTCTGCTCGTGCTCGAGCCGGGACCTCGTCGGCGCCGGCGCCCTCGAGGCGGCCCGTGCCGGCAGCGTCGCGGGCGCGCAGAAGGTGGGGGAGGAGATCGCCCGGAGGGCGAAGGAGAAGGGCATCCTCAAGGTGGCCTTCGACCGGGGCGGCTTCCGCTACCACGGCCGGGTCAAGGCCCTGGCCGACGCCGCCCGCAAGGGCGGCCTGGACTTCTAGGCCCTTTGGAATCGACGGAACGCGGACGGGGCGGCAAGGACCCCGGGAAGCCGGGAGAGGTCAAACGGAAATGAGCAAGTTCAAGACGGGCGTGGTGGGGACGGTGTCCGGCGACGGCATCAACCTCGCCGACAAGGTCGTGCGGATCAACCGCTGCGCCACGGTCGTCAAGGGCGGCAAGCGGTTCTCCTTCAGCGCCATGGTCGTCGTCGGCGACGGCAACGGCGTGGTGGGGCACGGCTTCGGCAAGGCCAACGAGGTCCCCCCGGCCGTGGAGAAGGCCATCAAGGACGCGAGGAAGCACCTCTTCCGGGTGCCGCTGCGCGGCCTGACCCTCCCCCACGAGGCCCGGGGCCGGTTCGGGGCCTCCATCGTCCAGGTCCTGCCGGCGGCCCCCGGCACCGGCGTCATCGCCGGGGACTCGGTCCGCGCCGTGATGGAGGCGGCGGGGGTGAAGGACGTCCTCACGAAGGTCTACGGGTCCACCAACCCGGTGAACGTCGTCAAGGCAGCCATCGACGCGCTCGGTCGGATGCGCACCGTCACCGACGTGGAGCGCCTCAGGGGAGTGAAGATCGCATGAACCTCAACGACGTCAAGTCCGTGTCCGTGAACCGGAAGCGCTCCTTCCGCGTCGGCCGGGGCCGCGGCTCGGGCTGGGGGAAGACCTCCCGGCGCGGGCAGAAGGGCGCCTCGAGCCGCGCGGGCTGGGGCGGCGGCATCATGCGCGAGGGGGGCCAGATGTCCCTCGTCCGCAGGCTGCCCAAGAAGGGATTCAACAACGCCAACTTCCGCATCCGCTACGAGGTCGTCAACGTCGAGACCATCGCCGGCGCCGCGCGCGGCGGCGCCGTCACCCCGGATTCCCTCAAGGCGGCGGGCATCATCAAGCGGAGCGCCCGCTGGGTGAAGGTCCTCGGCAAGGGGGAGATCACGGGGGCCTTCGCGGTCTCCGCCCACCACTTCTCCAAGGGCGCACGGGAGAAGATCGAGAAGGCCGGCGGCTCGGTGACCGTCCTCGCGGGCCGCCACGGCCGCACCGCCGCGACCTCGAAGGGCGAGCGCCACGCCGCCAGGTCCGCCGCCCGCAGCGCGAAGATCCTCGTGGAGCGGGCCGCCGGGGCCGTCAAGGCCAAGGCCGCCAAGGACGCCAAGGACGCGAGGGACGCGGACGCCGAGGAGGCGGGCAAGGCCCCGAAGCCCGCGAAGGCCCCGAGGGCGCCCAAGCCCGACGGAGCCGGTGCCGGCGGGGCGAAGGCCCCCAAGGCGAAGAAGCCGAAGCCGGAGTAGACGGAGCGGCAGGTAACCGCAGGTAAGAGCCTGGAGAGGAGCCGTACAGCCGTGTTCGCCCGCATCAACGACATGTTCCGGATCGAGGAGCTTCGGAAGAAGATCCTCGTCACGCTCGGCCTCCTGGCCGTGTTCCGCCTGGGATTCCACATCCCCCTCCCGGGCGTGGACCCCAAGGCCCTGTCGGATTTCCTCCACGGGGGGGCGGGGGGCGCCAAGGGCCTCATCGACGTCTTCAACATCCTCTCCGCCGGCGACCTGCTCTCCTGCACGCTGTTCTCCCTCGGCATCATGCCCTACATCTCGGCCTCCATCATCTTCAGCCTCCTCGTGAAGGTGGTCCCCGCCCTCGAGAAGATCGCCAAGGAGGGCTCCCAGGGGCAGAGGCGGATCAACCAGTGGACCCGGCTCGCCACCGTGCCCATCTGCATGCTCCAGGCGACCTTCATCTGGGGCGGCGCCCTCAAGCCCGGGAACCAGCTCTTCCTCGGCGGGGCCCAGCTCGTCAACGAGGACGTCCACGGGACCTTCTGGTTCGCGTCCACGGTGATCCTCGGGCTGACGGCGGGGACCATCTTCCTCATGTGGATCGGCGAGCAGATCACCGAGTACGGGATCGGCAACGGCGTCTCCCTGCTCATCATGGCGGGCATCGTGGTGCGCATCCCCGACGCCGTGGGCCAGGTCGTCACCACCTCCCTCGCTCCGGGCCAGAGGAGCGAGATCGCCAAGCTCCTCGTCATGGCCATCCTCTTCCTCGTCGTGACCCTGGGGGTGGTCTACATCACGAAAGGGCAGAGGCGAATCCCCGTGCAGTACGCGAAGCTCGTCCGCGGCCGCTCCGTCTACGGCGGGCAGAAGCACTACCTGCCCCTCAAGGTGAACGCGGTCTCCGTGATGCCCGTGATCTTCGCCTCCACCCTCCTCATCATCCCGCAGCAGATCCTCCGGCAGTTCGACGTGACCGTCCTCGACCGCAGCACCTTCCTCTACTCCCTCCTGTACGTGGCCGGCATCGTGTTCTTCTCCTTCTTCTGGGTGGGCATGATGTTCAACCCCAAGGAGATGTCGGACCAGATCAAGGAGCACGGCGCCTTCGTCCCCGGCATCCGGCCGGGCCGGCGGACGCAGGAGTTCATGGACGAGGCCCTGCAGCGGATCACCCTGGCGGGCGCCTTCTTCCTCGCCATCATCGCGCTGGTCCCGGACATGATCGCCCAGGCCGTGGGCCTGCCCCCGGTGACGGCGGCCTTCGTCGGGGGAACGAGCATCCTCATCACGGTCTCCGTGGCCCTCGACCTCGCGGATCGCGTGAACTCCTACCTGCTCATGCGCAACTACAAGGGCTTCATGGACGGCAGTTCCCTCAAGGGAGGCGGCGGCTTCTAGCCGCCGGAACACCCATGGACATCGTCTTCCTCGGACCTCCGGGCGCCGGCAAGGGGACCCAGGCGCAGCGCCTGGCGGAGGAGCTCGGCATCCCCCAGCTCAGCACCGGGGCGGTCCTCCGCAGGGCGGTGGCCGCGGCGACCCCCGTGGGGCAGAGGGCCAAGGCCATCATGGACGCCGGGCAGCTCGTCCCCGACGAGGTCGTCGCGGACCTCATCCGCGAGGCCCTGGCCGGGGAGTCCGCACGCCGCGGGGTCATCTTCGACGGGTACCCCCGGAACGCCGCCCAGGCGGCCACCCTCGACGGGCTCCTCTCCGGGCTCGGGCGCCGGGTCGACCTCGCGATCCTCGTGGACCTCCCCCCGGAGGTCATCGTGGCGCGCCTGTCGGGCCGCCGCTCCTGCCCGAAGGACGGCCTCACGTACCACGAGACCGGGGCTCCCCCGAAGGTCCCGGGCGTCTGCGATTCCTGCGGAACCCTCCTCGTGCAGAGGGCCGACGATCGCCCCGAGACCATCCGCGACCGCCTCCGGGTGTACGCCGACCAGACCGCGGGCATCGAGGGCCGCTACGCGGACGCGGGCATCCTGGTCCGGGTGGACGGGACGGTGGGAGGCCCCGACGACGTCTACGCCGCCGTCCGCTTCGCCGCCGGTGCGGGGGCGGGTCCGGCGAAGGCCTCCACGGAACCAGGACCGAAGCCGGCGAAGAAGCCGGCGAAGAGGCCGGCGAAGAAGCCGGCGAAGAAGCCGGCGAGGAAGCCGGCGAAGAAGCCCGCCAAGAAGCCCGGGAAGAAGTCCGCGAAGAAGTCCGCGAAGAAGTCCGCGAAGAAGTCCGCGATGAAGCCGGCGAAGAAGCCCACGAAGAAGCTCGTGAAGAAGCCGGCGAAGAAGCCGGCGAAGAAGCCCGCGCGGAAGAAGGCCGGGAAGAGGCGCCGTTGATCTCCTACAAGACCCCGAGGGAGATCGCGCTCATGCGGGAGGCCGGGCGCATCGTGGCCGAGGTCCATGCGTGGGCCGCGGCCAACGTCCGCCCCGGCATGACCACGGCCCAGATCGACGATCGGGCCCGCTCCATCATCGAGGGGAAGGGTGCCGCCTGCACCTTCCTCGGGTACCATGGGTTCCCCCGCACCATCTGCACCTCCGTCAACGAGGAGGTCGTCCACGGGATCCCCGGGAAGAGGACCCTGGTGGAGGGCGACATCATCGGGGTCGACGTGGGCGCGACCTTCCGCAACTACGTGGGGGACGCCGCCATCACCGTGGGCGTCGGCCGGATCAGCCCCGAGATGCAGCGCCTCGTGGACACGACGCGGGACTGCCTCGAGGCCGCCATCAGGGTCATGGGCCCCGGCGTCCGCATCTCCGCCATCGGGGCGGCGGTGCAGACCCTGGCCGAGTCGCGCGGTTACAGCGTGGTCCGCGAGTACGCGGGCCACGGGATCGGGACGCGGCTCCACGAGGATCCCCAGGTGCCCAACTACGTGGAGCCCGGCTCCCGGGGGAACGACGTGGTCCTGCGTCCGGGCATGGTCATCTGCGTGGAGCCGATGCTGAACATGGGGGGCGCGGAGGTCGACGTCCTGGACGACGGCTGGACCGTCGTGACCCGGGACCGCCGGCCGAGCGCCCATTTCGAGCACACCATCGCCGTCAACGAGGACGGCGTCGAGATCCTGTCGGTCGCATAGGGTCGCTTACGGCGGAGAGACAGAAATGAAGGTCAGAGCGTCGGTCCGGAGGATCTGCGAGAACTGCAAGATCATCCGTCGCAAGAACGTGGTGCGGGTCATCTGCACCGAGAAGCGGCACAAGCAGAAGCAGGGCTAGGCCGGAGGGACCGCCCGCGGGGCGGCCCCGGAGCGGTCGGCCCGGGTTTCCCGGAAGAGGCGCAGAGAAACGTAGAGCAGAGGAGGCATCATGCCGCGCATCGTGGGCGTCGACGTTCCGGCCGAGAAGAAGATCGGCTTCGCCCTGACCTACATCTACGGGATCGGCCGCAAGGCCGCCGCGGACATCCTCCGCGAACTGGGGATCGATCCGATGGTCCGCTCCAAGACCCTCTCCGACGAGGAGCTGAGCCGGATCACCTCCCTCATCGAGAAGAAGTTCGTCGTCGAGGGGCAGCTGCGCCGGCACATCGCGCAGAACATCGCCCGCCTCAAGGAGATCAAGTGCTACCGCGGGCTCCGGCACATCAAGAACCTCCCGTGCCGCGGCCAGCGGACCCGGTCCAACGCCCGCACGCGGAAGGGACCGCGGCGGACGGTGGCCCGCAAGAAGAGCGTGAAGGAGCTCGGCTAGAATGACCAACGAGAACGAGAAGAAGGACGAGGTCGCGCCGGAGAAGGCGCCCGCGGAGAAGGCGCCCGCGGCGGAGGCTCCCGCCGCCGCCGAGGCCGCTCCCGCCGCCGGCGCCGCCCCGGGCAAGGAGCCCGAGGGCGCCGCCGTGCGCCGCAAGGGGAAGCGCAACGTCCCCCGCGGCGTGGTGCACGTGCTGGCCTCCTTCAACAACACCATCGTCACCGTCACCGACGCCAACGGGGAGACCCTCGCCTGGGACTCCGCGGGAAGCGTCGGCTTCAAGGGCTCCCGCAAGTCCACCCCCTTCGCGGCGCAGAAGGCCGCGGAGCGGGCGGCCGAGAAGGTCATGAAGATGGGGATGCGCGAGGTCGAGGTCAAGGTGAACGGCCCCGGGTCCGGCCGCGAGTCGGCGGTCCGGGCGCTCTCCGCCTCGGGCCTGAAGATCAGGGCCATCGAGGACGTCACGCCCATCCCGCACAACGGCTGCCGTCCGCGCAAGCGGCGCCGCGTCTAGGAACGATCGCCAGGAAGCTGGAACGGAAAGGCCGGAGGTCCACAGGTCATGGCTCGAAGCACCGGTGCAAAGTGCAGGCTCTGCCGCAGGGAGGGCGTGATGCTCTTCCTCAAGGGGCAGCGCTGCCTCACGGACAAGTGCTCCATCAAGCGGCGCGAGACGCCGCCCGGGATGCACTCCCTCAGGCGCTCGCGGCTGTCCGCGTACGGTACGCGGCTTCGCGAGAAGCAGAAGGTGAAGCGGATCTACGGGCTCCTCGAGCGCCAGTTCCGCCGCACCTTCTCCGAGGCTGTGCGCATGAAGGGCAACACGGGGGAGAACCTCCTCGTGCTGCTCGAGAGGCGCCTGGACAACGTCGTCTACCACCTGGGCTTCGGGCTCTCGCGCTCCCACGCCCGGCAGCTCGTCCGCCACGGCCACATCTCCGTGAACGGGCGGCGCTGCAACGTCCCCTCGGCCATGGTCCGGGCGGGCGACGTGGTGGGGCCCTACAACCGGCCCGCCTCCCTCAAGGCCGTCAAGGAGGCCCTGGAGCAGACCCGCGGCCGCACCTGCCCGACGTGGCTCGTGAAGTCCGAGGAACCGCCGTCGGGGAAGGTCAACGTCCTGCCCCGGCGCGAGGAGATCCCCTTCGAGATCAACGAGCTGTTCATCGTCGAGGTGGCGTCGAGGTAGCGGGCCCGGCCGCCCCCGGGGGGCGGCGGCCGCGTCGTGTTCGAATCTGGGAACGAGGACGGAAGAGAAAAACGGGAGGATCGCGATGCGCATCCGCTGGAGGGATTTCGAGCTGCCGAACCGCGTGGTCGTCGACGAGAAGACCCGCACGGACCGGTACGGCGCGTTCACGGCGGAGCCCTTCGAGCGGGGGTACGGCGCCACCGTGGGCAACGGGCTCCGCAGGGTCCTCCTGTCCTCCCTCGAGGGGACGGCGGTCACCCACGTCCGCATCCGCGGCGTCGAGCACGAGTTCTCCAGCCTCAAGGGCGTGGTCGAGGACGTGACGGAGATGATCCTCAACATCAAGCGCCTCCTCGTCCGGACCCACGACGAACAGCCCCGCGTCCTGAAGATCTCCAAGAAGGGGCCGGGTCCGGTGACCGCCGCCGACATCAAGGGCGACGCCGCCGTCGAGGTGATCAACACGGACCTCCAGATCTGCACCCTCTCCGACGAGGTCGGGTTCGAGATGGAGCTCACGGTGCGCCGCGGCCGCGGCTACGAGACGGCCGAGGAGCACGCCGGCGAGGACATGGAGATCGGGGTCATCCCCGTGGACGCCATCTTCTCCCCCGTCCAGCGCGTGCGATACAAGACCGCCAACACCCGCGTCGGCAAGATGACCAACTACGACAAGCTCGTCATCGAGATCTGGACCGACGGCACCCTCACCCCTGAGATGGCCCTCACCGAGGCCGCCAAGATCTACCGCAAGCACCTCAACCCCTTCGTCTCCTCCTTCGACGAGGGGCGCCCCATCCCCAGCCTCGGCGGCGCCCCCGCCGCGGCGGAGGAGTCCGACGTCCGCGTCGAGCGCGAGCGCCACGAGACCGCGTCGCACCTGCGGCTTCCCCTCACGGGCCTCGGCCTCTCGGCCCGGGCGATGAACGCCCTGCAGAAGGCCGGGATCGAGACGGTCTCCGACCTCTGCCGCCGCACCGAGGAGGAGCTCCTCGGCATGGACGCCTTCGGGCGCACAACCCTCAAGGAAGTCATCGCCAAGCTCGAGGAGCAGAACCTCGGGCTGGGCATGGACACCGACTCCATCCTCGGGATGGGCTAGGGAGGCGGAGGCGTCCCGCCCTTCACCACGGGTCCGCCGGGACCCGGTCGAGGCCTCGCGGAGGAAGCCGCACCTGGAAGAGCCGCACCCGAAAAGGAGCCGTCATGCGTCACCGCAAATCCGGTCGGAAGTTCGGAAGGAAGTCGGGCCCGAGGCGCGCCCTCGAGAGGTCCATCGTCCAGAGCCTGTTCCTGCACGGGCGCATCGAGACCACCCTCGCCCGGGCGAAGGAGTTCCGCTCCCCGGCCGAAAAGCTGATCACCCTCGCCCGGAAGGGCCTCGCGGCCAGGGAGGCCGGGGACAAGCCCGGCCACCTGCACTGCTTCCGCATGGCCATCGCCGAGCTCGGCGGCACCCGGACCGCGCACGGGCTCGCCCGCCAGCTGTTCGAGGAGATCGCGCCGCAGTTCCGCGATCGCAACGGCGGGTACACGCGCGTCATCCAGCACGCCAGGGGCCGCCTCGGGGACAACGCACCCCGGGCCATCTTCGAACTGGTCGGGTACACCCCCGCCGCCGCCGAGGGCGACGAGGGGGAGGCCGCCGGGGACGCCGGGAAGGCGGGCGCCGCCGGGGCCGAAGACAAGGAGTAGGGCCTTGGCCCTTCCGCTTCTCCTCGCCGCGGCGGCCGCCGCGGCCGGCGGGGCGGAATCGGAGTTCCCCGGTCCCGGCCCCTGGGACGGCCGGGCGCGGGCGGGGGCCGTCCTCTACCTCCTGCTGTTCGCCGCCGCCCTCCTCGGGATCCTCCTCCTCTCCCGGGGCGCGGGCGCCGGGGCGGCGGAGGGCGGGAAACCCCCGGGCGGGGAAGGGGACCTTCCTTGATCACCCGCGAGCCGGGGGTCGCCCCCCCGACGACGTCCCCGGAGGAGCGCCGCTGGCTCCTCATCCGCTCCTTCTACACGTCGTGGAAGCGGTTCCGCGTCCTCTTCGAGGAGTACGAGCGGCGCGTCTCGGAGTTCACGGAGCGGTACAAGACCGAGCGCTCCCAGCTCCGCCTGGCACCCGACGACCTGTCCACGCTCATCGACTTCAAGGCCCTCGAGGACCTGAGGGACCGCGAGGTCTCCCTGCTGCGGGAAATCTCCCACGAGCTCTTCCGCTCCCCCGACTCCACGGACCGGTTCGACCACTGCGTCTCGATCATCTACCACGAGCTCTCCGCCCTGAAGGAGGAGCACTACACGCTCCGCGAGGAGTTCGTGCGCGAGCAGCGCATCGAGTACGACCTCTTCTACCGCGAGGTGAACCAGTACTACCCCAAGCGCCTCCGCCACATCCGGAACCTGTACGAGAAGGCCGAGCGCCGCCTGCGCCAGCTCCTCCCGGCCATGGCCGACGACCGCGTGGTCGTGCGCTCCCTCTACCTCTTCGGAGCGGGGCTCCTCGCCGGGCTCCTCCCCGAGGGGCTTCCAGGGATCTACGCCGCCATGTACGCGGGGGGCGCCGCCGAGGGGTACGCCGCCGCCGGGGCCTCCTTCCGGGAGTCCGGGTTCCTTCTCGAGGCCGAGGAGGCCTTCACCCACTGCCTCGCCGTGGAGAAGCGCCCCGGGGCGGCCCAGCGGGGGAGGGGGGCGCGCCACCTCTCCCGGATCCGGGCCGAGGCCGCGGAGAACCTCGAGGGCGTGCACCTCGAGATGAGGGCCGGTGCGGAGGCCAACGGCCGGGCCTGAGAGGATGCGAGCCGATCCGATGTTCACCGCCCCGCCTCCCCTTCCGTAGACTGGCGCCATGGACCCGGACCCCGAACGGCCCCCGAAGAAGGCGTGGATCGAGGCCTTCGGCTGCCAGATGAACTTCCTCGACGGCGAGTTCGCCCTCGGGGATCTCCGGCGGCGGGGCTGGGGACCCGCGGCCTCCGCCGAAGAGGCGGACCTCGTCGTCTTCAACACCTGCTCCGTGCGCCAGCACGCCGAGGACAAGGTGTGGTCCCGCCTCGGCCAGCTCGCCATCCGGAAGCGGAGCGATCCCTCCCTCCTGGTGGCGGTGATGGGGTGCATGGCGCAGCGCGAGGGGGAGCAGATCCTCCGGCGCGCCCCGGCCGTGGACGTCGTCGTGGGGACGCGCCGGTACGCGGACCTCGCCCGCCTCGTCGCGGAGGCCGAGGAGACGGGCCGGAGGCTCGTCGCCGTCCGCGACCCGGAGGCCGGGTTCGAGGAGCCCGCCCGGGACGTCACCGTGCGGGAGCAGGCCCACCGGGGGTGGGTCTCCGTGATGCGGGGATGCAGCCACCGCTGCTCCTACTGCGTGGTCCCCGCCGTCCGGGGACGGCAGTTCGACCGGGACGAGGCGTCCATCCTCGACGAGGTGCGCCGCCTCTCCGCCGACGGCGCCTCGGAGATCTTCCTCCTCGGGCAGAACATCAACACCTGGGGCCGCACGCTGCCGGGGCGTCCGTCCCTGGACGGCCTCCTCCGGAAGGTCCACGGGGTGCCCGGGGTGCGCCGCATCCGCTTCCTCACCTCCAACCCCATGGACCTGGAGACCGCCCTGCTGGACGCCATGGGGGAGCTTCCCCGGGTGATGCCCTACCTCCACTTCCCCGCGCAGCACGGGTGCGACGACGTCCTTCGCCGCATGTACCGCGGAAACACGCGGGCCCGCTACCTCGAGCTCGTGGCCGAGGCCCGCGCCCGCGTCCCCGGCATCGAGCTCGCCACGGACCTCATCGTGGGCTTCCCCGGGGAGACCGACGCTGAGTTCGCGCGGCTCCTCTCCCTGGTGGAGGAGGTCCGGTGGAGCATGGCCTTCGTGTTCAAGTACTCGGTGCGCCCCGGGACGGCCGCCGCCGCCTCGGCCGACGACGTGCCCGAGGAGGTGAAGTCCCGGCGGCACGCCGCCGTGATGGCGGCCCAGGGGGCCGTCGAGAGGGGGATCCTCGCCTCCCGCGTCGGGACCGAGGTCGAGGTCCTCGTGGACGGGCCCTCGGCGAAGTTCCCCGCCCGGATGGCGGGCCGCACGCGGCACCACCACCTGGCCGTCCTGCCGGAAGGGGCGGGGGCGCCGGGCGAGTACGTGCGGGCCAGGGTCGCCAGGGCCACGACGAGGGTCCTCCACGTGGAGCCCGCCGGGGTTCCCGCCCCGGGCCGGGGCCTCCCGTGAAGGCCCCCTCGAACGGGGGGAGGGAGCGGCTCGCCGCCGCCGCCGCCCTGGCCCGGGACCGCGGCCTCGACACCCTCCCCAATCCCCCCGTGGGGTGCCTCCTCGTCTCCGGGGCCGGGGAGGTGGTGGGGGAGGGTTTCCACCGCGGCTACGGCCTCCCCCATGCCGAGGCCGAGGCGCTCGCCGCCGCCGCCGGCCGGGCCCGCGGTGCGACGGCCTTCGTGACCCTGGAGCCCTGCGCCGCCGCGGGGGCCGGGAAGAGGACCCCCCCCTGCGCCGGCGCGCTGCTCGCCGCCGGCGTGGCGCGCGTCGTCTACGCCTGCGAGGACCCGGACCCCTGCGCCGCGGGCGCGGGCCCCGCGCTGCTCCGCGCGGGGGGGGTCGTCGTGGAGCGGGTGGAGTGCGCCGAGGCGGAGGAGCTCCTCCCCCGGTGGCGCGCCGCCGCCGCCGATCCGCTCCCCTGGACCATCGCCAAATGGGCCATGACCCTGGACGGGAAGATCGCCGACGCCCGGGGCGGCTCCCGGTGGATCTCCTCCGACGCCTCCCGGGCCCGCGTCCACGAGCTGCGCGCCCGCGTGGACGCCGTCGTCGTGGGAGCCAGGACCGCGGTCCAGGACGACCCCGACCTCCGCCCGCGGCTCCCCGGGGGCGGTCCCGCGAGGATGCCCCTGCGCATCGTGGTGGACCGCTCCCTCTCCCTCCCGGCGCGGGGGAGGCTCGCGTCCTCGGCGAGGGAGGCGCCGGTGCTCTGCGCCGCCGGGGCGGCGCCCCCGGAGAGCCGCAGGCGGGCCCTCGAGGACCTGGGGGTGGAGGTCCTCTCCTTCCCCGGGCCCCGGGGCCGGGTGGACATCCGCGCGCTGTTCGCGGCCCTGCGCCGGCGGGGGATGCGGCGGGTCCTCATCGAGGGGGGGGGGACCCTCCACGCGGCCGCCTTCGCCGCGGGGGTCGTCCGGCAGGCCATGGTGTTCGTCGCGCCGAAGATCCTCGGGGGCCGCACCGCCCCCTCCCCCGTGGAGGGGGAGGAGGGGCTGCGCAGCGCCGCCGATCCCCTGCGCCTGGAGGAGTTGCGGGTGGAAAGGGTGGGGGAGGATCTGCTGCTCGAGGGCTACCTCCCCGCCCCCGGCGCACCGGCCTAGCGCCCGCCGGAGCTCCCGTCGGAGGCGCGGCCCGAGGCGTTGGTGAGCCCCGAGGCCTTCCTCCGGATCCAGCCGGCGTTCACCTTGTCCTGGAGTTCAAGGGCCTCGGCATGGACGGGGTCGATGCGCAGGGCCTTGTCGAGGGCCTCCTGCGCGTCCTTCCAGCTCTTGTACTCGACGAGCTTCCGCGCGAGGCGCACGTACAGGTCGAGGAGGCGGCCCTCCACGGCCCGCCGCCCCGAGAGGGCGAGCCGGGCCTCCGCGGGCCGATCGTTGGCGGCGAGCCTCCGCGCCCTCTCGTACCCCCTGCCCGCCGAGAGGTAGCGGGCCTCGGCCTTCTCGAGGGAGTGCCGGAAGGTGGTGAAGGAGCCTCCGTCCTCTTCGCGGAGGGCGACGAGCACGAGGACGCCGCCGTCGGTGCGGGCCTCGTCGCCGCCGGACAGCAGGGAGGCGATGGCGCCGGAGCGCTTCGCCTCGGCGGCGTCCTTCCTCGCGCGGTCGGCGTCGAGGCGGCGCCGGATCTCGTCGGCCTCCCTGCGGCGGACGAGGTCCGCGGCCCGCTCCCGCCCGGTCTCCGTCCACGCGGAGGCGGGAGCGGCGGCGAGCCAGGACCGGAGCGCGTCGAGGGCGCCGTCGAGGTCCCCGGCGTCGGCCCGGCGGTCGGCCTCGAGCATCGCGGCCTCGGCCTGGTCCCGGTCGCACCGGGCGAGCAGCACGTCGAGCTCCGCCGCCTCCCCTGCCCCGAGGCCGCGGGCGCGGAGGAGCTCCGAGCGCCCCTCGGAGGGGAGCCCGGCCTCGAGGCACCAGCGGCCGAGGGCGAGCCGGGCGGGGCCGTCGTCCTCCCCGGCGAGGGAGGCCCGGACCTCGTACCTCCCGTAGGGTGTCAGGGCGCTCCAGGGCCAGAAGGCGGTGCCCATGTCCGACGCGTGGCGCACCCCGTCGCCGTCGATGGAGACGACCTTTCCGGCCACGAGGCGCCCGTCCCTGAGACGCAGGACCACCTGCCCGTCTCCGCCCGCGGGGGCGGCGGACGCGGGGGCGGCGAGGAGGAGGAGGGCGAGGAGGAGCGGGCGGAAGGGGATGCCGTTCACGGGGCCATTCTACACCCCCCCGCGCGGTGCGCCGGGGGCTACTGCCCGCGGGGGCCGCCCTCGGTTCCTCGCTATTCCGAGTGGGTGCACCCCCGGGCGTTACGCGGCGACCGGCGCGGGGGGGGCCGGGGGGGGGGGGGGGGGGGGGTTGGGGGGGGTG
>CAYJMF010000018.1:0-228 GCA_964370855.1 uncultured Planctomycetota bacterium | reverse complement strand
GTGGCCCCTTACTTGCCCCGCCCCCCTCCCCCGTGCGCCCGCCTTCCATCTTCCGGGACCGAGGGTGAGGAAGAGGCGTGGGGCTTCCTTGAGGAATGCGGAGATTTGCCCCCGTGTCCGGTACCCATGGACGGGGGGGACGGCGGTCACCTTCCCTGGCCCTGGAACATCCGGAATGCCTGTAGATGCCCCCCGCCCCCCCCGACCCACCCGCCCGACCCCGGGGTC
>CAYJMF010000017.1:14379-54109 GCA_964370855.1 uncultured Planctomycetota bacterium | reverse complement strand
CCCCCCCCCCCCCCCCCCCCCCCCCCCCCCCCCCGCGGAAGCAACAGGAGAAAGGGGCTCCCCCTCCGAAAGGCAGGGACGTTCCTAACTAAGTAACTAACTCCGTGGATCACCCTCGGCATTCACGGGGGAGGTCCACGGAGTTAGTTACTTAGTTAGGAACGTCCCTAAAAAAAGGCCCCGGGGGCTTCCCCCCGGGGCCTTCGTTTCGGACTCGGAACCTACTGGTCGAAGGCGCAGACCAGCGAGCGGATCCCCGGCAGGTTGTAGAGGACCGGGGGGCCGTTGAGGGCGTTGAGCTCCCACACCGCGACCTGCCCCTGGCCGGCGAGGGAGGCGAAGGCGATGGTGTTGGAGGCGTAGGAGACCTTGGTCGGGTTGGCGCCGATGGTGCGGAGGATGTTCACCTGGGGCTGGATGGTGGCGAAGAGGCCGCCGCCCTGGATGACGATGTCCACCTTGGCGAGGTCGTCGCCGGCGGTGTTCGGGACCCACCAGGCGAGGCCGTTGACCCAGTCGTAGATGGGCCGGCCGGGGATGTTGAGGCCGTCCTGCACCGAGCCCTGGATGGCGCCGGAGTTGGCCGCGAAGGGGCCGCCGGTGCTGTTCCACCAGAGGGCCGCGGAGCCGAGCGGGTTCTGCTCCCCGCCCTGGGCGACGATGAGGGCGAACTGGCCGGTGCCGGGGATGTACGCCGAGAAGTTCACGTCGATGGGGCCCTCGCCGACGGGGTACTTCTGCGTGAGGGTGCCGAGGCCGAGGTTCTCCACGGACTTGAGGGTGCGGGGGTCGAAGAACTGGACGTCGTTGTCGCCCTGGTTCACCACGGCGCCGATGGCCACGCCCTGGGACTGCAGCGCGATGCCGCCGGGGTTGCGCCCGGTGAGCATGAAGAGGCGGCGGGAGAGGTCGTCCTCGAGTTCCTGCAGGGCCGTGCAGATGGGCAGCCCGGGCTGGATGCTGGAGACGGGGATGGCGGTGACGGTGCCCTGGCCGAAGTTGCTCACGAAGACCGTCGGGCCGGCGCCCGTCGCGCCGGGGCCGCTGATGCCGATGCCCCGCGGGGAGCCGACGCCGCGGAAGTGGCCCTCGATGGCGCCGGAGCCGGTGTTGATGATGGCGATGGACTCGTTGACCTCGTCGATCATGTACATGTAGGTCTGGTTCGTCACCGTGTCGAAGCGGTAGTCGATGACGCCCTCGCCGCACCGGCCGAGCTTCACGTCGAAGTCGCCGCCGTAGGGGGCCGTGGCGGGCGGGGGAACGGCATTGAAGCCGATGTTCGCCGCGAGCACCTGCTGGGTCAGCTCCGGCTTGTAGGTGAAGGTCTGGCCGTAGTTGTTGGTCACCCAGCCGACGTCGTAGGCGTAGACGTGGTTCCCGGTGGTGGCGTAGACCCCCTGGACCACGGGGCCGCCGTTCACGAAGGGGGAGCCGGGGTACGGCGCGATGAGCGGGTTCACGAGGGGCTTGGCGCCCTTGGTGTCGAACTGGAAGGAGTACTCGTTGTTGTTGGCCGGGTCGCCGACGAGGCCGTTGCCGACCTTGTCGCGGATGTAGGAGGTGTTGCCCACGCCGGCGAGGCGGACCACGACGGTGGTCGAGGGGGGCATCCCCGTGCAGGGGTCGGGGGTGAAGACGAGGTCGAAGCCGTTGCGCTGGAGCTGGAGGGTCCCGTTCAGCGCCGTGGGCGGGTTGGTGCCGCCGTCCTGCACGAACACCGTCTGGCCGTAGACCACGCTGACGGGTTCGATGGACTCGTTGAAGGTGATGACGATGGGAGCGAAGAGCGGGGTGTCCTTCTGCAGGGCCGCCGGGGAGACGTTGCGCACCACGGGCGGGTAGACGTCGGGGCCCACGCACCAGGAGGTGGAGAAGTCCTGGACGCCCTGGTTCAGCTGCCTCCCCGCGGAGGTGGACACGAACCTGGAGATGGTCAGCGTGTACTGGGCGGGGGAGAGGACGCCGCCGTCGGGCGTGAAGGTGAAGGAGCTCGTGTCCCGGTCGAGGGAGGGCTGCCCGGCCACCCGCGCGAAGGCCTGGTCGAGGATCTGGACGTTGGGGGTCACGCCGTTGAAGGCGTTGGCCCCGTCGATCATCGAGGTCAGGCGGGGAACGGTGGTGAACTTGACCGTCACCTTGCCGTCGAGGCCCGGATCGGACATGTCCGTCAGGGTCTCCTGGCCGTTGGTCGGCGTCCATGCCTCGACGATGAGGTCCTGGTCGGGATCATTGGCGCCTCCGCCCCCGCCTCCGCCGCCGCAGGCGGCGAGGAGACCGGCCAGGGGAAGGAGGCCCGCCGCGAGAACGGCGAGGCGCGAACCCCTTGCGGTTGAAGCCGCGTTTCGAGAAAGGTCGGACATCGATGTCCCTCCCGCAATCCTTCGATGGCGCGTCTTGCCCATGAACCACGTTCCGGCCCGAGCCCCCCGGACCCCTCCATTCTAGGGGAGATCCGCGGCGGCTCAAGAGGATAAGGGCGTGACGGCCTCCACACTTGCCATTGGGCCGGAGATGACCCGCGGCCCGCACCGCGGTCTCCGACCGCTACGGACGACTCATGTGCAAGCCCTGTGCCACGCCCTGCCCGGGGGATCATCCCCTCCCCCAGAGGACTTTGCAAGAACTCCGGTCCGCGGGCCGGCCCCGGCCTCCCCTTCGTGCGATCCCGCACTCGGAAAGGGGAACCGGTCGTTGTCAGGCCCCGGGGGACGGAGCCCCCGCGCCCCCCTCCGGCGGTGCCTTCCCGGGAGCCCGTGGAAGGGCGGCGATGCGCTCCTCGGTGCGCCGGATCACGGTGAGGAGATCGTTGCCGCGGAAGGGCTTCGGGAGGAACTCGTCGGCCCCCTGCAGGAGGAAGTCGCCGATGTCGGAGTCCCGCGGGAACCCGGTCAGGACGATCACGCGGGCGAGGGGGTGGCTCTTCTTCATGTGCTTGACGAGGTCGAGCCCCCCCATCCCCGGCATCACCACATCGGTGACGACGATGTCGTGGGGATCCCGGGCCATGATCTCGAGGGCCTCGATCCCGTTGGCGGCGACGGCCACGGCATACTGGCGCGCCCGGAGGGTGTCGCGGATGAGTTCCCGGACATAGGGATCGTCGTCCACGATGAGGATGCGTGCGGGCATGGAGTCTCCTTGCCGAACCCCCATCCTACGTTGCCCCGCCCCCCGCGGCGCGGTTTGCGCGGGAAACCCGCCGATGCGGGCCGGGTTCCATGGAACGATCCCCGGAGGAGCTCCCCATGAACCCGCGCCTGTCCGCCGCCCTGGTCCTCGCCCTCGCCCTCTCCTCCCCCGCCGCCGCCGGCGGGGAGGGGGACCCTCCCCCTGCGAAGCCCGCCCCCGCGGCGCCCGCCGGCGCCCCCGCGGAGGACGTCCTCGTCCTCAAGGGGGGAGGGGAGGTCCGGGGGCGCATCGCGGGGGAGGACGACGCGGCCTACGCCGTGAAGGTGGGGGGCGCGCTCCGCATCGTGGAGAAGTCCGACGTGGCGGAGGTGCGCCGCGGCACCCCGCCGGCGGAGCCGGCCCCCGGAACTCCCGGCGAAGGGGAAGCGAAGGGGGGCGGGGAACCCGGGAAGGCCCCCGGCGCGGGAGCGGGAAAGGGCGCGGGGAAGGGAAAGGGGAAGGGCGGCGGGAAGGGAGGGGAGGCGGGGAAGCGGCGCCGCCCCGAGGCTCCCGCCGGCGAAGGCGCGCCCGCCGAGGGCGCTCCCGTCCCCGTCCTTTCCGACGCCGCACGCGGGTGGGCGAAGACCTGCCTGGAACGCCTCCTCGACGGCGCCTCCGATCCCGCCGTGCGGCGCAGCGCCGCCGAGGCCCTCCGGGCCCTCGGGCCCGCCGTGAAGCCGGTGCTGGAGGAGGCGAGGGCCTCCGCCGGCGAGGAGGGCCGCGGGGTCATCGACCGCCTCACCGCCTCCCTCGGCGCCCCCCGCCCGGGGGACGCCCCTCCCCCCGGGGAGGGCGGCGCCCGGAAGCCTCCCGGAGGGGCGGGGCGCGACGGGAAGGGCGGCGGCGGGTCCGTCCTCGAGCGGGTCAGGACGGAGCTCGGCCTCGACGAGGCCGGCGCCCGGGCCGTGGGCGGGAAGCTCCTCGAGTTCGGCCGGGAGATGCGCACCACCATGGAGGACGCCCGCGACGGCCTCATCACCTACGAGGAGGCCCGCACGAAGATCTCCGGGCAGCGGGCCCGCCTCCGGGACGCCCTCGCCGGGACCCTCTCGGCGGAACAGCAGGCGAAGCTCGACGCGCTCCTCGACGGGCTGGCCCCGGGGAGGAAGCGCTAGCCCGCGATCCTCCCGTCGCGCACCTCGATGCGCCGGCCGGCCTTCGCCGCCACGGCGGGCTCGTGGGTGACGACGACGAGGGTCATGCCCCGGGCGTGGACGGCGGCGAGGAGTTCCAGCACCCGCGCCCCCGTGGCGCTGTCGAGGTTTCCCGTCGGCTCGTCGGCCAGCACCAGGATCGGCTCCTTCACCAGGGCCCGGGCGATGGCGACGCGCTGCTGCTCCCCGCCGGAGAGCTCCGCGGGGCGGTGGTCGAGGCGGGTCTCGAGCCCCACGGAGACGAGGGCGGCCCGGGCCCGGTCCCGCGCGTCGGGGGCGCCGGAGTAGAGGAGCGGCAGCATCACGTTGCGCAGCGCCGTCTCCTCGGGCAGCAGGTGGAAGTCCTGGAAGACGAAGCCGATGGAGCGGCCGCGCAGGCGCGAGGCCGCGGCGTCGTCGAGGGCCGTGGTGTCCCTTCCCTCCAGCAGGTAGCGCCCCTCCGTGGGCCGGTCGAGGAGCCCGAGCACGTGCAGCAGCGTGCTCTTCCCCGACCCCGAGGGCCCCGTCACGGCCAGCCACTCCCCGCGCCGCACCTCGAGGTCCACGCCGTCCAGGGCGCGGACCTCCGAGGCCCCGCGGCGGTGGACCTTCCTCACCCCCTCGAGCCGCGCGACGACCCCGTCCCCGGCGGTTTCATGCCCCACGGCGCAGTCCCTCCACGACGTCCCACCCCGAGGCCCGCAGCGCCGGCAGGGCCGATGCGAGGATGCCGACGACGACCCCGAGGCCCACGGCGGCGAACCCCTCGCCGACGGAGTGGTAGGGGGGCCAGGTGAGCAGCGCCGAGAGCCGGTCCGCGGCGGCCCAGCCGAGGGGGAGCCCCGCCACCCCCCCCGCCGCGGCCAGAAGCGCCCCCTCCACGAGGAGCTGGCCCGTCACCTGGGCCCGCGTCGCCCCCTCGGCCCGCCGCACCGCCACCTCCGCCGTCCTCTCCCGCACCCCCACCAGGGTGACCGTGGCGATCATGACCAGCGCCACGAGGAGGACGATGCCCCAGATGACGTTGGCGATCTCCACCTGCTCACCCACGGCCTCCATGACCGTGCGCACCCAGGTCCCCCGGGACCAGACGAGGAGCCCCCGCTCCCCGGCGCGCAGCTCCGCGTCGAGGAGGTCGTGGATCCGCTGCGCGTCCCCGCGCCGGTCGGCGACGGCGAAGATCGTGAGGGTGCCCGGGGGCTCCCCCTCCGCCGCGGGCCGCCGGGGGAGGTAGAGGTTGCGGAAGTCGACGACCTGGTGGACGGAGCGGCGGGCCGAGGAGGTGAGGTCCGGCGCGTGGGTCGAGATGCGCATGCGGAAGGGGTCGGCGAGGATGCCGGCGACCCGGAGCCTCCGCTCCTTCCCGGCGTCCCGGAGGAGGATCTCCCCGCCGGCGGCGGCGACGCCGATCTCCCGGGCCGTCTCCGCGTCGAGCACGCAGACCGGCGCGGCCCCCGGGGCGAGGTCCCCCTCCTCGAGGAACCGGCCCGAGGCCATGACCGCGTGGAAGGTGAGGGCGTAGGCCGGGGTCGTCTCCAGGAGGGGGACGGGGAAGGAGCGCTCCCCCTCCCGGCGGACGACCCCGAGGCGCACGCGGGCGTCGAGGACCTCCGCCCCGACCCCCTCCCTCCGCAGGACCGCCCGCGCCGCCTCCGTGTCGGCCCTCCGGAGCGGCTCCGACAACGGGGCCGGCCCGAGGAAGCCGATGCCGTCCAGCACCTGCACGGTGCGGGTGCCGAGGCGGTGGAGGTCCTGCTCGAGGGCGATCTCGCTCCCCCGCAGCAGCCCCCGCGTGGCGAAGACCGTGGCCACGGCCACGGCGGCGGTGAGGGCCGTGAGGGCGGATCGCAGGGCCCGGCGGCGCAGGGACCGCAGGGCGAGGCCGGGGAGCGGGGAGGTCATCCGTGCTCCCTCAGGGCGGCGGCGGGGTCGAGGAGGGCCGCGCGGCGCGCCGGGAGGACCCCGGCGAGGAGGGCGGTCCCGATGCCCACGGCGGAGGCGGCGGCCACGGTGGCCGTCGGGAAGGTGAAGGAGAAGAGGGTCCAGGGGGCGAGCTGGAGGCGGAGCCAGACGAGGGCGAAGGCGAGGGGGATGCCGAGGGCCGCCCCGCCGGCGCCGAGGGCCCCGGCCTCCACGAGGAACTGGAGGGCGATGTCCCCCCGGGTCGCCCCCTCGGCGCGCCGGACGGCGATCTCGCCTGTGCGCTCGAGGAGGGTGAGGAGCATGACGTTGGCGATGACGATGCCCCCCATGGCGAGACAGGCGAGGACGAGGGCGTCCTTCAGCAGCATGAAGTCGTCGATGGACCTGCTGGCGAGGACGGGCCAGACGAGGTTGGCGCGGGCCACGGGCTCCGCCCCCCGGTCCGCCAGGGCCCCCCGGAGGGCGTCGGTGAGGGTCGGCGCCTCCTGGGGGATGGTGCGGACGAGGATCGTGTCCAGGGCCCCGCCCTCGCGGGGGAGGAGGCGCAGCGGCACGTGGACGCAGGCGTCGGTGCGCTTCCACCCGTCCTCGGGTTTCGTGAGGCCGAAGGAGCGGAGCATCCTCCAGAGGCGCTCCTCGAACATGTGGCCGACCTCGAAGCCGAAGTCGTCGGTGCGGAGCGCCCGCTCCGTGCGGGGGGCGAGGAGGCCGACGACGGCGGCCTCGCCCCCGCCGGGGAGGGGGACGGACTGCGCCAGCGGATCGGCGCCGGGGAAGAGGGCCGCGGCGGCCCGCGGCTCGAGGACGCAGACGGGGGGCGCGCCCTCGGCGGCGTCCCCCTCCTCGAGGTAGCGGCCCCGGTCCACGGCCTGGCCGCGGACCCGCGCCCCCTCGGGGTCCGTGGCGAGGAGGTGGACCCCGGGGGATCCGGCGGGGGCGGGGAGGGTCTCTCCCCCCACCCGCACGCCGGCGGCGCGGAAGCGCTGGAACCCGGGGATCCCCTTCCGCAGGGCGGCGAGGTCCTCGAGGTCGAGGGGGCGCGTCCCCGGCTCCGCCTCCAGCGCGATGCGGCCGGTGCCGATCTCCTCCGCCCGGTCGATGGCGGCGCGGCGGCTCCCCTCGAGGACGGCGGCGGGGAAGATGGCGACACCCACGCCCCAGGCGATGCCCTGGAGCACGAGGAAGGAGCGCAGGGGCGAGCGCAGGAGAGACCGGAAGCCGGCCCGGATGTCGGCGGCGAGGATCACGGGCCCGTTCTACCGCGCCGCGAGCCAGGCCCCGGCGAGAAGGACGCCCCCGGCGAGGAACAGGATCACGGCGAGCGGCCGCCGGTCGGCGGGATCGGGGAGCGCCGCCTCCCGCAACGCCGCCGCGAGGTCGCCGAAGGTCTCCCCCTCGGCCGCCTCGCGGGTCTCGGCGGGGTCGAGGACGCCGGTCCCCTCCACACGGGGAGGCCCCCACCGCGTCCATTCGACGAGGTTCTGGGCGAGAACGACGAAGGAGGGATCCCGCTCGACCCAGGTCCCCCCGGGAAGGAACCGGAAATGGACCTCCGTGTGCCCCCGGCCATGGGCCTCCGAGAGATCCGCGGTCACGAGAGGGCCGCGGGAATCGGAAAGGAGGGTGTCCCCCGGCTCCCCGGTGTCCGCCCGCCGCCCCATGGAGGCGGAGGGATCCACGGCGACCCCCTCGGTCAGCGCGTGGGGAGAAGCCGTCACGTCGACCCCTTCCACGATCGGGCCATCGGCGGACGCCGGGAGGAACAGGAGGGTGCCCCATCCCGCCGGGGCCGGATCCAGGTAGAGCGCAATTCCCCACGTCGAGGAAGCCTCCCCGCCGCGGATCGCTCCCGCGGCCTCCAGGGCCCGCGCCAGGGGGCCGTCCTTCAGATCCGGCCGGCAATCGAAGTGGACCTCCCGCGTGCCCCGCGTCAGGAATCGGACGGCGTCGTCGGCGGGAAGGACATCCCCGGCGAGGGAGAGTGCGGCGATTTCTTCATCCTCCCCGGGGGCGAACTCCTCCTCGACCTCCATCCTCCGCCCGGGAGCAAGGGTGATGGTGCGCACGCGCCCGCCGACCCGCAGGGTCCCCTCCACCGGTCCGGCGGTCCCGGAAGTCTCGACGGCAAGCAGCACCCGGCTCCCCCCCCCGGGCAGGGGCTCACCCGCGGCCGCCGTGAATCCCGCGTTGAACCCCGGCTCCCCCACCCCCACGATCCGGAGGCGCGGCGGGTCGTCCTCGAAGCCGGGGAGGCGGTGGTCGGTGACGACGACGACGGGGGCCCCGGCGGCTAGCAGGGCGGGGAGGTCGTCCGCGAGACGCGTCGATTCCTGGATCGCCGCCCCGGATCCCGCCAACGCCTCCCGAGCCGCCTCGATGCGCTCCCGCCCGCCCTTCCCCTTCGCGTGCATCGAGACGGAGGTGTCCAGCACCACCCTTACCACCCCCGGCGCCGCCCCCGGGATCCCCGGGTCCGCCATGGCCAGCACGACGAGGGCCGCCCCCGCCGCCTCGAGCCACGCCGACAGCGGCGGCCGGGGGCGCCCCGCCGGTGTATCAGAAAGTGATACTTTACGCCATACCAGGAGCGACGACGCCTCCGCCGTCCGCGGCCGCGCCGCCCGGAAGCGGAGCCAGAGGAGCACCGCGGGCACCGACAACAGGACCAGCGCCCAGGGACGGTCGAGGATCACCGCGCCCCCCCCGCCGCCAGGGGCCGGAGGATCTCCGCCGCCCCGACCTCGGTCCGCGCGAGGAGATGCCGCCCCCGCAGCCGCCGCGCCAGGGCCCCGTGCTCCTCCACCCGCCGCCGCACCTCCGCCGCGAAGGCCCGCGCCTCGGCCTCCCCGACGGGCACCGTGAGCGGCGGATCCCCCGGCCGCTCCGGGTCGGAGAGCACGAGCACCCCCCGCGCCTTCGGGTCCCGCTCCTCCGGCGCCAGCACCTCCAGCAGGATCGGCTCCTCCCCCCGCGCCGCCCGGGCCGCCAGCGCCGGCCCCGGGTCCCCCGGGTCGAGGAGGTCGCTCACCAGCACCAGCGCCGCCCCCCGCCCCGCGGGCCGCGGCAGCGAGGCGATGGCACGGGGGAGGTCGGTCCTCCCCCCCGCCTCCAGGGACGCCAGCGCGTCGAGGAGCGCCGGCACCGCCCCCCGCCCCCGCAGCGCCGCCACCCGCCGCGACGCCCCCTCCCGGAGGAGGAAGAGGTCCACCCGCGCGTCGCCGAGGAGCGCCAGCATCCCCGCCGCCGCCGCGAGGCGCCGCGCCGCGTCCCATTTCCCGAAGGCCCCCATGGAGGCCGACCCGTCCAGGGCCACCGCGAACCGGTCCGCCGCCTCCCGCTCGAACTCCTTCACGTGGAGCCGCCCCGTCCGCGCCGCGGCGTTCCAGTCGATGGTGCGGAGGTCGTCCCCCGGGGCGTAGGCCCGGTGGCCCGCGAACTCCACCCGCCCCCCGCGCCCGCCCCCCTTCCGATCCCCGGAGCGGTCCGCCGCCGTGGAGCGCCGCCGCCGGAGGCGGAGCCCCCGCAGGGAGGCGAGGAACTCCGCGCCGAAGAGCCCGTCGCGGGTGGGCACGCCCCTCCCTACCCCGGCTCCGTGAAGCCCGGGGGGAGCCCCCAGTGGAGCCGCTCGCGGAGGACCGGGAAGAAGCCCCGCCGCCCCGTCCCCTGGAAGAGGGCCGGCCGCCGGGCCTTCCGGAGCGCCACCCGGTCCCCGCGGCGCACCTCGAGCACCGTCTGCCCGTCGGCCACGCAGATGGCCGTCTCGTTCTCCGTCTCCAGGGCCAGCGTGATGCGGCTCGACGCAGGGAGCACCAGCGGCCGGTTGGCCAGGGAGTGGGGGCACATGGGCGTGAGGATGAACCCCTCCATGGCCGGCTCCACCAGCGGCCCCCCCGCCGCCAGCGAGTGGGCCGTGGAGCCCACGGGGGTCGCGACGATGAGCCCGTCCCCCCGGTAGGTCGTCGCGTAGCGGCCGTCCACCTCGAGGTGGATGACCACGGTCCGGTGGCCGAAGCGCTCCAGCACGATGTCGTTGAGGGCCGACGCCCGGTCCGTCCGCCGCACCGCCCGCCCCTCGCGGCGGACCTCGCACTCCACCCGCATCCGGGGGTGGGGGGGCGGCAGGCTCCCGGCGATCCAGCGGTCGAGGGCCCCCTCGATCTCGTCCTCGCGGAGCTCCGTCAGGAAGCCGAGCTTCCCGAACTTCACACCGAGGATGGGGACGGGGTTGTCCCCCATGCGGCGGGCGGCGGAGAGGATGGCCCCGTCCCCGCCCAGCACCAGCGCGAGGTCGGCCTTCACGCGGGAGAGGTTCCGGCGCCCCTTCAGGTCGACGGCGACGACGCGGGCGCGCCGGCCCACGTAGCGGCGGATGCGGGCCGCGGCGGCGGCGACGCCGGCCTTCCGTTCGTCACCAAGGACGAGGACGCGTCGCATTCTCGGGGCTCCGGGCGAGGTCGAGGACCGCCTGCGCGATGCCGTCGGCGTCGATGCCGAAGCGGGAGAGCAGGCGGTCCCGCTCGGCGTGGTCGAGGTAGACGTCGGGGATGCCGAGCATGCGCACCCGGGGCCCCCCGGGGCCGCCGGCGGCGCCGGCGAGGCACTCGAGCACCGCGGAGCCGAAGCCCCCCTGGAGCGCGTGGTCCTCCACGGTGACGAGGAAGGGGAGCTCCCGGTGGAGGCGCAGGACGAGCTCCGCGTCGAGGGGCTTGGCGAAGCGCATGTTGACGACGGTGGCGCGGATCCCCTTGCGGGAGAGCGCCCGGGCCGCGCACCAGGCCGGGTGCACGGTGGCGCCGTAGGCGAGGATGCCGGCGTCGGGCCCGCGGCGGAGCACCTCCGCCTTCCCGAGGGCGAGGGGGGCCCCCTTCCCGTTGCCGATGGCGGGCGGGATCTCGTCCCGGGGGTAGCGGAGGGCGAAGACGCCGGGCTCCGCCACCGCGAAGCGCAGCATGGCGGAGAGTTCCGGGCCGTCCCTCGGGGCCATGAGGATCATGCCGGGCAGGGTGCGCAGGAAGGCGATGTCGAAGGCCCCCGTGTGGGAGACGCCGTCGCTGCCGACGATGCCCGCCCGGTCCAGGGCGAAGATCACCTTCCGCCCCTGGAGGGCCACCTCGTGGAACACCTGGTCGTAGCCGCGCTGGAGGAAGGTCGAGTAGATGGCCGCCACGGGCACGACTCCCGACGCCGCCAGCCCCCCGGCGAGGCCCACGGCGTTCTGCTCGCAGATGCCGACGTCGAAGAAGCGATCCGGGAAGCGGGCCGCGAAGGCGTCGAGGCCGGTGCCGTCGGGCATGGCCGCCGTGATGGCGACGATGCGCGGGTCCTCCGCGGCCAGCCCGACCAGCGCGTCGGAGAAGGCCCGGGTCCAGGAGATCTTCGGGGCCGCCGCCGGGGGCACCTTGACGTCGGGGGCGGCGGCGGGCTTCTTCGGCGAGGGCTTCACGCCGTGGAACTTCACGGGGTCCTGCAGGGCGGGCTCGTAGCCGTGGCCCTTCTCCGTGACGACGTGGAGGAGGCGCGGGCCGGCCACGTCGCGGAGATCGCGCAGCTCCCGCACGAGGGCCTGCACGTCGTGGCCGTCCACGGGGCCGAAGTAGTGGAAGCCGAGCTCCTCGAAGAGGTGGCCGGGGACGACGGCGTACCGCAGCGTGTGGTACCAGTGCTCCGCGGCCTCGCGGGCGCGGTCCCCGAACATCCGCGCCACGGCCTCGGCGACGTCGTGCTTGGCCTTGCGGTAGGAGGGGTTGGTGCGCAGCCGCGTGAAGTAGCCGACCATGGCGCCGTTGCTCGGGGCGATGGACATGCGGTTGTCGTTGAGGATCACGAGGAGGTCGCGCTTCACCTCGCCGGCCATGTTGAGGGCCTCGAAGGCCATGCCGGCCCCGATGCCCGCGTCGCCGATGACGGCCACGGTGCGGCCGCTCCCGCCCCGGACCTTCTCGCCGCAGGCGAGGCCGAGCGCGGTCGAGAGGGCGGTGCCGGCGTGGCCCGTGGTGAAGAGATCGAAGGGGGACTCGTCCCTGTTGGAGAAGCCCGAGAGGCCGCCCTCCTGGCGGAGGGTGGAGAGGCGCCCCTTGCGGCCCGTGAGGATCTTGTGGGCGTAGACCTGGTGGCCCACGTCGAAGACGAGGTGGTCCCGGGGGGCGTCGTAGACGTGGTGGAGGGCGGTGATCAGCTCCACGGCCCCGAGGTTGGTGGCGAGGTGGCCGCCGGTCTGGAGCACGGTCTCGAGGATGAGGGAGCGGATCTCGCCGCAGAGGGCGGGGAGGTCCTCGAGGGGGATCCTCTTCAGGTCCTCCGGCGAGTCCACGCGGTCGAGCAGGGGGCGCTTCGCGTCCACGGATGACACCTCCGGTGCGATCACCAACGACGACGGGAACGGTCCGTCAGGACCGCCGGTTCACGACGAGGTCGGCCAGCCCGCGCAGGAGCGGCTCCGCGGGGAGGCCGGCCACCCGCTCCCTGGCCTCGGCGGCCAGGGCGGCGGCGCGGACGCGGGAGGCCTCGAGGCCGACGGCCGCAGGATAGGTCATCTTCCCGCGCTCCCGGTCCTTTCCGGGGGTCTTGCCGAGGTCCTTCCCGAGGCCCTCCTCGTCCAGTACATCATCGACAATCTGGAAGGCCATCCCCACCAGGGCGCCGTAATCGGTGACCGCGGCGAGGAGGGGGCCCCCCCCGCCGGCGGCGAGAACGCCGAGGCGGAGGCTGGCCACGAGGAGGGCGCCGGTCTTGCGCCGGTGGATGCCCTCGACCACGGGCACGGAGGGGGGCTTCCCCTCGGCCTCGAGGTCCGCCGACTGCCCCCCCACCATGCCCCGGGTGCCGCAGGCGCGGGCGATCTCGCGGACGAGGGCGGCGGCGACGGCGGGGTCGGGGAAGGAGCCGAGGATCTCGAAGGCGAGGGTGTGGAGGGCGTCGCCGGCGAGGATGGCGTTGGCCTGGCCGAAGACCTTGTGGGAGGAGGGCTGGCCCCGGCGGAGGTCGGCGTCGTCCATGGCCGGGAGGTCGTCGTGGATGAGGCTGTAGGTGTGGACCATCTCCACGGCGGCGGCCGCGGGGAGGGCGGCCTCCTCGGCCCCCTCGCCGGCGGCGGCGCGGGCCCCGAGGAGGACGAGGGCGGGGCGGAGGCGCTTCCCGCCGGCGAAGACGGAGTACCGCATGGCGCGGTGGATGGTGCGGGGCTCCTCCGCCTCCGGGGGGAGGAGGCGGTCGAGGGTCCCGTCCACGCGGGCGGTGACGGACCCGAGGTAGGCGGCGAAGGTGGGTTCCACGGTGGAGTTCAAGGGGGGGGTTCTCTCACGCGATCCCCGGGATTCTACCCCGGGGGACCGCCGGGCCCACGATGTCGCGGCGGGGGGAGGGGGTGAGGGCCGTAGGATTTCCCCCGTGGCCCCCCTCCCCCCCCTGGTCCGGCACGCGGTCCGGGCCGTCCTCCTCGACCCCGACGGGCGGACGCTCCTCTTCCGCGTCGTGGAGCCGGCGGGGAGGCGGACCTTCTGGATCACCCCCGGGGGCGGCCGGGAGCCGGGGGAGTCGGAGGAGGAGGCGGTGCGGCGGGAGGTGCTCGAGGAGACGGGCATCGCCGGCTTCGTCCTCGGGCCCTGCGTCTGGGAGCGGCGGCACGTCTTTGACTGGGGCAGTCGGACCATCGACCAGCGGGAGCGGTACTTCCTGGTTCGCACCGGGGCCGTGGAGGTCTCCACGGCGGGGTTCACGGAGGTCGAGCGGTCGGAACTGGCGGAGCACCGCTGGTGGACGGCGGAGGAGATCGAGGGTTCCAGGGAGGGGTTCGCCCCCCGGAGGCTCGGCGTCCTGCTGCGGGATCTCCTGGAGGGGAGGATCCCCGGGGAACCGCTGGACGTCGGGGTCTGAGGGGGGACCCCCTCCTGCCGAACTTGACCCCCCCGCCAGAGTCCCTGATAATGGGCGTTCCAGAGTCGATCCGCTGCGGGATCGTCTAACGGCAGGACAGCAGTCTCTGGATCTGCTTATCTAGGTTCGAATCCTAGTCCCGCAGCCAGCCTGAAACCGAGCATCCATGCGGGTTTCGGGGCTACACACCCCCTCCGCGTCCGGAAGCCTGAGGAAGTCAAGAGCACGTCCCGCCTCGCCTACTCGTGGACCTTTGCTCACGTCCCATGCGAAGAAAACCCCTCCGCAACCCGACGGACGAGAATCACCAATAAGTACGTCACGAAGAACACCGCCACTCCACAGGCCGCAGCGGCCGTAATCCGAGTGGCAAGTCCTGTCTTTCCCAAGGTCGGGTCTCTCAAGAACCAGGCAACCGCAGCGAGACTGTTGAGGGTCGCGACAAGCAATGCAAGCACTCGATATGCTCGCCTAAGACGCTTCAAACGGACTTCCTGGCTCACTAGTCTTCCTCCCGGCCGTCACTCTCCATCACGAGATCACCGGATTGGCCTAGTATCCATGCGGGTCCCGGCCCTCCCACCCTCGCCGACCCCCTCGGCAAAGGCTCCCCGCTCACCGATCCCTCCACAGCGTGAGGGACGCCTCCCTCGGCCGGAACCCCATGGAGAGGTAGAGGGCCCGGGCTCCCGCGTTCCCCCCGTCCACCCCGAGCTCCACGCAGGCGCGCCCCTGCCCCGCCAGCGTGCGCAGCCCCCCGGCGACGAGGGCACGGCCGAACCCCCGGCGCCGGTGGCCGCTCTCCACGACGAGGCTCTGCAGGCAGCCACGCACCGGGTCCGCCGTGTGGGTGTAGCAGAACCCGACGACCCTCCCTCCCGCCTCGGCCATCGTCGCGCGGGCCCCGTCGAGGCGCATCTCCGCGTCCACCCTGTCGGCGTCGAACCGCTCGAAGGTGAACTCCTCCCCGAAGGCGCCGTTGTGGAGCCGCGCCCAGGCCGCGGCGTCCCCCTCCCCGCCCGGCCCCGGCCCCGGGCGGAAGGGCCGGAGCACCCCCCCCTCGACGGTGCGCGCCGCCGGCGGGGGCCCCTCCCGGTCCATCTCGAGGTCCGAGTGCACCGTCTCGAACCCCCGGGAGCGGAAGAACGCGAGGCTCGCGGTCGCGGATTCCCGCAGGTAGGCCTGCAGCGTCGGCCGGGGGCCCTCCAGCGGCTGCGCCCCGGCGTGGTCGAGGAGGGCCGAGCCGATCCCCCTCCGCCGCCGGCCCTGCAGGACCCCGATCCGGAGATGGCGCCGCACTCGTCCGCGGGAGAGCCCCGGGAGCACCGTCGAGATGAGGAGGCCCACGATGCGGTCCCCCTCCTCCGCCACGGCGAAGTCCCGCCCTCCCCCGTTCCCCGCGTATTCCACGAAGGCCCGCCACCGCTCCTCGGTGAGCGGACGCACCCGCGGCTCGGCGGCGTGGGCGTCGGCGAACAGGGCCGCCACGGCCCCGTCGTCGGCCTCCCGGAGCGGACGGATCCTGGCGGGAACGGCCATCCCGGGATCCTACCGGGCCCCGCCCCCCCGGGACAGCAGGTCGAGGAACCGCCGCGGCGTGACCACGAGGACTCCCCCGTGCTCGCGGAGGGCGAGGAGATCGTCGTCCCCCGTCACGAGGAACTCCGCCCTGCCCGCCACCGCCGCGGCGAGGTACCGGTCGTCGTCGGGATCCCGGCAGACGCCGGGGAAGGGGCCGTCCTCCACGAGGACGGCGAGGACGGCGAGGTTCTCCACCCAGTCCGCGGGGACCAGGCCCGCGGGGAGGCGCTTCCGGAGCTTCGGGTAACCGAGGGCCCGGATCGTCTCCTCGACGATGCCCGGCGTCAGGACGAGCTCGAAGGCGTCCTCGTCGAGGTGGAGACCGAGGACGGTCCCTGGCCTGCCGGCGGGCTTGAGGAGGGCGCTGACGAGGACGTTGGCGTCGAGGACCGCGCGGGCCACGGATCAGCGGGCCTTCTTCACGGCCTTCCTGGCCCACGCCCGGGCCTCGCGGGCGAGGGCCATGGCCCCGGCCTCCGGGAGATCCCTCCCCCGCTTCCCGTCGAGGGCCGCCAGCGCCTCGCGCCGCGCGAACCGGCGCAGCTGCTCCAGCCGCTCCACGGGCACGAGAGCCGCCAGCGCCCGCCCCTTGCGCTCGATGATGAACTCGTCCTGCCGGAGGGCGACCCGGTTGAGCAGGTCCCCGATCCTCTGCCGGACGTCCAGCGTGCTCACCTTCTCGGCCATGGCGCACCTCCGTTGCAACCATTCTACTTGCAATGGTTGCAAGTGTCCATTCCAGTCGCCGAAGGACGGCCGGACCGGGGGTTGGTTCGCCCTCCCATGGGACGTACGGGCATGGTATATTTCATGCCATGAACAATGCCATTTCAGATGCCACGAACGATGCCATGACCGTCACCATGGACCGCGCCGGCCGCCTCGTGATCCCCAAGGCCCTCCGGAAGGAGGCGGGCCTCCTCCCCGGTGCGCCGATGCGCATCCGGGTCCGCGACGGGCGCATCGAGATCGATCCCCCCGTCGTCCGCTTCCGTACCGTGGAGAAGATGGGGTTCCTCGTCGCCGAGGCGCTGGACCCGATTCCCCCGCTGACGGCGGAAGAGGTGCGCCGCACCCTCCGGGATCTCCGCGAGGGGCGCATCAAGTGACAGGGATCGCCCTGGACACGTCCGTCGTCGTCGCATCCTTCATGGAATGGCACGAGTCCCACGAGCGCTCCCTCGCCGCCCTCGCCGCCGCCGGCGGCCGGGGCTGCCGCATCCTCCTTCCACGCACCGTCCTTCTCCAATCCTGGTCCGTGATGACACGGATGCCCTTGGGCCACCGCCTTCCCCCGGACACGGCCCTGGAGGTCCTTCGGAGGGCCTTCGAAGGGAAGGCCGACATCCTCACCCCCCCTCCCCACGGAGGATGGAAGCTCCTGGAGGCGGCCGTCGCCGCCGGCGCCGTCGGGGGCGCCATCCACGATTTCGAGATCCTCGACACCGTCGCCCGTGCGGGCGCCCGACGCCTCATCACCCTGGACACGCGGGACTTCCTGCGGTTCGGCGATCGCGGGGTCGAGATCGTCGCCCCGTGACCCCCGCCGCCGGCTCCCGCTCCCTCGTCCGCGCCCTCTCCCGGGCCGGCGCCGCCACGCGGACGGAGGCGGAGGCCCTCGTCGCCGCGGGGCGCGTCACCGTCAACGGGAGGGCCGCGTCCTCCCCCGCGCAGCGGGTCGATCCCGGGAGGGACCGCATCGAGGTGGACGGCGCCCCCCTCGCCGCACCCCCCGCCGCGGGCGAGGCCGTGGTCGTCGCCATCAACAAGCCGCGGGGTTTCGTCGTCACGCGGGCCGACCCCGAGGGGCGGAGGACCGCCTTCGAGCTCCTCCCCGCCGCCCCCGGCCTCCTCCGGTTCGTCGGCCGCCTCGACGCCGCGAGCGCGGGGCTCATCCTCGCCACCACGGACACGGGACTCGCCGCCGCTCTGGAGAACCCGGCCAACGCCGTCCCGCGCGTCTACAGGGTGAAGGTGAAGCCGCGGCCGGGTGCGAAGGAACTTGGGAAGCTCCGAGAGGGAACCGTCATCGACGGGAGAGGGGTGCGACCAGGTTCCGTGATCCTCGAATCGGAGAACCCGAAGTCGGCCTGGCTGGTCCTCGTCCTCGCCGAGGGCCGCAACCGGGAGATCCGCCGCCTCGCCGCCGGGGCGGGACTCGCCGTCGAGCACCTCGTCCGCGTCTCCTACGGCCCCGTCGCCCTCGGGGACCTCGCCCCCGGCGCCCACCGCCTGCTCTCCGCGGCGGAGGTCCGCGCCCTCCGCGCCGCTACAGGTTCTCGACCCAGCGGGACTTCTCGGCCACGAAGTTCACGATGAGCCGGAACATCGAGTAGTCCGGCGCGATCTTCTTCATCGTCTCCTCGTTGATGGAGCCCGCGAACCCACCCTTCTCCTCGATGGCGCGGATGGTCTCGAGGGAGAGCCCCAGGTGGTCCGCGGCGAAGACCTTCCGCGCCTTCTCCCCGCGGGCCTGCGTCATCCCCTCCTCCTGGAGGTAGAAGTGGCTCACCGAGTGCACCACCCGCCCGAGCCCCCAGCGGAAGCCGAAGGCCATGGGCGAGGAGCCGTACTTGCGCCTCATCTCCGCGCTGTCCACGAGGATCTCGCAGCGCTCCGGGTAGAGGATCTTGATGGGGAAGGCCTGGATCTCCAGCCACCACTTCATGGCCGGCACGTTCTCGAAGACCCCGGCGTTGTAGCGGTGGCCGGGGGAGGCGTCCTCCACGACCACCACGTCGTTCCCCGTGTTGGAGCCGGAGAAGTGGTCGGCGTAGCCGGGGCAGCAGAGCCTGAGGGCGCGGGCCAGGGCCCAGTCCGTGGTCATCATGTAGCCGCCGGCGTTCACGAACCACTGCAGCCGCTCCACGCTGTCCTTGTCGAGGTTCCCCTCGCAGTTGACCAGCACCACCTGGTTCGGGTTGAGCCCCGCCTCCTTCAGCTCCTGCGCCCGCAGCAGCGTGTGCTTGATCTCCAGGTGCTCCAGCACCTTCTCGGCGTGGTCCCAGGCCCCGGTCACCACGAGGATGCGGGCCTTCTGGAGGATCTCCACCCCCCGCTTCCCGTAGAGCGAGTCCCCGTACCGGTCCTCGTCGGACTTCTCCGTCGTCACACGCGCGGCGTCCTTGCGGCTCTTCTTGACGATGTCGAGGGCCCCCCCGTTGGCCTCCCACCACTTCGCCCAGGCCGCGGGGTCCGCGGGGAGGTCCTTCTTCGTGAGGATCTGGAGGTTCGCGTGGCAGACCCCCTTCACCACCGGGTCCCGGTCCCTGAGCCCCGCCGCCAGCAGCGGGATCGCCTCCTTCGCGCGGAACCGCCCCATGGCCTCGAAGGCCGCGGCCCGCACCTTCCAGTCCTTGTGGGTGGCGAACTCCTCCACGAGCGGGAGGTCGCCGGCGGCGCCGAGGGTCCCCGCGGCGGCCAGGGCCGCCGACGCCACGCGCCAGGAGCGGTCCTTGAAATAGAGGGCGAGGACGGGGATGTCGGCGGGATCGCGGCGCTCCTCCGACTCCACCACCCACTGGAGGCGGATCTCCTCCGCCCTGTCCGCGGCCAGCGCCGTCCCGAGCTCGCGGCGGCCGGGGCCGTCGAGGATGCGGACGAGGGCCGTGACGGCCTCCGTGTGGACCCACGGGCTCTTGTCGGCGAGGGCCTTCCGGAGGAGCGGCTCCGACTCGCGATCGGCGAGGATCCCCAGCGCCCGGCAGGCCTCGGACCGGACCCGCTCGTCCCCGTGGGCGAGGGCCTTCTCGAGCCCCGGCCGCGCGCCGGCGAGGCGGAGCCGCGCGGCGAGGCGGGCGAGGTTGCGCAGCGCCGGGGGGCCCTTCTCCGCGGCGAGGGCGGCGTCCACGGCCGCGCCCGTGGCCGGGCGCCCGGGGTGGGCGAGGCCCCGGGCGATGCGCTCGGGGATGTAGGCGTCCTCGTCGGGGAGGCGGCGGATCTCATCGAGGAGGAGGGCCGTCGTCTCCTCCGTGGGAACGGCGCCGAGGGCCTCCACGGCGGCGGCGTAGGCGAAGAAGTACTTCCGGTCCCCGCGGAGGGAGAGGATCCGCTGCAGGAGGGCCACGGTCTCCTCGCGCACCGACGGATCGGCGGCGGCGGCGGCGCCGAGGATGCGGACGGCGGCGGCGGCGACGAGGGGCTCCCGGCTGGTGACGAAGGGGGTGGCCCCCTTCGCCGAGGGGCCGGAGTCCATGGCCGCCGCGGCCTCCAGGGCCCGCGCCTGGGACTCCGGCTCGCGGAGGTTCCGGGCGAGGGCGATGAGGCGGGCGGCGGAGCCCTCGGCGTCCATGGCCCGGAGGGCGGCGGCGGCTCCGTCCCGGATCCAGTGGATCTCCCCCTCCACGCAGAGGCGGAGGAGGGGGTCCTTCGCCCCGTCCCCCCCGATGACCCGGAGGGCCTTCGAGGCCCGGATGGCCACCTCCCAGTCGGGGTCGGCGAGGAGCTTCACGGCGGCGGCCGTGGCGCGCCCGTCCCCGGGGAAGGACTCCAGCATCCCGAGCCCCTGCAGGCGGTCCTTCCACGCCGGCGCCGAGGCCATGCGCAGGGCCTCCTCGATGACCGGCTTCGGGGGATCCTCGGCACGGGCGGCGGCGGGGGCCGCGAGGAGGAGGAGAGGAAGGAGGAGGGCGGGGCGGAGGAGAGGGGAACGGGGAAGGGGGCGCGCTCTCATCGGTGCATCCTACCCCGTGTCCGCGGGGCGGGATCCCCCGTGATACCGTGGACGTCACGCCCTCCATCGGGTACAGGAGGGAGGTTCAAGGAGATCCACCCATGCCCCTCACCGCCGCCGACGTGATGACCCGCGAGGTGATCACCGTGACCCCCTCCACCCCCATCTCCGAGTTCGCGCGCATCTGCGCCGAGGACCGCATCTCCGGGGCCCCCGTGGTGGCCGTGGACGGCCGCCTCCTCGGGGTGGTCAGCAAGACCGACCTCATCCCCCGGCTCCTCGAGGGGAACATCGCCCGGGAGGCGCGCGGGGACGTGCGCGCCATCTTCAACGTGGACGAGGACGACGACGAGGCGCCCTCCATGCCCGACGCCGACGACCCCGCCGAGGTGGACCTCGGCTCCGTGGAGGAGATCATGCAGTCCGAGGTGGTCACCGTGGCCCCCGGGGACGCCGTGCCCGGCATCGCCCGGCGCATGGCGAAGGAGCGCATCCACCGCGTCCTCGTCGTGGAGAAGGCGCGCCTCGTGGGGATCATCACCTCCCTCGACCTGCTGGGGCACTTCGCGGCGGAGGGGAGGGGGAGGGCCGGGGCGGCGAAGGCGAAGGCGAAGTCGAAGCCGAGGTCGAAGCCGAAGCCCCCGGCCGCGAAGCGGAAGCGCCGCTAGGGACCCAGTCCCTCCGCCAGCCCCCCGGGGCGATCCCGCCACAGGGAGTGCCGCCCCTCCTTCACCGCCTCCGCGAGGCCGGCGTCCCGGAGAACGCGCAGGTGGAAGGAGATGGTGGGCTGGCGGAACCGGAAGCGGCGGGTGACGGCCGCCACGGTGAGGGGCTCCGGCGAGGAGGCCAGCAGGCGCAGGATCTCGAGGCGGCTCCCGTCGCCGAGCGCCCGGAGGACCGCCACGAGGCGGCGGCGGCGCGCCGCGGGGAGGGGACGCCAGGGGGCGGGGCGGGCCTTCCTCCGTTCCATGGGGGAAGGATCCGCCATCCATCGACGATTGTCTATGGAAATCCCGGTTCCGCCGCTCTGGCGTCCCCGCCCCCCGTCCGCTATCCTCCCCGGCCATGATCGACCTCCGCCGACTCCTCCGCGCCGCCGGGACCCTCCCCGCGGCCCTCCTCCTCCCCGCCGCCCTCGCAGGCGACGGGCCGCCCCCGCTGGACGCCTCCACGCGGGACTTCGACCAGGTCCACCTCGTGCTGCGCGTGACGCCGCGCATCGCCGAGGGGACCGTGGACGGGGAGGCGACCCTCTCCTTCCTCTCCCTCGCCGACCCGCTGAAGACGCTTCGCCTCCACTGCGAGGAGACGGAGGTCCTCTCGGCAAGGGACGGGGAGGGCCGCCCCCTCCCCTTCCGCGTCGAGAAGGGGATCCTCTCCCTCGACCTCGCCGCCCCCCTCCCGCGGGACGGGGCCGGCTCCGTCACCGTCGCCTACCGGAGCCGCCCGACGCAGGGGATCTTCTTCCACGCCCCCACGGCGGAGAACCCCTCGACGCCGCTCTCCATGTACAGCCAGGGGGAGGGGACCGACAACCGCCGCTGGTTCCCCTGCTACGACGAGCCCGACGACCGGCTCACCTGCGAGATCTTCGCCACCGTGGGCTCGGACCTCCGCACGGTCTCCAACGGGACCCTGGTCGAGAGCCTCCCCGCAGGCGAGGGGCTCCGCACCGACCACTGGCGGATGGAGCAGCGCATGCCGTCGTACCTCGTCTCCCTCATCGCGGGGAGGTACGAGACCGCGACCGCGGCGTGGGAGGGGATCCCGCTCGAGTACAGCGCCCCCCCCGGCCGCGCCGCGGAGATGGCGACGGGCTGCGACGGCACACCGGCGATGATGGCCTTCTTCACGGAGTACACGGGGCGGAAGTACCCCTACCCGCGCTACGCCCAGACCACGGTGTGGGACTTCGTCTACGGGGGCATGGAGAACTCCTCCTGCACCACCATGAACATGCGGCTCCTCCACGGGAAGGAGGTGAGGCCCAACTACACCGGCGACGGCCTCGTGGCCCACGAACTCGCCCACCAGTGGTTCGGGGACCTCCTGACCTGCCGGACCTGGGACCACCTCTGGCTCAACGAGGGGTTCGCGACCTACTTCACGGACCTCTTCTTCGAGCACCGGGACGGGGCCGCCGAGTTCGCCCTCCACCGGCGGGGGCAGAACCGCGGATACATGGACGGCACCCCGCTGCCCGCGGGCCTCGGGCTCAGCCCTGCGCCCCGCGGCGACGTCCCCCTCGAGCTCTTCGGCGGGAAGCAGTACGACCGCGGCGCCGCCATCCTCCACCAGCTCCGCCTCGAGCTCGGCGACGACGCCTTCCGGGAGGGGATCCGCCGCTACGTCCGGGAGAACGAGGACCGCGCCGTCGTGAGCGACGACTTCCGCCGCTCCATGGAGGGGGCCGCCGGCCGCGACCTCTCCTGGTTCTTCGACCAGTGGGTCTACGGGGCGGGCTACCCGGTGGTGGAGGTGTCGTGGGAAAAGGTCGGTGACGGCCACCAGGTCCGCGTCGTCGTGGAGCAGGTGCAGGCGGAGGGCGGGGGCCAGTCCGGGGCGTTCCGGTTCTCCCTGCCGGTGGCCGTCGGGGGACCCTCCGAACCGGGGGACACATGGGAGACCTCCATCACCCTCTCCGTCGCGGCCCGCCGCCAGGAGTTCCTCGTTCCCTGGGGCCCGGGCCCCTCGAGCAACATCCCCTCCTCGCTCCTCCCCTCCCCGGCCTGGCTCCGCGCCGGCCTCGGCGGCGGGGTCTTCGCCCGCATCAAGGTGCAGCAGGGGTTCGAGGCGTGGTCCACCCTGCTGCGGGAGTGCGACGACCCCACCGGCCGCCTCGACGCGGTGGAGGCCCTCGGCGAGTGGCCGGACCGGGCCGCCGCGGCGCTGGAGGCCGCGGCGAAGGGGGACGCCTGCTGGTCGGTCCGCGTGGAGGCGGTCCGCGCGCTCGGCCGCAATCCCGGGCCCGGATCCCCCGCCGCCCTCGTCGCCGCCTGCGCCGACCGCGACTCCCGTGTCCGCGCCGCCGCCGCCGAGACCCTGGGCAGCCTCCCGCGGGAGACCGCCGCGGAGACGCTCCTCGCCCTCGTGAAGTCCGATGCCAACCCCTACGTGCGCTCCTCCGCGGCCCAGTCCCTCGGGAAGGTCCATGCCGCGGGGGCCTTCGAGGCGCTGTCGGCGCTGCTGGAGGAGGACTCCCACCGCGAGACCCTCCGGTACGGCGCGCTGAAGGGGTTGTCGGCGCTGGGCGACCCGCGGGCCCTCGGCCTCGCCCGGCCGCTCCTCGCCTACGACTGGCCCCGCGGCGACCACCAGGGGATGCGCGAGGCGGCGCTCGAGGTGCTGCTCGCCTTCGAGCCCGACGCCCCGGAGACGGGGGCCGCGATCCGGAGGCTCGTGGACGATCCCAACCACCGGATGCGCCAGCACGCCTGCCGCGTGGCCGGGGACTTCACCGCGAGGGCGGCCGTCGAGGCGCTCCGCGCCCGCGCCGCGAAGGACCCCTTCCCCTCCGTCAAGCGCGCCGCGGCGGAGGCCCTGAAGCGCATCGAGGGGGAGGGGAAGAAGCGGGACGAGTAGGCGCGGAGCGGGAGAGGGAGGGGAGGACCGGTCCCGGTTCCCCCACTCCCCCGGTCTCCCGCCTGAGCCAGTGCTAGTCTCCTCCGACGATGGCCACGGACGGGGATGGATCGCCGGACCATTCCGTACGGCGCATCCTCTCCCGACCCACACCTGTCGGAAAGGAGCCTACATGCGCCCCGTGCAATCCCTCTCGACCTGCCTCCTCGCCGCCGCGGCCCTCGCGGCCTGCGCCTCGCCGGCCCGGGACCGCGGCGCCGGTTCGGTGCAGCGCTGGATGTTCCCCGACTTCCTCTCCACGGAAGGGGAGGAGGCGATGCCGGCCCCCCCGGAGCCCGCCAAGACCCCCGTCGCCGGGGAGGAGCAGCCTGCGCCGCCGGAACCGTCCGGGCCTCCCGAAGCGAAGGGGCCGGAGGCTCCTTCGCCCCGCCGCGGCCCCTACGCCGGCCTCGCCCTCCTCTTCGGCTTCGAGGACTTCGACACCCCGGGCTCCGCGGGGGACAGCGATCCCGGGCTCGGGCTCCGCTTCGGATCCCGCCTCGACGAACGGGTCGCGGTGGAGGGGTTCCTCGAACTCGCCAACGGCTTCGAGGTCGGACGCAGGCCGAACCGGGGGGACGTCGACCTCCTGTCCATCGGCGCCCAGGGGAAGTGGTTCCTCGGGACAGATCCCGTCCACGCCTACCTCCTCGGCGGCGTCGGTTTCGTCCACGCGGAAGTGAGCCGCAGCGGGGACAAGTCCGGCCTCCTGGCCCGGGTGGGGCTCGGCGGCGAGATCCCCGTCGGGGAGAAGGTCTCCGCCTTCGCGGAGCTGCGCTACGACGAGATCCTCGGGGGGGCGCGGCGGTACGACCACGCCGACCTCCTCCTCGGGATCCTCGTCGACTTCTGATCGAGGCACCCCATCACGCCTTGACGGCCTCGATCAGGAAGGCCTCCGTGTACCTCGACGTGGAGACGCCGGTCCGCTCCCCGATCTCCGCGGAGTCGAATCCCGCCTCCCGGAGCTTCGCCAGGCAGTACCTGCCCGGCAGGGCGCCGGCGATTCAGGTGGACCAGGCGTCGAGGCTGGCGAGGACCTCCGGCGGGACGGACTCCGTCACGAGGAGATCCGCCGCCGCCAGCCGGCCTCCGGGACGCAGCACGCGATGGATCTCCCGGAAGGCGGCGTCCTTGTCGGGGACCAGGTTGAGGACCCCGTTGGAGAGGACCAGGTCGAAGGCGCCGTCGGGGAAAGGGAGGGACTCGACGGCCCCCGCCGCGAAGGAGGCGTGCCCTCCCGTCCACCCCTCCGCCGCCCGGCCCGCGGCGGCGGCCATCTCCGGCACGAGATCGAGGCCGACGGCCCGGCCCCCGGGACCTGCGAGGAGGGCAGCGGCGAACACGTCGAGCCCTCCCCCGCAGCCGACGTCGAGGACCCGCTCCCCCGGGGCGGGCCGCCGGATCCGGAAGGGATTGCCGACGCCGACGAAGCGCTCCGCGGCGGCGGCGGGGAGGGCGCCGAGGAGATCCTCGCCGTACCCGTGGGCGAGGGCGGCGGGCCGCCCGACGGCGTAGGGGAACCGTTCGCCGGTCCCCGCCGCGGCGGCGCGATACCTCCCCGCGACGGCGGCGCGGATCGCGGCGGCATCCCCGACCGGAAGACCTTCGGCCATCGCACCCTCCCGTCCCGGGGACAGGATACCGGGGATTCCCGGCTCCTTGTCGCCCGACAAGCGGCGTTTTCCGATCCCGGATAGAATCCGATCAGCCGGTCCATGCGCACCGCTCCGACGGGCGGCCCGAAGCCGACCCGGCCCGGCGCGAGGAAGTCCCGGACACCGGGCCTGGCGGCCCATGGACCCCTGAAAGGGGGTCGCGATGTCGGGTTCCCTCCTCCTCCTGGCGGCGAAGTGCCCCCGCTGCCTCTCTCCCCTGGCGTGCCGGGCCGTCGAGGTGGACGGCCTCCCCTCCATCGATCTCCTCGCGGGCATCGGGGATCGGGTCGGCCACGTCCACCTCAGCGCGATCTACGGGAGCTTCCACAGGCGCTTCTGCGGATTCCCGGACATCCCCGGGTCCGTCGCCGAGTTCTGCTGCCCCCGCTGCCACGAGCCCTTCCCGATCCACGGCCTCTGCCTCTGCAAGGCGCCCATGGTCGCCGTGGACCTCGCCGGGGGGGGCTTCCTCCGGATCTGCTCCCGGAACGGGTGCCGGCAGCACCACCTGGAGTTCGAGGAGGCCAACGACGCCTTCCTCCTGTACGACAGCCAGGCGGAGTAGGGGGCCGGGAGCGGGCGGCGGGGAACTCCCCGCGCCTTAGGATTCCCGCAAGGAAGGCGTGGCATCCTTCCTCCCGTCCGCGGAGGTCCATCGCGGCAAGGAGGTTCCATGGCGGGTCGCTCCTCGAGGTTCACCCTGGGCGTGGCGGCCGGCGCGGCCCTCGCCCTCTCGGTCTCCTGGTCGGTGGCGGGCGACGGATCGACGGCGAAGGACCAGCCCCTCCTCCTGGCCCGCGGCGGGGGCGGCGGCGGAGGAGGCGGCGGTGGTGGCGGTCCGCCTCCGAAGCCCCCCAAGAAGAAGAAGGACCCGCCGAAGGATCCGCCGAAGGACCCTCCCAAGGACCCGCCCAAGGACCCGCCGCCCGAGGACCCGCCGCCCAAGGACCCGCCGCCCAAGGACCCGCCGAAGGACCCTCCTCCTCCTCCTCCTCCCGGCGGCGGCGGCGACGACCCTCCGGCTCCCCCCCCGCCTCCCCCGCCTCCTCCTCCTCCTTCCGGCGGCGGCGGCGACGATCCCCCGCCTCCCCCGCCTCCTCCCCCTCCCCCGCCGCCGGGCGGCGGCGGCGACGATCCCCCGCCTCCCCCGCCTCCCCACAGGCGCCCGCCGGAGAACTCCGACTAGGGGCGCCGGTGGGACGCCGCCTCCGCCCCTGCCCCTGCTCCGGGGACAGGGGCGGAGGTTCCACCGGGCCGGCGGCCAAGTGGGGAACGTATTCCCCACTCTCCCGTAGAATCCGGGGACCGTGGCCCCCTCCCCCCCCTCCTCCCGGCTCGTGATCCTCTCGGGCCCCTCCTGCGCGGGGAAGAGCCCCCTGGTGCGGGCCCTGGCGCGCATCCACCCCGGGCTCCACGCCCGCCTCCACCCCGTGGTGCTCCACAACTCCCGCGCCCCCCGCCCCGGCGAGCGGGACGGGGTCGACTACCACTTCCGGCCCCGCGCGGCGGTGGAGGCCCTGCGCTCCGATCCGCGGTTCGTCGTCATGGACGTGCGGGGGGACGTGCAGGCCCTCGACCTCGACGCCCTCGAGGCGACCCTCGCCGGGGGGGACGCCCTCTTCGAGGGGAACCCCTTCGTGGGCACGGCTCTCCTCGCCCATGAGCGGCTCGCCCCCGTGGCGAAGCTCTCCCTGTTCCTCGCGCCCCTCTCCCGGGCGGAGATCCTCGACCTCCGGGAGCGGGGCGCCGACCTCCCCTCCCTCGTGGCCGACGTCATGCGCCGCAAGCTCCTCCGCCGCACGCGGAAGCAGAAGGGGGAGCTCTCCCGCCCCGACCTCGACAACATCGAGAAGCGGTGCGGTAGCGCCTGGGGGGAGATGGGGCATGCCCACCGCTTCGAGGTCGTGGTTCCCTGCCACGACGGGGAGGATTCCGACGACTGGGACGCCTTCTACTGGCCCATCGGGGACGCCGGCCGCGCCCTGGCCGCCCTGGCCGCGGCGCTTCGCGGCGAGGCGGTCCCCGGCGGCGAGCGGTGGGAGGCGGACCTCGTCCGCTGACCCGTCACGGGGGGTGGCTCGCAACCACTCCCCCCCGTCCCGCGGCCGCGGTACCATTCCCCCCATGAACAGGAACCTCGCCGCGCCCATCCTCGCCGCCGTCCTCGCGCTGGCCGCCGGCTGCGCCGCCCCCGCCGAGGGGCGCCGCGCCCCCGCCGTCCGGGGGGAGGGCTGGCTCCTCCTCGAGGGGAGGGAGGCCTCCGCGGTCATCGAGGGGAAGTGGGGCCTCGTCGTCTTCTTCCGGCCCCACCTCCCGGACTGCAACGAGGACATCGGCCTCGTGCTCGACCTCGTGAACGAGTACGGACCGCGGGGTCTCACCGCCGTCGGCGTGACCCCGGACGGCCCGGAGGAGGCGAAGGCGTTCGTCCTCCGCCACCAACTCCCCTTCCCGGTCCTCCCCGCCGCCCGCCCGGTCCTCGACGCCTGGGGCCTCCCGGACATGTGGGGCAACCGGATCTACCTCGTCAACCCCGGGGGCGTGGTGCTCGCCCAGGACGACCTGCCGGCGACCCGGAGGCTGCTCGAGAAGTGGATGCCGAAGTAGGGGAGCCGGACCCGCGGCGTCCGCGCGGGCACCCGTAGCGCTCCGCCCACCGGCGCAGCAGCCGCGCCATGGCCCCCGCCTCGAGCCGGTTCCACCGCTCCCTCCCCCGCCGCTCCGCGGAGAGGAGCCCGGCCCCCGCCAGCACGGCCAGGTGCTTCATGGCGGCGTAGCGCGTGCCGGGGAGGAGGGCGGCGATCTCCCCCGTCGTCCTGGGGCCCGCGCGGAGGAGTTCCAGGACCGCCCGCCGGGCGGGACTGGCGAGGGCCCTCCAGACCGCGGCGTCGGCCCCGTCTCCCGCCCCCGCCCGCCCCCCGGGCCCCCTCCTCCGCCGTTTCATGTGACTATTTTGTCACATGTTTTCCCACGGACCGCCACGGATTCCCACCGGCGGCGGAAGGGGTTGCCCGGGCCTCCGAAGGGGGGACGACGGTGGAGGACCCGGGCGGGCGGCCCGGGAGGAGGCGCAACGGCCGCCCCCCGGCGAGGCTCGGCGCCCCCCGGAGGGGGCGGTCGCGACGGTGCGCGCGGAGGGAGATGGCAAAGGGCGTGCCGCGGCGGGGAGGAAGGGGTCGGGAGCGGATGGGAGCCGGGACACCCTTGCCGCCGGGGAAACGGGGTCCCCGCCGTGCGGAACCGAGCGGAACGATCCTTCTCAGGGGCCGGGGGGAGGACGGGGCCCTCCTCCCCCGCTACCCCTCCAGGGACTTGAGGGCGATGTTGGCGAGGACCACCAGCTTCTGCAGGTCCTTCTCGAACTGGCGGATGGTGGCGATGGGCGTGGGCGAGGCGTCGAGCTTCCCCCCGTTGTAGTCGGAGATCTGGCGCTCCATCTTCCTCCACGCGACCTCGAGGTCGGAAACCGGCATGGAGTCGAGGCCGAGGCCGCGGGCGGCGGTCTTGACGGCCCCGAAGTCGAGGGGGCGGACGGCGATGCGGTGGCGCAGCGTCGTCCTCCAGTGGCCGATGGAGGAGCCCTGGGCCGACTCCGCGTCCATCTTCCGGAACACCGGCTCCGAGGCCGCCGCCGCCTTCTTCACCTCGTCGCGGAAGGAGCGGATGGCCGCCAGGAGGTTCTGCCGTCCCCGGGCCGCGGCGTCGGCGGCGGACCTCTTCGCCCGCTTCCCGGCGAAGCGGACGGCGAGCACGATGACGAGGAGGAGGAGGGCCGCCGCCCCCGCCCCCGCCTGCACCCGGGGATCCGCGACGAGTTCCTGGATGTCCACGCGCCCGCCTCCTCGATCCATGGCTCGACGGGAGAACCATACGACAGCCGGCCCGGCGGAGCCAGTCCCGGAGGGGCCGGGGCCGGCGCCCCGCGTGACCCCGGGGGGGTCACGGCCGCGCGGAACCGTGGTCACGGTGCGGAGCGCAGGGCACCCCTCCGGCACCGGGGATTCGTCGTCGCGGAATCCCGCGGGGGGTGGGTAGGATGCCGGAGGAAGTCCCGACGCCGCTCAGGAGGCCGCACCCGCCATGACCGCTCCCGCCGTCAAGAGAAGCGTCCTCATCGTGGACGACTCCGGCGTCTTCGGCTTCACCCTCTCCCTCCAGTTCCGGCACCTCGGCTGGGACGTCTACTGCTGCGGCTCCGCCGAGGACGCCCTGAAGACCGTCCAGGAGCGGGACTTCCACCTCGTCCTCACGGACATCATGATGCCCGGGATGCAGGGGGACGAGCTGGCGGCGAAGCTCGTCGCCACGAAGCCGGGGATCCGGATCATCGTCATGTCCTCCATGCCCCGGGACCAGGTCCCCCCCCTCCCCCGGGGCGTCGTCTTCGCGCCGAAGCCCGTGAACGTGGAGAAGATCGTCGGGGCCTTCGAGATGGCCACCCGCCCGACGGGCGCCATCCCCCCTCCCCCGCCGCCCCACTAGGCGCCGGGGCGAGACCCGGGCACGACCGGGGCACACGGAGCGGAAGAGGGCCGCGGACCCTGCGCCCGGGCCCGCCGCGGGGGTATCCTCCCCCCGTGGGAACGGGACATCTCCGCACGCTGCTCCTCGCCGCGCTCCTCGGGACGACGGCCGCCCCCTCGCCGGCCGCCGCCGCCCCGGGGCCGCCTCCCCCCCCCGCCGGGGAGGATCCCTCGGCCCGGGAGTGGAACCAGGTCGGCGGCAACCCGGCCCGCGATCGCACCGTGGACGTCGAGCCCCTGCGCTCCCTCCCGGTGGTGGCGTGGCGGCGCCCCTTCCGCTCCCTCTCCAACGTCGTCTGCTGGGGCGGGATCTGCTACTTCCTCGACGGGGACCTGCACGCGGTGCGCATCGCCGACGGCCAGCCGGCCTGCCCCCCCCGCTCCCTCTCCGTGCAGGGGGACGAGGTGGAACTCTCCGTCTGGCAGGGGTGGATCCTCCTCTGGACCCCCGGGGGCCTCCGCGGGATCCCCCATCGCACCAGCGGCTTCGGGAGCGGGTGGAGCAAGACCTCCCCCCTCACGGGCCCCCCCGTCGTTGCGCGGGGCTGGGCCTTCGCCGCCGACGGGGAGGACCTCCATTCCATCCGCATCGATTCCGGGACCTTCCGGAAGGCGGCCACGGACTTCCCCGTCCGGGGCCGCATCGCCTGGCGGGAGGACCGCGGCTTCCTCGGCGCCACGAACCTCTGGGACGACTGCATGCACCTGTTCACCGCCACCTGCGCCGGCTTCGAGAAGGGCTCCGCTCCCGTGGAGGAGGCCTCGAAGCGCAAGGGGCCCCCGGTCCAGTCCCAGTACTCGAGCGGCGGCCGCATGGACGTCCGCTTCGCCGGCAGGGGCCACGTGCTCGTCGACAGCCGGATCCCCTTCCCCCCCGCCTCCACCACCCCCCGGGGCCGGGAGGAGCGGCGCTGCCTCGCCAACTTCGCGGTCCCGTCGCGGGCCTTCTACAGCGACTTCATCCGCGATCCGGTCTCCGTGGAGGGGGCCCTGGTGGGCTACGACGACGAGTGGAGCCTCATCTCCCAGAACCTGGAGACCGCGGGCACGGCGAAGCTGGTGGAGGACGAGAAGCTCCCCCACGGCGCCCTGCAGGGGCCGGTGTCCGGTGCCCGCGGCGTCCTCTACCTCGGCAACTGGGCCTTCGACCTGGCGACGAGCCGCGTCCTCTGGACCGTGGACGTGCCGAAGGGCTTGAGCGTCCGCGAGGTCATCCCCGCCGGCGACGGGAAGGTCCTCCTGGTGCTCGGCCGCAGGGACGGGTCCGGCGAGATCCTCTGCCTCGCCGGGGCCCCCCCGGGCGGCCCCCCCGCGGCGGCGGCGATGGGGGCGGGGACCGCGGGGAGGGAGCCCCCGGCGGGCGGCGCCCCCCCCCCCGCCCCCCCCGCCGGGCCCCCCGACCCCGGCGCCGACGGGCTGGTCCTCCGGGACGGCACGGTGCTCCGCGGCGCCGTGCTCCGGCTCCCCGCGGGGCGCTTCTCCGTGGAGGCCGAGGGAGGGAAGCCCGTGGTCCGCTCCGCCGCGGAGGTCGCCCTGGCCGTCTCCGGGGGGGATGTCCTCCACGTCGGCGGGGACGAGGGGATCTACCTCGGATGGCGGCGCCACCTCCTCGTGGAGTGGCACGCCGCCCTCGAGGAGCTGTTCCGCAAGAGGGCGACCCTCCGCCTCGTCGGCCCCTGCCGGGAGATCCTCCGCGAGGCGAGGGCCTGGGACCTCGACCCGGCCCGCGTCGCCGCGCTGGAGTCCTCCCTCACGGCGGTCCAGGGGCGGGAGGGGGCGGAGGGGGTCCTGCGCAACCTCCAGGCGGAGGAGGGGGCGGCCCGCTCCCGCTGCCGGAAGCCCTTCCTCGACGCGGTGCAGTGGTGCCTCGAGCGGGGCCGCACCGCGGCGGCGGCGGTCCTCCTCGACGACGCCGAGCTCCTCCACCCCGGCGGCCACGACTTCGCCGCCGGTGGCCGCGCCTGCGTGCCGCCGGGCTTCCCGCTCCGGGACCCCGACGGCCGCCTCTGGCGGCGGTGGGCGCGGGAGCTGCTCCCCTCCGCCGGCGTGTTCGCCGCCGCAGGGGACCCGGCCCTCGACGGGCTCGCACCCCCCTGGAAGGGGCGGGCCCTGGTCCTCAGGACCGACCACGTCCGGTTCACCACGCTCTCCGCGGATCCCGCCGTCGTCGGGCCCTGCCTCCGCAACGCCGAGTGGACGGTGCGCGTGCTCGCCTCCCTCCTCGGGGACGAGGCGGTCCGCCCCGTGGGGGGGGACGGGGACCGCCTCGACGTGCGGCTCCACGCCACCCAGGAGGAGTACCTCGCCGAGAAGCTCCCCGGCGGCGGCCACGCCATGCCCTGGTCCGCGGGGTTCTTCTCGCCGCGGGAGGGCGTCAGCCGGTTCTTCGTCCCCGGCGGGAAGGAGGGGGACGCCCTCGGCCGCGGCCTCTTCACGGTGCTCGCCCACGAGATCACCCACCACTTCCTGGAGCAGCGCTGGGCCGGCATCCCCGACGGGGATCTCTCCGACACGGCGGCGCCGGGGTACTGGTGCGTGGAGGGGGTGGCCCGCTTCGTCGAGGACCAGGTGGTGGAGATGGGCCGGCGGGGGCCGCTCCTCGACGACCGCACCGTGCCCTCCCTGGACGCCTCCTCCCAGGCGGCCGCGGAGAACTGGATCTTCCGGCCCTCGGAGCTGCTCGACATGAGCAAGCGGGGGTTCCTCGGCCTCGGCAACAGGGCCGGGAAGCCGGTGCAGCTGCGGGACACCCTCGTCATCCACGACCTGACCCCGCTGTCCCTCTACTACGAGCAGGCCGGCGCCACGGTCTTCTACCTCTTCCACGAGTGCGGGGACGCGGGACGGCGGAACTTCTTCCGCTACCTCTCCCTCTACTACAGGGGCGACGATCCGGGGCCCGGCTGGAAGGCCCTCGGCTTCAAGAGCGCCGAGGCCTTCGACCGCGGGTTCCTCGCCTTCCTCAAGTCCCTGAGATAGGGGGATACGGAGGGGGATACCGTACCCGACCCGATTCATCGGGGGGGGGGGGGGGGGGGGGGGGGGGGGTGGGGGGGGCCCCGGCCCCCGGCCCCCCCCCCCCCCGCCCCAACCCCGATGAAACGGGTCGGGTACCGTATCCCCCTTCCTCCAGCGGCGGAGCGGTTCGGGTACCGTGGGGCCCGTGCGCCTTCCCGTCCTCCTCCTTCTTCTTCTCGCCGCGTTCCCCGAAGAACCCCCGCCCCCGAAGGGAGCCCCTCCCGTGACCACGCCCGAGAAGCCGAAGCACACCAACCGCCTCGCGAAGGAGTCGAGCCCCTATCTCCTCCAGCACGCCCACAACCCCGTGGACTGGCACCCCTGGGGGGAGGAGGCCTTCGCGAAGGCGAAGGCCGAGGACAAGCCCATCTTCCTCTCCATCGGCTACTCCACCTGCCACTGGTGCCACGTCATGGAGCGGGAGTCCTTCGAGGACGAGGAGATCGCCGCCTACCTCGCCGCCCACTTCGTCTCCATCAAGGTGGACCGCGAGGAGCGCCCCGACGTGGACGCCGTCTACATGACCGCCGTGCAGGCCACGGGCCAGGGAGGAGGGTGGCCGCTGACGGCCTTCCTCGACCACGACCTCCGCCCCTTCTTCCTCGGCACCTACTATCCCCCGGAGGACCGCTGGGGGCGGCCCGGCTTCCCGACCCTCCTCCGGAAGATCCACGACGCGTGGACGGAGCGCCGAGAGGACGTCCGGCGCGCCGGCGGGGAGATCGAGACCTTCGTCCGCACCGCCTTCGCGCCACCCGGGGAGGCCGCCGTCGGCGAGGCGACCCTGGCCGCCGCGGTGCGGCAGTTCCAGGGCCGCTACGACGCGGCCCGCGGGGGGTTCGGCGAGGCCCCGAAGTTCCCCCGCGCCCACGCCCTCTCCTTCCTCCTGCAGGCCGCGGACAGGCCGGGCCTCGCCGGGGGCCGGGAGATGGCGCTCTCGACGCTCCGCGCCATGGCGCGGGGCGGGATGCACGACCAGGTGGGCGGCGGTTTCCACCGCTACTCGACGGACGGGACGTGGCTCGTCCCCCACTTCGAGAAGATGCTCTACGACCAGGCGCTCCTCGCCACGGCCTTCGTGGAGGCATTCCAGGCGACGGGCGAGGAGGAGTTCGCGCGCACCGCGACGGAGACCCTCGACTACCTGCTGCGCGACATGGCCCACCCCGGGGGCGGCCTCTTCAGCGCCGAGGACGCCGATAGCGAGGGCGTGGAGGGGAAGTTCTACCTCTGGACCACGGCGGAGATCCGGGCCGCCCTCGGCGAGGAGGCCCCCGCCGCGATCCGCGTGTTCGGCATGGAGGAGAGCGGGAACTTCCACGGGGAGGCCGAGGAGGCCCCCCCGGGGGGGAACATCCTCCACCTGCCGAGGGAGCGGGCGGCGCTGGCGAAGGAGCTCGGCATCACGGTGGAGGCCCTGGCCCTCCGCATCGGGGGATGGAGGAAGCGGCTCCTCCCCCTGCGGGCGGGGAGGGTGCGCCCCCACCTCGACGACAAGGTGCTGGCGGGGTGGAACGGCATGGCCGTGGCCGCCCTGGCGCGGGCGGGCCGCGTGCTCGGGGAGCCCCGCTACGTCGCCGCGGCGGGGAAGGCCGCGGACTTCGTCTGGACGCGGATGCGGCCCGACGGCCGGTTGCGGCGGTCCTGGCGGGAGGGGAGGCTCTCGGGCCCGGCCTTCCTCGAGGACCACGCCTTCCTCGGTCTCGGCCTCCTCGAACTGCACGAGGCCACGGGAGATCCGGCCCGGCTGGAGCAGGCCATGGAGACGGCCCGGGAGATCCCGCGGCTCTTCGGGGACGGGGCCTGCGCGGCCTTCTTCGACGCGCCCGCCGACGCGGCCCACCTCCTCGCGCGCACCCGCGAGACCGACGACTGGGCGGTCCCCTCGGGGAACAGCGCCGCCGCGTGCTTCCTCCTGCGCCTCGGCGCCATGACCGGGGACCCCCACTTCTCCGCCGCCGGGCGCGGCGTGGTGAAGGCCCTCTCGGGCTCCCTCGACCGCCTCCCCATGGGGGCCCCCTTCCTCCTCATGGCCCTCGACTTCGACCTCGGCCCGTCCCGGGAGGTGGTCCTCGCCGGGGACCCGGGGTCGGAGGGGTTCCGGGCCCTGGACCGGGCCCTCGCCGCCCGGTTCCTCCCCCGCACCGTGATCCTCCGCCGCCCCCCGGGCCCCGACGGGGATCGCACGGCGAAGCTCCTCCCCTGGCTCGCCGGCTACGGCCCCGTGGACGGGAAGCCCGCCGCCTACCTCTGCGAGGGGGGCGCCTGCCGGGCGCCGGTCACGACCGCGGAGGAACTGGGTGCCCTCCTCGGGAAGTGAGGGGGGGGAAAGGGGGCGAACCCCTCCTCCTACAGGCAGTACTCGAGGATCTGCGCGAGGCGGTCGCGCATGTCGAGGCGGTGGACGATGAGGTCGAGGAACCCCTTCTGGAGGAGGAACTCGCTGCGCTGGAAGCCCGGAGGGAGCTCGGAGCGGATGGTCTCCTGGATGACGCGGGGGCCGGCGAAGCCGATGAGGGCCTTCGGCTCGGCGATGACGACGTCGCCGAGGGCCGCGAAGGAGGCCGTCACGCCCCCGGTGGTCGGGTCCGTCAGGACGGAGATGAAGGGCGCCCGCCCCGTCCGGTGGTAGGCCACAGCCGCGGAGGTCTTGGCCATCTGCATGAGGGAGAGGGCCCCCTCGTGCATGCGGGCCCCGCCGGAGGAGGCGAAGACGATGCAGGGGAGGCCGTTGTCCCGCGCCGACTCGAGGGCGAGGGCGACCTTCTCCCCCACGACGGTCCCCATGGAACCCCCGAAGAACGTGAAGTCCATGGCCGCAAGCACCGTCCGAAGCCCCTTCACGTTGGCGAAGCCGATGATGCAGGCGTCGTTCACGCCCTTGCGCTTGCGCTCCTGGACGAGGCGCGTCCCGTAGGACTTCCCGTCCACGGTGAAGCCGAGGGGATCCCCGGACTGGAGCTCGTACCCGAACTCCTCGAAGGTCCCCGCGTCGGCGGTGATGGCGATGCGGCGCGCCCCGCCGATGCGGAAGTGCTCCCCGCACTCGGGGCAGGTGTCGAGCTTCTCCTCCACCTTGGACCTGTAGAGCATGGCGGAGCAGCCGTCGCACTTCGTCCAGAGGCCCGTCGGCGCCTCGCGCTTCCCCGCCCGGGACTGGCCCATCTCCGTCCTCCTCCGCCCCGCGTCCGTGCCGCCCGCGGCCCCGCCTAGCCCGCGGCCGCGGCCGCCGCCCTGGCCCGCAGCGTCGCCACCGCGGCCGCCATGTCCTTCTCGCCGTAGATCGCCGTCCCCGCGACGAGGACGTTGGCCCCCGCGGCGGCGCAGGATCCCACGGTGTCGGCGTTGATGCCGCCGTCCATCTCCACGTCCCCGTCGAAGCCGTGGACCCCCCGCAGCGCCTCCACCTTCCCGAGGACCTCGGGCATGAACTTCTGCCCCCCGAAGCCGGGGAACACGCTCATCACGAGGACCATGTCCACGACGTCGAGCACGGGGAGGATCCGCTCCACGGGCGTGTCCGGGTTGAGCGCCACCCCGACCCGCTTCCCCAGGGAGCGGATGGCCCGGGCCACCTCCCGCGCGGGGTCCTTCGCCTCGATGTGGAAGGTGATCCCGTCGGCCCCGGCGTCGGCGAAGGCCTTCGCGTAGGCCAGGGGGTGGTCGATCATCAGGTGGCAGTCGAGGGGGATGCGCGTCGCCTTCCGGATCGCCTTCACCACGGGAGGGCCGATGGTGATGTTGGGGACGAAATGCCCGTCCATGACGTCCACGTGGTGGATGTCCGCCCCCGCCTCCTCCACTGCGCGGAGATGCTCCCCCATCCTCGCGAAATCCGAGGACAGGAGGCTCGGGGCAATGACGACGCGCGCGGGGGACGGCAGGGCTCCTCCTACTTCCGCGCCAGGGCCGCGACCCCCGGCAGCACGCGACCCTCGAGGAGCTCCAGCGCGGCCCCTCCCCCGGTGGAGACGTGGGTCATGCGGTCCGCCAGCCCCGCCGCCTCCACGGCGGCGGCGGTGTCGCCCCCGCCGCACACCGTGACGGCGCCGCCCTCCGCGAGGATGCGCGCCACGGCCAGGGTCCCCGCGTCGAAGGGGGGCGTCTCGAAGACCCCGAGGGGGCCGTTCCAGAGCACCGTCCCCGCCTTCGACAGCACGGCGGCGAACTCCTCCACCGTGGCGGGACCGATGTCCAGGCCCATGAGGCCCGCGGGCACGCTCCCCGTGACGACCCTCGTCGGGAGCCCCGCCTCGAGCCGCTCCGCGCACACGTGGTCCGAGGGCAGCACCACCTTCACGTCCTCCACGTCGGCGTCCCGGAGGATGTCCCGGGCCGCCTGCACCGCCGTCTCCTCCACCATGGAGTTCCCCACGGGGACCCCCTGGGCGCGGAGGAAGGTGTAGGCCATCCCCCCGCCCACCAGGAGCGCGTCGGCCCGGGGCAGGAGGTGCTTCAGGACGGGGACCTTGTCGGAGACCTTCGCCCCCCCGGTGATCACCACGAAGGGGCGCTTCGGATCCTGGAGGAGCCCCTGCAGCATCTCCACCTCGCGGGCGAGGAGGTACCCCGCTCCCGAGGGGAGCAGGGCCGGAACGCCGGACACCGAGGCGTGGGCGCGGTGGGCGGCGCCGAAGGCGTCGTCCACGTAGAGGTCGGCGAGGCCCGCGAGGGCCTTCGCGAACTCCGGCCCGTTCTTCTCCTCCTCGGGGTGGAAACGGAGGTTCTCGAGGAGGAGGCAGTCCCCGGGCTTCGCCGCCGCCGCCGCCTTCTCCGCCGCGGGGCCGACGCAGTCCGGCACGAAGGTCACGGGGCGCCCGAGCAGCTCCGCCAGCCGCTTCGCCACGGGGGCGAGGGAGTACTTCGCCTCCGGCCCCCCCTTGGGGCGCCCGAGGTGGGAGCAGAGGATGGCGGCGGCGGGCGCTCCGAGGATCTTCCGCACCGTGGGGAGGCTGGCCGCGATGCGGCGATCGTCGGAGACGGTGCCGTCCTTCCCGAGGGGGACGTTGTAGTCCACCCGCACGAGGACGCGCTTCCCCGCGAGGGGGAGGTCGTCCAGGGTCCTGCGATCGAAGGGCATCGGTCCTCCCTTCCCGGCGCCTAGCCGAGCCTCGAGAGCCGGTGGAGGAGGTCCACGACCCGGCAGGAGTAGCCCCACTCGTTGTCGTACCAGGCGACCACCTTGACGGTGCGGCCCGCGGCCACCATGGTGAGGGAGGCGTCGAAGAGGCTCGACGCGGGGTTCCCGACGACGTCCGAGGAGACCACGGGGTCCTCGGTGTACTCGAGGATCCCCTTCATGGGGCCGGCGGCGGCCTCGCGCATGGCGCCGTTCACCTCGGCGACGGTGACGTCCCGCTTGAGGATCGCCGTCAGGTCCACCACGGAGCCGTCGGGGACGGGCACCCTCAGGGCGAAGCCGTCGAGCTTCCCCTTGAGTTCGGGGATCACCTTGCCCACGGCCCGGGCGGCCCCCGTCGTCGTCGGGATGATGTTGATGGCCGCGGAGCGCGCACGGCGCGGGTCCTTGTGGACGAGGTCGAGGATGCGCTGGTCGTTGGTGTAGGCGTGGACCGTGGTCATGAGGCCGTGCTCGATGCCGAAGGAGTCGTGGAGCACCTTGGCCACGGGGGCGAGGCAGTTGGTCGTGCAGGAGGCGTTGGAGACGATGCGGTGCTCGGGGCGGAGCACCCCGTCGTTGACGCCGAGGACCACGATGGCGTCGATCTCGTCCTTCGGGGGCACCGTCAGCACCACCTTGCGGGCGCCGGCGGCGAGGTGCTTCTCGAGGTCGGCCCGCTTCGTGAACACCCCCGTGGATTCCACCACGTAGGGGACGTCGAGGGCCTTCCAGGGCAGCGCCGCGGGGTCCTTGACGGCCAGCACCTTGACGGGCTTCCCGTCCACGCGGAACTCCCCCTCCCCCGGCTCCACGGTCCCGCGGAAGCGGCCGTGGACGGAGTCGTACTTGAGCAGGTGGGCGAGGGAGGCCGGGTCGGAGAGGTCGTTGACGGCCACGACCTCGAACTCGGGGCGCGCATGCAGGGCGCGGAAGACCAGGCGGCCGATGCGGCCGAAGCCGTTGATGGCGACGCGGGTGGCCATGGATGCCTCCTTCGGGCGGCGCGGCGGTGCCGGCGCGGGAAACCCCCATTGTCCCGCCGGGGAGGGGCGGGGACAAGATCCACCGCCGGAAAGGGCGGGGAGTGGGTGGAGGTCCCCGCTGGATCGGGTGGGTGCCAGCGGGCGTTGCGCGCCTCCCGGCGCGCTGCTCCCGACGGGGAGCATCGGGAAAGGATCCGATGCTCCCCGTCGGGAGCGTAGGAAGTCAAAGGAGAGAGGCGGCGGGGTCGAACCTGCCTGAGGATCCAGGAATGGGGGGCAGGATCGGAGCCCGAGGGAGGAGGGGGAAGCGTGCACCCCAGCGGGATTCCGGTTCCGTCAAGGCAAGAACGGTGCCCGCCGCCCCCCCCCTCCCTTTGGCCCCGACTCCGGCCCCCTCCCCGCGGCGCCGGAGTGCGTCTCGACCCCGCCGCCTCTCCCCCTCTCCTACGGTCC
>CAYJMF010000017.1:0-14369 GCA_964370855.1 uncultured Planctomycetota bacterium | reverse complement strand
CCGCCGCGGGGCCGCGCCCGCCGCGGCCGCCCCCCCCCCCCCCCCGCGCCCGCGCCCCCGGTGCGGCCCCCCACGCCCGCAGAAGGGGGAAGCAGGGGTCCCCTCCTCCCCCGCTACAATCCCCCGATGCCCCCCTCCCCCGCTCCTCCCCTCCCCCTCCACCCCTTCGAATCCTCAGTCGCCGCCTTCCTCCGCACCGAGCGCCTCCTCGGCGGCGGGGACAGGGTCGTGGTGGCCCGCTCCGGGGGGGCGGCCTCCGCCGCCCGCCGCCGCGCGCTGTCCGCCGTCTCCGCGGGACCGGGCCCCCGGCTCCGCCTCACGGCGGCCCACTTCGATCACGGGCTCCGCCCCGGTTCCGCGGCCGACGCCGCCGCCGCCCGGGCCCTCGCCCGGGGACTCGGCGTCCCCTTCCGGAGCGCGAGGGCGAAGGGCCTCCGCCCCCCGGGGGGCGGCTCCCCGGAGGCGGCCGCGCGCACGGCGCGCTACGCCTTCCTCGCCGCCGTGGCGCGCCGGGTGAAGGCCCGCGCCGTGGCCGTGGCCCACCACCGGGACGACCGGGTGGAGACGGTCCTCCACCGCCTCCTCCAGGGGGCCACCCTCCGCGGCCTCGCGGGCATCCCCCTCCGGAGGCCGCTGCCGGGGGCGCGGGGGTGCTCCGTCGTCCGCCCCCTCTTCGCGGAGAGCCGGGCCTCCATCCTCGCCTACCTCGAGGATCGCTCCGTCCCCTTCGTGGAGGACCCCACCAACGCCGGCGCCGGGAACGCCCGGGCGCGGATCCGCAGCTCCATCCTCCCCTCCCTCCTCGCCGCCTACCCGCAGGCCGGCGCCTCGATCCTCCGCCTCGAGGGGCTGGCGAGGGAGGCCTCCGGGATCCTCGACGCGGAACTGGAGACCGCCGCCCGCGGCCTCCGGGTCCGGGGCGCCACGGCCTCCCTCCCCCGGGCCGCCTTCGCGGGCCGATCCGAGGAGGGGGTCCGCAGGCTCCTGTCGAGGCTTCTGGGTGCCGCCGGGCGGGAGGGGAGCGATCCTCCCCTCGCAGCGGTGCGCCGCCTCCGGGAGGCGCTGGCCTCCGGCGACGGGAAGTCGCGGAGGATCCCCGTGGGGAAGGGCGTGGAGGCGGAGGTGGCGGCGGAGCGGGTGCGCGTCCGCGCCTAGTTCTGCGAGGGGGTCCCGCCGGAGTTCGCGCCGGAGTTCGCGCCGGTCCCCGTGCCCGTGCCGGCGGTCCCGCCGGAACCGTCGTCCTTCATCCCGGCCTTGAACTCGTTCACCGAGCGGCCGAGGGATCGGGCGATGCCGGGCAGCCGGCTCGCGCCGAAGAACAGCAGGGCGAGGGCGAGGATGATCCACATCTCGGACATGCCGAGGAAGGCGGCCGGGACCGGCGGGAGCAGGCTCATGTTCGTCCTCCGGGACCCTCGACACCTCCGCCCCGCTTCCGGCGGGGGCGGGTGAGGACGGTCCGCACGTCGATTATCCACGGCCTCCCGGGCGAAAGGGGAAGTTTCCCCCCTCCCCGGTGAGGAGGGTCACCGCCCCGGAATCGCGGGGGGGGGGGGGGGGGCCCCCCCCCCCCCGGCGGGGGGGGCCCCCCCCCCCGCCCCGGGGGGGGGGCCCCCGCCCCCCCCCCCGCGGGTGGATTCGTCGGGATGCGTCCCTACTCGCCGCCGACCTCGATCTTGATGACGAGGCCGTCGGCGGAGACGGCGAAGAGGCTGTCGTCCCGGGTGTTGGCCGGGTACATGTACCCGCCCTTCCCGAGGGTCGCGACCACCTTGCCCGTGGCGTCGAGCTCGGCGAGGGAGCCGTCGGCCTTCTGGACGAGGACCTTCCCCTCGCGCTCGAGGACGAAGCGGGCACCGCCCTGGAACTTCCAGCGGGCCGCCCCCGTGGCGCGGTCGTGGCACCACAGGGCGCCGGTGCGGAACTGGTAGACGGAACCCGCCGTGGCGACGGGGGCATCGAGGAGCGGCGTCTCGTGGGGAGCGGCCCACTTCACGCCGCCGGTGATCCGATCCATGCAGTAGAGGAAGCCGTCCTCCGAGGCGACGAAGAGGTCGTCCCCGGAAACCGTGAGGCCGGCCGTGACCGGGCCGTGGGTGTTCTGCACCCAGTAGGGATCGGGAGCGGGGCCGTCGGCCCCCGCCGTGGGAAGGGAGTAGACCATGCCCTCGTCCGTGGCGAAGTAGACGGACTGCCGCGGGGGCTCTCCCCCGATGGCGATGTCGCCCCGGATGTCGCCGGGCGTCCTCCATCCCCAGCCTTCGAGGCCGGTGACGAGGTTGAGGGTGCGCAGCGTCCTCTCGTTCCTCGATCCGCCCCAGCAGGGGACGTAGGCGGTGCCCACGGTGGCCCCGAAGCGGGCCGACGGGGCCATGTCGAAGTGCACGGTTCCGCCCTCGTGGTGGCCGTACTCCAGGTTGACCTGGTGGAGTTCCGTCGTCGTCATTCCGAGGAAGGAGGTCGCGCTGAGGAACGGGCGGTTGCGCAGGGGCCCGCCGAAGCCTGCGTAGCTCCACGCGAGGTGGAGGTTGTCACGGCCGATGGCGTTGAAGCGGTGGTCGGCCTCCTCGACGAAGAGGAAGCCGCCGTCGAGGCGGACGCCGCCCGGCGCCACGCGGACACGGGACTGCTGTCCGAGATCGACGACGAGCATGCGGCCCGAGAATCCGAGACCGTCGGCCACGGCCTTTCGGAAGACCTCTTCCCGGGGCTTCGAAGGCTTGGAAGCGCAGCCGGTCAAGGGCACCGATACCGCCGCGACGAGGAGCGCGGCGCCGCAAGCGGCGCCAAGGGTGCGCAGGGATCGCGTCTTCATCCTCCCTCCCGGTTCTGATGGATGGTCGAGTCCTGCCTGTATTCCAGGGTGCGGCAGGCTGCCCCGCCTGCCGAGAAGGGGACATCGTAGGTGGGTCTCCCCGCACAGTCAACGGTTTTCGAACACCGGCCCGGATCCGGGCCCGGGACCGCCGGGGAACCCCTAACCCCGTGGTAGACTGGGGTTTTGGGTCCGGGGGCGCCCCCACGATGGCCGGTCATCCCAGCCCCTCCTCGCTCAGGGGCCTCCTCGAGGAAAACCTGGCCGCCCTCCGCCGGGGGGTGGCCGGGGCCGCCGGACGCGCCCGCCGCGACCCCGCCGGGGTCACGCTCCTGGCCGCCACGAAGAACACCGCGGCGGAGGTGGTGGCCCTCCTCCCCTCCCTGGGGATCCTGGACGCGGGGGAGAGCCGCGTGCAGGAAGCCGGGGCCAAGGTCCACGCTCTCTCGGAAGTCGGGCTCCGATGGCATATGATCGGGAGACTGCAGACCAACAAGGTTCGGCGGGCCATGGAGCTTTTCCACAGGTTCCATTCCGTGGACCGGGACGCACTCCTCGAGGCGCTCGCGGGGGAGGCGGCCCGGCGCGGCCGAACCGCTGACTGCCTGATCCAGGTGAACGTGAGCGGAGAAGCGACGAAGGGCGGCTACGGACCGGGGGAGGTGGAGGACGCGCTCCGCCGCGCCCGCTCCCTGCCCTCGCTCAGGGTGACGGGCCTCATGGCCATCCCCTCCCCCGGGGCCGGCCGCCCCGCCTTCCGCCTGCTGCGGGAGCTCCGCGACGCGCTCCGGACCTCCCCCGACGACCTCCGCGATCTCAGCATGGGGATGAGCGACGACTACGAGGCCGCCGTCGAGGAGGGTTCGACCCTGCTGCGCATCGGCTCGGCGCTCTTCCGCGGGTTGCCGCCTGACCTCCACGGGCGGGCCCAGAACGTCCACGGCCGGGGGCGGGCCGCCTAGCATGCCCATGCTCCTCGTGGAACGGGGCGGCGACAAGGGGACCTCCCTCAAGGTGGAGCCCGGGAAGACCTACGTCGTCGGCCGCGACAATCCCCAGGCCGCGCTGCTGCTGACGGACCCCATGGCCTCCCGCTCACACTTCCAGATCGCCGCCGCCGACGGGGCCTTCCTGCTCCGGGACATGAAGTCCCGCAACGGCACCCTGGTGAACGACGAGAAGCTCATGGCGGACCACGACGTCGAGCTCAAGATCGGCGACAACATCCAGGTCGGCGACACGCTGTTCTCCTTCCTCTCCGACGCCAAGGAGGAGAGCACCGGCGGCGGGCTCATCGGCAAGACCATCGGCGGCTACCAGATCATCGAGCGCGTCGGCCGCGGCGGGATGGGGACGGTCTACAAGGCGGAGCAGATCTCCCTCAAGCGGGAGGTCGCCCTCAAGGTCCTCGCCGCGAAGCTCCTCTCGGACCCCGTCTTCGTGGATCGGTTCGTGCAGGAGGCCCGCGCCGCGGGCGGCCTCATCCACCCCAACATCGTGCAGGTCATCGACGTCGGCAGCGACCGCGGCATCTACTACTTCTCCATGGAGTTCATGAACTTCGGCTCCGTGGGGGACCTGGTGGCGAAGGAGGGGCCGGTCCCCTGGTCCCGGGCGCTGGAGATGATGACCGACGCGGCGAAGGGGCTCATCTTCGCCGAGAAGAAGGGGATCATCCACCGGGACATCAAGCCCGACAACCTCATGCTCACCGCCGAGGGGACGGTGAAGATCGGCGACCTCGGCCTCGCCAAGAAGGCCGAGGACGGGGCCGGCGAGGGGGGGCAGATCTTCGGCACCCCCCACTTCATCGCCCCGGAGCAGGCGCAGGGGAAGCCCATCGACCACCGGGCCGACCTCTACGCGCTCGGCGCCACCTTCTACAGGGTCCTCTCCGGAAAGACCCCCTTCACGGGCGAGAACGTGAAGGAGATCATCATCAAGCAGGTGCGCGAGGAGCCGGTGCCGCTGAAGAAGCACGTCCCCGACCTCCCCGACGAGATGGCCGCCGTCATCGGGAAGATGATGCAGAAGAAGCCCGACGACCGGTACCGGTCGGCCCAGGGCCTCTTCGAGGACCTCGAGCGCATCCGCGTCCGCTACCACCTCGAGGCCCACGGCCAGGCCCGCAGCGCGCAGCGGAACAAGGTGCTGCTCGGCCTGGCCGTCGTCGCGCTCCTCGGGGTCGGGGGGTACGCCTACAACCTGGCCACCAGGGATCCCGAGGTGGTCATCCGCAACGTCCCGGGCGAGAACGGCAACGGCAACACCGACCCCATTCCGGTCCCCGTGGAGAAGACCCTCGCCGAGAAGGCCGAGGACGCATGGAACCCCTTCCTCCTCGAGGCGGTGAAGGTCAACAACGCCGCCAAGGGTTCCCCCGCCGAGACCTGGCAGACCCACGGCCCCCTCTGGGAGGGGCTGGCGAAGAAGTACGAGGAGTTCGCCGCGAAGTACCCCTCCACCCCGAGGGGCGACGAGGCGGCCCGCGAGGCGGAGAAGATCCGCACCGCCCTGCAGCAGGCCCGGGACGCCTTCGCCGCGAAGAAGGAGAAGGCGGAGAGGGCCTGGGCGGATCTCCTCGCCGAGGCCCGGAAGCTCGACGCCGACGGCCACCCGGCCAAGGCCGTCGCGGAGCTCCTCGCGAAGTCGAAGTCCCTCCTCGAGATCTACGCCGACTTCCTCCCGAAGGGGGCGGAGAAGGAAGCCGCCGACCTCGCCCTCTCCTTCGCCGCCGGCGCCGAGGCCCGCGTCGTCCCCCTCGTGGACGAGGTGACCGTCGCCGCCCCGCTCTTCCCGGGCACGGAGTACGTCCGGGCCCGGGACTCCCTGCGGGCCTCCCGCAACGGGCTCCTCCCCGCCAACGAGGCAACGGACGAGCCCAGCCGCCGGCTGCGGGAGCTCGCCGGGACCGTGTCGAAGACCCTCCGGGAGGGGGACAGGGCCTCCCGCGCGGCGGCGGAGGCGGCCCTCGCCTCGGACCGCGACGACTACTTCGCGACCTACCTCTCCATCCGCCGCCTCGCCCCGCCCCCGAAGGAGGGGGAGAAGCCCGGCGAGGAGGCCCCCGCACCGGCCTTCTCCTCCCCCTTCTACGACTTCCAGTGGGACGCCTGCGACGCCGCCTGGAAGACCCTCCTCGGCCGCATGCGCACGAAGCCCTACCAGGAGCGCGTGAAGGGCAAGATGGCGCAGTACGCCCGCTGCCGCCGGGTCTTCGTGACCATCGCCGCCCGCATCCGCAAGGGGGACAACAGGGACTTCGAGTTCCCCGAGGCGGTCCGCGGCGGCGTGGGCATGGCCCTCGACCGCCGCCCCGAAGCCCTGGCCAAGGCCTCCCCCGAGGGGCTCTCCGCCATCCGGCTCATCAGCACGACGAACCGCCCCCCCGTCTTCGTCGAGTTCCGGCAGATGACGCCCCGTGAGATCTACGACGGCCTCCAGAAGACCGCTCCCGTGGTCCCCTACACGGCGGAGGAGCACCTCGACATGGCGGTCTTCCTCGCCGAGAGCGGGGACGGGGACGCCGCCTGGAACGAGTACGCGGCCGCCGGCACCGCCGACCCGCCGGCCCAGATCGACCCCTCCCTCAAGAGGTGGCTCGAGGACGAGTGCACCCTATACGAGGAGTTCACGGGCCAGGGCGGGGTGCTCGACGCCATCCGGCAGTACCGCGAGGCCCGCTCCTCGGGGGCGGCCCGGGACGCCGTCGAGGGGATCCGCCGGGTCGCGGAGAAGAAGATCCGGGACTTCTACGGCCAGGAGCGCTTCTACCGCACCGACCTCGCCCTCCTCCTCGGGTTCTCCCTCTGGGAATCCGGGGACCCACTTCCGAAATCCCTCCTGCCCTCCTCCGCCGTCGAGGAGGTGCTGCGCACCCTCGGCACGGGGGCCGACGCCGGGGCCGGGGAACCGGGCGTCGTCGATCCTCCTCCCCCGGAGGAACCCGGGAACGGGGGGACGGGGGGCGGGTCCGGGGAGACCGGGCCCAAGGGAACCGAAGAGACCACGGAGACACCGAAATGAGCGGAATTCCTGACAGCGCCGTGCGGCCCGCCCCCTCGGGGGGGTCGGTCCTGCGCGTGAAGGTCGTCCCCGGCGCCAGCCGTTCCGAGGTGGTCGGGGGGCTCGGGGACCGGGTGAAGATCGCGCTCGCGGTGCCCGCCGAGAAGGGGGGCGCCAACCGCGCCCTCGAACTCCTCCTCGCGGAGGTGCTGAACCTCACCCGCCGCTCCATCACCATCGCCTCCGGCGCGACCTCCCCCGAGAAGGAGGTCCTCATCTCCGGAATGAACCCCGACGAGCTGGTGGTGAAGCTCACCACGGCCTCCGGGGGCGCGAAGAAGAAGGCGAAGAAGGCCGCGAAATGAGCCCGGCCCCCCGCCGGGGCCGCCGGGGGGCGGCGGCCGTCACCGGCTCCCGGACCGCCGCGGCCATCGCGGTCATCGCGGTCATCGCAGCGGAGCGGCGCTCGACGAAGGAGGCCGCGGACCGGATCCGGCGGCGCCTTCCCCGGGGCTTCCTCCCCGAGGCGGCCATCGTCCTCGGCACGGGGCTCGGCGGCGTGGCCGAGGAGATCCGCTCGGCGGTCTCCCTCCCCTACGACTCCATCCCCGGGTTCCCCCTCTCCACGGTGCCCGGCCACAAGGGGTCCCTCCTCGCGGGCGTCCTCCGCGGGCGGGCGGTCCTGGCCATGGAGGGGCGCTGCCACTTCTACGAGGGGTACTCGCTGCGGGAGGTGACCTTCCCCGTCCGCGTCTTCCGGGCGCTGGGCGCCTCGACCCTGATCCTGACCAACGCCTGCGGCGGCCTCGACCCCCTGTTCCGCGGCGGCGATCTCATGGTCATGGACGATCACATCAACCTCATGGGGGACAGCCCCCTCCGGGGAGCGAACGACGACGCCCTCGGTCCCCGCTTCCCCGACATGGGCGTGGTCTACGACCGGGGCCTCGTGGCCCTGGCCGAGGCCGTCGCCCTCGAGGAGGGCATCCCGCTCCGCAAGGGGGTCTACGCGGCCGTCCCGGGCCCCCAGCTCGAGACCCGGGCCGAGTACCGGATGCTCCGACTGCTCGGCGCCCACGCCGTGGGGATGTCCACGGTGCCCGAGGCCATCGTCGCGGTGCACGCCGGGATGAGGGTGCTCGGCTTCTCCGTGGTGACGGACATGTGCCTCCCCGACCACCTCGAGCCCGTGGACATCGATCGCATCCTCGCCGCCGCCGCCGGCGCGGGGCCGGGGCTCGCCCGCATCCTCCTCGGCTGCGTCGAGCGGATGCCCGTGGCCTAGGGGGAATACGGTACCCGACCCGATTCATCGGGGTTGGGCCCGCGAATTCAGGCCAGGCGGGAGCCCATCGCCCAACCCCGATGATTCGGGTCGGGTACCGTATTCCCCTCCCCTCCCCTCCCGCCGGGGTTCCTTGCCCCGCCGCCCCCCCGGTGGTGGACTGTCCCCCTTCCGCGACCCCGACTCGAGGAGACTCGTCCTATGGACTACAAGGCGACGCTCAGGCTCCCGAACACCGACTTCCCCATGAAGGCGAACCTCGTCGCGCGGGAGCCGGAGATCCGGGAGCGGTGGGCGGCCCTCGGGCTCGAGGCCCGCATCCGCGCCGGGCGGAAGGGCGCCCCGCTGTTCGTCTTCCACGACGGCCCCCCCTACGCCAACGGCGACGTGCACATCGGCACGACCCTCAACAAGGTGCTGAAGGACTTCGTGGTCCGCTTCCGGACCATGAAGGGCTTCGACGCCCCCTACGTGCCTGGGTGGGACTGCCACGGGCTCCCCATCGAGCACAAGGTGATGAAGGAGGCGGGGAAGGAGCTCGGCTCCCTCACCGCCGCGGAGATCCGGACGCGCTGCCGGGCCATGGCCGACCACTACGTGGACCACCAGCGCAAGCAGTACCTCCGCCTCGGCATCGGCGGGCAGTGGGACCGCCCCTACCTCACCATGGACAGGGGGTACGAGGACGGCGTCCTCTCCGTGTTCGAGGAGATGCTCGAGAAGGGGTTCATCACGCGCGACAAGCGCTCCACCACCTGGTGCCCCGCCTGCGCCACGGCGCTGGCCGAGGCGGAGCTGGAGTACCGGGACCGGGAGAGCCCTTCGGTGTTCGTGCGGTTCGCCGCCGAGGGGAGGGCGCTGGCCGATCTCCTCGGCCTCCCCGCTGGGGCCGAGGCGGGGATCCTCGTCTGGACGACCACACCCTGGACCCTGCCCGCCAACCTGGCCGTGGCCGTCCACCCCGACCTCGACTACGTCGCCGTCTCCCACGGCATCGCGGGCCGCGCCGTGCACACCGTCATGGCCGCGAAGCTCGTGGAGTCCGTGGCGCGGGAGTGCGGGTTCGTTCCCGCCGCGGTCTCCGCCCCCGTGAAGGGGCGCGCCCTCGAGGGGATCCGCTATCGCCCCGTCGCCGCGGACCTCGGGCTCCCCGCGGAGCGGCCGGCGCCGAAGGCGTGGACCGTCCTCCTCGCGGACTACGTCTCCGCCGAGGACGGAACCGGCTGCGTCCACACGGCGCCGGGCCACGGGGTGGACGACTTCCGGACGGGCCAGGCCAACGGGCTCCCCCCCTTCTCCCCCCTCGACGACCGGGGCCGCTACACCGCCGAGGCGGGCCCCGCCCTGGCCGGGAAGAAGGTCCCGAAGGAGGCGAACCCCGCCGTCATCGAGGCCCTCCGCGCCTCCGGGTCGCTCCTCGCCGGGAAGACCATCTCCCACTCCTACGCCCACTGCTGGCGCTGCAAGGGCGCCATCCTCTTCCGCGCCACGGACCAGTGGTTCGTGAAGGTGGACCACGAGAACCTCCGCGCCCGCGCCCTGAAGGAGGTGGAGGAGAACGTGCGCTGGATCCCCGCCTGGGGCGCCCGGCGCATCGGGGGCATGCTGAAGGACCGCCCCGACTGGTGCATCTCACGCCAGCGCCACTGGGGCATCCCCATCCCGGCCGCCGTCTGCGGGGGCTGCGCAAGGACGTGGACCACCGCCGGCCTCGTCCGGAACACGCGGGCCGTCGTCTCCCGCGAGGGAGCCGACGCCTGGTTCGACGGCCGCCCCGCCGGGGCCTTCGTCGGGGGGGAGACGTGCCCCCACTGCGGCTCCGGCGACGCGACCCTCGCGAGGGACATCTTCGACGTCTGGTTCGAGTCCGGCACATCCTGGCGCGCCGTCGTACAACGGGAGTGCCACGGCCTCCGGTTCCCCAGCGACGCCGTGCTCGAGGGGACGGACCAGCACCGCGGGTGGTTCCAGCTGAGCCTGCTGCCCTCCGTCGCCCTCACGGGCCGGGCCCCCTGGAAGACCGTCGTCACCAACGGGTTCATCGTGGACGAGGGGGGCGACAAGGTCTCCAAGGAGAAGGGGGGCATGCTCAACGCCGACGAGTCCACGACGGCCTTCGGCGCCGACGTGGTCCGCCTGTGGGTCTCCTCCGTGGAGTACAGGGAGGACGTCCCCGTCTCCTTCGAGCTCCTCAAGCGGCACGGCGACGCCTACCGGAGGCTCCGCAACACGCTCCGCTGGATCCTCGGCGTCCTCGACGGGTTCGACCCCGCCCGGGACTCCGTGGCCGAGGAGGATCTGCTGCCCCTGGACCGCTGGGTGCTGGCGCGCCTGCGCGCCGTCCAGGCGGCGGCGGGGGCGGCCTTCGAGGATTACGAGTTCGCGCGGGGGCTCCGCGCCGTCTTCGACTTCTGCGACGGGGACCTCTCGGCCTTCTGGTTCGACGTCTCCAAGGACCGCTTCTACTGCGAGGCCGGGGAAGGCGCGGCGCGGCGCTCCGCCCGGACCGCCGCCCATCGTGTCGGGTCCGCGCTGTGCCGGATGCTGGCCCCGATCCTCGTCCACACCGCCGAGGAGGCCTGGGCCTTCCTCCCCGGTGCGAAGGAGGAGAGCGTGCACCTCGCCCCGTGGCCCGCGGAGGGCCCCCGCGAGGGGGACGACGCGCTCCTCGCCCGCTTCGCCGCCCTCCGCGGGATCCGCGCCGTCGTGGGCGCCGCCTGCGAGGGGCTCCGCGCCTCCAAGGCCATCGGGAGCAACCTCGAGGCGAGGGTCCGCATCCGGCCCGCGGACCCGGAGGCGGCGGACCTCCTCGGCTCCTTCGGGGCGGAGGGCCTCGAGTCCCTGCTCATGGTGTCCGAGGCGATCCTCGAGGCGCCGGGCCCCGTGGAGGGGGGCGCCCGGGCGGCGGCCGCGGCGGAACCCTCGCCCCACGGCAAGTGCGCCCGGTGCTGGAACCTGCGCTCCTCCGTGGGGACGGATTCCGCCCGCCCGGACCTGTGCTCCCGGTGCGCCGGGGTCGTAGGATCCCCCGCGTCCTGACGGTCCGCCGGGCGGGGCGGCGAGAGGAGGATGGATGTCCAGTCTCAGGATCGGCGTGCTCGTCTCCGGGGGGGGAACGACCCTCCAGAACTTCCTCGACCACGAGGCCGCCGGGACCCTGGACGGGAAGATCGTCACGGTCATCTCCTCGGATCCCCGGGCGAAGGCCAACGACCGGGCCCGGGCGGCCGGCAAGTCCCTCCACATCCTCGCCCACACGAAGGAGATCGGGACGGAGGCCTACTCCGCGAGGATCACCCACGCCCTCGACCGCGAGAGCGTCGACCTCGTGGTGATGGCGGGGTTCCTGCACCTCTACCGGTTCCCCCAGGACTACCTCTGGCGCGTGATGAACATCCACCCCGCCCTGCTCCCCTCCTTCGGCGGCCAGGGGATGTGGGGCATGAGGGTCCACGCCGCGGTGGTGAAGTCCGGCGTCAAGGTGACGGGCTGCTCCGTCCACTTCGCCGACTACGCCTACGACCGGGGTCCCATCATCCTCCAGAAGATCTGCCCGGTCTACTACGAGGACACGGCGGTCCCCGTGGCGGAGCGGGTCTTCGAGCTGGAGAAGCGGGCCTACCCCGAGGCCGTCAACCTCTTCGCCCGGCGCAAGCTCCGCGTGCACGACGGGCGGGTGCAGATCCTGCCCTGAGGAGGGAGGCTACTCCTCCTCGACGGCCTTCTCCCCGAGGACCCGGGAGGAGTGGCCCAGCACGTCGGCCACGTTGGCCAGCTCCGTGGTGAGGAGCAGGATGATGTCGTCCATGGACACCATCCCCACGACCTCCTTGCGCTCGTTCACGACGGGGGCACGGCGGATGCGGCGCTCGGCCATGGTCCGGAGGAGGTCGAAGACGAGGGTGTCCTCCTCGGCGGTCACGACGGGCCGGGTCATGATGCGGTCCACGGGGAGGCCGCCGGGATCGCGGTGGGGTCCCGCCATCCCGCGGATGGCGAGGTCACGGTCGGTGCAGATCCCGTCGGGGCGGCCGCGGTCGTCCACGATGACGACGGCCCCGATCTCCTTTTCCCGCATCAGCCTCGCGACGTGGAGGATCGTGTGATCCCTCTGCACCGTCACCGGCTTGCGGCTCATGATGGCTCCGACGAGCATCGCGGACCTCCTGCGGGCGCCTGCCCGCATCCATCCTAGCGCCGCCCCTCCGGGATCTCCCGCAGGATCGTCAGAGCCCCCGGGGCAAGCCTCCCGAGGGCGTCCCGGAACCGGGCCGCGTCGGCGTAATCGCCCTGGAGATCCCCCCAGTGGAGGGGCAGGGCGTACCGGGCGCCGGAGGCCGCGGCCGCGGCGGCGGCGGCCTCCGCGCCGCGAACCGTCCCCCCGGACACGGCGATCCCGATCACCTCCGGCGGCGGGTCGAGGGCCGGCGGTCCCGCGGCGCCGTCACCACAGAGGAGGAGGGACGGGCCCGCCCCCTCGACGAGGAAGGAGACCACGGTGCCCGGCGGGTGGAAACCGCCGGGGGCGCCGTCCCCCGCGGGAAGGACCCTCACGCGGACGCCGCCCTCCTCGAAGGAGTCCCCCGCGGCGACGGCCCTCTTCCGGGCGCCGGGCAGCAGGGCGAGGGCGCCGGCGGGGCCCGCGAGCAGCGTGGACTCCCCCGCCACCCGGGCCACGGACTCCGGCGAGGCGTGGTCGAAGTGGGCGTGGGTGACGAGGACGATCCCCGCGGGGGGGAGGCGGTCGCGATCCTCCAGCCTCCAGGGATCGACGTACACCGCCGGCGGCCCCTCGAGGAGGACCGCCGCGTGCCCGAGCCAGCGGAGCCCGGGGATCGAACCGACCGCCGGCAAGGAGGCGCCCGCTAGGCGCCGACGCTCGTGCCGCCGTCGCAGAAGACGACCTGGCCCGTGATGTAGGCCGCGTCGTCGCTGGCGAGGAAGGCGTGGAGCGCGGCGACCTCGGAGGGCTTCGCCATCCGCTTCAGGGGGATGGAGGCGACGATCTTCGCCTTGATGTCGTCGGGCACCCCGTTGAACATCGCCGTGTCCGTGGCGCCGGGGGCGACGCAGTTGACCGTGATCTGGTTCCGGGAGAGCTCCAGGGCGAGGGTCCGGGTGAGGCCGATGACGCCCGCCTTCGAGGCGGCGTAGTTGGCCTGCCCCGGGTTCCCGAGGACGGCCACGGAGGCGGTGTTCACGATGCGGCCCTGGTTCTTCTCCATCATCACGAGCATCGCGGCCTGGCACATGAGGAAGGTGCCCTTCAGGTTCACGGCCATCACCTGGTCCCACTTGTCCTCGCCGAGCTTCTTGGCGAAGCCGTCGCGGGTGATGCCGGCGTTGTTGATGAGGACGTGGAGGCCCCCGAAGGCGGAGACGGCCTTCTTCACGGCGGCCTCGCAGTCGGCCTTGGCGGAGACGTCGCACTTGACGGCGACGGCCCGGCCTCCGGCCGCCTCGATGGCGGCGGCGGTCTTCGCGGCGCCCTCCTCGTTCCAGTCGGCGCAGACGACGGCGGCCCCCTCCGAGGCGAGGCGCTCCGCCGTGGCGGCCCCGATGCCGCTGCCGGCGCCGGTGACGATCGCGACCCTGTCCTTGAACCTCATCGTTCACCCCTCCTCATCATGCAGGTCCAGCGGCTCTCGAGGACCGTCTTGCCTTCGTGGTTGACCACGTTCACGTCGTAGGAGATGACGCCCCGGTCCGGCTTGCTCGTCTCCTTGCGCTCGGCGACCTTCACCACGCAGTGGATGGTGTCGCCGAACTTCACGGGGCCCTTGTACTTGAACACCTGCTCCATGAGCGCGATGGTCGTCCCCTCGAACCAGCCCTGCCCGTTGACGAGGCCCGTGGCCATGGCGGCCGTGAGCATCCCGTGGGCGATGCGCGTCCGGAAGGGGGTCTCCTTCGCGAAGATCTCGTCGGTGTGGAGCGGGTTGAAGTCCCCGGACAGCCCGGCGAAGGTCGACACGTCGGCCTCCGTCACGGTCCGGGCGGAGGTGACGTACTCCTCCCCCTCCTTCCACTGCTCGTAGGTGAGGCCGCGCAGGCGGTATCCCATGGTCCGGGTCTCCTCGAGGATGGCGCCGGCGCCGGTGCGCCGGGAGACCGAAGCGTAGCCAAGGGGCGGGGGAGGGGCAACGATTGGGGAGGAGGGGGGTGGAACCGGGTTCTCGGGGGATCGTGGGGGTCCCGCGGGGGGTTGCGCGCCGCCCCCGGCGCACTCGTCCCTCGAGATGAGGGGTCGGTTGTAGAGGCGCG
>CAYJMF010000016.1:49319-56718 GCA_964370855.1 uncultured Planctomycetota bacterium | reverse complement strand
ACGGAACTCGCTTGGCGGGGAGGGCCTCCTCATGGAAGGCGCGCAACGCCCGGGACGACCCGCACGAGACAGGGAGGAACCCTCTCGCCCGACCGGGAGTCCCGATGCCAACCCCGATGAATCGGGTCGGGTACCGTATCCCCCTAGACGGGGTCGTCCTGGGAGAGCTTCCCCGGGGCCACGACGGTGCGCCTCGGGAGGGAGAGGATGCGGCGCACCTCCGCCAGCAGGTCCTCGTTCTGGAAGGGCTTGATGAGCATTCCGTGGGCCCCCTCCCGCTTCAGCCGGTCGAGGTCGAACTCCGTCGTGAGCCCCGTCATCATGAGCACGCGGGCCGGCCCCCTCCCGGGGACGCACTCCCCGACGAGCCACTTGAGGATCTCCCAGCCCGACGCGCCGGGCATGCGGATGTCGAGGAGGAGCAGCTCGTAGGCGCCCGCCGCGATCTTCTCCTTCGCCTCCGTGCCGTCCCGCGCCTCCGTGACGGCGTAGCCGGCGCCGCGGAGCACGATGGCGGCGAGGGAGCGGAAGGGGGCGTCGTCGTCGGCGATGAGGATCGGGGTGCGCTCGCTGCCGTTCATGGGATCGGGGCCTCTCGTTGTCCTTGCGGAGCGGGCATCATACTCCGATCCCGTGGACGTCCCGCAGGACCGTCCGGAGGGCCGCGAAGTCCGCCACCTCGTGATCCGGCGCGACGGGGGCGGGGGCGCAGGAGTGCTTGCCGCCGGGGGAGCGGAAGCGGACCGCGGTCATCCCGAGGGACTTCGCCGGCGCCACGTCGTTGACGGGGTTGTCGCCGACGTAGATCGCCTCCCCCGGGGCCACGGCGGAGCAGGAGAGCGCCTTCTGGAGGAGCTTCGGGTTCGGCTTCGAGATCCCGATGGCGTCGCTCACGAAGACCGCGCCGGGGTCGAGGAGCGGGTAGACCCCGAGCCGGACGAGCTTCTCGTACTGCTTCACCTCGAGCCCCTCGGTCACGATCCCGAGCCGGACGCCTCCGGCCTTCCGGAGGTCGCGGAGGAGGTCCAGGAGGCCCGGGAAGGGCTCCATCCAGACCTGCTTGGCGTCGTGGTAGGCGGCGACCCCGACGGCCACCAAGGCGGCCCGCGCGTGGCCCCCGAGCCCCTCCTCCGGCACGCGGCGGAGGAGCCGGTCGTAGTGCTCGTGGTAGTTGGCCCCGAACTCGGCGATGACCTCCCGCAGCTCCCCGAGGAGGTCGTCGGCGGAGAGGGCGACCCCGGGGACCGCGGCGATGGCCTCCATGGCCCGCCGGCGGGCCCGGGAGGCGAACTCCGTCGTGGAGAAGAGGGTGTCGTCCACGTCGAGGAAGAGGGCGCGGAGGGGGGGCATGGGGGGATTGTACAGCGGGAGGAGGGGGAGGGGGGGAGGGCTCCTGGGATCCGTCTCATCCGGGTTCTCCCGGGCGATGCGCGCCTGCCGGCGCGCGGCTCCCGGAAGAAGGAAGGCGTCCCTGAACGACGGGACGCCTTCCTTCTTCCGGGAGCGTTGGAGAGGAAGAGGAGTCGAGACGTCCTTCGGCGCGGTGGAGGGTCCCCAGGAATCGGGGCCCGAGGGAGGAGGGGACGGCGGGCACCCTAGCGGAGTTCCGGTTCCGCCAAGGCACGAACGGTGCCCGCCATCTCCCCTTCCCTCGAGCTCCGATCCCGGAGACTCCCCCGCAATCCCGAAGGGCGTCTCGACTCCTCCTCCTCTCCAACGCTCCCGGAATGGAGGCGTCCCGTCGTTCAGGGACGCCTCCATTCCGGGAGCCGCGCGCCGGTAGGCGCGCATCGCCCGGGGGAACCCGGATGAGACGGCGAGGATCCGGGGAATGGAGAGGACGCGCCCCGCCCGTCGACGCAGAGCGGGAATCGAAAGGGCCGGCCCGTTTCCGGGCCGGCCCTGTGAAGTACGGTGCGGTGCGGCTCTACCTGCTTCCCCACCTCGTCGACTCCTCGCCCAGGTCCGTGATCCGGGCCCGGATGATGATGAGGAGGTTGTTGTATTCCTGCGACGAACCGCGGCGGCTGAAGAAGAAGGAGATGATGGGGATCTTCGAGAGGTACGGCGTCTCCGACTTCAGGTCCACCGTGGAGATGTTCTTGAGGCCGCCGATGAGGAGCGTGCCGCCGTTGGGGACCCGGACCGTGGTCTGGGCCTTCTGGATGGTGATCTCCGGGAGCTGCAGGGTGACCGGCGACGTGAAGGCGCCGAGCGACGTGGTGAAGGTCTGGATGGGGCGCTTCAGGGTCGCGATGGTCGGCTGGAGCTGAAGGGTCACGTAGCGGCGGTCGTTGCTGACGATGGGCTTCACGTCCAGGTCGAGGCCGTCCTGGATGATGGCGATCTGCGGGTCGGCGATGAAGGCCGTCTGGGCGACCTCGACGTCGAAGTCCTGGACGAAGGCCAGCTGGTTGATGAGGGTGATGTTGGCCCGCTGGGTGTTGTAGACCGTCAGGTTGGGGGACTGGAGGACCCGGGCCTCCTGCTTCTTCTCGACGGCGCGCCAGATGACGGAGAGCTGGGTGTCGTCGAGCAGGGTCCACTGGAGGACCGCGCCGCCGAGGTTGGAGAGCGTCGCCCCGAGGCTGCGGTCGAAGATGTGCTCCGTGCGGCCCTTGTAGTCGCCGTCGCTGTTGTCGTTGTAGAAGGCGCCGGAGGAGGGCTTCCCGGAGGCGTTGGCGGGGAGGCCGATGCCGCCGTTGTCGTAGCCGGAGGAGGCGCCGTTGGAGAGGCCGTTGGTCACGTCATCGAGGCTCGCCGTGGTGCCGAACGCCCCCCCGAGGCCCCGGATGTCGACGCCGACGTCGCGCAGGAAGTTGTCGGAGACGGAGAGGAACCGGGACTCGATGTTCACCACGAGGCCGGAGAACTTGCGGAGGTCGCGCAGGAAGGTGGCGACGGCGTCCTGGAGGGCCGGCTCGGCCACGACCAGGAGGTTGGAGTTGCCCTGGGCGTCGATGCTGACGCCGTCGGCGTTCCACACCTCGGGGGTCTCGCCGACGTTGTCCTTGACGAGGGTGATGAGGTCCTCGGCCTCGCCGTAGGCGGGGAGGCCCTCGGTCTGGCCGCCGAAGGTCGGCGCGGCCTCGTCGGACTCGGCACCGGCGGGCTTCAGCACGAGGTTCGGCGCGATGAAGTTGTTGATCTTCATGGTGAGGTCGCCGACGGGGTGCACCCGGACGACGGGGGCCTCGCGGGCGAGCTCGGGACGGGTGATGAAGACCACGTTGCCGCGGACGCGGTAGGTGAGGCCGTTGACGTTGCTGAGGAGCAGCTCGAGGGCGTCCTTGAGGGGAACGCCGGTCAGCTTGAAGGGCGGCAGGGGCTGGGCGTCGGCGTCGGCCCGGACCTGCTCGTCGACGACGATGTTGAGGCCGTGGCGCGCGGAGAGGTAGCCCACCGCCTCGCTCAGGGTCTGCCCGTCGAAGACGAAGCTCGTGTCCTCGCCGGCGAGCCGGTTGCGCAGGGCCTCGGTCTCGGGGGACTCGACGGCGGCGGTGCCCTCCTGGCCGAGGCTGCGGCGCAGGCGGGAGATGCGGTCCCAGTGCTCGACGTCGGGGGCCGTGAGGACGTCGGAGTAGGGGATCGTGGCGGCGTCCATGTCGAGCTTCCAGCGGCGGAACTCCTCCTTCTCCTTCTGCCGGGTGGCCTCCGTCGTCTGGCCGTGGCGGGCGCGGTTGGCGGCGCCCATGAGGTCCCGGGCCTTGTTGCTGGAGGGCCGGAGATCGAGGGCCTGGCGGGCCAGGGCCTCGGAGCCGGCGTAGTCCTCGCGCTCGTAGGCGGCGACGGCCTCGTCCATCAGGGCCTGCCACTTGCGCTCTTCCTGGAGCTGGCGCTCCAGCTCCTCGCGCTTGATGGTGTTGTAGGCGTCGGCGGCGGCCTTGCGGCTGGCGGCCTCGTTGGCCTTCGTGCGCGCGATCCGGGCCTCGCGCAGGCGGGCCTCGGCGTTGGGCTTGAGGTCGCCCCAGGAGATGCCGTAGGGGTCCTTCTCGATGATGAAGAGGGCGTCCTCGAAGGAGTGGATGGCGCCGTCGAAGTTGCCCTTGCCCATCTCGGAGCGGCCCTGGGCGTAGAGGGCGGCGGCCTTCTCCTGGGCCATCTCCATCTTGACGCGCTTCATCTCGGCCAGGTCCTTCGTGATGTCCTGGACGTCGTCGACGCGCAGGCCGAGGGCGGAGCGGGAGCGGCGGAGGAGGTCGCGGGCGCCGACGTGGCCCATGTCCTGCTCGAGGGCCTTGATGGCCCACTCCTGGGAGTCCTGGAACCTGAGGGCCTTGAAGGCGTCCTCGCCGTTCTTCGTGTACTCGTCGGCGAGGAACTGCCGGCGGGCGACCTCGACGCGCTTCTCCTCGGAGAGGGCGCCGAGGAGGGCCTTGTTCTTCTCGTCCTCGATCTGGGCCGGGGACTTGACGAGGGGGGCCGCGACGGGGGCCTTGGCGGCCACCGGGGCGGTGACCGGAGCCGTGACCGGAGCCGTGACCGGTGTCGTGGAGGGCTCAACCGGGGTCTTGGCCGTGGGAACGACGGGCTTGGCCTGTTCCGGGGACTTCGCCGCGGCGGCGCCGCCCGCGGGCGGGGGGGCCCGCGGCGCGGGGGGCGGGGGGGGGGGGGCGGGGGCGGTTGCCCGGGGGGGCGGGGGGGACTGCGCGGGGGGGGCGCGGCCGGGGGGGGGCGCGCGGGCGGCGTGGTCGCGGCGCGGGGGGGCGTCCTTGACGTTGACCGGGGGCTTCGGCGGGAACTCCGTGGAAGCGGGGCCCTCGGCGGTGGCGGCGGGCCTGGCCGGTTCCGCCTTGGCCGCGGGCTTGGCCGGCTCCTGAACCGCGGGGGCCTTGGCCGCCGGCTTGGCCGGCTCCTCTACCTTGACCGCGGGCTTGGCGGGCTCGGGGGGCTTCACCGCCGGGACCGCGACCGCGGGCTTCGCCGGATCGGCCTTGGCGACCTCCTTGGTCCCCGGCTTGGCGGCGGCGGGAGCGGTGCCGGGCTTCGCGGAAGAGGTGTCCCCCTTGGCCGTCATGGGAGCGGTGGTCTTCGCGGGAGGCTCGGGCTTCTTCGGGTCGCTGGAGCAGCTCGTCACGGCCACGGCGGCGAGGACCATGGCGCCCAGCGTCGCGGTTCCTGCGGTGCGATAGCGTCGCGGATCCAGCATCGGCTCCTGCCCTCCTTGCTCGCGCCCATCGGCGCGCGGGCTCCCCGGGTTTCGATGCCCCGCCGTGGAACCCTGTGCCAGGAGCACCCGACCGGGAAGACCCCGGCCCGGGTGCGTGCGGAATTGCCCTGCATGCCCAAACGGTCAGACGAGGGCGAAATTCTACGGGGGTCGCGGGGAAGGGATCAACGACTTTCGGAAGGGAAACACCCCCCCATGACAGAGGCATGACCCGGTCCCGGGGCCCCCGGGGCGGCGGGGACCGGGAGGGCTACTGGATCGACCCCTTGACCTCGGAGATGCGGGCCTTCTCGGCTTCGCTCCGTGCGAGGCGGAGGGCGCGTTCCAGGTAGGCGTGGGCCCGGGATTTCCCCTCCGTCGTGGGCACCCGGTCGCCCTCCCGGGCCCCCTCCCACCAGGCGAGGGCGACCCAGGTCCAGAAGGAGGCGTCGCCGTCCATCCTCCCCTCCTCCACGGCGAGGCGGGCCGCCGCCAGCATGTCCCGGTACTCCCGGGCGTGGTAGCAGGCCTCCAGCATGAGGGAGACGGTGCGCGGCTCCCGGTAGCCCCGCCGCCCCGCCTCCTGGAACCACTTGAAGGCGTCCTTCCAGGGGTTCACCACCCCCTCCTGGGAGAGGCGCCCCTCCTGTTTGAACGCCCTCCCCATCCAGAAGGCGACGGCGGGGTTGGCGGGCTCCTGCCGGTCGAGCTCCCCGAGGACCTCCCGGGCCTGGCGGAGCAGTTCCAGGGACCCGGCGCTGGTCGCCTCCGCGGAGGCCCGCTGGATCAGCCGGAGCGCCGTCTCCATGCGCCGGTGGAAGGAGGCGGAGGGGAGGGGCAGGGAGGCGTTGTCCGCGACGGGGAGGATCCGCAGGGGGCTGTAGCCGGAGATGTACCCCGGCAGTGGCTCCCCGCCGACGCCGGAGTCGGGGAGGGGGGGGGAGAGGGGAGGACTCCGGAAGAGTTCCCATGCCCTGGCCGCCGCCCCGTCGTCGCCGGGGGCCGCCGGCCCCTTCCCGAGGTCCTTCGTCTCGCCGGGGTCCGCGGCGGGATCGAAGGCCTCCCGACGCCCCCCCTCGAAGTCGATGAGTCTCCGTTGCCCGTCGCGGATCGCCACGGACTGCGCCCAACGGTAGGCGCGCCACCCGTAGAGGGTCTCGGCGTACTGGGGGGAGGGCGTGGCGCCTCCGTCCCCCCGGCCCCCGGCCGCCGGCAGGAGGGATCGCCCGTCCAGGGGCACCGGGGAGGCGAGGCCCGCGGCCTCGAACAGGGTCGGGGCCACGTCGGCGAGGGAGAGCGGGTGGGCGACCCTCCTCCCGGGCTCCGCCTTCCCCGGGGCCCGGAGGAGAAGGGGGACCCGGAGGGTGGAGCGGTGGAGGAAGAAGCCGTGGGAGTCCTCCCCGTGCTCCCCGAGGCCCTCCCCGTGGTCGGCGCAGACGGCGAGGACGGTGCGACGCAGGTCCCCCGACTCCCGGAGGGCGTCGAGGAGGCGCCCCACCTGGCGGTCGGCGTAGGCGACCTCCTCGTCGTAGGCCTCGGAGGAATCCGACGGGTGGCCTCCGCCCCCGGGGGCGGCGTAGGGGTGGTGGGGGTCGAAGAGGTGGACCCAGAGGAAGAAGGGGCGCTTGCGGTCCCGGCGGCCGAGCCAGCCGAGGACCTTCCCCAGGGTCTCCCCCCCGGGCCGCTCGCCGAGATGGAGGCTCCCGGGTTCCGGGTCCGGCGGCTGGTCCCAGGTGTCGAATCCGGCATCCAGCCCCCAACGGGCGGAGAGAGGGGAGCCGGAGACGAAGGCCGCCGTCTCGAACCCCCCCTCCCGGAAGAGCTCCGCCGCCGTCCGCCAGGTGCGCTTCGCCGCGGGGGGGAGGGGGAAGGGGGTGTCGTTGTCCCGCATCCCGTGGCGGGGGGGCAGGAGGCCCGTGAGGATGGTGACGTGGGAGGGGAGGGTGACGGGGGAGGCCGCGGAGACGTCCTCGAAGAGCGCCCCCTCCGCCGCCAGGGAGTCGAGGGCGGGGGTCTTCGCCGGCCCGTAGCCGTAGCAGCCGAGCCGGTCCGCGCGCAGGGTGTCGATGGTGACGAGGACCACGGAGGTTCCCGGCGAGGGCCGCACCAGGTTCGAGAGGGCGGCGGCGATGCCGAGGAAAAGGAGGATCGCGACCACCGCGTAGCCGGAGGATTTGCTCATGGGTGGGGAGTGTAACTCCGGGGGGAGGGAGGGGAGGGGTCAAAGGAGCCCGGGGAGGGGCTCTTCGC
>CAYJMF010000016.1:31657-49309 GCA_964370855.1 uncultured Planctomycetota bacterium | reverse complement strand
CCCCCCCCCGGGGGGGGCGCCGGGCGCGGGCCCAAACGCCCCCGGGGGCGGGGCTCGTCGCCCATGACGGTTCCGCGGCGGCTTCGCCGCCGCGGTGGCGCCCATTTCGAGAGGGTCCGAGGCCAGGAGATCCGTACGGTTGCCCTTTCTCCATGGGTGAGGAGCCCTTGCTCCTCACCTGCCCACGGAATTCCAACAACCCGCCGTCGCCGCTCCAACCCTCCGGGATTCGCCCGCCCCCCCCTTCTTTCTCCCCTGTCCCGACCCCGCCCCCCTCCCCCGACGCTCCACGGCCCCGCCGTCCCGGTGTGAATCCTCTCCCCTACACGCCCGGGCCCCGTGCCCCCTCTCCCCCTCAGCGGGGGAAAGGGGCGGAGCCCCTCCCGACCCCCGATCAACGGTCCGCGGGCCGCGCCGTCACCCTCCCCGCCCCCCGGAACCTCACGTCCGTGAAGGACGCCGCCACGAAGGCATCCAGCGCCCGCATGACCTCCCCGTGGGGGACGTCGGGGTCGGCGTCGATCTCCCCGCAGGTGGAGGGGTCCCTCCCGTGGAGCGCCGCCAGCCGCACCGCGAGCCGCCTCCAGTCCGCCTCTCCGGCCTCGCCGACGGCGGCGTCGAGGAGGAACAGGCGCGTCGCGGAGGCGCCCGGCGCCCGCCGCAGCCGGAGGGGGGCCCTCGGGCGGGTGTCCGGCGCCGCCCACTTCGGCGAGACGCCGGCGTCCCGGGGGAGGTTCGCCTCGACCTTCATGTCGAGGGTGCGGAACTTCATGGAGCAGAGGAAGACGATGATGAGCTGGAAGACCACGTCGATCATCGGGGTCATGTTCGCCTGCGGCCTCGACTCCTTCGCCGCCTCGTCCACGGTGCGCGCCACGGGTCACCTCCCTTCCCGCGACGGGGGTGCGCCGTCCGTCGCGAAGTCGATGCGGTCGATCTCCACTCCCGGCGCGGCGCAGGCCTGCATCGCGAGCTGGACGTGGAGCCATGGGCTCGTCCGATCCCCGCGCAGCAGCACCGAGGGGCGGGCGTTCAGATCCCTGTGGTCGCGGAGCAGCCTCCCCAGGCTGTCGAGGTCGACGAGGGAGCCCCGCACGAGGAAGAGAGGCGGCCGTTCCCGGGGGCCCGGCAGGAGGTTCACGACGAGCCGCCCCGGCGGGGCCGACGGGTCCGCCGCGGCGTGGGGGGCCTCGGGGAGGTCCAGGTCCTCGACCTCCTTCCGGGTGAGGTCGTTGGCGACCATGAGGAAGATGAGGAGCTGGAAGACGATGTCGATGAAGGGGGTCAGCTCGACGTCCGGAGGAGGGGCGGTGAAGGGGGGCCGGGCGGCCATGGGGGGCTCCAGGAGGCGCACCCGGGAATGGAGGAAGTTTACTGGATAGTTAAGTGCCTTGTCAAGGTGTTCTTGCCCCTGAAACCCGTACGGAACTCCGGGCCTCCGGTTCGAGGAGGGGCCCCGCCTCCCCGAATCAACCGGCCCCGCCACGAGGTGGCGGGGCCGGCATTGCTCTCCCGGTCAGGAGCGAGCTACCTGCGCGGTCCGGGCTGCTGCTGGAAGGACCCGGACTTGTTGAGGGCGGTCCCGCGGAACACGACGTTGGACAGGTTGGAGGCCGTGAAGGAGTCGAGGGCGCGCATCACGTCCCCGTGGGGGACGTCGGGATCGGCGTCGATCTCGGCCTTGACCTTCGCGTCCTTCGTGACGAACTCCGAGAGGCGCTTCTGGAGGACGTTCCAGATGCCCTCGGCGGAGGCCTTCCCGATGCGGCTGTCGAGGAGGAAGATCTGCGTCTCGCTCTCCCCCTTCTTGCGGCGGAGCTTCACGTTGATCTTGGTCTCGACGTCCGCCGAGGCGGGGGCGGAGGAGAGGCCGACGTCCTTCGGCAGGTAGGCCTCGATCTTCATGTCGAGGGTGCGGAACTTCATGGAGCAGAGGAACACGATGATGAGCTGGAAGACGACGTCGATCATCGGGGTCATGTTCGCGTCGGATTTCGCCGCCTTCGAGGGGTCGTCGACCTTCTTCGCCATGGCGTGTCTCCTTCGTCCTTCCCTGCGGGGCGGCTACTGGCCCGGTTCCGGCGGCTTCGTCGTCGCGAACTGCAGCTTGTAGACGCGGATGCCCGGGTCGGCGCAGGCCTGCATCACCCACTGCACGTCCTGCCAGCGGCTCTTCGTGTCGGCCCTCACCAGGATGAACAGCTCCGACGCCTTGGGTCCGTCGGGCTCCCGGTTGCGGTCGGCCTCGGGGCGGAGGTACTGCTGGAACTCCGCCAGGTTCATCTCCAGCCCCTTCACCTTGAGGGTGGGGGGGAGGTCGCCCTCGTTCTTCAGCAGGTTCACGATGATGCGGTACTTCTCCTTGTCACCCTTGTCCTCGGTCGCGTTCAGGGCGAGGGGGAGCTCGAGGTCCTCGATCTCCTTGCGGCTCAGGTCGTTGGCGAGCATGAGGAAGATGATCAGCTGGAAGACGATGTCGATCATCGGCGTCATGTCCATCTGCGACCCTTCGAGAAGGGAGTCCGGATCGAATTTCTTCCTGGCCATGTCAACGCCTCCTTGCCGCCGTTCCCGGCTTGCCTACTGCCTCTGGGGACGGAAGCGCTCGACCATGTCGTCGGCGACGGACGTCAGCTCGTTGATGATGTTCACGACGCGGTTGCGGAAGATGAAGAAGAACATCATGCAGGGCATGGCGACGAACAGCCCCTCGAAAGTGGTGATGAGCGCCTGCTGCACGCCCATGGCCAGGTCCTTCGGGGTCACCTTCGGGCCGAGGATGACGATCCTGGCGAAGGCGCCGATCATGCCGGACACCGTTCCGAACAGCCCCCACATGGGTGCCAGGTTTCCGATGAGGGCGAGGTAGGAGATCTTCTGGTGGAGCTTCGTCGACTCGATGGCGGCCTGCTCCCCCATGATCTGCTTCATCGTGTCGAAGCCCGCGTTGAGCTTCGGGAGACCCGCGGCGAGGATGTTGGTGAGGAAGTTGGGGGAGGACTCGCAGAGCTCCAGCGCCTCCTGGTACTCCTCCTCCTCGAAGAGGGCCTCGATCTCATCGATGATCTCCGGGGGGACGATCTTGTCCCGCTTGATGTTCATGAAGTGCTCGATGATGAGCGCTCCGGCGGCGACGGAGTGGAGGATGATCACGATGCCGATCCACCCGCCCCAGGAGATGATGTTCTTGAGGTTGATCCGAGCTTCCTCGGGAATGTACGTCCCCTCCGCCGCTTCCTGGGCGAAGGCGCCGCTCGCGAGGAAGAGGACGGTCAATGCCGCCACTCCCCCGACCACCATCAACTTGCGATTGCTCATGGTCCGAAAATCTCCTTGACCGGGAACCGGAGCCACTCGGAAGGACGCCTGCGCCAACGGCCCCCACGCGGGGGTCAACGTGCGCGTGCCGCCCAGTCCGACCACGGATAGTACTCGACGAGATCCTTCAAAGCCTGCTCCCTCGCCGCCTTGTTGCCCAGCTTTTCATAGGCGAGGGCCTTGTACCAGAGGGCGCGGGCCACCTCCTCGGGAGCGGAGAACATCGTGACCTCGACCTCCACGAACCTGCGGAGGGCCTCGTCTGCCTTCCCCTCGAGGAGGAGGAGCCCCCCCAGCCCGTTGAGGGACGCGGCCTTCCCGGCGGGAGCGTTGCCCGTCTCCGACGGGAGGCGGTCGAAGGCGGTCTTCGCGGCGTCCATGTCGGCGGCGGCCTTCGTCTTCTCGGCGCGGCCGTAGAGGGCCCAGCCGCGGCCCACCAGCCCCGTGACCTTCATCCGCTCGAGGGCGGGGCGGGCGGGGGAATCGGGGGGGACGGCCCCGGCCTTGGAGCCGGCGAAGACGGCCAGCTCCTGGAACTCGTTGGCGGCCCCGGCGGACTCCCCCTTGCGGTCGAGGAGCCGGGCCCGGGAGAGGCGCGCCTCGGCCTCCCAGAGGGGGCGGCCCGCGGCGGCGGAGGCCCCCCGGAGGTCGTCCAGGGCCTTGAAGGCCCCGTCCCAGTCGTTGCCGCCGGCGAGGCTGTCGGCGAGGCCCGTGGCGACGAAGTCGGCGATGGGGGACTTCGGGTCCTTCTTCTGCGCCTCCTCGAAGGAGCGGGCGGCGTCGAGGAACTTGGCGGGGTTCTTCTCCCGGGCGGCGGTGCGGCGGAGGCTGTCGCCGGCGTAGGCCGCGGCGCGGGCCTCCCAGAACTTCCGGCAGCGGCCCGCCTTGACGGCGTCGGCGACGGCGCGGAACTCCGTCTCGGCCTCGGACCAGCGGCCGGAGCGCCAGGCGTCCATGCCGCGGGTGAAGGGGGGCGGCTCGTCGCCGTAGGTGAGGGAGGCGATCTCGGCGGCGGGCTTGGACTGGGCGGCTCCCGTCTTCCCCTTCCACTCCACCTTCTCCCAGGACTCGGAGAGGATCTCGACCCCCGTGGAGGGGCCGCGGGCCCCCTTCACGAGGACCTCGTCCTTGAACTGCTCCTTGTAGTCCTGGGCGAGGGCGCACGGGGGCGGGAGGAGGGCGGCGGCGGCGCCCGCGAGGGCGGCGGCGAACAGGAAGGCGGTCACCGGGGTCCTCACTTGCATCCCTCCTTGCCCAGCTTGACGAGCTCGACGCTGGCCTGGTCCCTGAGGGCGAGGAACTCCTTCGCGAAGTTCTCCCGCGCCAGGTCCGCCTTCTCCAGTTCGGTGACCGTCTCCATGGCCTTCACGAGGCCGCACACGGTCCGAAGGGCGGGCTCGCTCGAGTACTTCTTCCCGATGTTGAGGTAGAGCCGCGTCATGCGGAACTTCCAGTCGAACCAGCGCTCCGAGTAGCGGGCGCCGGGGGCGTCCTCGCCGGAGGCGAAGGCGGGGGGCGCCGACTCGATGAGGGTCGTGTAGAGGTTGAGGGCGCGGATGGGGTACTCGGCCTTGGTCAACCAGAGCTCGTCGTAGCAGCGGGCGAGGTTGGACATGAGGTCGGGCTGGCGCTTGACCAGGCCGAAGACCGCCACGCGCAGCTCCGCGATCATGGCCGGGTTCTCGCCGAGGATGGTGAAGGCGGCGGCCGTGGCGAGGCCCTTGCGGGTCTCGGGGGTGTCGGAGAAGGCGCGGACCATGATGTCGGGTTCCCCGAGGGAAGCGGCCCGGCGGGCCTCCGAGGCGAGGCTCGCGACGGTGGCGTCGAGGGAGACGGCCTCGGCGATCTTCCCGAGGGTGTCCTTCATGGCCTTCTGGTGGACGGTCAGCTCCACGTTGGAGGGCTTCTGCTTCAGCCGGTCGAACACCTCGCGGAGGGAGTCCACCGATTCCGGGACCTTCACGAAGAGCCGCTCGAACTTGGGCAGCGCCTCGGCGTAGTTGCCCTGGGAGACGAGGAGGCTGGACAGGAACACGGTGAGCTTCTCCGCCATCTCCTCGTTGCCCGCCTCCTCGTAGAGCTTCAGGGCCTTCGTCCAGAGCTCCGCGGCGCGGGCATGGTCCTCGAGGACCTCCTCGTAGATCTGGCCGACGAAGGTGTACTGGTCGGCGCCCACGGTGGAGGAGCGGCGGAGCCAGAACTCGTAGAACTCCACGGCCCGGCGGCGCAGGTCGACGGAGGCCTTCCGGTCCCCGGCCCCCTTGGCCTTGGCCCCGGCGGACTGCAGGGCGTTGGCCACCTTCAGGGCCGCGGGGACGGCCCAGCCGGAGTTCTCGTGCTCCTTGAGGATGAGCCGGCACTCCTTCTCGGCGTCCTCGACGCGGCCGGCGTCCACGAGGGCGCCGGAGCGGAGGTAGCGGATGCGGGGGTAGGTGTTGGCGAGGCCGGCGCCCTCGAACCTCTTCTCGAATTCCTCGAGGGTCTCGACCACCTTGGCGGGCTGCTTGAGGTCGTCGTAGGCGTTGGCGATCCACAGGACCGCCCATCCCCAGGCCTGGCGCTCCCGGACGGGGGTGTTGGGGTCGGCCCAGTAGGCGGCGTTCTTCTGGATGAACTCCTGGAGGAACTTGAGGCCCTCCCCGGTGCGGCCCGCCGTGACGAGGCACTCGCCGATGCGGGACTGGGCGTTGAGGTAGAAGCGTTCCTTGTCGCCGACCTTGCGGAACTCCTCCATGGCCTCGGCGAAGGACTTGTCCGCGGCGGCCTTCTCCCCGCGGCCCTTGTTGGACTGGGCCTCGGAGAGCTTGTTCAGGGCGACGGCGTAGGCGGTGCCGCCGATGCCCACGGACCAGGCGAACTTCTCGGTGAGGAGCTTCTGCGCCTCCTCGACCTCCTTCACGAGGCCCGCCTTGCGCTCCGGGGGGGACTTCTGGGAGAGGGAGTTGAGCGCCGTGATGCGGTACAGGGCGAGGCTCGCGACGTCCTCGTCCTCGTCCTTGCTGCCCGACCGCAGGTACTCCTGGACCGGGTAGTCGGCGGCGAAGTAGGCCTCGAGGGGGCGCTCCAGCCGGACGTAGCACTCGTTGATCTTGAGCCAGCACTTGTGGTCGAACTCGTCGGCCAGGGTCCCCCGCCTCGCGGCGTCGGGCTCCGCGGCGATGGCCGCCAGCACCCTCTGGTAGACCCGGATGGCCCGGCCGAACTCCCGGTCGCGGTAGGAGCCCTCGGCGGCCTTGAAGAGGATGGCGGGGGAGAGCATGACCCCGGCGTCGGGGGGGATGGAGGAGACGACGTCGTTCAGCGCCCGCTTGGCGAGCTGGTCCACGCCGCGTCCCCAGGAGGGGTCGGCCTTGAGGGCGAGGTCGCTCACCCTGTTGAGGAGTTCCACGGCGGCGGCGTGCCTGCCGAGGGCCGAGAGGGCGAGCCCCTTCTGCACGAGGGCCTGGAGGCCGAAGCGCTCCGTGCGGCAGGAGGCCATCCTCGCCTCGACGTTGGTGACCTTGTCGATGAAGGCCTTGCGGTAGTTCACGCCGTCGATGATCCCCACGGCGTTGCACATCTCCCCCCAGTGGAAGGTGGACTGGAGGACGCAGCGGGCGAGGGTCGGCCACTCGGCGTCGAGGTCGGGGATGGAGGAGGCGTCGATGTTGACGTTGAGCCACTCCGAGGCCTGCTTGATGTCGTCGGCGGCGAAGCCGTCCTTCATCGCGCCCCGGTGCCAGTACATGAGCCCGAGCCACATGCTCGAGAAGTGGCCGAAGATGGTGCCGTCGGTCTCCTCGAGGAAGGCCGTCGTCTCCTCGATGGCCTGGGTGAACTGCTGGAGGCGGAGCGCGTCCCCCGGCGGGTGGAGCATGGCCCGGTCGTGCAGGGCCACGCAGAGGTAGTACCAGGCGATGTTCCGCTGGAGGTAGCGGTCCTCGTTGGCGGGGTCGCCCTTGTCGCCCTTCTCCTGCTCGCGGTCCCGGATGGAGGTGAGGTAGCGGACGGCGTCCTCGAAGAGCTTCAGCGCCTCGGACTTGACGGCCTCCCTGTCCTTGGCGGGGAACTTCTCGATGTTCGTCGTGAGGTAGTAGGCGAAGTCCTTCTTGAGGTTGGCGAGGTCGTACTCCGCGTCGGCGGCCTTGGGGTGGTTCGCGTAGGCCTTGAGGAAGGACTCGTAGGCGCGGGTGGCTGCGGCGAACTTCTCCCGCACCTCGGCGGGGTCGGACCGGTCGTTGCCGGCGGCCAGCAGGGCGGCGCGGCGCATCAGGGCACCCCGGGCGAACTCGGCGTAGCCGCGGGCCTCGGGGGTCTTGTTGGTGGAGACCATGCGGTCGATGACCTGGTTGGCGAGGGTCTCGTAGCCCCGGTCCGCGAGGCGCATGGCGAAGTCGGCGTCGTCGTCCCTGGCCTCGGCGGGGAGGGCCCCGGCGAGGAGGGCCGCGAGGACCATGGCCCCGGCGGCGAGCCTCCGGCGGGAGGGCCCCGCCGGCGCGGCCGCCACTCCGGGATTCCCCGCGCAGGCCTTCCCCGCAGTGGACGTCCTCATTGTGGACTTCTTCATTGTGGAATTCCTCAAGGTGGACTGCTTCAGGGTGGACCCGCGGGACGCGGGTGACGGCGCCGTCACCGGGGGGCGCGGAAGGGATCCGACGGGTCCGTGCCCGCCGCGCGGTTCCCGGCAGTTTTCATGGCCCCGGCCGCCCGAGACCGGGATGGGGACGGAAAGGGGCCATTCTAGGAGTGCCCGGGAGAGGGGCAATTTCTTTCGGTCCCCGGCGGGTCGGATCACGGTCCACCTCTGGCCGGGAACGGGCAGGGCGCACCCACAGTGTACACCGCTTCGGCCCCGGGGGCCGGGAAACCGGCTCTACCCTGCCCCGGGGCCTCCGCCGGCGCCACCTCAGCGCCCCCCGGGGAGGACGGGGATGACCTGGCGGCGATCGTCGGGCCCCCGGAGCACGACCTCCAGGGTGGTGCCGCCGCCGGAGGCGGGAAGGACCTCCCCCCCGGGGCCGCGGGCGACGCGGCCGTCGGGGAGGAAGGCGGGGAGGGCGGCCTCGCCCCCCTCCGCCGGCGTCGCCCGGATCTTCTCCAGGACGAGGTCCGTGCGGAACTCCACCACCGGGCCGCCGGGGCCCGCCGTCGAGAGGCCCGCCACGGGGTCCGCCTCGTGGAGGGGGAACACCCCCTCCACCATGCGGCCGTCGAAGGGGCGCCGGAGGGCGACGAGGGCGCTGCCCGTGGCGACGCTGGCGGCGGTGGCGCGGACCGCCTCCACGGGGATCCGGAAGGGGATGGAGATCCTCGCCTCGGCGGCGCGCCCCGGGCCCCCCGAGGGCAGTGCCCGGACGAGGACCGTCCCGGAGCTCCCGGGAACGGGGACTTCCACGCTCTCCATGGCCGCGGGGAGGTCGAGTTCCTGGATCCCGGGGCCGCCGAGCCCCTCGATGCGGAACTGGGTGGAGGTGGAATCCGGGGCCGGCCGCCACCGCAGGTAGAGGCGTCCGTCGGCGACGCGGCCGGCGAGGTCCCGGACCGTGGAGGCGGCGGCCGGGGCGGCGGGGTCCGCGGGGGGGCCCGGCATCCGGGTGGGGTCGGGCCGGAAGACGGAGGAGGCGACCAGGGAGCGGGCCCCGGCGGCGGCGGCGAGGGGGGCCGCCACGGGATTGGGCTCCGGGACCGCGGCGGCTCCGGCGAGGGCCTCCTCGTCGCAGCGCCTCCACCCCTCCCCGGCGCGGAGGAGGAGCCCCGGGGCGAGGACGGCGCCTCCGAGAATCGCGGAGAGGGCGAGGGCGGCGAGATCGGCCCGGCCGGGGGCGGCCCCCCTCACCGATCCCCCTCCGGCGCGAGGGTGACCCGGCAGGAGGCCAGGTCGGGACGGCCGGGCAGGGCCTGGACCTCGAGGGAGAGGACGGCGCGGGGCTGGTCCGACGCCCAGAGGAGGAGGGTCTGGACCTCGTTCCATGGAATGGTGCCGGCGAAACCCCCCCGTCCGTCGGGCGTCACCCCCCCGGGGAGGACCACCGTGGGGACGGGCCGCGCGTAGGCGGCCAGGGACTCCTCGAGCCTCCTCTCCTCGTCCGCCGTGGGGCCGGGCCAGGCGGCGGCCCGGCGCCTCGCCCCGGCGATGTCCGCGGCGGCGAGGTCCGCGGCGAGGGCCCGGGCCTCCCGTTCCGCGGGGAGAACGGCGAGGAACCAGGCGGCGCCGGCCCCTGCGAGGGCCGCCGCGTAGAGGAGGGCTCCCCGGCTCACCGGCGGGCTCCGCCCCGGGCGGGGGTCTTCATGTGGAGGATCTCCGCCGTGAGCACGCCGTTGCCGGAGCCCGTGATGCGCCACCCCTTCTCCTCGAGGGACCGCACGAGGGGCTCCATGCGGGGCGGCGGGGCGCCGCCCCCCTCCCCGGGGGAGGAGGGGCGGAGGCGGATCCGCACGCGGTAGTTGCCCCCCTCGTCGAGGACCTGGAACCCCTCCGCCCCGAAGGGCGGCATCCCGGCCGGCGGGGAGCCATCGGCGGCGCCGCCGCTCTCCGCCGCGGGGAAGGCGTCCACGAGATCCGTGAGGGCCCGGCGCAGGGCCGCCCGCCGGCGGGCCTCCTCGGTCAGGGCGGCGAGGGAGGCGCCGCGGACCACGGCCTCGGCGGGGGAGAGGGAGCCCCGCGCGGGCGCCGGGGCGGGGATGGCCGCCACGGCGTCGCGGCCGAGGCGGAGGTGGGAGAGGGCGCCGCCGGCCATGACCCAGGAGGCGCCGACGGCGGCCGCGAGGACCGCCGCCGCCAGGGGGAAGAGGGTCCGCTCCACGGGCTCCGGCAGGTCGTCGGGGAGGGACTGGAAGTCGAGGTCCCGGGGGAGGAGCCCCGCCGCGGCGAGGGCGCCGGCGAGGGGGGCGAGGAGGGCCGGCCAATCCCGGCGGAGCTCCTCGGCCCTCGCGCGGTGGGAGAGGCGCACCCCCTGAAGGGCCCCCGGGTCGGGGAGTTCCGCCAGGGGGACGGGGAGCGCCGAGGCGAGGAGCGCCCGCAGTCCCGGGCGGAGGGCCGCGGGGCCGAGGGGGAGGAGGGATTCCTCCCCGTTCCGGGGCACCGCGGACCGGTGGTACTCCACGGAGCGGCGGAGATCCTCGCAGAGGGGGGCCGCGGCGGCGGCCAGGGCCGCGGCGGCGGGGGACCCCGGTGCGGCGTCGAGGGCGGCGTCGAGGGAGACCCCGGAGCCGCGGGCGGACAGGGCGGCCTCGATGTCCCTCGTCCCGAAGGGCAGGGGATGGCGCACCGAGAGGGGGCCCTCGAAGGCGGTCAGGCAGGACCAGGAGCCGCGGACCTCGAGGAGGTAGCCGCGCTTCGGCCCGATGCCCGGGATCTCGAGGGCCGCGAGGGCGGCCGCGGGGGCGAGGGCGAGGCCGAGGTGGTGGAACCCCGCCCCGGCGAAGGCCTCCCTCCAGCGGTCCACCTCGGACTTCCGCTCCGCCACCACCCGGTGGTCGAGGAACCCGGCCCCCCCGAGGCGGCGCCACCGGAGGACCGCCTCGTCGGGCTCCAGCGGCGTGAGGTCGAAGAGCTCCCGCTCCATCTCCCTCGCCGGGAGATCGGCGTCCTCGGCGGCGATGCGGCAGGAGCGGCAGGAGGCGCCGCGGCCGGGGAGGAGGAGGTGGATGCCGTGCTCGCGGAGGCCCCGCTTCCGGAGGAGCGCCGCCGCCGCCGCCGGGTCCCCGCGGGCCCCGCCCCCGGCGCCCCCGCCCTTGAGGGGGGCGACCCAGTGGTCGAGGATCTCCAGCACCCCGTCCGGCCCCCGTCGGACCCGGAGCGCGGCCACGGCGTCGTCGCCGGCCTCCACGCTCCAGAACGGTGCGGTCGGGCCCAAGGGGCGGACCTCCGAAGTGACCATTTCCACGGGCTTTCCCGACCCGGGGTCGAGCCTAACCGGGGCGGGGCGGGGGATCAAGCGCTGGGGGGCCCGCCTCGAGCAGGGCGCGGATGGCCCGGAAGTCCTCCCTCCCCTCGGGAAGGGCTCCGCGGTTGCGGAGCAGGTAGGAGGGGTGGAAGGTCGGGAAGAAGGTGAAGCCGCCCCTCTCCACGGGCTTCCCGTGGAGCTTCGTGATCCCCTCCTTCGTCTGGAGGAGCGACTGGGTGGAGGGGTTGCCGAGGGTGACGATGATGCGCGGGCGCACGGCGGCGACCTGCCGGCGGAGGAAGGGGAGGCAGGCGGCGGCCTCGTCGGGCTCCGGGGCGCGGTTGCCCGGGGGGCGGCACTTGACGATGTTGGCGATGAAGACGGCGGAGGGGTCGAGGCCGATCTCCTCGACGATGAGCTCCCGCAGCAGCTGCCCGGCGCGGCCCACGAAGGGGCGGCCCGAGAGGTCCTCCTGCTCGCCGGGGCCCTCCCCCACGAAGAGGAGGCGGGCCTCCGGGTCCCCCTCGCCGGGGACCGTGAGGGTCCGGCCCGCGGCGAGGCGGCAGGCGGTGCATGCGGCGACCTCGGCGGCCACGGCGGACAGCGCCCGCTCCCGCGCCCCGCGGGGGAGCTCCCGGGCCGGGGCGGGCCGCGGCGGCGGGGAGGTCCCGGGGGAAGGGGCGGAGGGGGCCGGGGGGCGGGCCGGGATCGGGCGTGGTGCGGCGGGGGCGGCGAGGGCCGCCGGGGAGGGGCCCTCCCAGGGGACCCAGGCGACGCCGGAGAGGGCCTCCGCGGCCAGCAGGTCGTGGAACATCCGCGCCGCCTCCGCCAGCCGCCGCCGCGCCTCTCCCCGATCCGGACGATTCAAGGTCAGGCGTCCTGGGGCGGGAGCCCCGCGGTCCGCCTCGAGTCGGAGAACTCCTTCAGGGAGGCCCTGAGCCCCGCCAGCACCACGGCCTCGGCGTCGGCGAGGGAGCCCGGAAGGGTCATGCCCGCGGCCCGGGCGTGGCCGCCGCCGCCGTGGAGGGCGGCGAAGAGGTGGACGCCGACGGGGCAGCGGCTGCGGAGGCTCACGCGGACGCCGCCGCGGCCCTCGATCTCCGTCAGGAGGAAGGCGAGGCGCGTGGAGGCGAGGCTCACGGGCACCTCGATGAGCTCCGGGAGCCGCCCCTCGCCGAGGCCGTGGCGCTCGATGAGGTCCCGGGTGATCGTCATCCAGGCGATGGCCCCGTCCTCCGTGGTGCGCAGCGTGGCCAGGGCCTCGGAGGAGAACTTCCAGGAGTCGAGGCTGCGGGACCGGTGGAGGGCCGCCGTGACGGCCTCGGGGCGGACGCCCCGCTCGATGCAGGCGGCGGCCATGCGGTGGGAGCGGGGGTCGGTGTTGGAGAAGGCGAACCCGCCGGTGTCGTAGACGAGGGCCGTGTAGAGGGGGATGCAGGCCTCGCGGAGGAGCGGTGCGCCGAGCTCGCAGAGGAGCTCGAAGGCCATGACCCCCACGGCGGCGTAGGAGTCGTCCACCCACCGGGTCGTCCCGAAGCCCTCGTTGCTGGCGTGGTGGTCCACGTTGAGGAAGACGGGGCAGGCCTCCGCCAGGGGGAGGAGGCCGCCGAGCCGGGAGGCGCCCCCGCAGTCCAGGGAGACGAAGACGTCGGCGGCGCGGAGGTGATCGGGGATCGGGGTCCCCCGCTCCACGACGACGCAGTCCGCGGCCCCGGGGAGGAACCGGAGGTTCTCGGGGAGGGGCGAGGGGATGGCGACGACGGCCTCCGTGCCGATGGCGCGGAGGCCCGCGGCGAGGCCGAGGGCGCTGCCGGCCCCGTCGGCGTCCACCTTCTCGTGGGAGGAGAGGACGACGAAGCGGGCGCGGCGCAGGCAGGCGGCGACGCCGGCCCTCGCGCGTTCCGACGCGTCCCCGGCGGCCAGGATGGGGACGTCCTCCTCGGTCTCAGGTCCCGGCATCCCTGAAGGATGCCACGGGGGCCGCGGGACCCGCGAAGGTTTCGCTCCCGCCGGGCACGGGCGTACCCTCGGCCCCTTTCCCCCGGAGCCGGCACCCCGCGCCATGCTCGTCAGCATCATCGTCCCGCTCTACAACGAGGAGCCCGGGCTGGAGGCCCTGGCTGCGGACCTCGACACGATGAAGCGCGCCATCGAGGCCGTCGGCCACCGGGTGGAGATCGTGTTCGTGGACGACGGCTCCATGGACGGGACCTCCTGGGCGCTGGCGCTCCTCTTCCGGGGGCGCGGGGACACCCGGGTGGTGGCCCACCGGAAGAACCGCGGATTCGGGGCCGCCTTCCGCAGCGGCATCGAGGAGGCCCGCGGGGGGATGGTGATCTGCTACGACGGGGACCGGCCCTACCCGCCCGGGGACGGGGCGCTCCTCGTGGAGGCGGTCATGGGCTCCCTCGGGGCGGACTGCGCCACGGTCTCCCCCTGGGCGTCGGGGGGGCGGGCGCCGGGGGTGTCGCCGCTGCGCGCGCTCTTGTCCCGGGGGGCGTCGCTCCTCTACCGCGTCGCGCTGCGGGGGAGGGGGGCGGGGCTCACCTGCTTCACGGCCTCCTTCCGCTGCTACAAGGCCGACGTGCTCCGCGGCATCGAGTTCCGCTCCGACGACTTCCTCGCGACGGCGGAGGTGATGGTGCGGATGCTCCGCCAGGGGCGCCGCGTGGTGGAGATCGGGGCCGAACTGCGGCCGCGGGAGACGGGGGCGAGCAAGATGAGGATCATGAGGACCGTGGGGAGGCACCTCGCGCTGCTTCCCCGTGTGTTCCTCGGGACGCTGGAGGAGGACTGGGTGCAGGAGGAGGAGGAGGAGGGCGGGGGAGGGGGAGGCGCGCCGGCGGGGAGGGATTCGGCGCTGTAGGGGTCCCGTCGGAGTGTATCAGAGTGTGATACACATGGCCCATCCCCCATCCCGGGGTAGACTGGGCTCCTCCGGCGACGCGCAGGACTGGACGACATGGCCACGGACACCGCCGCCCGCGGGGCGCGGGCCCTCCCGCGTCTCCTCGTCGTCTTCCTCCTTCTCCTCCTCCCCTTCCCCTCCCTCGCCGAGGACGCCCCCCCCGCCCCTCCCCCCGCCCCTCGACCCCGGGACCCGGTGCAGGAGTTCCAGGCCCGCGTGGACGCCGCCATCGACCGCGGGATCGCCTGGCTCCGCAGGAACCAGGCGGCGGACGGCTCCTTCTCCCTCGACGCCGCCGCCAACGAGCAGAGCGCGATCTGGATGGGCGGGTCCTGGTCCGTCGGGGCCAACGCCCTGGCCGTCTACACGCTGGCCGCCTGCGACGTCCCCCTCGACGACCCCGCCCTCATGCGGGGGTTCGACCGGATCCGGGCCGACTGGTCCTCCCGGGGGAAGCCGACGGAAGAGGAGCGGGCGAAGCGCCTGCGCGGCGACGGCCGGACCACCTACTTCGTCTCCCTCTGCCTCATGGCCCTCGACGCGGCCCACAACCGGGCCGCCGGCCCCGTGGGGAAGGGCCCGCCCGGGGGGAGGAGGCCGGCCACCCTCGGGGAGGAGGATGCGGCCTGGGCCTGGCGGATGGTCTGGTGGCTCAACGAGACCCAGGACGACGGGAGCCGCAACGGCCACGATCCCGTCGAGCCGCCCCGACGCAAGCGCCTGCTCCGCCGCCGCCCCGTGGCGACGGGGGACATGCCCTCCACGGACGAGGGCGGCTGCTGGGGCTACGGCCTCTACAACCACGACGGCTACCACGACCACAGCAACTCCCAGTTCGCGTTCCTCGGGCTCAAGGCCGGGGCCCGCCTCGGGGTGGAGGTGCCGCGGGAGACCTGGATCCGGGGACTGCGCCACTTCCTCGCCGCGCAGGAGAGGAAGGGGCCGGAGGTGGCGCGCGTGGACGCCGCGGGCGCCGGGGACCCCTTCGGGAAGAAGCGGGAGGGCGAGGTCGTCTCCGTCGCGGTCTCCCGGGAGAAGGACGAGGCGCGGGGCTGGGGGTACGTCTGCGGACGGGAGGCGGAGAGCGGGGATATGGCCCACGAGGAGTGGGTCCGCATGGCCTACGGGAGCATGACCGCCGGGGGGGTCTCCTCCCTGGTCATCGCGCGGTCGGAGCTGGAGGAGGGGCCCGGGTACGGACCCGGTCTCCGGGCGCTCACGGAGAAGGGGATCCGGGACGGCCTCGCCTGGCTCGCCCTCTCCTGGAAGGAGATCGAGAACCCCGGCCCGGCGCGGTTGAAGGGCCCGTCACGCCCCATGAGCAGATTGGAGGACTACTACTTCCTCTACGGTCTCGAGCGGGCCTGCATCCTCGGCGGGGTCTCGCGCATCGGGGACGCCGACTGGTACCGGGCCGGGGCCGAGGAGATCCTCGGAAGCCAGCGGAAGGACGGGAGCTTCCAAGGCTTCGGTGTCTACGGAATCCTGCCCGACACCTGCTTCGCCCTGCTCTTCCTCAAGCGGGCGATCTTCCGGGTGCCGGACCGGCGGGTGGCCACGGAGCCGGGGTCGACGGAGACCGACGAGGTCGACTCGCTGCTCAAGGAGTACCGCGCGGCCGACGGTGCCGGGCGGCCCGGGGTGCTGGCACGATGCGTCGCCCTCGGCACCGGGGTGCTCCCGAAGCTCATCCTCCGGCTCGGGGACGACGACCATCGGACGCGGTACGCCGCCCACGAGGTCCTGCGCGCCCTGACCGGCCGGGACTTCGGCTACTCGGCGGATTCCAGTGCCGAGGGGCGGGAGGAGGCCGTCGAGGCCTGGGAGACGTGGTGGATGGCGAACCGGGAGAGGCTCGTCCCGGATTCCGCGGGGGCGCGGTTCTTGGAGAGGTAGGAGGTCTTCGGGCGGGTGCGGGTCGGAGGTTGGTCGCTCCCTCTCCGATCGCCCTAAGATAGCCCTCCCTGACCCAAGTCACGGGAGGCTTCCAGGCGGTACTGCGTCCGGTGGGTCTTCCGGAACAGGATGGCCGCCGGCAACGGAGGGCGTGCGCCATGGAGACGGGGCCACCGCGGGCATCGACCTCGAGAGTGCGGGGGCTCGCCGCCGTCACCATCGCGATCATCGTCCCTCCTCTCCTCCTCCTCGGGCTCGTGGAGGCCGCGGCCTTGGAGTGGGTTCCCGTGACTCCATGGGGGGTGACCTGCTTCGTTTCCGCGGTCTACGTCTTGGAAGTGAGCCTGGTCGTCCTTCTCTCCCGTTGGCTCCGACGCGACGGGGAGTGGGAGAGGACGGTCCACCGCTGGTTCGGCGGGCGCGCGCTCGCCGGCCTGGCAACGGGGGTCGCACTGACCCTGCCCATCCCCCTGACGATGCTGGCCGTCGACCCGGGAGTCTTCTCTCTGCCGGACATGGACGGGCTCGTCATCCGGTGCACGTCCGTCACCATCACCCCCTTCGCGGAGGAGGTCCTCTTCCGGGGTTTCCTGTTCGGGGTCCTCTGGCGCGAGGTGCGACTTCCTCCGTGGGCGGCCCTGTCCATCTCGTCCCTCCTCTTCGGGGTCGCCCATGTCACCGAAGGCGGGTTGCTCTCGCTCCCCGGTGCCTCCTCGACCGTCATCCATGGGACCACCGGGGCGCTCCTCTGCTGGGTCTACTGGCGGAGGGGGGAGGACCTCTGGCTGCCCGTAGGCCTCCACGGGGGGATCAATCTATGGCCCCTCTTCGCGACCTGGGGTGCGGACGCTGAGGGAATCTCCCGGTCGATCGGCTGGACCTTCTCGAAGATCGCCGTCCTGCTCCTCGTCTACGCCGTCATCCGTTGGCACGAGGAGAGGAGGGGTACGGGCTCCTGGATCTGGACGAGATCGAGCCCGGCCGAATCGGGAGGAGGATCCGATGCCGATCCGGGGATGGGCTCGATCCCGGTTGCCGGGGACGGATCCGGATAGGTGGCCGTCTGGACGATGGCCGGTCCGATCGCCCCGTGAGGATGTCAGACCTGGCGTGCTCCCGAGTTCACCCTGCGGACGACTCCGGAGACACTCCGCCTCCTGGAGATCGGCGAGCTCCCACGAGGTCCGTGAAGAGGGTCTCCAGTTCGACGGCAGGGTCGGCCGTCTTCAGGGGGCGGGGCTCCGTCATCAAGAGGTCGTTCGCGCAGGAGGCGGCGAACCTGCGGAAGTCCTCGGGCGACGAGAACCACTTCCCCTCGTTGACGAGGCGGGCCTTGATTGCGGCCTTGGCCGCGTTCAGGCGGCCCATGTCGAGCCGCTTGCCCCGGATGAGTCGGCGCGCCCCGTCGTTGCTCGAGCGGACTCTTGCATCGAGGAAGCCCCCGTCCGGGCAGTACAGGGCGACCCCGAGGTTGGCCGTCTCCATGCGCGACAGGTCCGGGCAGAACTGGATGAGGCTGTAGTAGCCGCGGATGTCAGGCATCTCCGCCTCCTCCCGGGGGGGCCCAGCCGAACGTCCGCTGCGGTCCGCAGCGGGCGGCCAGCAACCCGAGAATCCAATGGGCGACGCTCCCGGCCCCGCCCCCACGGGACACCAAGTGCGCGT
>CAYJMF010000016.1:0-31647 GCA_964370855.1 uncultured Planctomycetota bacterium | reverse complement strand
CCCCCCCCCCCCGCGGGGGCCGCCCCCCCCCGGGGGGGCCCCCCCCCCCCGGCGGGGGGGGCCCGCCGCCCACGTCCAGCAACCCGAGAATCCTATCGGCAACGATCCCTGCCCGGCCACCAGGGAACACCATGTGCGCTTCCGTGCGGGGATTCCCCCAGCATCCACTCCGTTGGGCGGTCCACAAGTGGCTATCCTGTTTCCGTGAGCCATCGAAGCGCGCCCGGGCCGGTGCTGTTCGTCGGAACCCTCCTCCTCTGCCTTCTCCCGGGGTGCAGGGGGATGGCCGGAACGGGAGAATCCGCGGATCCCGCGGAGAGGGATGCGTTCCTCCCCCTCGACGCAGATCCCGACAGGCTCCTCTCCTCGCCGGACGGACGCCTCCTGCTCGCCTGGACGCAGGGGGAGGACCCGACCCTGTCGATCCTCGACGTCCCCGGCCGGAAGCGGATTGGGGTGGTCCGGCTTCCGGTCCGTCTCGTCGAGCTCGTCGAGGGCGACGGGCCATCCACGGCGGGGTACGTGAGCCGCATCGCCCTCGACGACGCCGCGACCACGGCATGGGCCGCGACGACGGAGGGCCAGCTCTTCCGGATCGACGTCGCCTCGGGGGAACTCGAGACCGTCCTCGAGGACGAGGAGCATGCGTTCTCCGACGTCGTCGTGGACGGGGAGAGGGGGAGGATCCTCCTCGCCACGGAGGAGGGGGAGATCCTCGCCTTCGGCGGGGGCGGGCTCCACCGGGTCCTCAGATTCTCCGAGGAGTGGGTGATCGGCCGGATGAAGCGGTCCGGCACGATGCTCCACCTGTTCGCCAGGCTTTCGGGGATCTGGGGCTCGGGTCGCTACAACAGCCTGCTCGTCTCCATCGACCTGGCGGGGGACCGGATCGCCGCGGAGACTCTCCTTGAGACGGGCATCGCCGCGGACCTCGCTCCCCTCCCGAACGGCCGCGTCCTCGTCGCCGACGGCGGGAAGGACAGGATCCTCCAGTACGCGGCGGGCTGGATCCTGGAGATCGCCCGGGAGACCCGGGACTTCCCCCCTTCCGTGATCGAGGCGGACGGGGAGCGGGTCCTCGTCGCGTTCCTCGGGACACCGTGGAGCCCGGTCTACGAGTACGGCCTCGTGGACGGCTCGCCCACCCTCTTCCCGACGGCGCAGTACGAGTTCCCCGACGAGACGGTGCTCGACCTCGCCCTCCTCCCGGGCGGTCGGTTCGCCATCGCCCTTCAGGGGCGGAAGGGGGTGCTCCTCGTGGATCGGAGCATGGCCCGGCCTTTCGGCGGATTCCCGGCCCGGTAGGGGCCGCCGGGGCGGGGACGGCAGGTGGAACCTCCCGTCGGCCGCCGCCGGACCTCGCGTCCTCCCGGGGGAGGGGGGATGGCCGACCGTGACGGGCCTCCCCTCCACCCCGATCCGCAACAACGGGTGGCCGTTAGGATGGACGCCATGAAGGGATCCGCGCTCCACGGTTGGGGTGCCGTCGGCCTGCTCGGCCTGGCCGCCGCATGCGCCTCCAGCGAGACGGGTCCCTCCGTCCCGGCCGCACTCTCCGCCGGAGTGCAGGTTCCGGTCCGGGTCGTGGACACTCTGGGGCGCCCCGTCCGGGGCGCTCGCGTCCGGGCGTGGGCCTGGGACGAGGACGGCGGCGGGCCCCTCCGCGACCTCGAGGCCCACGAGCGGAATTTCGAGGGGACCCTCCTGCGGGAGCCGCGGTGCGCCGGCACGACGGATGGTTCCGGAGAGGTCCTCCTCGGGGGCCTCCCTGAGGGGTTCTGCACCGTCGGTGTCGACGCGCCCGCCTTCGCCTTGGAGGCAAGGGAGGGGGAAGCCCTGGTGGAGGGCGCACGCCGTGCGCCGCTGGAGTTCGTCCTGGTCCGGGGGAACGGCCTCGGCGGCACGGTCCGGGATCCCTCGGGAAGGGCGATGGCGGGGGCCTCCGTCCTGGTCCGGGGCGCGGGCTCCCCGTGGCGGCGGGGGTCGTCGCCGCTCCTGTCCGCGACGCGGACCGACGCGGAAGGCCGCTGGCACGTGGAGGGACTGGCGGCGGGACCCGCCCACGTGAGCGTGGTCCCCGTCTGGCCGGGAGCCGTCCAGCCGATGGTCGTGGCCGTGCCCGGCGTCTCCGGCTTCGAGACCGTCGTCCTCGGGGGGCGGAGGATCGAAGGCACCGTGATCGACGCGGAATCCAGGGCGCCCGTCGCGGGCGCGTCCGTCCACTACCACGCCCACTCCCACTCCGGGGAGGGGTCCATGGAGGGGACGGCCACTTCCGACGGCCAGGGGCGATTCGCCGTGGACGAGATCCCCGGCATCGAGTGCGGCAATCTCACGGTGTCGCATGCCGACTACCCCGGCAGGGCGGAACGGGATGAGGCGCACCCCGGCGTCTGGCTCCTCCACCGCGGGAGGGACTGGACCGCTTCGGTGCGCGGGCGGGTCCTCGATCCCGACGGAGCGCCCGTCGCCGGGGCTCGGGTGGATGGCAAGTTCTGGGAGGAGGATTGCGGGGCGTCCTGCATGACGACGACCACGGACCCGGCGGGGGCCTTCGCTTTCGAAGGCCTCCGCGGGGGGCGGTTCATCCTCCGCGCCGCGGCACCGGGGCTCTTCACCCCGGAGGTGCCGGACGACTTCGGCCGGGTGGAGCCCCTCGCCCCGGGGCTGGACGAGCATCGGCGCCTGACCCGGATCTTCGACGACGGCGAGAGCGTCTCCATGGACTTCGCGCTGGCCCGGGGCGTCATGCCCGCGGGTCGGGTCCTCGATCCCGGAGGGCGGCCGGTCGAAGGGGCGACGGTCACGGTTGCCGGGAAGCGCTGGGGCCCCGGGGCCGCGACGGGGGCGGACGGGACCTTCACGCTTCCTCCCCTCCGTCCCGATGCACCGTTCCGGCTGGAGGCCACCGCTCCGGGGCTGGGGACCGGGCGAAGCAGGATCGTGCTCCCCGCGGAGGCGCGCGAGGGGGTCCCGGTGGACATCCGCCTTCCCCCGGCCCGCAACGTCCGGGGGATCGTGCGCCGTGCGGATGGAGTGGCGGTGCCTGGAGGGCGGGTGCGTGTCCTGGAGGGAAACGTCCCCCTGGACGGGGAGAGGGTCGAAGTGTCGAATTACCGACACCCCTACCCCTGGGAATGGGACGGTCCCTATGCGCGCTGCCCCGCGTTCCCGGTCGGCCCCGACGGCCGCTTCGAGGTCCGCCTGGAAGCGGCCCACGCCTGGTTCCGCCTCGCCGCGGAACATGAGGGACACCCGCTGTCCTTCGGCCCCGTGCTGGACGGGGGAGAGGCCACGCCCGGGGAGGACGTGGACCTGGTCCTCCGGGATGCGGTCGAGATCCAGGGGCGCGTCCTTTCGTCGGCGGACGGGAAGCCCCTGGCCGGCGCGGACATCGATCTGGATGACGGAAGCGCCCGCGAGTGGGGGGATGGCGAGTCGCGGAGGCTCGCCGCCCGCACGGACGGGGCGGGGGGATTCGTGATCCACGGGGTCTCGGCCCTTCCGGCCCGACTGCGGGTTCGCGCGCCCGGCTTCCAGCCCGCCGAGGCGACGGTCAACGTGCCCGATGGCGGGGAAATCCTGATCGAGGCGAAGCCGGCTTCCGTCCTGTCGAAGGCGGAGGAGGGTGCAGCCCCGACCGCGGAGCCGGGGACGGACGGTGCGGGACCTGCGGAGGGGAAGACGACCGATGTCCCGAAGCGTGGATCCCTGTTGATCTCCGGCTGCGTCGTCGATGCGCGGGGGCGCGGCGTGCACCGGGTGACCGTGCACGGCGAGTCCGAGCGGAAGGGGCCGAACTCGTTCGGGAAGTACGTCATGACGAAGGACGGTGCCTTCACCTTCACGGGCGTCCCGGAAGGGACCTACCGGGTGAGCGTCGGGGCCTACGATTCGGTGGCCCATGAGGTCGTCGTGGAGGGAGTGGGCGCGGGCACGGCCGACCTGGTCCTCGCGGTGGAGTTGTTCCCGGCCATCGAGGGCCGCGTCCTGGACGACGCCGGGATTCCGGTTCCGGGGGCCTGCGTCAACGCCAGTCCGGATGTCGAGGGGAAGAACCGCAGGCGTGGGGACTTCACCTACGCCGCCCCCGACGGCTCCTTCCGGCTGCTGCTCGACCCGGAGACGACCTACAGCCTCATCGCCCAGGAGTACTTCGGGAAGGAGAGGTTCCACGATGTCATCGACCGGTACGGGATTCCCTTGAAGGGTGTGAAGCCGGGGGGCGCCCCGGTCACCGTCCTCATGCGGCGCGGAGCCTCCATCTCCGGCCGGGTCCTCGACGAGGAGGGGGAACCGGTGCCCGACCTGGAGGTGACCGTCCAGGAGGTCCGCGTCGAGAGTCTGTGGGAACGGGGAGGCGAATGGGGGAAGGCCCCCACGGAGCTGATGGCGAAGGTCGACACCGATTCCTTCGGCGGGTTCGTCGCCACGGGGCTCGATCCCGACGGAGTCTACGAGGCATGGGCCGGAAGCAACGGGACCGGCTGGATCATGAACGTCGTGAAGGGACTCCGCCCCGGGGGCACGGAAGTGCGGTTGATCATGTCCCGGGGGAGGCCCATCAGGGGCCGGGTGGTGGACGGCGAGGGGCGCCCCGTCCCCGGGCTCCGCGTCCTCCCGGCGGGCTCCTTCGGACGAGGGGGTTTCAGCGATCTCCGCGGCGAGTTCGTGCTGCCCGGAATCGGGGAGGACGAGCCCGCCGACATCTCCGTGAACATACAGACGGGGGAGGACTGGGCGGGAGAACCCGTCCGGGGAGTGGCGCCGGGGGCGGAAGGCGTCGTCCTCCGCGCTCGCCGCACGGAGTCCATCGTGGGGATCGTCCTGGACTCCGTCGGTGATCCGGTCCCGCATGCGAGCGTCGAGGCGACGGCGAAGGGGTGGTCGCCGCTCTCGTGGAGCGCCTCCGACCCGGCCGGCATCCGCGGAAAGGCGACTTCGGGCCCCGACGGGCGTTTCACCATCCCGGGGCTCGACCCGGCCCGTCCTTTCCATGTCGAGGCCTGGTCCTGGACGCCGTTGCGCCCCCGGTGGAAGTTCGACGGGGTCCGCTGCGGGGCGGAGGAGCTCCGGATCCGGTTCCCGGCCTCCCACATCCTCGACGGGATCCTCCTGACCGCCGCCGGGGATCCGGCGCCGGGTTTCAGCCTCGGGGCGGCTCCACCGGGGAGCGAGCCCTTCGCCTACGGCGCGACCGGCGAGGACGGCCGATTCAGGCTCGAGGCGCTCCCTCCCGGCGAGGTGGATGTCTACCTCTACCGCCGCGACCAGCCCCTCGGCCGGTTCAAGGTCGGTGGCGAGCGCATCGTCGTTCGTCTCCCCGGGGCGCTCCCTCCCGCGAAGTAGGCCCTGCCCTGGCTCCACGGTTCCTCCCCCTCCCCCGCCCCGCTCCTTACGTGCGGGAACACCCCCCCTTCCCGTATGGATCTCCCCATGTGCGGCATCGCCGGCGTCATCCACCTCGACGGTGCGGGCCCCCCGGAGACGGAGCGGGTCCGGGCCATGCTCGCCGCCATGGCGCACCGCGGCCCCGACGACCGCATGGTCGCGACCCTCCCGGGCATCACCCTCGGCAACTGCCGGCTCGCGGTCATGGACCCGGCCGGCTCCCGGCAGCCCTTCGCCGACGCGACCACCGGGTGCCACCTCACCTTCAACGGGTTCATCGCCAACTTCGAGGAGCTGCGCGCCGGACTCGAGGTCGCCGGCGAGCGGTTCACCACCCGGGGGGACACGGAGGTCCTCCACCGCCTCCTCCTCCGCCGCGGCCGGGACGCCCTCCCCCTCCTCGACGGCATGTTCGCCTTCGCCTTCCACGACCCGCGCCGCCGCCGCACCCTGCTCGCCCGGGACGCCCACGGCGTGAAGCCCCTCCTCCTCGCCGAGGACGGGGACCGCCTCCTCTTCGCCAGCGAGGCGAAGGGCCTCCTCGCAGGCCTCCCCGGCCGTCCCGCGGCGGACCGGGAGGCGCTGCTCGACTACCTCTCCTTCCAGGTCCCCCTCTCCGATCGGACGATGTTCCGCGGCATCCGCCGCCTCGGCCCCGGCCGCCTCCTCGAGACGGGAGCGGGGTACCGGGAGAGCCGCACCTGGTACCGGCCCCCGGAGGAGAGCGACGGCCCCGCGGACCCGGCGGCGGCGGCGGACCGCCTCCGGGAGGAGCTGCGCCTCTCGGTGCGGCGGTGCACGCGGTCCGACGTCCCCCTCGGGGCCTTCCTCTCGGGGGGACTCGATTCCACGACGGTGTGCGCGCTGGCGGCCGCCGGGTCGGGCCACCCCCTCCCCGTCTTCCACGGCTCCTACGACGAGGGCCCCGCCTTCGACGAGAGCGCCCACGCCCGCGCCGCCGCGGCGGACATGGGGGCCGACCTCCATGCCGTCGTCATCGGCCCCGCGGAGGCCGCCGCCGCCCTCCCGGCCCTCGCCCGGGCGCTGGACGAGCCCATGGGGGGGCCCGGCGCCATCGGCTCCTGGTTCACGGCCCGGGAGGCGGCCCGCTCCGTGAAGGTGGTGCTTGGCGGCCAGGGGGCCGACGAGCTCTTCGGCGGCTACGCCCGCCACCTCGTGGTGGAGTTCGGCGAGGCGCTGGCCGCGGCGGTGCGCGGCGACGCCGGCGATCTCCTCCGCATCCTCCCCGGCGCCGCGGCGCCGCTGCGGGGCTACGAGCCCCTGCTGGCCGCCTCCTTCTCCGGGGGAGGGCTCCCGCCCTCCCCGGAGGAGGCCTTCTTCCGCATGGTCCACCGGGGGGCGGGGATGGGGGAGCTCCTCCGCGAGGACCTCGCCCGGGAGCTCGTCCTCCACCGGCCGCGGGAGCGGTTCGACGCCGTCTTCCCCGCGGCCGCCGGGGGGGACCTCCGCACCCGCATGGCGGAGTTCGAGCGGCGGACCCTCCTTCCGGCCCTCCTCCACGTGGAGGACCGGACCTCCATGGCCCACGGCATCGAGGCGCGGGTCCCGCTCCTCGGGATGGGGGTCGTGGAGGCCGCCCTCCGCTCGCCCGCCTCCGCCCGTTGGGCCGGGGGAGGGCTGAAGCCGCTGCTGCGCGCCGCGGCCCTCCCGGTGCTCCCGGCGGACACCCGGGCCCGCACCGACAAGATGGGGTTCCCCGTGCCCCTCTCGGCATGGGCCCGGGGGCCGTTGCGGGAGTTCTTCCGGGATCTCCTGCTCGACGGTTCGGCGGAGCGGCGCGGCCTCCTGCGGCCCGGGGCGGCGGAGCGGCTGCTGGCCGGGGAGGACGTGGCGGGGCGGAAGCTCTGGGCGCTGGCCTCCCTCGAACTCTGGCACCGGGCCTTCATCGACCGTTCGTAGCCGAGCGGTGACGGAACCGATACATTGATCCGTTTCCCTGCATGGAATCCCCCCCGTCGTCGGCAGGGGGGACGGAGCGGGATCGGAGGAGGCGATGGTGCGCGGAGCGGCGGCGGCGGTCCTCGGGACGATGCTCTTCGCGGGCTGCGCCTCGGACCTGGAGCGGCTCCCCGCGACTCCCGGGGAGACCCCCGCCGAGGCGGCCCCGGCGGAGGCGGCTCGTCCCCCGGTCCCCGAGGCCGTGCGCGGCGAGGGGCTCCTCGACGCCGCCCTCCACGGGGAGCGGATCCTCGAGGGGGTCGTGATCCTCGATCCCCTCCTCGCGGCCGGTGGGGCGGCCCGGTTCTCCGTCCGCAACGAGGGGGAGGCGGACCTCCAGGACCTCATCCTCGCCGTCGTCTTCGCCGTCCCCACGGGGGACGCGGCGGTCCCCCTCCGCCCCCGCATCGTCACCATCGAGGCCCCCCTCTCCCGGGGCGAGGAGCGCGCCTTCGTCGTGGAGCCGCCGCCGGGCCTCCCCTCCCCCCCGACGCGGTTCCGCGTGCTCGCCGGTCCCCCGGAGCTCCTCGCCGCCGCCTCCCCCGGCTCCCAGGGCACCTCCTTCCTCGGGGGGCTCCTCGAGTGCGTCGCCCTTGAGACCGGCCTCACCGACGAATCCCCCTCCGTCACCGTGGGGCTCCGGGAGCGGGCCCCCCCGGGGGGCGGGTCGGCCCTGCCGCCGCTGGAGGCGCAGCTCCTCCTCGCCCGGGCCGGGCGGCTCCTCTGGTCCGGCCCCTGGATCCGGCTCCCCGGGCCCGACGCCGCCGACGGCGTGCGCACCGTCCTCTGGAGGCTGCCCGGCGGGGAGAGCCTCGCCGGCGGCTCCCCGTACCTGAGGGTGCGCGAGAAGCGATGACCGGGGAGGATCGGGGCGCCGGGACCCGCGAGTTCCTCCTCGCCGCCGGGGCGGCGGCGGCGCTCTACGGCTTCGCCTTCCTGCTGGCGGGGGGGGACTACGGGTTCGTCAACTTCGACGACCCCGCCGTGACGGGGGGGAACCCGGTCCGCTCCTTCGGGACCCTCGGCGCCGCCTTCACGGAGCGCATGGCCCACGCCTGGCTGCCCCTCTACTCCCTCTCCCTCGGCCTCGACAACGCCCTCTTCGGGGAGGGGCGACCCCTCGCCTACCACCTCCACTCGGTGCTCCTCCACGGGCTGAATGCAGGGCTCCTCGTCCTGCTGGCGGCGCGGCTCGGCCTCGGCCGGCGGGCGGCCCTGGCGGCGGGGCTGCTCTTCGCCGTCCACCCGGCCCTCACGGAGTCCGTGGCCTGGGTCGCCTCGCGGAAGGACCTCCTCTCCTTCCTCCTCGCCGCCTCTGCGGCCCTCGTCTTCCTCCGCGCCGAGGGGCTGGACGGCGGGGGCGGGCCCCGGCGGCCCGCCCTCCACGGGGGAGGGGCGCTGCTCCTCGGCCTCGCCCTCCTCGCCAAGGGGACGGTGCTCGTGCTCCCGGTCCTCCTCCTGCTCGCGGTCCTCGCCCGGGCCGGGGACCCGGCGGCCCGCCGCCGGGGGCTCCTCGGGACCCTCCCCTACTTCGTCGTGGCGGGGCTCCTCACGGCGGTCCATCTCCGCGTGGCCGTCCTCGAGGGGACGGCGGGGGTGGACCTCGGCCCCTCGGACACGACGGGGGCGCGGGCGGCGGCGGGGGCATGGGCGCTCGCCCTCTACCTCAAGACCCTGCTCCTCCCCTGGCCCCTGTCCGTGGAGCACGGCCTCCTTCCCGGGGACGCGGGCGCGGGGAGGGCGGCCGTCGGCGTCCTTCTTCTCGCGGCGGCGGCGGCGGCGGCGATCCTCGCCTGGCGGCGGGGGCGGCGGGGGGCGGCGCTCGCCATCGTGGGGGTGCTGGCGGCCCTCGCCCCCTTCAACGGGCTCTTCCCGCGGACCTCGGTCCTCTTCGCGGAGCGCTACCTCTACCTTCCCGCGGCCGTGGCCTGCGGGCTCCTCGGCCACCTCCTCACGGCGCCTTCGGCCCTGGCGCGGCTCCTCCCCCCCGCGGCCCCGGTGATCCTCGCCTTCTCCGTGCTCACCCTGGTCCACCTGCCGGCGTGGAGGAACTCCACCGCCCTCTGGGAGAACGCCGTGGAGCGGGCCCCCCGCTCCCACCTCGCCTGGTCGAAGCTCGGCGAGGCCCGCAACGACGGGGCCCTCGCCGCGACCGAGGACGGGGAGCGGAGGAAGCGCTTCGAGGGTGCCGCCGAGGCCCTGGACCTCGCCGCCCGCCACGCCCGCACCCCCCTCGAGGAGCTGCGCGCCCGTCACGACCTCGGCCTCGCCCTCCTCGGAGCCGGGAAGGGGACCGCGGCCCTCGAGCAGTTCGGGCTCGCCCGCTCCCTCGTGCCCGCGGCGGGGGAGGCGGTGCCCCCCTCCTTCCGCGCGAGCCTCGAGGTGAACCGGGCCAAGGCCATGGAGCATCTCGGCCGCGAGGGGGAGGCCGCGGCGGCCCTGGAGGAGTTCCTCCGCTCCGATCCCTCCTCCGGCGCCGCATGGCTCAACCTCGGCGTGCTGCGTCTGCGGGCCGGGGAGGTGGAGAAGGCGAGGGAGGCGCTGCTGCGCGCCACGGAGAAGGATCCGTCCCTGGTGGAGGCCCGCCTCGCCCTGGCCGACCTCGAGGCCCTCGCCGGGGACTTCGCCATGGCGGCGCGCATCGCCGTCAAGGCCGTGGACGTCGCGCCGGAATCGGCCCCGGCCATGGTGAAGGCGGGGGAGATCTCCATGCTCCTCGGCCAGCCCCTCAAGGCGGAGGAGTGGTTCCGCAAGGCCCTGGCCCGCGCCCCCGCCGACGCCGGGGCGCGGCGGGGGCTGGCCGGGGCCCTCTCCTTCCGGGGGCGGGCGGCCCTCGGGGAGGGGCGGGTGCCCGAGGCGCTGCGGCTGACCCGGGAGGCGGTGGATCTCGATCCGAAGGGGGCCGAGGCCTGGTTCGCCGCCGGGGAGGCGCTGCGGGCCTCCGGCGACGGGACCGGGGCCCTCGAGGCCTTCCACCGCGCCGGGGAGAACGGCGGGCGGCGGGAGGCGGCGGCGGCCCGGGCCGCCATCCTCCTCTCCCGCGCCCTCGCGGCCCGGGCGAAGGGGGACGGGGCGGCGGCGCGGGCGGAGATGGAGCGGGCCCTCGCGGAGGGGGCGGAGGAGATCCGCACCGGGGCCCGGCGGGCGCCGCTCCGGGAGGAATTGCGCTGGATCCCCCCGGCCCCCGCCGGGGGGGATGCCCGTCCCTTCCTCCTCGACGGGCTCCTCGCGCTCTCGGCGGGGGAGGACGGTCCCGCGGCGGTCTCCTTCGGGACGGTGATCGCCATGGAGGGGGCCCGGGGGACGGACCCCGCGGGGCCGCTCCACGCCCCGGCCCTCGTGCTCCGCAGCCGGGCCCGCCTCGCCGGGGACGACCTCGAGGGGGCGGTGGCGGATCTCGAGGCCCTGGCCGCGGCGAAGCCCGCCGACGCCCGGGCCCGCTTCCTCCTCGGCCACACCCTCTCGGGCCGCTCCGCCCGCCGCCGCTCCGAGGGGCGGACGGGGGAGGCCGCCGAGGACGGGAAGCGGGCGACGGCCCTCCTCGAGGGGGCGCGGGGGGACGACCCCTCCCTCGTGGAGGCCTCCATCGCGCTGGCGGAGATGCGCTTCGTCGAGGGGCGGGTGGTGGAGGCCATCCGGGAGCTCAACGCCGTCCTCGCCGCGGACCCGGACCGGGTGGAGGCCCACCTCGTGCTGGGGAACATCATGAAGGCGCAGTTCACGGAGCAGTCGCAGCGCTCCTTCCTCGACGAGGCGGAGGAGCAGTTCCGCCGTGTCCTCGCCCTCGACCCCGGGGAGGCCCGCGCGTTGGCGGGGCTCGGCGAGATGGCGGTCTTCTCGAACCGCCCGAAGGAGGCGCTGGCCTACGCGCTGCGCGCCCTCAACGCCGATCCCGACCTGCCCGCGGCCCGCTCCCTGGCGGCGCTCCTCTTCGTGCGGGTCGGGAAGGGCCACCTCGACGAGGGGAACGCCGACGCCGCCCTCGAGATGGCGAAGCGGGCCGAGGGGCTCGGCGGGGAGACGGCCCCGCTCTGCCTGCTGCGGGCCGAGGCGCTCCGGAAGAAGGGGGAGTGGGCGCAGGCGGGGTCCGAGGTGGAGCGGGCCCGGACCCTCGACCCGGAGAGCCCCGAGGTGAAGGACGCCCTCGCCGCCCACTACCGGGACGTGGGCTACGCCTTCCTCCTCCACCGCCGCCGCGACCAGGCCGAGGAGGCCTTCCGCCGGGCCGTGGCCGCGGGCTCCGACCGGGTGGACCTCTCCGAGGCGAAGCGGTTCCTCGAGAGCGGCGGGGAGATCTCCCCCGCCGCCGTCCGTCCCGAGGTGAACCCCGCCGTGGCCGACGCCCTCGACCGGGCCATGGAGGAGGCGCGGACCCGCCATGTCGAGGGGGCCGCCCTTCTCAAGGCCGGGAAGAACGTCGAGGCGGCGGAGGCCTTCCGCGCGTCGCTCCGCTCCTTCGAGACCTCCCACGCCCGCTTCGGCCTCGGCTTCGCCCTCGCCGCGGAGGGGGACGGCGAGGGGGCGGAGCGGGAGTACCGCCGCTCCGTGGCCGACGATCCGTCCTTCGCCGACGGCTGGCTCAACCTCGGCGCCGTCCTCTACCGGCGGGGGGAGGACGCGGGGGCGGAGGAGGCGTACCTGGCCTATCTCCGCCACGCGCCGCGGGAGGGGGCGGAGGAGGTGATCGCGCGGGTGGAGGCGATCGTGGAGGTGCTGCGGAGGAGGAGGCGGTGAGGGGGGATACGGTACCCGACCGGGGATACGGTACCCGACCCGATTCATCGGGGTTGGGCGAGGGGCTCTCGCCCGGCCGGGAGTCTCGAGCCCAACCCCGATGAATCGGGTCGGGTACCGTATCCCCCCCGATGAATCGGGTCGGGTACCGTATCCCCCTTCGGTACCGTAGACCCCATGAGCCTCCTCCGCTTCCTCCTCTCCTCCCCTCCCCTCCACTCCTCCGCCCTCCTCGACCCCGACACCTCGAAGCACATGGTGAAGGTGATGCGCCTCCGCCCCGGGGACGCCGTGACGCTCTTCGACGGGAAGGGCACCGAGTGGCCCGGCACCATCGCCGCGGCGGATCGGCGGGGGGTGCGGGTGGAGGTGGGGGAGCCACGCCCCGCCGCCGTGGCGACGGGGCCGCGGGTGATTCTCGGCACGGCCATCCCCAAGGGGAAGCGGATGTCCACCCTCCTCTCCATGGCGACGGAGGCGGGAGTGGACCTCGTGGTGCCGCTCGACTGCGCGCGCTCCGCCGTCCGCGGGGTGCGGCCGGCCAAGGTGGAGCACTGGGGGCGGACGGTGCTCGGCGCCGTACGACAGAGCGGGCGGGCCTTCATCCCGACCGTGGACGCTGAGGTCCCCCTGGCGGAGTTCCTCGCCCGGCCGCCGGCGGCGGGGGAGCGGCGGTTCCTCGCCTCCACGGGTCCGGGGGCCCTCCCCCTCGCCGCCGTCCTCGGCTCCGGGCCCCCGCCCGGGACGGCGGTCCTCCTCGTCGGCCCCGAGGGGGGCTTCACCCCGGCGGAGGAGCAGCAGGCCATCGCCGCCGGCTTCGCCCCCTGCTCCCTCGGCCCCCACGTCCTTCGCGTGGAAACCGCCGCCGTGGCCGCCACGGCCGTCGTGAAGGCCCTCTTCTCCCACCCGGGGGAGACCTCGAGGGGGGGGAGGCAGGTTTCGGACGAAGAGGAGTAACTCCGTTCATGGAACGGAGTTGCAGGCGAAGTCAAGATTATCGGACGCATTCCCGGGGGATTCCGCGAGGGGGGTTGTAAGTTCGTTGCCGGGTGGTATCTTGGTTGTCAGTCGTCGGCCACGAGGACCTCCTCCCTTGATCCGTTTCCGCATCGAGGACCAGGCCACCGTCCGATCCGTGGAGATCGTCCTCGACCACATCACCGTGGGCCGCGCCATGGGTTGCCACCTCTCCCTTCGGGACCAGAGCGTGGGCCGCTACCACGCCTCGCTGCGCCGGGACGGGACGGAGCTGGTCCTCGTCACCTCGGGCCGGGGGCAGGGGACCTATCTCAACGGCCACCCCGTGGAGGAGAGCGCCACGGTCAGGGTCGGGGACCGGATGACCTTCGGGAAGACCCACGTCACCCTCGAAGCGATCCTCCCCGGGCGCCGCCTCGCCGGCCCGGCGCCGGCGGTCCCTCATCCTCCTCCCGCTCCTCCTCCTCCTCCTCCCGCGGCACAGCCCCCCGTCCCTCCTCCCCCCCCGGACACGGCCCTGGCCCCGCCGGGATCCTCCCGTTCCTTCCTCGAGAGGACCGGGGTCCTGCGGATCTTCCACAGGGGGCCGGGGGGGAGCGGGGCGCCGCCTTCGGCACCGGGCCACGCCGGCGGAGGGGAGGAGCCGGGGGCTCCGGTTTCTCCTGCTTCCACTCCTGCAGCTTCCTCCACTCCGGCCCCCGTCGGGGCCCCTTCCATTTCTCCGGCCCCCGTCGGGGCCTCTTCACCCTCCGTCGGCTTCACCACCGAGATGCTCCGTGCTCCGGGCTCCTCGGGAGAGGAGGAGGCGCGGGCGCTGCGGCGCATCCTCGAGGTGAACAAGCGGCTCGCCCGGGTCCACGACGAGGACCGGCTCCTCGACCTCCTCCTCGACGGGGCGGCGGACCTCACGGGGGCGGCACGGGGGCTCGTTCTCCTCCCTCCCGCCGAGGAGGGGGGGGAGCCGCGGGTCCGCCGGGAGCTCGGCGGCGTGGCCGCGGACCGGGAGGCCTGGACCGCCGCCGCCCGGCGGGTGCTTTCCACGGGGCGGGCCGTCGCCCTCGAGGGGGACGGGGGGGAGCACCGGGCCCTCCTCTGCGTACCACTCAGGGCGGAGAAGGGGATCCTCGGCCTCCTCTTCGTGGACCGCCACCCCGGCGACGGGCCCTTCCCCCCGAGGGCCGCGGTGCTCCTCGAGGCCTTCTCCGACCAGGCGAGCCTCGCGATCCAGACCGCCGCCCTGCTGCGCGCCGACCGGGAGCGGGGCGCCGCCCTCGAGGCCGCGGGCCGCCGCCTCGCCGAATCCAACGCCGCCCTCGCCGAGGCCCTCCGGGCCCGTACCGTGGAACTGCAGTCCGTCCGCGAGGAGGCGATCCGCGCCCGGGAGGGGGCGGAGCTCAAGCACCGCTACGAGCGCATCGTCGGCCGGTCGGCCCCCGTCAGGACCCTCCTCTCCCTCGTGGACAAGGTCACGGAGTCCGCGGTCCCGGTCCTCATCGAGGGGGAGAGCGGCACCGGCAAGGAGCTCGTCGCCCGGGCCATCCACCACAACGGGGCGCGCTCCGGCCGCCCCTTCGTCGTGGAGAACTGCGCCGCCGTCCCCGACGCCCTCATCGAGAACGAGCTCTTCGGCCACGAGCGGGGGGCCTTCACGGGGGCGGACCGGGCCGCCGACGGCCTCTTCGAGCGGGCCGACGGGGGGACCCTCTTCCTCGACGAGGTGGGGGACATGTCCCCGGAGATGCAGAAGAAGCTCCTCCGCGTCCTCCAGGAGGGGGAGGTCCGCCGGGTGGGGGGCAAGACCGTCCGCAAGGTGGACGTGCGGGTCCTCTGCGCCACCAACCGGGACCTCGCGCGCATGGTGAAGGAGGGGCGGTTCCGGGAGGACCTCTTCTACCGGCTCTGCGTGGTCCGGGTGCGCATCCCCCCCCTCCGGGAGCGGCGGGAGGACATCCCCCTGCTGGCGGTCCACTTCCTCGACCGCATCGCCGCCGAGGCCAAGGGGGAGGCGCCCCGCCTCGAGGCCGAGGCCCTCGACGCCCTCACCCTCTACGGATGGCCGGGCAACGTCCGGGAACTGGAGAACGAGATCCGGCGGGCCGCCACCCTGGCCGGGGGGGTCATCACCCGGGACGTCCTCTCCCCCCATGTCCGGGAGGCCCCGGAAGGGGGGGGGCCGGTAGCCGCCGGCGGCGAGGCGGCGGGCGGGGAGGAGGGGCCGGGGGGGAACCTCAAGGAGGCCGTGGAGGCGCTGGAGCGGAGGCTGCTCCGGAGCGCCCTCGCGGAGCACGGGGGGAACCGGACCCGGACGGCGGGGGCGCTCGGGCTCTCACGCCTCGGGCTCCGGAAGAAAATGACCCGGTACGGCATTGACGGTTAGACTGGTTTTCGGCAACCAGCACCGCGTTGCCGTTCTGCCGACGCCGCAAGCAATTCCGCGCGTTCAGGCAAGAGGGGTCCGGGAAAGTGGGCAGGCCCGCGCGGGCGGAGACGCCGATGGCCCGAGATCCGTGCACCCCCGGCCGGCGGGGATCGGAACTCGGGCGGCGGCCCTCCGGGTGACCAGCATCCAGGAGACGGCATGCCCCGGCTGATCGTGAAGCAGAGCGGTGCGACCCGGACCGTGGACCTCGCCGAGGACGCCGTGACCCTCGGCCGGACCCCCGACAACACCATCCCGCTGCCCGTGGAGGGGGTCTCCCGCAAGCACGCCCAGATCCTGTTCATCGGGAAGGGCTGGGAGGTCGTGGACCTCGGGAGCCGCAACGGCACCAAGGTCAACGGCGAGAAGGTCAAGCGGGCGGTCCTCAAGCCCGGCGACGTCGTGGACATCGGCGGCATCGAGATCGTCTACGAGGACGGCGCAGGCGCCCCCGCCGGCGGCGGGGACGGCGGGGACGGGGGCCTCGAGGTCGAGGAGCTCGACCTCGGCGGCGACGCCCCCGCGGCCTCCGCGGTGAACCCACGGGCCGCCGACGCGGCCCCGGCGGGGGAGTGCGTGCTGCGCTTCCTCGGCGGGGAGAAGGACGGCACCACCCTCCCGCTCAAGACCGCCCGCACCACCTTCGGGCGCCGCCCCAGCAACACCGTCTCCTTCGAGGACTCCTCCGTCTCCGGCGTCCACTGCGAGATCACCCGGGAGCCGAACGGCTTCGTCCTCCGCGACCTCGGGTCCACCAACGGCACCCTCGTGGACGGAGAGCCCGTCGTCGAGGCGATCCTGCGCCACAACTCCCGCATCCGCGTCGGCGCGCAGCGCATCGTCTTCGTGGACACCTCCGTGGCGGACATCGAATCCTCCCTCTCCGGGGGGGACGAGGCCTCGGAGTGGGGCCTCATGCGGGGGGAGCTGGACGTCGAGGGGGGCGGGCGGCGGAGCTCCGCCGGCGCCCTCGTCGGCGCCCTCGTGGTGGTGGCCCTGGCCGGGGCCGTCGGATTGTTCGTCTGGCAGGCCAAGCCGAAGCGCACCGTCGTCCCCACCATCAAGGACAACCGCATCGTCGACTTCTCCTTCGAGGAGGGGGTCGTCCGCTGGTTCTCCCCGGGGGAGAGGGAGACCGCCCTCGCCCGCATCGACGGGTCGCTGGCGAAGCCGAGGGGAGCCTCCGGGGTCCAGTGCCTCGAGGTGCTCCCCGTGGACGGGGGGACCGCGGAGGGGGAGCCGGCCCTGGTGGTCTTCCGGGCCGGGGCCGAGGAGGCCGCCGACGCCACCGTCACCCCCGGCGTCGCCTACGAGATCGGCGCCCGGGTGGGCGGCGGCACGGGGGCCGTCGCGGTGCAGTGGACCCTCTCCTCCCGGCCCGGCCTCGTCCGCGAGGCCTGCTCCCCGCCCGTCGCCGGGGACGGCTCCTGGCCCGAGACGAAGACCGTCGTGACCGCCCCCGCCGGCGCCTCCGGCGCGCGCATCCTGCTGTCCGCCTTCGACGGGGCCCCGGCGGCCTTCGACGACGTCATCTTCCGCCGCGCCGAGGGGGCCGCCGCCCCCTACCTCGACTCCGGCGACCTCGAGGTCCGCATCGACGGGGCGGCCTGCCTCGAGGCGGTCCGCTCCGGCGAGATCCTCCTCACCCAGGGGGGGCTCGCCCCCTCCGTGGAGACGACGCCGGCGGCGCTCCTCGGCACGGTGCTCACCTCCCCGCCGGTCAAGGCCGGGTCCATGGTCGCCGTGAAGGCGACCCTGCGCTCCGGCGCCGCCTTCGAGACCCAGGCCGAGGAGGTGGCCGGCGGCGCCCGGATCGGGGTGATCCCCGCGGGGGCTCCCGGCACCACGGGGGCCTTCACCTTCACCCTCCCCGGGGGGCTGCAGCGCGGGGTCGTCACCCTGGTCCAGGAGCGGACCGCGGTGGTGGTTTCCGAGGCCGCCGACTTCAAGGCCGCCGGCGTCGTGAAGATCATCGTGGGGACGAGCGATGGCCCCCTCCCCTTCGTCCTCTCCGCCGCCCCGGGCTCCCCGGGCTGGGACTTCACCTCCCGCCGCACCCCCCGGGGGCTCCGCGTGCAGCTCGCGCCCCCCGCCGGGGCCGGCCCCGAGGCGGCCTCGGCCTGGCTCAGCGTCAACCTCTCCGCGGAGAACGAGGCCGCCGTGGGCCTCCTCCGGACGGCGCGCAACCACAAGACCGCGGGCCGCCTCGGCGACGCCGTGGCCGCCTTCGAGAAGGTCGCCCTCGCCTACCACTACCTCCCGGACTACCGCAAGCAGGCGGAGGACGAGGGGACGGCCCTCCTCGCCGGGGGGAAGGGCCGCCTCAAGGCGGCCCGGGACCTCGCCGGCGGCGCCCGCCGCTTCCGCAGCGCGCCGGACCTCGAGAGCGTGGTCCGCGAGTGCGGGCTCCTCGCCACGGACTACGCGGGGCACGCCATCGCCGAGGAGGCGAAGACCCTCGGCGAGGGTGCGGCCTCGGACCTGGCGAAGGTGCGCGAGGAGAGGATCACCGACGTCGTGGAGCGCCTCTACCGGAGGGCCGCGGACTACGACAGGAACGAGCAGAAGGCCCTGGCCCTCCTCCTGATGAGGGAGATCGAGCGCGTCGCCCCCGAGGGCAACGAGTTCCGGGACGCGGCGGAGGAGAAGATCCCGGTCCTCGAGGCGGAGGTCGCGAAGCAGCAGACGGCACTCTACGGCGCCCGGAAGTAGGCGGAGACACCCATGGCCAACGGCATCGGACTGACGATCGGGTCGCGCTCCCTCAGGGCCGTGGAGGTCCGGCGGAAGGGCGCGATCTGGCAGGTGGTGCGCGTGGCCGCGGCCCCGCTGTCCGGCGCCGAGGACGGGGCCCGGGTCGCCTCCGCCCGGTCCGCCCTGGCGGCGGCGGGCATGAAGGGCACCGCCCTCCTCGGCCTCAGCGGCAAGGACCTCATCGTCCGCTACACCCGCGTGCCCCGCGTCCCCGACTGGCGCCTCGAGATGCTCATGCGCTTCGAGATCGCCGAGGTCGCGGAGCAGTCCGGCGGCGACGTCGCCGCGGACTGGGCCCTCCTCTCCCTCCCCGCCGCGGCGGGGGAGGACGACACCGTCATGGTGGCGCTGGCCCGCAACGCCCACCTCCGGCCCCGCCTCGACGCCGTGCGGGCCGCGGGTCTCTCCGACCTCGGCGGCTGCCCCCGCTCCATCGCCCTCTACCACGCCTTCGTGACCAACTGCAAGGTGCCCCCCGGCGAGGTGACGCTGCTGCTCCACCTCGGCCACGAGAACACCGACGTCGCCATCCAGCGGGACGGGGCCCTCCTCTTCGGCCGCAACATGGGCGGCGGCGGGCGGCCCTTCACGGAGGCCCTCGCCGCGGCCTTCCACGTGGCGCCGGAGACGGCGGAGCGGATGAAGCACCAGAAGGGGAACGTCACCCCCCGGCAGAAGGCCCGCTACGCCGACTCCTCCGAGGAGAAGGTGGCCAACACGCTGCTGGGCACCGCGGGCAGCGTCGTGGCCGCCGTCCACTCCTCCCTCATGTTCTGCAAGGCGCAGACGAAGCTCCAGGACCTCCGCATCGACCGGGTCCTCGTGGCCGGCGCCGGCGCCCGCATCAAGGGGATGTGCGAGTACCTCCAGTCGGGGCTCGCCGTCCCCGTGGAGCCCTTCGATCCCTTCGAGGGCGTGGACACCACGGCCCTGGACGCCGAGTCGGCGGAGGCGCTGAAGGAGGAGGGGCCGGCCCTGGCCGCGGCCCTCGGCCTCGCCCAGATGGCCGCCGACGACAAGGCCTTCCGGCTGGAGATCCTCCCCGAGGCGGACCGGAAGAAGCGTCACTTCGTGGACCACACGGCCTGGCTCATCGCCTCCGGCGTCGTCGCCGCCGCGGGCCTCGTCTTCCTCTACTCCGAGGCCGGCTCCCGCGAGGCCGCCGCCGTGGCCAACGACAAGGCCATGGTCTCGGAGCTGGACAAGGCCAACCGCAAGCGGGAGGAGGGGGCGCAGAAGGGGCGCCAGGTGGAGGCGGCGCTGCGCCGCTACGACCTCATCCGGGGCGAGGTCCGCATCGGCCCCGCCTTCGAGCGCGGCGTGGGGGTCGTGCAGGAGGTCATCTCCTCCTCCGACGAGTTCCAGGCCGTCCACTTCCCCGACGCCAAGATCCGCTTCATGCAGGTGCCCGTCCCCGAGGATCTCCTCCAGGCGAGGGCCGCCGAGGGGAAGGAGCCCGAGGACCCCGCCGCCGATCCCGGGGCGCCCGCGGGCGCCGCCAATCCGGTGCAGACGCGGGTCCCCGTGCTCTTCCTCTACGGCCTCATCGAGCAGAGGGAGAAGCCCCCCGCCACCGTCTTCGCCAACTTCACCCAGGCCCTCAGGGCCGCCGTGGAGTCGGGCATCCCCGGCGGGAAGCTCCAGCTGGACACGAGCCTCAAGCCCAACAAGACCTTCGAGGCCAAGATCGTCTTCTTCGACGGATGGCGCCCCGTCAACCAGTGAGGTAGCCCGTGGACGAGCTGCTGCAGAAGCACCGGACCTTCACCCTCTCCGTCGCCGTGGGGGGGTTCGTCTTCCTCCTCGCCCTGCTCCTGCGCGGCTGCGCCGTCTACGAGAAGGACCTCGGGCTCATGAGGAGCTCCGTCCAGCGCAAGGCCACGGAGCTGACCTCCCTCCCGGTCCCCGACGAGCGCTACCTCCGCGAGATGGACCGCGTGGTGGAGGCCGCCGACGACCGCGTGAAGGCGCTGGCGAAGGAGGTCGGCCGCACCACCCGGGGCGAGGCCCTCTGGGAGGAGTGCATCGCCGACATCCTCCGCACCATCGGCCGCGACTCGCCGGCCATGCGCAAGGACATCATGGAGCGGGCCCGGCGGCTGCCCAGCGCCGCCTTCTCCCTCCTCCTCGAGGAGGCGCGGACCGCCTTCATGGAGAAGGCCTCGACGGCGGAGGTCGAGGTCGTGCCCGCGGACCTCGGCTTCGAGCAGGTGCAGGAGGCGAACTTCGCCCGGAGCCTCGCCGCCATGGCGGCCATGGCCCGGGTCGTGAACCGTGCCATCGAGCTCGGGGTGCAGCGCGTGGAGCAGATCGGGGTCGGGAGCTCCGTGCAGGGGTCCGGCGGCTCGGAGCAGGATCCCTTCCTCCTCTCCCAGAACATCCGGTTCCGGTTCCGGGGGGACCCGGGCGTGCTCACGGAACTGGTCAAGTCCCTCAACGACGTCGACGTCTCCGGGCGCCGCATGGTGCTGGACGAGGTGCAGGGCCTCGGCCGGCCCGTCACGGTCAAGGCCGGCGAGCCCGGGAACCTGGAGTTCACGGTGCGGGTGATCCTCGTGAACCTCGATGCCGTCGAAGAGGTCCACGAGTGAGGACGCCCGCCATGGACGGACCGACGACGTCCCCGGCGCGAACCCCCGCGCGAACCCCGACGCGAACCCCGACGAGGAGCCCGAAGCGCATGCGGAGCCGCCGATGAAGATGACCAAGGAGAAGGTCCTGCTCCTCGCCGTCGCCGCCGTGGTGGCCGGGGTGGGGGCCATGGACGGGAAGTACGATCCCGTGAAGGTGCCGCAGACGTCGGCCCCCTCCGACGTGCCGCCCCTTCCCGCCGAGCCCCCGGCCCCGGTCCGCTCTCCCGCGGACGCGGGCCGGTCGATGTTCGACCCCTACAACGATCTCCTCCCCCCGGCCCTCCTCGAACTGCCCGAGGTCCCGACCCCCGAGATCCCGATCCCCGTGCCCCCGGTCCGCCCCTTCCCGCACCTCGACGCCGCCCGCGGGCTCCGGCACTACTTCTTCGATCCCGTCGTCCCCCCCCCCTCCGAGGAGCCCGCCGCCCCCCCCGACGACGGGTCCGCCGGGGCCGGCGCCGGCACCGACGGGGAGACGGAGACGGCCCCCGTCGCGGAGCCGAAGAAGGTGGACCTCGCCGAGTACGACTGGGTGCGGCCCACCGACTACATGGGCCAGACCTTCTACGGCAGGATCGAGCTGCTCCCCGCCGACCTCCAGGCGGGCAGGACCCGCTTCGACCTCCTCGTGGACCCGGCCCTGGAGTTCACCTTCAACCAGGTGGACCCGAAGAGCGGGAAGCTCTACGGCCCGGCGCCCTACCGGGCCCGCACGGAGCAGCTCGGCTTCGCCGACAACGTGGTCAACAACCACGGGACGCGGCGCGCGAGGGCCGAGTTCGCCGCGGGGCGGAAGATCCTCGACAAGGAGATCCTCCGGGGACTCGCGGCGCAGCTCATCGAGGACTCCGCCAGGCCCCGCTACCTGAAGGACCGCCGCAGGGCCCTCGAACTCGCCGCGGAGTGCTACGCGGAGGTCCTGCGCCGGACCCCCGACGACCGCCAGACCCTCAAGGACCTCGGCCGCGTCTACCGGATGCTCCAGGACGCGGAGCGGGAGGTCGCCCTCTACGACTGGTGGCTCGAGAAGCAGGTCATCAGCAAGGACCCCGAGATCCTCGCCCTCGGGGGCGAGGGCCTCGAGTACCTCGGCCTCCAGGACCGCGCCCGCCAGCGGTACGAGGAAGCTCTCGTCACCAACCCCGACCCGCGCATCCGCCTCCGCCTCGCCGAGATCCTCCTCGGCACGGGCTCCCTCGAGGACGCCCGGAAGGCCGCCGAGGTCTTCCGCCGGGCCGCCGCGGAGGGGGGGGACCGGGCCGCCGCCGTTTCGGGGGAGGCGCGGGCGCTGCTCGCCGTCGGCGACGCCTCCGGGGCCCGGGCCGTGCTGGGGAAGATCACCGCCGAATCGGAGAAGGACGCCGCCTGGTACCTCGCCATGGGCGCCGTCCTCTACTGCGAGGCCCCCTTCCCCCCGCCGGGGAACCCGGCCCTCCTCCAGCAGGCCCTCTCCCACTTCGAGGCCGCCCTCGAGAGGTCCGCGCCGGCCTCGGAGCAGCGCGGCATCGCGCGCACCGACGTCGCCATCGTGAAGGCCCGGCTCGCCGCCCTCATGGCGGAGGACGACCCGGCCCGCCGCACGGCCCTCGAGGAGTCCATCGCCCTCGCCGACGCCGCCCTCCTCGACGACCCCTTCAACTACTACTGGCCGCTGGTCGCCCGGGGCTACGCGCTGCGCGCGCTGGGGGAGCCGGACAAGGCCGTGGAGTCGCTCCAGGAGGCCGTCGCCTCCTGGCCCGGCGAGGCCTACGGCCGGACCCTGCTCGGGGAGTTCCTCCTCCGGGACGGCCGCTTCGAGGAGGCCCGCACGCAGTTCCTCGCCGCGACCCGCATCGCCACGGGCTTCCCCGACGCGCTGGGCGGCGTGGGGCGGGCCGGGGGCGGCGAGGCCGGAGAGGCGCGGGACTACCTCCGCCGCGCCATGGAACTCGAGCCGAAGACCGGCATCTGGCCGCTGCTCTCCGCCCGGGCCCTCCTGGCCGACGAGGGGCTCCCCCTCAAGCAGCGCCTCGAGGAGGCCCGCCGGGACCTCTCCTGGCTCGTCGAGAAGGTGGACCGGACCCAGCCGCTCCCCATCGCGGCCCTCGGCTGGGTGCGCTACATGCAGGGGGACCCCGCCGACGCCCTCAACCAGTGGAACCTGGCCCAGCGCCTGCTCAACGGGATCAAGCCCTCCTCCCCCCGGGAGTCGATCCACCTCGCGGCCCTGAACGACTGGCTCAACGGGTCCCGCGTGAAGGTGAGCAAGTGGATGAACACCCGCATCTGGCGGGACGACTTCGACCGCCCCGACGGCTCCGCCCTCGGCAACGGGTGGCAGGAGGAGGAGAAGAACGTCAAGATCACCATCAAGGACGGGGCCGCCGTCGTCGGGCCCGGCATCGTGGCCGCGGGCGATGAGCCCCGGATCTGGCGGGAGTGGGACGCCGCCAAGGTCCTCAAGGGGTCCGTGGAGTTCACGGTCCTCAGGGAGGAGCCGGAGCAGGTGGACGTCTTCTTCTGGGTCCCCCAGGGGAAGAACCCGGCCACGATCCTCGGCATCCGCAAGGACGAGGCGGGGAAGGCCTCCCTCCTCGTGAAGCTCGACCACCGCACCAAGGAGAACGAGATCCCCCGGGAGATCCCCGGCTTCACCTGGCCCGAGGACGGGCACGTCGTCTTCGAGTTCGTCAAGATGGACGAGAACAAGGGGACCGTGGCGCTCCTCGTGAACGGCCGGGTGATCCCGGGCTACGAGGCACTGGAGGTCCAGACCCTCATGAAGACCCGCGGCGGCAAGCTCCGGGTCGAGGTCAAGTGCACGGCCAACATGGGCACCGAGGTCCGCGCGAAAGTGGAGGCGGTGGTGACATGGCTCGACATCCAGTAGCGGCGGCGCCCCGCCGGGGGATCCTCCCGGCGGCGGGCGAGGGCGGCTTCACCCTCGTGGAGATCCTCGTCGTCCTCGCCATCCTCGCGACCCTCATCGGCCTCGTGGCGGCGATGATCCCCATCGCCCTCAAGCAGAAGGCCGTCACCCAGACGGGAAGCACCATCAGCGCCGTCGGGATTGCCCTCGAGACCCTCGAATCCGACCGGGACCAGTTCGGGAAGTACCCCCCCTCCCGGGTGAAGGCGCTCCGCATCCGCAAGGGGGACGTCGGCCGGGACCTCGGGCAGCAGAACGACGTCAACACCGGCATCGAGTGCGTCCACTTCCTCCTCAACAACCCCGAGATCCGGCTCGACAGGGACGTCAACGTGGACGCCGCCTTCATCGGGAACACCGACGGGGACTCCTTCCGGACCGCCAAGGGGACCGCCGACGACGCCGAGGCCCGCGAGTACCTCGACGCCTGGGGGAACCCCCTCGTCTACTTCCACAACAGCGACTACAAGGACCCCAAGGGCTGCGACCAGGTGAAGCTCGCCGACTCGCAGACGGTGACCGTGAAGCCGCGGCGGATGCCCGCCGCCGCCGGGGGGGGCTTCAAGCGGCCCACCTCCTTCCAGCTCTTCTCCCTCGGCCCCAACGGGGTCCAGGACGAGGACGGGGACGAGGCCGGGGACGACGTCGTGTTCGGCGAATGACCGCCCCTCCGCCTCCCGCCCGGAACCGCTTCCCGAGACCCCGGTCCCCCTTTCCGGCGGAGGGGGGCCCGGCGGAGAGGGGCGTCACCCTCGTGGAGCTCCTCGTCGTGCTCGCCCTCATCGCCGTGCTCATGGGCATCGGCGTCTCCATGTTCACCAACCTCGGCAAGCAGGGGGTGTTCACCTCCACCGTCGCCCGGGTCCTCTCCACCCTCAACCGCGTCCACAACTCCTCCATGTCCCACCCCTCGGCCCTGCAGGTCACCTCCGGGGACGTGGAGACGCCGGGGGCCAACTCCGTGCAGGGGATCGAGTTCGTCCCCATGTGGCAGAGCCAGTGCGAGCCGCCCCCCGCGGGGGGGGACCCCTCCGTCCTGACGGGGGCCCTCGACCGCAACGGGATCCTGCCCGCGGGGGCGGTCTTCAAGGACGGCGTCATCGGCCGGGCCCTCTTCCTCGAGGGGGGGGGCGCCGTGGATTGCGGGAACCTCTCCGTCTTCGACGCGACGGAGGGGGTCTCCCTCGACCTCCGCGTCCTCCCGGTGAACGTGGGGGGCGGGACCCTGGTGCGGCGCGGGGACGCCCTCTCCCTCGCCCTCACGCGCCAGTCCGAGGGGCTCGGCGTCCGCCTCGACCTCGGCTTCGCCTCCCTGTCCGGCGCCCCCGGGGAGCAGCCCGTCTCGGGCATCCGCGAGTCCCGCACCTTCGAGGCGAGGGACCTCGTCCTCCCCGTGGGCCGCTGGAGCCGCATCGTGGCCACCTACGACCGCAACCACGTGGTGATCCTCGTGGACACGGGTCGTGGCCTCGTGGAGAAGTTCCGCAAGGAGGAGAAGGCCCCCCTCTCACCCCAGGCCGACGCCCACCTCTACATCGGCGGGGGGGGCGGGGCGGGGATGACCTTCAAGGGGGGCATCGACGACATCCGCCTCGAGGGGGTCCTCGGATCCGAGTACCTCCCCTTCTCCACGGGGGTCAGCGTGGACGGCCCCACCCGCCGCATCCGGTTCGTCAACGGGAAGCTCGATCCCGCCTACCACTCCCTGTCCGAGACCATCATCCTCCGGTACGGGAAGAGGGAGCGGCCCATCGTCATCGGCCTCGAAGGGAACGTCACCTCGAAGTAGGCCCCGGTCCAGCAGCGGCAGGGGCGGTACGGCGTTTGTTCTATGACCCCCGGTGGGCGGACCCGGTCGAGGCGGGAAGCCCGAAACAGCCTTGAAACAGGCAGGAACTTGGAAACGAAGATACCAAGTGCCGGCAACCAGGTAACCAACTCCCCCTCGGGGAGTTGAAAGGACCTCCATGCTGACCGACAGGATCCGGAGCGGACGCAACCCCGAGCGCGGCATCGCCCTGCTGGCGGTGGTGGCGGTGCTCGTCCTCCTGACCATCATCGCGACCCCCTTCCTCGTCACCATGAAGGACGGGGCGGAGCGGGGCAAGGCCCTCCTGGCGAGTTCCGAGGCCGCCCTGGAGGCGGAGAACGTCATCCAGGTGGCCACCCTCTACCTCGGGGCCTCCCACGACGCCCTGGAGCGGAAGGCGGAGCAGGAGAAGCTCCAGGTCCGCTCCAACACCCCCGACTGGGACACCCTCGAGGAGATCCAGCTCCCCTCCTCCCTCCTCGCCGCCGCCGGCGGGGACCCCGAGGGCGGCCGGATCTGGGGCGTCACGGTGGAGGACGAATCCGGGAAGATCAACGTCAACACCGCCCCCTTCACCACCCTCGGCCACTTCTTCGGGATGTCCCTCCTCGCCTCCCCCCTCGAGATGGACTCCACGGAGGCGGAGATCCAGTACCCCGGGAACCTCCCCGCCCGCAACGGCGTGATCCGCATCGGAGACGAGGTCGTCCGGTACGACCGTCTCGAGGGCACCATGCTCCGCGGTCTCCAGCGCGGCTACATGGCCGGCACCGGGCCCTGCAACGGCCCCGCCGTGGCCCACAAGGTGGACGACATCGTCGTGAACGAGGTCGCCTTCCAGATCAGCGCCTACCCCATCCTCGCCCGGCGCGGCGTGGTGGACGGCGAGAAGCGGACCTGGTACGTGCCCTACCGCAACCTCTACGAGATCCGCCGCATCGGCGACCTCGGCGTCGCGGCCCTCACCGCCGACGACTGGGAGCGGGTGGCCGACAGCCTGACGGTCTCCTCCCGCGGTCTCGCGGGGCACCCCTTCGGCGACCCCCAGACCCTCCGCAACACCGTGAAGGCCGGCGAGGACGGGCACAAGGCCGTCCTCCGCGTGGACAACCCCTTCCGGTTCTCCATCGGGACCACGGTCCGGGTCACCGACGGCACCCACGTCGACTACGCCGTGGTCTTCGGCGTCGGCGGCACCGGGGGCACCGTCGAGGTCGTGCCGGAGCTCCAGTACGACTACGACGCCGACGTCACCCGGGTGGAGTCCCTCCTCCGGACCCCCGTCAACATCAACACCGCCTCCCGCGAGGTGCTGACCGCCCTGCACTCCGGCCTCCGCCGCCACGGCCAGAAGTCCCTCGGGGCGGACCAGGCGAAGATCGTCGCCGACAGCATCATCAAGGAGCGCGCCGCGCAGGAGGCGGACTCCTTCAGCGGGCAGAAGGCGTCGCTCCCCGGCATCGGCACCCTCAAGCAGTACAAGGACCTCGTCCGGAAGCTCGTGGACGAGGGGAAGATCCTGTCCGAGGAGGCGACGGCCTGCGAGCTCAACGCCCTGAACCCCTCGGACACCGCCCCGGGCCGCCTCGCCGTGGGCTCCATGCCCGTGGGCTTCCGCTCCTCCGACGTCTTCACCGTCACCGCCCGCGCCGTCATCCTCGACACCGCGGGCCGGGAGCTCGGCCGCCGCGAGTTCCGGCGCGTGGTGGACGTCGCCCCCCAGGGCCCCGCGGTCTTCGAGCTGGCGGGGCAGGCGGACCTCGACGAGAACCTGCGCACCGTGAACGCCAAGCACTTCACCACCTACCCGACCAACATCGCGCGGGACGAGACCGGCATCTACCCGCCCTCCCGCTTCTCCGCCCTGTTCCGCAGCGACCGGTGGCCGTCGCGGGACCGCGCCGACCCCCTGGCCTCGGTCCGCTACGAGGCCTCGAGGCCGGTCTTCGGGCCCGAGGTGCCGCAGCCGGAGCACTACGACGACTCCGACTATTCCGCGGGCTACTACATGGAGGAGGGCGAGGCGCCCCCCTTCGCCACGGACGACTCCCGGGTGGCCGTCAAGGGCGGCTCCGGCCTCGAGCCCTTCTCCGCCTCCCTCTGGTTCAAGCCCTACTGGGGCGGGAAGCGGACGGCCTACGTCTTCGACTCCGGCGAATCCGAGAACGAGGACCGCTTCTCCCTGTACTACGACGGCGGCTCCCGGGACCTCGTGTTCCGGGTGAAGGACACCTCCCTCCAGTCCATCGCCGCCGAGATCCGCTACCCCTTCGACGAGTCCACCTGGGAGGACGACCGCTGGTACCACCTGCTGGTCTCCGCCAGCGGCGGCGGCCCCGGCCAGATGACGATGCTCGTGGACGGCGCCAGCCGCGGCAAGCCGACGCTCCTGACCTACCTCTCCCAGTCCGTGGACTCCACCGCCACGGTCAACGCCCTGGCCGTCGAGGACGCCTCCTCCTTCCCCGCCTCCGGCGCGGTCCTCGTGCGCGGCTCCGACGGCGTGGAGGTCTTCGAGTACTCCTCCCGCACGGAGACGGCCCTCACCATCCGCAAGCGCTTCGCCCGCTACAACAGGGCCGATACGACGGACGACGTCCAGAAGGCGACGACCCGGGCCTTCCAGGCCGGGGACCTCGTCACCCTCTACGGCTACTCCATCCCGACGGCCAGCGCCATCCCCGAGGGGAGCGGCACCCTGGCCTCGGCCCTGGGCAAGTTCACGGCCATCTGCATCAAGGGGCCGAGCGACACCTCGGGCCTGGAGCCCTACCCGCAATCGACCGGCGGCACCGCGGGCGGCGGCGGATCCCTTCCCCCCGTGGCCTACGGCTGGCGCGGCCTCACCATCCAGCTCCCCCTCGACCAGGTCGCCCCCTGGGGCGGCGATGCCGGCGACCCGGCGGCCTTCGACGCCCTCTCCAGCCGGGGCTACGCCCTCCTCGCCTCCGGCGACCACCGGGGCGGCCTGCGGCTCAACGGCGACGTCCGGATCTTCGACGCCGAGCTGGTGACCTACGAGAAGTCCGGCGGATCCGTCACCATCACGCGCCAGCCGGAGCCCACGGCCCACCTGACCTTCTCCGGCGGGGGAAGCAACATCGCCACCCTCGACAAGAAGGGGGCCGGCGTCAGCCCCTCCTTCGTCCCGAGGCACACCTACGGGGACGACAGCGATCCCATGACGGTGTTCCTCAAGCAGGAAAACATCAACAACGGCCGCATCTACGCCGACGAGACCATCGACAAGGGCGGGATCATCAGCGTCCTCATCCCCATCTCCATCGAGGTCGCCGGCGGCGACGAGGAGATGTTCCTCGACCCCGAGACCGACCCGGGCATCCTGCCCATGACGGGCTTCGTGCAGGTGGGCACCGACGGCGACTCGGAGTGGATCCGCTTCGACGACGCCGTGGCCGACCCCGAAGGCTCCAACCTCCTCCTCGTGCGCGACCGTTCCGCCACGCGGACCGTCTCCCTCTTCCGCACCTGGGCGGGGGACATCGCGGTCACCTCCGACGGCACCCCCCCTCCCGGCGACCCGCCCCCTCCGCCCCCCGGCGGCGGCGACACGCCTCCTCCCGTTGGTCCTCCCGAGGACGACGGCGGCGGCGGCGGCCTCCCCGACCCCGACGAGCCCCCGCCCCCGCCCCCGGACTCCGGCGGCGGCGAGGACGACGGCCCCGGCGGCACGCCGGACACGCCCCCGGTCCCCCCGGACCCGGGCACCGGCGAGGACGACGGCCCCGGCGGCGACCCCGACGAGCCTCCCCCTCCCGGGGATGACGGCAGCGGCGAGGACGACGGCCCCGGAGGCGACCCCGACGAGCCCCCGGCGCCCCCCGAGGATCCCACGCCCCCGGAGGACGACGGCGGCGGCGGCGCCCCCGACACGCCTCCCGACACGCCTCCCACGCCTCCCGACGACGGCGGCACCACGCCTCCCGACGACGGCGGCACCACGGACCCCGATCCCGACGTGCCTCCGCCTCCCAGCCCGGGCCCCGGCGGCACCACCGGGTCCGGCTCCACCATCGTCCCGTTCCCCATGGACCGCATCGCCCGCTACCTGGACATGCGCTCGACGGCGACCACCGGGGATCCCATCGACCCCACCGCCACGGACGCTCCCATCTACATCGCCGACTTCCCCGTCCGCAGCCTCCACAGCGCCGGGGCCCAGGTCCTGCCGGTCTTCCTCGCGGCCTTCCCCGGCACGGAGTACGACCCCCAGGGGAACGGCGCCTACGACCCCCAGTCCGGCCTCGACGACATCCTGAACGTCCCCCTCGGCACGCCCTCCACGGGCACTTCTGGCACGGGCACCTCCGGCGGCTCCACCGCCGGCGGCGGGGGCTCCACCGCGGGCTCCCCCGCGGGCTCCACCGGCGGTTCCGGCGCCACGGCCTCGGCGACGGAGAACCTCTGGAAGCCCGGGGACACCGGCGACGGCGCCGAACCCGGCTCCTCCAACGTGGACGGCCGCTTCATCGAGCCGGGCCCCGGCGAGGATGACATCGTCACCGTCGTCCAGGGCGGGACCGAGGGCGAGAAGGAGACCCAGGTCATCAACTGGTCCTTCCGCCAGTACGGCTGGAACCGCGCCGGCACCGTGCAGAAGAACTGGACCTTCGTCGCCTTCAAGCAGCCCGTGGGCCGCACCTTCGAGCGCAACTCCCGCTCCTTCGACGAGGCCGACGTCAACGCCTACCTCCAGGGCCTCCTCGGGGATCGCCGCTCCTTCACCCGCCTCGTCAAGTCCCCCTCCGGCGAACTGCCCGTCCGCGTGGCCGCGAACATCCACGTCGGCGCCGACTACAACGGCGGCAACTTCGCGCCCGCCGTCGTGGACGAGGTGCAGTTCACCTCGCCCCGCAGCGCGGCCGCCATGGCCACCCGCAGCACCTGGTTCACCGGTTCCTTCGCCGCTCCCGCCGCCCCGGGCAAGGGGGTGACCGCCGGCGACGTGAACATCGGCCTCCACGCCGCGGCGGCCTTCCAGGTCCAGACCTGGGCCGCGGGCCTCCACTCCACCGGCGGCCTCGTCCGCATCGGCGACGAGCTCGTCGGCTACTCCTCCTTCGACGAATCCACGCAGACGCTGCTGAACTGCGAGCGCGGCGCCCTCGGCACGGAGGCCCGCGACCACTCCTACGGGGCGCCCATCGTCCCCGTGCTCGGGGTCGGCGCCACCCGCCTCGAGGAGGGGCTCGGCGAGACCTCCCCGGACGTCTCCCTGGCCAGCGCCCAGGGGTTCCCCCTGTGGGGCGGCTTCGTCCGCATCGGCAACGAGGTCCTCGGCTACACCCGCGTGGACGGCAACGTCCTCAAGATGCCCCGCGCCGTCAGCCGCTCCGAGGACACCTGGACGACCCCGGGCGGCTCCGACGCCTCCAAGGGCCTCCTCCGCGCCCGCTTCGGGACGGAGGCCGCGGCCCACGAGGCGCAGGCCATGGTCTACCTCCTGCCGCACCGCTTCGCCGACCTCGCCGCGGAGTCCGCGGACAACCCGCAGCTCGCCTGGTACACGGTGTCCCGCCGCGTGCAGGGCGCCGTGTGGAAGCGCGTCTCCTGGGACGAGAGGCTCCGGGAGCTCAACGGGATCCGGGTGCTCGTCCGCTTCGAGGGCGGCCCCGACTGGGACACCACGAAGATCGTCCGCCTCGGCACCGACCCCGTTCCCGACACGGGCAGGACCGGGTACCTCTACGAGGTGCGCAGCCCCCGCGATCTCAACCTCATCAACGTGCAGTCCGACTCCATCGAGTGCCGCGTCTTCTTCACCTACGAGGCGGGGGCCTTCGACATGAACGCCGCCTCGGCGCCGGACGCGTGGAAGGAGACCCCCTGGCTCCAGGCCTTCCGCATCGAGTACGCGGCCCCCTCGGGGGTCGTCACGACGGAGGATCTCCGATAGCCGACGCCCTCCCCTCCGGCCGCCCCGCTTCGCCCCCCCCCCCCCCCGGGGGGGGGGCGGGCGCGCCCCCCCGGGGGGGGGCCCGGGGGGGGTTATCCCACCTGGGGGTCCGCAAAGCCATGGGCCGCTGCTCGGTGCTGGGGC
>CAYJMF010000015.1:46603-56734 GCA_964370855.1 uncultured Planctomycetota bacterium | reverse complement strand
GAAGGCGGGGGCGAACCACTTTGGCCCGGGAGGAAGGGTCTCGCCCCCGCCTTCGCCGCCAATCTGGGTCGGGTTCAGTATGGCGCCCGGATCATCTCCCCGGCGGCCTCGTCGGCGCCCTTCGAGGCCTCCTCCCCGGCGGCGTTGGTGCAGACGAGGACGGCGAAGTCCCTCTCCGGGGCGACCCATGTGACGCAGTACCACATCGTGTTGCTGCCCGCGTGGGTGAGGATCGGCCCCTTCGCCCAGGGGCGCCGCGTCACGCCCCAGCCCATGGCGTAGCCCTCCTTCGCGTTGCCGGGCACCTCGTGGAGGCGCGCGAAGCTCTCCTTCTTCAGGAGCTTCGACGTCCCCCGCGCCCCCTCGACGTGGAGGGCGACGAACTTCGCCCAGTCGCGGAGCGACGCGTGCACCGTGCCCGCGGGACCGATGGCCGGGGGATTGTCGGCGCCGGGGCCGGGCTCCACGGCGCTCCCATCGGCGCGGTGGCCCCGGGGCTGGTCCACGGACTTCGCGCTCCCCGGCGCGCCGAAGCCCGCCGTCTTCATTCCGAGGGGCGCGAAGAGCCGCTCCCGCATCAGCGTCTCCCAGTCCTTCCCCGCCGCCTTCTCGGCCATGGCGCCGGCGAGGACGAAGTTCATGTTGGAGTACTCGAAGGCGGTGCCCGGCGGATGGCGGGGGGCGAGGGCGAGGAAGCCCCCGACGAGGCCCCACCGGGCCTCCTTCGGCGTCCCGGGGTGGTTCCATGCCGCCTTCCAGAGGGGCGGCGGCACCGCCGACGACGCCCCCCCGCGGTTGCGCAGCAGCATCTCCAGCGTGGCCCCCTTCCACCCCGGGTCGGCCTTCGCCGCGAGGTCCCCGAGCCCCGCCGCGAGGGGTGCGTCCCAGGCGAGCTTCCCCTCCTCGACGAGGAGCGCGCAGAGGGTCGCCGTCATGGCCTTGGTGCAGGAGCCGAGATGCCAGAGGTCGTCCTCCGTCGCCTTCTCCGGACTCCCCCGCGCGCGGACGCCGGTGGCGCCGATGGCGACGACCTCCCCCTCCCGGAGCACCGCCCCGGCCAGGGCCGGGAGGCCGTGCTTGGCGCGGACGGGCTCGAGGAGCGCGGCGAGGTCCCGCGGCTTCCCCTCCTCGACGGCGGGGACCGGGGAGGGGGCGAGGACGAGGAGCGCCGCGGCGGCGAGGACGAAGCCACGACGGGTAGCGGCCGTCATGCCTCCCCCCCTCCGCCCTTCCCCCGGTGGAGCACGCCGCCGAAGCGGGACTGGATCTCGTCCAGCGCGCCGTCGAGCCGCTTCTGGCGCTCCTCCTCGGTGTCGGGAAAGAGTTTCCCCTGCCCGGGGCCGCCCTCGAGGTGGGTGGCCGTCATCCCGATGAGCCGCACGGGGCGGAAGCCCCCCGCCGCCCACCGATCGAACAGCGCCGCCGCGCACTGCCGAAGCGTCTTCGTCACCTGCGTCCCCTCGGCCAGGGTGGCGGCGCGCGTGATGGTCTCGAACTTCCCGTAGCGGATCTTGAGGGAGACGCCGCGGGCGCGCAGCTCGTGGCGGCGCAGCCGCCGGGCCACGGTCTCGACGTGGGCGAAGAGGACGGCCCGCACCTCGTCGGGATCCTCGACGTCCTCCTCGAAGGTGTTCTCGGAGCCGAGGCTCTTCGCCTCCCCCACGGGGACCACGGCCCGCCCGTCGATGCCGCGGCAGAGCCGGAAGAAGTGCTCCCCGGCCTCGCCGAAGCGCTCGCGGAGCGTCTCCTCCGCGAGGGCCCGGAGGTCGGCGACCCGGTGGTAGCCGAGCTCGTGGAGGCGCGCCGCGGTCTTCGGCCCCACTCCCCAGAGCCGCTCCACGGCGAGCGGCAGGAGCACGCGGTCCACGTCCCCCGGCGCGACGATCACGAGCCCGTCGGGCTTCTCGAGGTCGGAGGCGATCTTGGCGAGGAACTTGTTCGGCGCCACGCCCACGGAGGCCGTGAGCCCGGTCTCCCCGCGCACGCGCTCCTTGATGGACCGCCCCACCTCCGCGGCGGGCCCGAGGAGCCGCTCCGTGCCCGTGAGGTCGAGGAAGGCCTCGTCGATGGAGAGCGGCTCCACGATGGGGGAGTAGGACTCGAGGATTCCGAAGACCCGCTCCGAGAGCTCGTGGTAGCGCTCCATGCGCGGGGGGACGACGACGGCGTCGGGGCAGTGGCGCAGCGCCACCGCCATGGGCTGCGCCGAGCGGCAGCCGTGCCTGCGCGCCTCGTAGGAGGCCGCCGCGACGACGCCCCGCGGCCGGTTCGATCCGACGAGCACCGGCCTCCCCCGCAGTTCCGGCCGATCGAGCATCTCCACGGACGCGTAGAACGCGTCCATGTCCACGTGCACGATGGTCCGATGGGAGGGGGGGACGTTGCTCACTTCGTCACTTTCCTGTGGAGAACCCCGGAGGGGGTGACCGGCGGCCATCCTAACCCGCGGGGGGGAGAGGATCCGGAGGGCGGACGGCGTACCATCGGGGGATGTTCCGCGTCCCCGCCGCCTCTCTGCTGCTGCTCCTCGCCGCTCACGCCTCCCCCCCTCCCCCCGACGCCGGCGGCTGGGGCCGGGACATCAACCCGGGCCAGGGGAAGGCGATCCTCGAGGAGGCCCGCCCCGGGCTGGTGGCCATCCTCCGCGCTTCCGCCGCCGATCGCCCCGCCCGCATCGAGGAGTTCACCGGCAAGGCCCGCTGGACCTCGGAGGCGTGGAAGCGCTTCCGCAACCCGGAGCTGAAGCCGCTCTTCCTCCGCCTCCTCGACGACCCCGACTGGCACGCGGCCCACCGGGCGCTCTTCGCGCTGGAGGCCTTCGGCGGGGACGACGTCCTCGCGAAGGCCTGGGCGCTCCAGTTCCACGCGGAGCCGCGCCTGCGCGAGAAGGCGGCCATCACCTGCATCCGGACCTGGACCGCGAAGGGGGCGAAGAACTGCTCGCAGGGGGACTGGAAGGGGGCGCTGGCGTCGCTCCTCGACACCGAACCCGACCCCCACGTGCGCGCCTGCTTCGAGGCGCTGCGGCGGCGCGCCGAGGGGAGGCTCCCCCTCCTCGACGCGTACGAGGAGTTCCTCGTGAAGGACCGGGACGGCCTCCTGTGGACCCCCTTCCTCTCCGGCATGGACACGGCGAAGACGGTGGCGCCGGGATACGCGCCGAAGGGGGTCTCCCAGTCCGGCGGCGGCGGGAAGATCCCCGTGGCCGCGGCGTGGACGACCCCGCTCCTCGGCTACGGGGCGGAGGAGGTGGCCGGCACCTCGCTGCAGCCCTTCGCCAACCCGCGGGAGAACGGCGTCGTGCACACGGGCCAGGACGTCGGCGCCTGCATGGACGGGTCGGGCTACTACGCCTCCGCCGAGGGGGTCGTGCGGTTCGTCCACTCGGGGAGCGACATGGGGACGCTGCTCGTGCTGGAACACCGCCTCGACGCGAAGCGCACCGTCTGCGCGGTCTACATGCACGGCGGCGACACGGTCTTCGTGAAGGGGGGGGAGCGGGTCGCCGCGGGCCAGCTCATCGGCACGATGGGCATGGGATTCTCGCTCGAGAACGGGGGACACTTCGCGCACCTCCACTTCGGCCTCTACCCCGGCCCCTTCGAGGCGACCCACAACTACGGCTACAAGAAGAAGGCCGACGGCCTCCTCGACTGGCTCGACCCGGCGACGCGGCTGCCGCTCTGGCGGGACCTCGGGGCGCTCCCCGAGGGGGGGGATCTCGCCACGGCCGTCGCCATCGTGGCGCGCGCGAACCGGGCCCGGGAGGCCGGCTACCCGGGCCGCGCGAAGGGGATCGCCGAGGAGGGGCGGAAGCGGTTCAAGCCCGCCGACGGGGGGAAGGGGTTCGACGACCTCCTCGACGCCTGGAACCGGGACCCGAAGTTCACCCGCGCCCTCAAGGGGGAGCCGAAGGTCGAGGCGCTGGAGGCCGCCTTCTGGGCCCCCGCCAGCAGCCCCTCCCTCGTCGAGAAGCGCGAGGCCGCCCTCGCCCCCCTCCGCGCCGACTACTCCGACACCGACCTCGCCCCCCGGTTGCGATAGGGGACGCACCCAACTTTCCAACTTTTCGGTGGCGCTGACCCTCTCCCGCGCGAAGAACAGGTGCATGGCCGGTCCCGCCCCCCCCCGCGACCCCTCCCCCGACGCGCTCTTCGCGCGCTTCCGGGAGCGCGGGGACCCGGCGGCGCTGGCGGCGCTCTTCGACGCCACCGCCGACGGGCTCTACGGGCTCGCCCTCACCCTCCTGCCGGACCCGGCCACCGCCGAGGACGCCGTGCAGGAGACCTTCCTCGCGGCCCTGGAGCACGCCGACCGCCACGACGGCGCGCGGCCGGTGGTGCCCTGGCTGGTGGGCATCCTCCGCCACAAGGCCGAGGCCCTCCGCCGGGGCGCGCGCCGCCGCCCCGACCCGTGGCGGCTCCCCGTGCCCGACCCGGAGGAGGACGCCCCCGCGACGGAGGCGGCGCGGCGGGAGCGGGAGGCGCGGGTGCACGCGGCCCTCGAGGCGCTCCCGGAGCCGCTCCGCCTGCCGGCGCTCCTCCGGTGGAAGCACGGCCTCGAGCCCGCGGAGATCGCCCACCTGCTGGGGCGGCGTCCAGGCACCGTGCGCATGGCGCTCTCCCGGGCGCTGGAGCGGCTGCGGCGGCGGCTCGGCCGTCTCCCCGCGATGCTGCTCGCGGGAGGGGTGCGGCCGCCGCGGGGGCTCGACGCGGTGCGGCGGGCGGTGGCGGGGGAGGCGGCGGCGGCGGCGACGGCGGCCGGCGCGGGAGCGGCCCTGGCCGCGGGAGGGATCCTCGTGGGGAAGAAGACGGCGGTGGCGGCGGTTCTCCTCTTTCTCCTCGGAGGCGGCGCGTGGTGGTGGACGGGCGGAGGAGGCGGCAAGCCCGCGGACCGCGCATCCACGGGGACCGCGCCGGTGTTCCTCCACGTCTCAACGCCCGTTCGCCCGGCGCCCTCCCCTCCTGGCATCTCCATCGCGGAGCCCGCCGGAGTTCCCGCTCCACCCGCACCGCCCCCCGCTCCCCGCGGCAACCGCACGGTGCGCTGGCCCGTCGTCGCCGGTGAGTGTCCCGTGCCACCCGACGGGACGGCCATCCCGCTGCGGGCGCGCCCCGGCGCCAACGCCGCGGAGAAGGACCCGCCGGCGGGGCGCATGGTCGGCGGCGAACTCGTCGTCGAGGGGCTGCCCGAGGAGAACTGGTGGGGGGCCGAGGCCCTCGGCCCCGAGGGGAGCATGGCGTTCCTCTTCGTCCCGACGGGAGAGGGGACGGGGAGGGAGGCCTCCTTCTTCAAGGGGCGGCGCATCGAGGTGATCCTGAAGGAGGAGGACGGGACGGCCGTCGCCGGCGCGTGGGTCGAGGCCCGGGAGAGCGGGAACAACAGGATGGGACCGGCCGCATCCACCGATCAGGACGGTCGCGCATGGCTTCTCTCCCTGCCGCCGCTGCGGGCGTCGGTCCTGATGGCGGCGTCGGCCGAACCGATGTCCCCTTCCCTTCCCCTCGGCACCGTGGACCTCACCGTGGGGGACGGGAGGCTCGAGGCGGTCCTCAAGCCGACGGTCGGGCTGGACGTGCGCATCACGGTGGACGGGAAACCGGAACTGCCGGAGGGGCTCACCCTCATGGTCCAGGGAGCCATGGTGGTGTCGAGGACGAACGACGCCGCCGCGTCCATGGTCCGCATGAAGATCCGCTCCGCCTCGCGGGACCCCCTCGTGCGGGTCTACGCCGGGGGCCCCGGCCTCCTCGCCGCCAACGCGGCCTCGGAGCGGGGCGAGGGCGGCGGGGGCCTCGTCGTGGACCTCGCGATGCAGAGGAGCGCCGGCACCCTCGTCGCGCACATCACGCCGCCGAAGGACGGGCGGTTCCAGTGGCAGCTCCGCCGCCTGGATGGCGAGGGGGGCCCGCGCCCGACCCACGGCTCGAACTTCCGGAACGCGGACGGGTCGGGGGCGTTCGGCCCGCCGGAGAACATGCGCCTCGAAGGGCTCGCACCGGGGCGCTACCGGATCCTCACCGACAGCGGCATCGCCAGCGAGGAGGTGGAACTGGTGCGGGGACGGACTCCCCCCGAAGTCCACCTCGACCTCTCCCAGGTCGTTGCGGCCACGGGCCGCATCGAGGCTCCCGACGCCACGGACTTCCGCGCGGTGCACGTCGTGGTCGAGGGGGAGGGACTGGGCCCGCAAACGCACGGCGGGCTGTTTCTGGCGGGTGGCGGCTTGTTCTCCGGAACCGGCCCCGGCCTTCCCGCACGTTCCGACGGCACCTTCCACGTCCGCATCCCCGGCGATCGCCCCGTGCGCCTGCGCCCGTGGCATCCCTCCCTCGTCCCCGATCCCGCGGGCGGCGTCGTCGACGTGGAAGGGGCTGCGGAGGGGGTGGTCCTCCGCCTCGTCGAGGGGCCCCACGCGCTGTTCACCCTCGACCCGGTCCGGAAGGAGGAGTACCGCTCGCGGACCGAGGTCCGCCTCTTCCGGGGCGAACCGGCGGGGGAGCCGGTCTCCGTCCACCAGGCCGAGGAGGTCGGCGGCCGGTTCCGCATCGGGGGCTTCCCGCCCGACGTCTACACGCTCTGGATCGACGCCCCGGGGAGCGCGCCGAAGTTCCTCCGCGGGGTCCGCTTCCTCGGCGGGGAGAACGACCTCGGCGTCATCCCCATGGAGGAGGGCGCCTCGGTCCGGGTCCACCTGACCCTTGCCGAGGGCGCGGCGCCGCCGAACCTCTTCGTCAACGCCATGGCCCTCGACGGCCCGCGCCACTTCCGCGGCCTCAACTACCTCGGGAAGGGGGAGGTCGTCCTCCCCGGCCTCGGGAAGGGCCGCTACCGGGTGAGCGTCGCCCCCGGCGGGGACCCCGGGACGGTCCTCCTCCTCAGGACCGTGGAGTCCTCGGGGAGCGGGGAGATCCCGCTGGAGCTGGATCTGCGGTGAGGAGCGGCTGACATAGTATCATAATAAGATACTATCCCCCTCCCCCCGCCCCTCCCCTACAGCGGCGCCGAGAAGAACTCCACCTCGCACTGCAGCGCGTAGCGGTAGGCGTCGCGGATCCGGGTGCCGTCCTCGCAGAGGCGGTCCACCAGCCCCTCGAGCTCCCTCGCCAGCGCCTCGAAGTCGTCGCTCGAGTAGGTCTCGATCCAGCGGTGGTAGGGGTTCCCCGGCTTCTCCTCGGCGTGGAGCGCCTTCCCGAGCCAGGCGTAGAGCCGCATGCAGGGGGTCATGGCGGCCACGGTCTCCCCGGGCCCCTCGTGCCACGCCGTCCGCAGGAGGAAGTCGGTGTAGGCCTGCACGCAGGGGTAGGGCTTCACGCGCCGAAGATCGATGCCGAGGCTTCCCGCGTACTCCTCGTGGAGCCGCATCTCCTCCAGCGTCCCGCCCATGAGCCGGTGCAGCGACCGCGCGCGCCCCGGGTCTCCCGTCACCCGCGCCGCCGCCAGGCCGTAGGCGCGGAAGAAGGCGTCGAGGAAGAAGAGGTCCTGGGCCACGTACCGCTTGAAGGACTCGCGGGGCAGCGTCCCGTCGGCCATGCCCCGCACGAAGGGGTGGTGCAGGCAGGTCCCCGCGAGATCTGCGTTGGCGGTCCATAGCGCGTGATGGAGCACGAAACGGATTCTAGCCCCGGGAGGCCGGTCCGGGTACACCTCGTCCCGTGACCGGTGACGGAGTTCTCCACAGGAAAGTGACGAAGTGAGGAACGTCCCCTCCCTGCTCCTCGCGATGGCGCTCCTGGCGCCGACGGCGGCGGATTCGCCGTCGAAGATCGTGAAGGAGTTCTTCAAGGCGAAGAAGGAGGAGGCCCGCGCGAAGGCGCGGGCCGCCGTGGAGGCCGCTCCTCCCCTCGAGGCGAAGGAGATCGAGGACCTCCGCAAGGAGATCCTCGCCGCCCTGGCGAAGGCCGGGCGCGCCGTGCCTCCCAAGGGCAGGAACGAGTGGTTCGAGGAGTGGAAGGAGAAGGAGAAGAAGGACTGGGGGAGGGGACTGTTCTTCTCCGGGTTCTCCGGCCGCAGGGGGCTCGTCCTCGGGCTCCACGGGGGCGGGGCGGGGAGCGGGGACGCGGGCTCGGCCCAGTCGGCCTTCTCCGGCGTCGTCGGCTCCCTCGGCCTCAGCGGGATCTACCCCGAGGTCCTGCTCAAGACCGAGTACGGGTGGACCGATCCCCCGGAGACCGAGCGGTGGGTCATGGACCTCGTGAAGCGGGCCCGCGTCTCCTGGGGCGTGGACCCGGACCACGTGTACGTCACGGGCCACTCCATGGGCGGCTACGGGACCTGGACCTACGGCTCCATCTACGCCGACGTCTTCGCCGGCGGGGCCGCCTTCGCAGGGGCGCCCACGATGTACTGGAAGACGGGGCAGAAGGACAAGGCCGCCGAGGCGGTCATCGAGGGCACCCTCCCCAACCTCTACAACATGCCCCTGTTCGTGTTCCAGAGCCTCGACGATCCCCAGGTGCCCGCCGCGGCCAATGTCTTCGCCTGCCGGGAGCTGAAGAAGCTCCGCGAGTCCGACCCGAAGGGGTGGGAGCACGTCTACGAGGAGGTGGACGGAAACGGGCACGCCTTCCCGAAGAAGGGCCCGAAGCCGGGCCTCGAGTGGGCCGTCGGGCATCCGCGCAATCCGAGGCCCGTGAAGATCCTCTGGCAGCCCACGCGGGAGTGGAAGAACACCTTCTACTGGCTGCGGTGGGAGAAGCCCTGGATCAACGCCGAGCTGACCGCGACGGTGGACCGGGGGCGGAACGCCGTGGACATCGTCATCAAGGCCCCGCGGTCCATCGACCCGAAGGGGGAGGAGGCGAAGCGGGACGAGTACACGCGGGGGCTGTCGGTCTACCTCGACGACCGGGTCCTCGACATGTCGAAGGACGTCCTCGTCGTCGTGGACGGGAAGACCCGGTTCCGCGGGCGGCCCGAGGCGCGGCTCTCCACCCTCCTGCGCTCCTGCGAGGAGCGCGAGGACCCGCAGTACGCCTTCGCCCACGAGGCCCGCTGCGCCGACGTCATCGAAGCGACGGCGACGAAATAGGGGACGCGCACCACTTTTTCACATTTCCGCCGGCAACCGGGTATCCATCCCGGGACGCATCGGCGGAAAAGTGGGAAGTGGTGCGCGTCCCTTTTCTGGAGGTGGACCATGAGGATGCTCTGGATCGCGGTGCTGGCGGCGGGGTGCGCTTCGGGGACCGCGGAGACGCGGGTGTTGGACGTCCTGCCGGCTCCGGCGGCCCTTCCCGGGGCGCTGGTCTCCACGGAGGAGCTGGCCGCCCGGCTCGGCGAGGCGGACCTCGTGGTCGTGCAGGTCTCGAAGGAGCGGACCGCCTACGACGCCGGCCACGTACCCGGCGCCCGCTTCCTCCCCTACAAGGCCCTCGCCGTCGTCCGGAACGGGGTGAAGGGGATGCTGCCGGAGCCCGACGCGCTCATGGCCCTCGTGGACGGGCTCGGCATCGGCCCCTCGACGAAGGTGGTCTTCTACGACGACGAGGGAGGGACCTGGGCGGCCCGCGGGTGGGTGGTGATGGACCTCCTCGGCCACCCGGAGAACGCCGCGCTCCTCGACGGCCAGCTCGCGAAGTGGAGGGCCGAGGGGCGGCCGCTGGAGACCGTGGAGGCGAAGGCGTCGCCGCTCCTGCTCAAGTACGAGTGGCCCGTGGATGGTTCCGTGATCGCGGATCTCCCGGCCGTGAAGGCCATGGTGGCCGAGAAGACCCGCGCCCCCGGCGCGCCCATCGCCCTCCTCGACGCGCGGCCCCCCGAGGAGTTCTCCGGCGCGAAGCCCGGCGAGGACGTCACCCGCGCGGGCCACATCCCCGGCGCCGCGAGCCTCCCCTGGCAGGAGCTCGTCGAGAGCGGGGCGAACCCCGTCCTGCGGTCCCCGTCGGAGATCCGCGCCCTTCTCGGCGCCGCCTCGGGCGGCGACGGGAGCCTCCTCGTCGCCCACTGCCGCACCGGCCGCCAGGCGTCGCTCCTCTACTTCGCCGCCCGCTACGTCGGCCGCCCCGTCCGCCTCTACGACGGCTCCTTCCTCGAGTGGCAGTCCGACCCCGCGAACCTGGTGGAATAGGGAATAGGGGACGCACCCAACTTTCCAACTTTTCTGTGGATAACTTCCCGGCGGAATGCCGG
>CAYJMF010000015.1:30245-46593 GCA_964370855.1 uncultured Planctomycetota bacterium | reverse complement strand
CCCGCGCGGCCCCCGCCCCGGTTTTTTTTAAAAAAAAAATTTTTTTTTTTGGGGGGTGCGTCCCCGCCTACCGCCTACGCCAGCGCCATCACGATCTCGAGGACGATGAGGGCGATGATCGTGAGCTCGAGGACGTGGCCGAGGGCGCTGTGGGCCTCGTCGTGGAGGAGGCTGGAGACGCGGGCGGCGACCTCCTGGCGGCGGACGACCTCGGCGACCCAGTTGTCGATGCGGAACCGCTCCACGGCGGCGCGGTAGACGCGGGCGAGGTAGAGGTCGCCGACGACGCGCACGGCGTTCTCCACGCGGGAGACGAACTCCACGCTGTCCACGACCCGGTGCTGGATGCGGCGGGTCACGCGGCCGTAGCGGCCGACGGAGAGCCACGCCAGGGACGCGCGGGGCCGCCCCAGCAGGCCCGCCACCTCCACCAGCTCCTTCTCGAAGAGGTCGTCATACCAGCGGAGCTCGAGGAGCTGGGCCGCCGCGAGCTCGAGGACGTCGGGCACGGAGCGGTCCCCGTCGGGCTCCACCACGAAGGCCGTATCCCAGTCCAGCACGCACAGGTCCTCGCCGGAGTAGGAGAAGCGATGGCGCGTCGCGTCCTCCACGGTGCGCGCCGAGAGTCCGGCGGCGGGGGGCTCCCCGAGGAGGACGCGCGCGAGGTCGGGCCCCTCGCAGTCCGCCGCCCCGCGCCCCACCTCCAGGGCGCCGACGAGGACGACGGCGTAGGTCTCGAAGAGCGGCGAGGTGACGGGGTCGTCGAGGGCCGGGGCGATGCGGGCGGCGAGCCCCTCCGCCTCGGAGCGCGCGCCGCCGGCCAGCGTACCGCTGTCGGCGGCGGCCCGCACGAGCCGGGCGAGATCGGCGGGGCCCGTGCCGGGGGGGAGGTCCACCTCGTAGCGGACCGAGGCGACGCCGATGCCGAAGAGCCGGACGAAGGCGCGCGCCTCGAGGACGGTGCCGTCCTCCAGGGCGAGCGAACGGGGGCCGAGGTCCGCCGACAGGGGGCGTTCGGGGAGATCGAGGAAGCCGGTCCTCTCCCCCCGCAGGCGGAGGCGCTCGCCGGCACCCGCGAGGATCTCCTCGGCGCGGTCGAGGTCGATGTCCCCGGCGACGTCGAAGAGGCGGTAGAGGAGGAGGGTCCCGCGGGAAACGCGGGGAAAGGCCGACGGCGGCGGGACGACGGTGGTACCTGTGGGCATGGGTGCACGCTAGGATCAGGGATCCGCCGGAGGACCCCATGAAACACGCCGCCATTCTCGCCTGCCTCGCCCTCGCCGCCGCCGCCGCGGTCCCGTCCCGCGCCGCGGCCCTTGACGACGATCAGGTCCCCGCCGTGGAGGCCGAGGAGTCCTCGCTCTACGTCGGCCGCGCCCGGGAGGCGAAGGCCCCCGCCGTCGTGGACGCCGACGAGATCTTCCGCGCCATCTCCGACTACCAGCGCATCCTCGAGGAGAAGCTCACGGAGAAGGACGTCCGGTACTCCTTCCTGATGGTCCGGGCGAACCGGAAGTTCCGCAAGGCCGTCGAGGGCGCCGCGCGGGAGGAGAAGCGGGACCTCGTCGGCGGCCGGGGCGCCGTGACCTGGGGGAAGCGGGAGGTGCCGGACATCACCGCCACGGCCCTGGCCCACGTGAAGGCGCAGGAGAGCATCGCCGCGCTCCGCCCCGGCGGGTCCGTCTCCCCCGGAGGCGTGCTCTCCTTCGCCCCCGATGCGAAGCCCGTGGAGCTCGACCTCTCCTCGACGCGGCTCAGCGACGCGGGGCTCGCGCATGTGGAGAACCTCGCGGCGCTCCGCTCCCTCGACCTCACGGCCACCCCCGTGGGGGACGACGGGATCGCCCACCTCGGGAAGGTGGCGGGGCTCGAGTCCCTGAACCTCTCCGGCACCAACGTCACGGACCGCGGCATCGCCCTGCTGAAGGGACGGGAGGCGCTCCGCACGCTGGACCTCTCCGGAACCCGGGTGACCGGGGCGGGGCTCGCGAGCGTGGCGAAGGTCCCCGGGCTCCGGACCCTCCGCCTGCAGGGCACCGCCGTGGACGACGCCGGCGTGGCCGCCCTCGCCGGGATGAAGGGTCTCGAGACCCTCGACCTCAGGGACACGAAGGTGACCGCGAAGGTCCTCGACACCCTCAAGGGGATGCCCGCCCTCCGGAAGGTCGCCCTCCCCGCCACCGCCGACTGGAAGGACCCCCTCGAGTCCTTCCGCAAAGCCCGCCCCGAGGTGGCGGCGGAGTAGAGGGGACGCACCCAACTTTCCAACTTTTCTGTGGATAACTTCCTGCCCTGTCTGCCGGAGGCAGACAGGGCAGGAAGTTATCCACAGAAAAGTTGGAAAGTTGGGTGCGTCCCCTAAAACGTCACGCTGGCGGTGCCGTCGGAGAGGAAGGCGACGAGGGTGGCGGCGCCGGCGACGGGGATGGCGGGGTCGAGGTCCCCCTCCTGGATCCCGCGCTTCTTCACGCAGGTGCCGCAGGCGAGGATCTTCCCTCCCGCGGCGAGAAACTTTTCGACCAGTTCACGCAGGGGGGCGAGCCCCGGTTCCCGGATCCCGTCGATGGTCCCCTTCTCGGCCAGGCGGACCCCCTCCATGGTGAGGAAGACGAGGGTCTCCCGCTCCGAGGCCGGCCCCGCCGCCGCCGTGACGAAGGCCATGGTGGCCGCGTCGGGGTTGTCCTTCCCGTGCCGGAGCATCACGCAGAACCGACCCGCCATGGCCGCCTCCTCCCTTCTCCGCCGCCCACCGTCACGGGGACGATCCGCCCCCCCGCGCCCGGGGTCCTTGTACCGGAGAACCTCCTCCCGCACAATCTCCGGTGCGGGAGGGCCCGGGGAGAGCGCATGGAGGACGACGGGAAGGGACTCGAGATCACCCTCCTGCTCCGCCGCATGAGCGATGGGGACACGGCCGCCCGGGACGCCGTCTTCGAGCGGCTCTACGACGAACTGCGCCGCGTGGCCGCCTCCCTCCTCCGCAAGGACGGCCCCCCCGGCTCCACCCTCCAGGCGACGGCCCTCGTCCACGAGGCCTGGATCCGCATCTCCGGCCTCGAGGGCTTCCAGTGGGAGAACCGCGAGCACTTCCTCTCCCTTGCGGCCCGGGCCATGCGCTTCATCCTCGTGGACCACGTCCGCTCCCGCACCTCCCTCAAGCGGGGCGGGAACCACGGGCGGGTGCCCCTGGACCGGGTGGTCGTCGCCTACGAGGAACGGGCCGTGGACCTGGAGAAGCTCGACCGGGCCCTCCGCGAGGTCGAGGTCCACGACCCCGGGGCCGCCCACGTCGTCGAGTGCCGCTTCTTCGGCGGCATGACCATGGAGGAGATCGCCCGCGCCCTCGGGGTCTCGGTCCGCACCGTGGAGCGGGACTGGGCCCACGCGCGGGCCTGGCTCCGCAGGGCCCTCGGGTGAACGCCGACCTCTGGCGCCGGGCGAAGGACGTCTTCCTCGCCGCGGTGGAGGTCCGGGGGGCGGCCCGCGACGCCCTCCTCGCGGAGCGCTGCGCCGGGGACCCTGCCCTCCTCGCCGAGGTCCGGACCCTGCTCGCCGCGGAGGAGGGGGCGGGGGAGTTCCTCGAGCCGCCGGCCTTCCTCCCCTCCCTGGCCGCCGATTCCGCCACGGCCGCCGGCCCCGGCGCCGTCCCGGGGGCCGCGGCCCCCGCCCCGGCCGCCGGCGACCTCCTCGGAGGGCGGTACCTCCTCGGGGAGCGCATCGCCTCCGGCGCCTTCGGCACGGTCCACCGGGCCGAGGACCGCCTCACGGGGCGGCCCGCGGCGGTGAAGGTGCTCACGGGGAGCCGCGCCCTGGCCGACGACTCGCTGCGCCGCGAGACCGCCCTCCTCCGCCGCGCCCGCCTCCCCGGGGTGGCGGAGCTCCTCGACGACGGCCTCGAGGACGGGTACGCCTGGCTCGCCATGGCCCTGGTCGCGGGGGAGCCCTTCCCGGGCCGCGCGGTCCCGGTCCCCTGGGAGACGCTGGCCCCGACGGCCCGCTCCCTCCTCGAGACCCTCGGCACCCTGCACCGCTTCGGAGTCTTCCACGGCGATCTCAAGCCCGCCAACGTCCTCGTGGACCCCCGCGGGATCCCCGTCCTCCTCGATCTCGGCGTGGCGCGGGAGCGGGAGGAGGAGGACCTCCCCTCCGGAGGCACCCCGGCCTGGCTCGCGCCGGAGCGCTTCGGCGGCGGGCCCCCGGACGAGCGGAGCGACCTCTACTCCGTCGGCGTGATGCTCTACGAGGCCCTCGCCGGCGTCCCCCCCCACGACGCCGACCGCATGACCCGCCTCGCGGCGGCGCGGAAGTCCGGCGTCGCGCGCCCCCTCGCCGAGGCCGCCCCCGGGGTCCCCGCCCCCGCGGCCTCCGTCGTGGACCGCCTCCTGTCGCCGGATCCCGCCCGTCGCCCGGGGAGCGCCGAGGCCGCCCTCGCGGCCCTCTTCCCGCGGGGCCCCGGCGCCCCCTCCGATCCCGTCGAGGCGATGGTGGAGGAGATCCTCCGCGGGAAGCTCCCGGCCCGGCGCGCCGGCCCCCTCCCGGAGGAGGCCCTCCGCCCCCTCTTCGCCGGCCCCGACCGCGTCTTCCACCTCCGCGAGGACGGCGCCCGCGCGCTCCACCTCCGCACGGGAGGGGAGAGGCACCGGGTGGGGGAGGTGCTGGCCCGCTGGGTGCGTTCGGGCCTCGCACGGCCCGTGGACGGCGTCCTCTCCGTGCCGAGGGAGTCCCTCCAGCGCCTCCGGGCCGAGGAGGAGATCGCGGCCTGGCTCCCCGCCGGGGGCGCCGCCACACCGGAGGCACCGGCCCGTCTCCGTGCCCTGGCCGCGGCCCGGCCCCCCGGGTCCGAGGAGCGCTTCTTCCTCCTCGCCGCGGCGGGGGACGCGGCGGCGGCCTGCGCCGAGGCCGGGGACCTCGGGCAGCGCCTCCAGGAGGAGGGGCGCATCGACGACTCCCTGGCGGTCCTCGAGGAGGCCCTCGCCCTCGGCCGCCGGGGCGGGATGGCTCCCACCGACGAGGAGGGGATCCTCCTCTCCTACCTGAGGCTCGCCAAGTACGCGGGCACGGCGGCCACCATGGACCGCCTGATGTACCACCTGCAACGAAGGAAGGTCCGCACGCCGCGGGCGGCGGCCATCGAGTCCCTGGCCCGGGCGGTGCGCCTCGGATTCCGGGGGGAAGGGAGGGCGGCCGTCGCCCTGATCGACTCCGTCAACGAGGTTCTCGATCCGGTCTTCGAACAGGTGCGCTGGTCGGCCAGGAGCGACGCCATCAAGAACTCCCCCCCGGGGGAGACCTGGGTGCGGGCCGAGGTGGTCCGGACCCTGCGCTGGCAGCGCTCCCGTCCGGAGGACGACAACCGCAGGCTCGCGCGCTCCACCCTCTCCTTCCTGCGCTACCGAGAAGGGCGGTTCCGATCCTCCGCGAGGCTCCGGGAGCGGGCGGCAAGAAGGAACCGCGGTCCCGCCGGACGAGCGAACCAGCTGCTCTCCGCGTCCGCCGGCTACAGGGAGATCTACCACCTGGACAGGGCCGCCGCCCTGGTCCGGGATGCGGTCGAAATCCTCCGCCCCCTCCGGGTCCCCGGCATGATGATGAACGCCGAGTCCTCGCTGCTGTGCATCGAGTACCGTCGTGGCAGGGACCCGGAGATCGACGGGGAGCTCCTGGAGGCCGCCCTGTGCGCGAGGGGGAACTACGACTCGGGCCTGGTCCTCCTGACGGCGGCGGCGGTGGCCTGGCGGAGGAGGGACCCCGGGGCGGTCCCGCTGGCAGAGGCGGCGGCGGAGCGGTTCCGGGAGACCATCGGGCGATGGGGCCCGGAGCCCATGGCCCGCGCCCTCGCCCTGGCCGCCGGCGCCGCCCCGGGACCCGGGGAGCCGGAGGCCCTCGCGGCCAGGGGGGCCGCCATCGTCTACCCCGGCATCGCCCTCCAGGTGCTCGGCCTCGTCGGCATGCTGAAGACGGGGGCGGCGGGCCGGTGGGGGTCGAGGGCGCGGGAGTGCGCGGCGGCCCTCGACCCACTACACCTGGGGCGCCGGAGGGAGGTCCTCACACCGGAGGAGGCCCTCCGGGCCGTGGAGAGTGACCCGCCGGGGATTTCCTGACGGGTTTCCCGGCCGGATTCCGAGTCTACGGAAGGCGACCGGCACGTGGTTGCGAAAGGAGTCCCATGAAGCGTCTCGTGAACGAAATCGATTCCGGTGGCAACGACGTATCCGTCTTTTCCGTCTCACAAGGATCGGCGACGACGGCCTGGATCTGCGTGCAGAACTCCCCCCGCGAGGAGTGGTGGATCATGCGGGAGGCCGGCTCGGACCTCTTCGTCCACCCCTCCCCGTCCTCCGGGGACGTCTCCATGCGGTTCCACTTCGTGGAGGGGCGCAACACGGGGACCGCGCCGGAGCCCTTCGCCGACGCCGCCGCCTTCCTCGCCTGGGTGGTCTCCCAGACCGGAATCGGGGCCAGTCAGTGGGCCACGGCGATTCACTCCATCTCCTGACGGGACAAGGAGTTGCGCCGCAGGGGCAGGGCCCCCGACGGATTCTTCGCGGAATTCCTGTCGGGTTTTCGCGCCGGATTCCGATTCCATCTGTGGAAGGGGCTCGTTTGCGGCTCTCGAACGGCCCGGGGTGGAAGTACCGGAAAGGGGCGGGCTCCTCTGGCCCGCCCCCGACCGGCCATCCGGGAGCGGCCCCCGGGAGGGGCCGTCCCCCTCACCCCCGCCGGAGGATCCCCGCCGCCCTTGCCAGGGCCTCGAGCTTCCGCTTCGCGGTGTCGGCGTCGTTCACCGGCCGCTCCGCGAAGGTCCCGAAGCCGCAGTCGGGGTTGAGGTGGACCCGCTCCGGCCCGAGGATGGCCGCGACGCGGCGCACGCGGAGCGCGATGGTCTCCGGGTCCTCCACCTCCGCCGTCCGCGGGTTGACGGCGCCGAAGCCGAGGATCGCCCCCGGCGGCAGGGCCGCCAGCACCCCCACGGGGCCGGCCCGCGGCGTCGCCCACTCCAGGGCGAAGAAGCCGAGGTCCATGCGGGCGAACCAGGGCATGAGCGGGTCGTAGTCCCCGGAGAGGAGGACCCCGTCGTCGCGGCTCCAGTTGCCGCGGCAGACGTGGATCCCGATGCGGGGCCCCTCGATCCCCTCCACCACCCGGTTGAGGAGCCTCACGGCCAGCTCCATCTCCTTCTCCGGGCTCGACTTCGCCGCGAGCGCGGCGCACATGAAGGTGCGCGTGGCGGAGCGGCCCGCGAAGAGCACCTCGGAGAGGACCGGTTCGTCCATCTGGATGAACTCCACCCCCTCCGCGGCCAGCGCCAGGATCTCCGTCCGGAGGAGGCCGACGATGTCGTCGGCGAGGGCCTCGCGGGTCGGGTAGGCGCCGTCGCTCAGCCCCTTCACCCAGGTGGAGCGGGAGAGGAGGTAGGGGCCGGGAAGCGTCGCCTTGAGGGCCCGGGTCGTGTGGCGCCGGAGGAAGCGCGCGTCGTCGAGCACCAGCATCCCCCTGGCCCGGAGCGGCCCCGTGACCGTCGGGTTGCGCATGGCGAAGGCCGGCACGTCGAGGGCGGCCAGCATCGCCTCGAAGCCGGCCTTGTCCTCGACGTAGTCGAGGAGGTCGGCCATGGTCATGAGGGTCATCCCCTCCACCCGCTCGCAGAGGAAGGAGTAGAAGTTGTCCCGCCGCTGCTCGCCGTCGGACACGATGTCCACGCCCGCCGACTCCATCGCCCGCAGCGCCTCGAGGCAGGCGCGGTCCCGGAGCGCCGGGAGGTCCGGGTCCCCCCGCTTCGCCGCGTCGAGGAGCCAGCGGGGCCGCGGCCAGGAGCCCACCGTCGTCACCGGGAAGAGGGGGAGCGGGTCGCTCATGCGGTCTTGACCTCGAGGGAGAGGGGGACTTCGCCGAGGAGGGAGCGGGCGACGGGGGAGCGGCGGACCGTCTCGTCGAAGACCCGCCGGAGCCGGTCGGCGCCGGCGTCGGCGTCCACCCAGACCGTCCCCTCCACCGACTCGAGGGCGGGGGAGCCCTCGTCCTCGGCGCCGAGGAAGACGAGGAGGTTCCGGGATCGGGCCCTGAGCGCCACCTCGAGGTGGCGCACCGTCACACCCTCCCGCGACAGCCGCCACTGGAACCCCACGGCGAGGCAGCCCCCGAGGGAGGCGAGCAGGAGTTCCACGGCGGCGGGTGCGGGGTCGGCGGTGTCGAGGCTCGCCGGCTGTCCCACGGGGATGGCGTGGTTGCGCGCGTAGGCCTTCGCCCCCATGCCGCCGGTCCAGCGGGTGCGCACCGTCCAGGAGAACCCCCGCGCCTTCTCGAGGTCGGCGGAGAGGCTCCCGTCGGCCGCCCCCTTGCGCACGAAGTACGAGGTCGAGCCGCCGGCGCCCGGGATCTCGGCCTCGATGCCGTGGCCCGTCATGCGGCACCAGGCCGGGAGGTCCTCGCGGACGGAGGACTCGCGGCTCCGCACCTCGAGGACCCCGCCGGCGGGGAGCGGCTCCATGGCGCTCCGGATGATGAGGAGGAGCCCGCTCCCGCAGTCGAGGTCGCCGCCGTCGCAGACGGCGTCGGCGCGCGGGGCGGGCACGGGGGAGGTCACGCCGCCCGCCCTAGTACGAGAGGCAGGGGGTCCCGCCGGAGAGGAACTCCACGAGCTTCGCCCCGCCCACGATGGTCGCCCCGGGGATCAGGTTCGCCTCCACGAGGCCCCGCTTCTTGAAGCAGGGGGAGCAGACCCAGATCTTCCCGCCGGCCCCGACGAAGGAGTTCATCAGGTCCTTGAGGGGGGCGAACCCCTCCTCGCGGATGTCCTCGGCGTAGCCCTGCTGGGAGAGGCGGACCCCCTCGATGCTCAGGAACACCAGGGTCTCCCGGTTGGAGGCGGCGGCGGCGTTGGCGACGACGAAGGCGACGGTCGCCTTGTCGGCGTTGTCCTTGGCGAAGGAGAGGCTCACGCACATCTTGTCCACTTCACTCCTCCTTCCGGCGGATGCGGTACAGCGGATGGCGCTCCTCGAGGAGCGCGTGCCCCGTGGTGAAGCACCAGGCGGGGATGTCGAGGGGGGCGGCCGGGTCCGTGGCGCGCACGGCCAGCACGGTGCCCGGGCGGAGGAGGAGGAGCCTGCGGCGGAGCTCCATCACGAGCTCGCCGCAGGAGAGGTCGCCGGCGTCGTAGACGACTTCGCCCGCCCGCTCCGTTTCCACGGACACGCCCCCCTCGTCGTCGATCACCTCGCGGCCTCTTCCCTGAAGGTCAGCTTCCGCGTCCACCCCTTCGCCTCGGCGAGGGGCTTCCCGTCGGCCTCCACGCGGGCCTTGGCCAGCATGTTGACCGGCTCCGACGCCCCTTCCAGCACGAGATCCCTTCCCCGGTGCCAGACGACGCGCCGCGCGTCGATGTTGCCGAAGTACCAGTCCACCATCGCCGGATTCCCCGACCCGTAGCCGGCGGCCGTGGTCAGCTCCACCTTCTCCCGGTTGGCGTCATCCATGGCGAAGTCGCCGACGAAGAGGTCCGCCACGGCCACGTCGTGCACCACCCAGCCGAGGTCCGGAGCCCAGAACTCGATCCAGCAGTGGTAGCTCTGGTCGGCGTCCTTCCCGTCCAGCACCTTCTTGAAGAAGGAGCCGTAGACCATGCGCGTCGGGATCCCCGAGGAGCGGGCGAGGGCCGTCCACAGGGAGTGGAAGTCGGTGCAGTTGCCCGTCTTCGAGGAGAGGCAATAATCCGCGCTTCCCACCGGCGAGGCCTTGAGCCGGTCGGGGTGCTTGACCCAGTAGTCCACGTTCGCGAGGGTCCAGTCGTAGAGCAGGCGCGCCGCCTTCACGGGGTTCCGCTCGCCGCCCGTGATTCCCAGGGCGAGCTTCCGGTAGGCGTCGTTGACGGGGACCTGGGCGTCGGCCTCGAGGTAGGGCGCCAGGGCCCTCCTCTCGGCGTCGGTCATCGGCCGCGTGGCCGCCGGATCCGCGTCGGAGAGGACCTCGCTGCGGGTGATGTCGAACTCCTCCACGACCTCGAAGGGCGCGATGCCGGGCCCCTTCGCCTCCACGTAGAGGAACCAGTTCCCCTGGTCGTCGGCGACGACCCGGTGGGCGTGGGGGGAGGTGACGCGCACGACGGAGACGTCCTGGAACGGATCCTGCTGCGGCATGGAGAACCAGCAGCGGACCACCTTCGCCCCCGGGGGGGGGGTGACGGTGAACGCCTGGCGGGCGGCGAAGGAGGCCGAGGCCCCCGGTCGCACGGGCGCCGAGGCGCAGCCCGCGGCGGCCAGGGCGGCCGCCGCGAGCGGGAGGAGGAACTTCATGGGGTGCTTCCTTTCCTAGAAGTGGTACGCGACGAAGGCCTGGAACCGGTTGTCGAGGCCCCCGCGCTGGCCCTTGAACCGGGTGTGCCAGTGCATGAAGTCGATGCCGAACTCAACGGGGTCGAACATCCAGTGGGAGCCGGCGTACCAGATGCGGTTGCGGTCGCGGGCGCCGGCGACGAGGTCGCCGGTGTCCGGGTTGTCCTCGCTGAAGCCCCCGGCGAGGGTCCACGTCTTCGAGGCCTTGAAGCCCACCTCGATCCAGCCGCCGGCGGAGCCGATCTCCTGGCCCGTCGAGGGGTTGATGCCCTGGAAGATGCCGCCGCGGACGTCGTCGAGGTTGCGGCCGATCCACGCCTCGCCCTTCACGTAGATCGCCTCCGTGACGGGGAAGTCGAGGTCCACGCCGAGCGCCGTGGAGACGAAGCGGCCGCGGGAGCCGATGTCGGTCTCGACCTTCTCCTGCCCGTAGTGGCCCCAGACGCCGAAGGAGACGGCGCGGCCGTCGAGGGGGGCGGAGAAGCCGACGCGCGCCTGCGCGGCGGGGAGGCCCGACGCCTCGCCGTCCCGCAGGGAGTCGCCGTCGAGGTTCTGGTTGTCCACGGCCCCGGTGAGCCCCGCCATGCCGGCGAGGGAGAGGGTGCCGTTGCCGACCTTCTCGTTGTGCGTCCAGCGGACCTGGGCCCGGCGGTCGCCGAGGTTGCCGGCGCCCCAGTGCACCATGTCCGGGTTCACGAAGGGCCACAGCGGGCTGATGAGATCGCCCGTCTGCCCGGCGAGGAGGACGTCCTTCTCCCAGGCGAGGTTCGCGTAGGCGTGGCGCATGCGGAGGGCGGCGCGGGACTCGGACTGCCCGGAGAGCCCGTTGTTGTAGAAGTCCACCTCGAGCTTGCCGGTGAGCTTCGCGTCGGAGAGGCCGGCCACGGTGCCGCCGTCGAGGTCGGCGCCGAAGCGGGTGAGGCGCGGGTGCATGGTGAAGCCGGCGCGGTTCCCGCCGACGCCTCCGGCGGCGGAGGGGTCCTCGGAGCGGACCCAGCCGATGGTCTGGGAGTTGCTCACCGTCGAGTCGTCCCGGACGGCGTCGAGCCGGAGGAACCCGTAGAACCTGATGCGGCTCCCCTTCTTCGTCGGGATCCCGCCCTTGAGGTAGTCCTCGATCTGCTTCCCGAGCCCCGCATCGGCGTCCTGCGCGGCGGGAGCGGCGTTCGCCTCGAGATCGGCGATGCGCTTCTGCTGCATCTCGATCTTCACCTGCATGTCCGCCTGCGACCGGCGGAGCGCCTCGATCTCCTCGAGGAGCTGCGCGGCGGGGTCCGTCTCCCCGGCCCACGCGGCCGCGGAGCCGGCGAGGAGCAGCGCGCCCCCCGCGAGTGCGCCCCCGAAGGGGATGCGAAGTCGATGGCCCATGCCCTGGGTCCTCCCGTGGGTCCGAACGCCGAATGCAAAGATAAAATCATAAATATGGATTACACAAGTCAATATTTGTGATTGCTGGTTTCGTCCGGGATCCCCCGGCGCCCCGGTCGCCCGAAGTGCGGTCATGGGCGGCCGCCCGATCCGCACCCCTCCTCCTCCGGCCCCTCGACGGGGTACAATCCCGTCGCGATGAGAACCCACCGGCCGATCCCGTTCGCCGCGGCGACGCTCCTCGGGGCCGCCCTCCTCCTCCCGCCTCCGCCGGCCGCCGCCCTCGGCGCCTCCCTCAGCGAGAAGGCGAGCGTGGACGACGCCGTGGGCTACTCCATCCGCCCCATCAGCGGGTGGGAGGCCCTCCCCCGCAAGAACCCCGACGACCCCACGGCCCAGTGCCAGGTGGGGGGGTGGTACGGCAAGGGGAAGGGGCCCAAGGGGAAGGACGACTACGACGCCGAGGTCGCGATCTACGCCTTCGGCTCCTTCTTCCCGGAGGAGTCCCGCGCCGTGGCCACGGAGGTCTCCGCGCCCGCGGAACCGGAGAAGCCCGGTGGCCCGGAGCCCGGTGGGCCCGGGGAGGGGGGGCCCGCGGATCCGGGGACGGGAGGCGGCGATCCCGGCGACGGCGGGACGGGGGGCGGCGATCCCGGCGGGGGCGATCCCGGCGACGAGGATCCCGGGAAGCGGGAGGTCCGGCCCGAGGAGAAGAAGAAGCCCACCTCCCTCAAGGACCTCTTCGGCGAGGCGCCGGACTCCTGGGAGGCCTGGCTCAAGCAGCGCTCCGAGATCCTCGGCAGGAACGGCTGGCGTGTCGACCTCAAGCCCGTGAAGGCGAAGTTCGGCGACGACGAGGGGTTCCTCTGGGAGGGGACCATGCGCCCTCCCTCGGGAACCGTCTACCAGTGCTTCGCCGCCTCCGTCCGGCGCGGCGGCTTCGAGGTCGCCGCGTGGTACCGGGTGATGGACCACAAGAACTTCGTCCGGGACTACAAGGGGGCCTTCGTCGGCTCCCTCAAGTCCCTCCGCATCCTCACGCAGCGCCAGATGGACCGGGCGCGGGACGCCCTGGCGAAGAAGCTGGCCGAGGCCGGCGGCGACGATGGGGCCTGGGCGGAGAGGGTCATCGACGGCCTGCCCCCGGGCTGGACCTTCCGCAGGACCGACCACTACGTCATCGTCTACGACAAGTCCATCGACGCCTCGCCGCCGAAGGGGGTGCCGGGCCTCATCCCGCGCATCGGCCGCCAGCTCGAGGCGCTGCGCCGCGACATCTACGAGCCCCTCTTCCCCGCGGACCGCGAGGTGACGGCCACATCCATCGTGAAGGTGACCCAGGATCCGAAGCAGTACCTCTCCTACGGCGCTCCCGAGGGGTCCGCCGGCTACTGGTCCTGGCCCTCCCGCGAGCTGGTCTTCTTCTGCAAGAGCGACGACTACGAGCTGACCCTCAGCGTGCTCAACCACGAGGCCTTCCACCAGTACATCTTCTACGCCGTGGGCCAGGTGGCCCCCCACTCCTGGTTCAACGAGGGCCACGGGGACTACTTCGCCGGCTTCGACCTCAAGGAGGGGAAGTTCCGCCCGGGGAAGTTCGATTGGCGCCGCAAGAAGATCGAGAAGGCGCTCCGCGGGCGGACCCACGTGCCCCTCGACAAGTTCCTGAAGTTCTCCCAGGCCGAGTACTACCGCCGCGGGGGGAACGCCTCCGAGGGGGGGGACATCGGCCAGAACTACGCCCAGGGCTGGTCCCTCGTCTGGTTCCTGCGGACGACGAAGGAGCCGAAGTACCAGGGGATCCTGGACCGGTACTTCAACACCCTCAAGGCCGCCGTCACGAAGTGGCGGACCGAGGAGGAGGCCCTGGCGGCGAAGGAGAACCGCAAGCCGCTCCCCACCTTCCTCTTCCCCAACGAGCTCAACGAGAAGGCGCGGGAGGACGCGCTCCAGGCCGGCTTCGGTGGCATCGACCTCCCGCAGCTCGAGAGGGACTGGATCGCCAGCGAACCCTGGTAGCGCCCGCCTCCCCCGGCCCGGAGATTCCCATGGACGCCTCCGTCATCGTCCGCACCGACGGTCCCGCCGGCCTCTCCGTGAAGGCCGCCGCCCGGGGCCACCGCTTCCCCGCCGACGAGCCCGCGGCCCTCGGGGGCGGGGACACGGGGCCCACCCCCGGCGAACTCCTCCTCGGGGCGCTGGGGGCCTGCACCGCCATCACCCTGCGGATGTACGCCGCGCGCAAGGGCTGGGACCTCCGCTCCGTGGAGGTGGACCTCGCCTTCTCGAAGGGGGAGGGGGGGGAGAAGGATCGCATCCGGCGCGTGATCCGGCTCGAGGGGGAGCTCGACACAGACCAGCGGGAGCGGCTCCTCGAGATCGCGGGGAAGTGCCCCGTGCACCGCATCCTCGATGCGGGGGCGGCGTTGGAGACCGTCGCCGGCTAGGCGCCCCGGGAATCAAGCGGGCCCGGCCTTCCGGCCGGGCCCGATCAGGTGCTGGTAGCGGGGGCCGGATTCGAACCGGCGATCTCCAGGTTATGAGCCTGACGAGATACCACTTCTCTACCCCGCGACGGGTTGAAACGGCCATCGTAGACCGGCAGCGCCCGCCGCGCCAAGAAAGGGAAGAGGGGGAGAGGCGGGGACGTTCTCAAGTTATAAAGTTATTCGTCGCTCCACCCTTGCAGCTCGGGAGCGGGCTGCGCGAATAACTTTATAACTTGAGAACGTCCCCGCCTCTCCCCGACCGGATTCGCGCAAAGGCACGGGCCCTCGGGTTCGCATCCGTGGGGTTCGGGCCGGCTTCCCACCCCTCCGACGGGGCGCGGCTGCGGGAGTGGCTCGACGCGGGCCACGCCGGGTCCATGGCCTGGATGGGGGAGGGGGCCGCGGGCCGCGCCGAACCGGCCCTTCGCTACCAGGGGGTGAGGAGCGTGGTCGCCGTCTCCTTGGCCCACGATCCCGGCGGCGGCCCCCCTCCGGGGGACGGGCCCCGGGGCGTCATCGCCCGCTACGCCCGGGGCGCCGACTACCACCGCGTGATGGAGCGGAAGCTCAAGCGCCTCCGCGACGCCGTGGTCCGGGCCGGGGGGCCGGGGACGCGGGCCTGGTGGGCCGTGGACCACGTGCCCGTGATGGACCGGGCCCTCGCCCGCAACGCCGGCCTCGGGTTCTTCGGGAAGAACACCATGCTCATCGACCCGCGGCGGGGCTCCTGGCTCCTCCTCGGCGAGGTCCTCACCACCCTCGAACTCCCCGCGGACCCGCCGGCGGCGGGCTCCTGCGGGACCTGCCGCCGCTGCCTCGACGTCTGCCCGACGAAGGCCTTCCCCGCCCCCTTCGTCCTCGACGCGCGCCGCTGCGTCTCCTACCTCACCATCGAGCACCGCGGCCCCATCCCCGAGGAGCTCCGCCCGGGCATCGGCACCATGGTCTTCGGCTGCGACCTCTGCCAGGAGGTCTGCCCCTGGAACCGCTTCGCCCGGAAGGCCTCCTCCCGCGACCTCCGCCCCCGGGCGCTGTCCGTGGATCCCGATCTCATCGGCCTCGCCGCCTTGACGGAGGTCACGTGGCGGGAGGCCTTCGCAGGCTCCCCGATCCTCCGGGCCGGCTGGGCCGGATTCCGGCGCAACGTGGCCGTGGCCCTCGGCAACTCGAGGGACCGGCGCGCCCTCCCGGCCCTGCGGGCGCTGGCCTCCTGCGGGGATCCCCTGGTGGAGGAGCACGCGGCGCGGGGCATCGGCATCATTGATGTCATGGATAACACGGCATTATCGTGATTTTTGTCGGTTTGGGCTTGAGGGATTCCCCGCCGATGTTCTAATGGGAGGTGTCTGGAGGGGCCCGTGGGGCCCCAGAGTTATGGACCCGGGGACTTGGCCCCGCAAGGGGCTGGAAGGTGGAGCCATGAAGATGGGCAAGGTCGTGGGGCTGGCCGCGCTGGCCGCCCTCGCGTCGTTCACGTTCCTGCAGGCGGACCTGAAGGCCGGTTGAGGCGCTCCCTTCGCCTGCGGAGCAGGCCCCAACACCGGCAAGATCGAGTGGGATCCGACCGTCGCGACTCCGACCGCCGAGACCCGCGCCGTCGCCACGGGCGAGACCGCGAAGCCCGAGGAGACCCCCGACGTCGACATCGACACCAAGGCGCTCGCCAAGGAGAAGCCCCTCTTCGTCTACTACTACGTCGACCCCATCGCCGACCCGATGGACGACAACTACAAGTTCTCCCGGAAGTTCGAGCTGGGCGTCCTCCAGGAGCAGGTGGTCGAAGTCCTCAACAAGAACTTCACCTGCCTCAAGGTCGTCCTGCCCGCCGAGGCGGACATGAAGAAGGTCCAGAACCAGGCCCGCATCGAGATCTGGTCCCCCACGAAGGAGATGGTCGGCCGCATCACCGTCGACCAGGACTCCCTCCTGAACAAGTCGCCCTTCGTCTCCTTCCTCAAGGTCCGCGTCGCCAAGAGCGACAAGCTCGTCAAGACCGAGATCGCCCGCATCGAGAAGGCGCGGAAGGATCGCGCGAAGAAGCAGGAAGAGAAGGAGACGGCGAAGAACGACTAGGCTTCACGCACCCCGGTATCCACAGGCGGGGGGGGGGCCCCCCCCCCCCCCCCCCCCGCCGCCCGCCGCGGCGGCGCAAAACTCGAA
>CAYJMF010000015.1:21070-30235 GCA_964370855.1 uncultured Planctomycetota bacterium | reverse complement strand
CCCACCCCCCCCCCACCCCCCCCCGCCCCACACCCCCCACGCCCCCCCCCCCCCCCCCCCCCCCCCGGGGGCGGGCCCCCCCCCCCCCCCCCCCGCTTCGATTCCGGTGGACCCGGTTACAGTACCCCGATGGCAGCCAACAAGCCGGGGCCGCGCACCCGCCGCGGGACTCCCGGCGACATGGAGACGGCCCTCCACCCCCTCCTCCTCCGGCCAGGTCGGGAGCTCGCCGGCGTCCTCGACCCCGCCGCCGTCTTCGGGCGGCGCGCCCCCCTCGAGGTGGAGGTCGGCTTCGGCCGCGACGAGGATCTCCTGCGGCGGGCGAAGGCGAACCCGGGGCGGGACTACCTCGGCCTCGAGCTCAAGTGGGACCGGGTCGAGACCTACCTCTCCCGGGCGGCGCGGACGGGGCTCGGGAACCTGCGCATCCTCCCGGGGCGGGCGGAGGTGGTCTTCGGCGTGATGCTCCCCCCGGCCTCGGTGTCGGCGGTGCGCATCCTCTTCCCCGATCCCTGGCCGAAGGAGCGCCACGCGGGCCACCGGCTCCTCCGTCCCTTCTTCGCGCGGGAGCTCCGCCGGACGATGCTTCCCGGGGCGGGGGTGCTGCTCGCCACGGACGACGCGGCCTACGCGGCGCAGATGCGGACGGTGATGGACGGCGACGGCGGGTTCGAGGGCGGACCCGTGGAGGAAAGGACGGTCTTCGATGGCACGACGATCTTCGGCCGCAAGGGGCTCGCGGAGGGGCGCCGCGGGAACTGGCTCCTCTACGCGCGCCGCCCCGCGGAAGCGCCGCACCCCGCCGCCCGCTGACGGCGCCGAGCCGCATCCCTCGGGTCTCCCCATCCTCTGGAGCCCGTGGCGGATGCAGTACGTCCTCGGGGGGCGCCCTCCGGGCTGCATCGCCTGCGAGGCCCTGGCCGGGGGCGTGAACGCGGAGACGCTGGTGCTCCACCGCTCGACGCACTCCTTCGTGATGCTCAACCGCTACCCCTACAACGTGGGCCACCTGATGATCTGCCCCGTGCGGCACCTCACGGACCCGTCGGAGATGACGGACGCGGAGATGCTGGACATGATGCGGCTGCTCGCGCGCCTGAGCGACCTCGTGCGGACGTCCATGAAGGCGGGGGGGGTGAACGCGGGCCTAAACCTCGGGGCGGCCTCGGGGGGGAGCGTGGACCACCTCCACCTCCACCTGGTGCCGCGGTGGGTGGGGGACACGAACTTCATCTCGGTGATCGGGAAGACGAAGACGCTGCTCGAGACGCTGGACGGGACCTGGCACCGGCTGCGGAAGGAGATGGCGACATGGTAGGCACGCGCGCGGTTCTGCTGGCGGTCCTCGTCCTGGGTGGTGCGTCGCTCCCCGGATGCCGGAAGGAGGAGGCGGCCCCGGCGGCCCGCATCGAGGACGAGGGGGCCGAGGTCGCCATCCTCCGGACCTTCCCCGCCTCCCCGAGCGGGGGGCTCCGGGCGGAGACGAAGGCGGTCGTGAAGGACGGGAAGGCGTGGGAGGAGATCTGGGCGAAGGCCAACGAGCACCTCGCCCCGGTGCCGAAGGCGCCGACCGTGGACTTCGGGAAGGAGATGGTGGCGGTGTACGGCTGCGGGGAGCGCAAGACCGGTGGCTGGTCGGCGGAGGTCGTCGGGGCGCGGAAGCTCGAGGGGAAGCTCCGCATCCTCTACGCCGTCCGCGCGCCGGCGAAGGACGCCGTGACGACGCAGGCGCTCACGATGCCCTGGCACGCCGTGGTCCTGCCGCGCTCCGAGGAGCCGGTGGAGTGGGCGGAGTACAGGGCGAGGACGGAGTACACCCCGCCGAAGAAGAAGGAGTAGCGAACCCCCTTCCCCTCGCCCTTTCCGGAGGGGAATACGGTACCCGACCCATTTCATCGGGGTTCGGAGAGGGTGGTGCGGCCGCCCTCGCCTTCCCGAGAACCCGGGATGCCACCGGCCCGTTGGAGTCGGAGGAGGCCACCCCCATGCGCATCCCGGCCATCGCAGCCATCCTCCTCGCCGCGCTGGCGTCCTGCTCCGCCCTCGCGGGCGAGGACGAGGAGGATCCCGCCCCCGGGAAGCGCCGCGGCTGGATGTCGCGCCACCAGGACGCCGACGGTTCCTGGGATCCCGTGAAGTTCGGCCTCCACTGCGAAAAGCCCTCCGCCTGCGCCGGTGCCGGACTCCCCGGGGATCGCGTGGGCGCCACGGGGCTCGCGCTCCTGGCCTTCCTCGGGTACGGGGAGACCCACAAGACCCCGCTCTACGGCGACGTCGTGCGGAAGACGCTCGCCTGGTACCGGGAGCACCAGGACGAGAGCGGCGCCTTCGAACCGGCGAAGGGGGACCGCTTCCTCCTCAACCACGCCCGCGCGACCTTCGCCCTTTCGGAACTCCACGGGATGACCGGGAGCGACTTCGTCCGGCCCACCGCCCGGCGGGCACTCCACTTCCTCCTCTCCCGCCGGCTGAAGGAGGGCGGGTGGCCCGCCTCCGCCGAGGGGAAGGAGACGGATCTCGAGACCAGCACGTGGGCGGCGATGGCCATCCGATCGGCGGTGGGCGGGAAGCTGGAGGCCGGCAGGGATCCCTTCGGCGCGTACCTCGCCTGGCTCGACGCGGGCACGGACAGGGAGACGGGGCGATTCGGGAAGGCGCCCGTCGCGGGGGAAGGGGACCCGCATCCTCCGGAACTGCCGACGGCCATGGCCTGCGTCTCCCGGATGAGCATGGGACTCGGGAGGACGGATCCCGTCTTCAGGAAGGGCGTGGCGGTCCTGATGACCCGTCCACCCGCGGCCGCGCCCGAGGGACGGGATCTCGACTCCGGGTACGCCTACTTCGGCGCCCTCGCCTGCTGGGAGGCGGGGATGGACGGCTCCCACTTCAACGCGACCGGCGAATCGTGGAAGGTGTGGAGCGGGGCGATGAGGAAGGTCGCCGCCTCCATGCAGCGCACGGAGAAGGAGGCCTGCACCCATGGCTCCTGGGACCCCCCGGCCGCACCCGGTTCGCAGGGACGCGTCGTCAGTACCGCCTACGGCATCCTCTGCCTGATCTTCGACTACCGGTAGCCGGCGGATTAGGAGTCGCGGCCCGGTCGCGACGGACGTGACGGAGGACGAGGTCCGGATTCCGCGAACCTCCTCCCCTCCCGTCCGTTCATGAGGGACGGGACACCATGCCCGGGACCTCCCGGGAGGAGGACGCCATGATCCGGACCGCCGCCGTCGCGGGAATCGCCTTCGCCTTCCTCCTCGGGGGACCCCTCGCCGCCTGCGCGACGGAAGGAGGGCCTCCTCCCGCCCCGGCGCAGGACGACGGCCTCGCCGACGCGCTGGCCGCCGCCGAGGCGGCCCGGGCGAAGGTGGCCGCGGCGGATCAGGCGGCCGCCGACGCGACCCGCGCCCGGCGCATCGCCCTCCTCGAGGCGGTCCGCACCGAGGGGGCGCTGGCCGAGGCCTACCTCCGCGCCGGGAAGGAGACGGAGGCCGCCGCCAGCGAGGGCCGCCTCCGGAAACTCCTCTCCGCACTCACCGCCGCCGGCGGGGCGCCGGACGCGGCCCCGAAGCGCCCCTCGCCGGGCGCCTTCCCCGGCCGCCGCCCGGCCATGGCCGTCAAGGCGCTGATCGCATCCCAGGGCCTTCCCGCTCCCGCCCTCCGGGCCGACAACACCTCCGGCCAGGCCGTCGAGGAGGCCCTCCGCTGGCTCGCCGCCCACCAGGGCATCGCCGGCAACTGGGACGCCGACGGCTTCGCGACACAGTGCAAGGACGGGCGCTGCCCCGACATCGGCGGGCCGCTCTACGACCCCGGCGTGACCTCGCTCGCGCTCCTCGCCTTCCTCGGCGCCGGCGAGACCCACAAGACGCAGGAGCACGGGGAGACGGTGGAGCGCGGCCTCAAGTACCTGAAGGGGATCCAGGACGCCGAGGGCTGCTTCGGGCCCCGGACCTCCAACCACTTCACCTACAACCACGCCCTCGCCACGCTCGCCATGTGCGAGGCCTACGGGCTCACCCAGTCCCCCCTCTTCAAGGAGAGCGCGCAGCTCGGCGTGAACTTCGTGCAGCAGGCGCGGAACCCCTACCTCGGCTGGCGCTACGGCGTGAAGCCGCAGGACAACGACACCTCCGTCACCTGCTGGATGGTGATGGCGCTCAAGTCGGCGAAGGGCGCCGGGCTGACCGTGGACGAGGCCGCCTTCGAGGGGGCGCTGGCCTGGCTCGACAAGGTGACGGAGCCGGAGTACGGGCGGGTCGGCTACACGGCGCGGGGCAACGGCCCCGCGCGGCCGCAGGAGCTCATGGACGCCTACCCCGCGGACAAGTCGGAGGCGCTCACCGCCGAGGGGGTGCTGGCGCGGATCCTCTGCGGGCAGACGCGGGACAACGAGCTCCTCCGCAAGGGGATCGATCTCGTCGGGAAAACGCTGCCGGCCTGGAACGACGAGGGCTCCATCGACCTCTACTACTGGTACTTCGGGACGCTGGCCACCTTCCAGGCCGGCGGCGACTCCTGGCGGAACTGGAGCAAGGCCGTCGGCGAGGCGCTCCTTCCCCACCAGCGCGGCGCGGAGTCGGGCTGCGCGCGCGGTTCCTGGGACCCCGTGGATCCCTGGGGCCCCGAGGGGGGCCGGATCTACAGCACGGCCATGGGGGCGCTCTGCATGGAGGTCTACTATCGGTACGACAGGACCTTCGGGGGGAAGTAGCGCGCGAGTTTTTCGGACTCCGTGTGGACGTAGTTTCCGGTACCGGCACAGCCCGATGGACTGCCCCGACGCGTTCGCTCACGGACATGAGCGGATGACCCGGGAGACGCTGAGAATGCCGTACTTCATCGAGATCGCGGGTAAGGACGTCCGGTTCCCGGAAGCCTGCACGGTGTGTTGCGGCCCGGGCCCCTTCATCGCGATGGAGCGGTCCAACGCCGCGAAGGCCGAGAAGAAGTGGTTCTTCATGCGCGTCGCCTAGTTCGGCGATGAGCCGGCCCTCCACTCCGGAACCGGAGTGACCCTTCCTCATGGAGGATTCCACGAACTCCGGCCTCCCGCCTCCGTTCGGGATTCCCGGGACTCCAGCCACGCGGCGAGCCCCGGACGCGTCGCCCGGAACGGAGGTCGGATCATGGGGGTCCGCTGGAGCATCGTCGCGGGGATCCTGTCGACCCTGCTCCTCGGCTCGGCACTGTTGTGCGGGAGAATGGATCCGGGAGCCGCTCCCCATGGAGGCCATGCAGCATCGTCGAGGTCGCAGGCGTCGTTTCGCGGGAGTTCGACGAGCGAGAGGGAGAGTCTCCTTCACGTCGCGGCGGAGCCAGAACTGGAGGTTCCGATGGAGCTCTTCGCATCGAGTTCCGAGTCGGAGGAAGAAGTGGGGACCCCCTTCGAGGTGGAGGAGAATCCCGGAGAGGACATCTCCCAATCGGGAGATATTGGACACTCGGGAGCTGTCGGAAGCCTGCTGGCGGGGAGAACCCACGACCACCGCGACGGGGACATCCTCCGCCCCGAACCAGTTCCCGTGGAGGGTTTCGCATCGGACTGCGAGGACGCCCGTACCGTAGTACCCACTCCCGAGGCATGGCTCGTCCGCCACCAGGCCGAGGACGGCTCCTGGGACGGGGCCACCCTCTCGGGACGGTGCACCGGCGAAGGCTGCACCGGGCCCGGCGAGGCGGGCCACGCCGTCGGGGACACGGGGCTCGCCCTGCTGGTGTTCTTCGGCACCGGGGAGACCCACAAGACGCCGCGCTACGGGAAGATCGTGAGGAGCGGGCTCAAGCACCTCAAGTCCGTCCAGGACGTCGAGGGCTGCTTCGGCGAGCGGGTTGCCGAGGGCTGGCTCGAGGACCACGCGCTGGCCACGCTCGCCATGGCGGAGGCCTACGGCCTGACCCAGTCGCCGCTGTTCAAGGCGACGGCGCAGAACGGGGTGAACTTCCTCCAGTCCTGCCGGGACCCCTACCTCGCCTGGCGTTACGGGCCGGGGTCCGGTCCGCGCGACTTCGGGACGACGGCGTGGGCCGTCATGGCCCTGAAGTCGGCAAAGGGGGCGGGGCTGGAGATGTCAGCCGAGGGGATCGAGGACGGGATGCGCTGGTTCGAGGACAGGACCGACCCGGTGACGGGGCGGGTGTGGGCCGAGGAACCGGGCGAGGCGGGAGAGCGGACGGCGGACGCTCCGACGGCCATGGGGATGCTCGTGCGGATCTTCGCCGGCGTCCCGGTGGAGGATCCTCGGGTGAGTGCCGGTGCCCGTGGACTCGTGGACGGGATCCGGGAAACCCCGGATGCGGATGCCTGGCGGGACCCCCTTTTCGACTGCTTCGCCACCCTGGCCATGTTCCAGGTGGGGAAGAGCGGGTACGCCCGGTGGAGGGGAACCGTCGTCGCCTCCCTCCTCGAGGGCTTCCTCGGGGAGGAGGCGGGTTGCGCGGCCGGCTCCTCCGCGCCTCCGGAGGCCGGGCCCGGCGCCGGGCTCGGCCGGCTCCGCACGACGGCGCTTGACACGATGACCTGCGCGGTCATCTACAGGTACCGCCGTCAGTTCGGCGTGGACGAGGGGGATTGACGGAGCGCGCCTTCGGGGCGATGCTGATGACCATGAATCCCTCCACCCTGCTCGCGTCCTCGCTCGCCGTCGCCCTGCTCGTCGGGTCATCCACCGCCCAGGACGCCCCCCCGCCCCCGAAGGATGTGGAGTGGGGGGTGCCCGAGGGGGCCCTCTCCGCGCCCGTCGCAAACAAGCGGAACACGGCGAAGGCGGCGCGGGACGCGGCGCTGGACTGGCTCGGCCGCCACCAGGGGGCCGACGGGGCGTGGAACCCGGCGGCCTTCGACCGGGGCTGCGTGAAGATGCGCTGCCCCGGGCGAGGGCTCGAGGAGTACACCGTCGGCGTGACGGGGCTCGCGACGCTGGCCTTCCTCCGCGCGGGGAAGGGGCCGGGCCCCGAGGGGGAGGGGGCGCGGGTCTCGAAGGCCCTCGAGTTCCTAGTCAAGTCCCAGGACGCCGAGGGGCACATCGGCGGCCCGCCGTCGCACCACCACGTCTACAACCACGCCCTGGCGACGCTGGCCCTCTGCGAGGCGCGGGCCTGGGTCTCGGACCCGCGCATCGATGCCGCGGCCCGCAAGGGGCTCGACTGGATCCGCGCCGCGCAGAACCCCTACGCCGGGTGGCGGTACGGGGTCCGGGACAACGACAACGACGCCTCCGTGACGGGCTGGATGGTCCAGGCGCTCCGCGCGGGGACGCGGGCGGGGTTCGAGGTGGAGCCGCGGGTCTTCGACGGGGCGCTCCAGTTCCTCTCGAAGGTGCGGAACGCGGAGACCGGCCGCTACGGCTACCGCGGCCCCGCGGACCTCCCGCCGCGGGCGGCCGACATGCTGGCGGCGTTCCCCCCGGCGCTTTCCGAGGCGACGACGGCCATCGGCCTCGCCACGCTGCTGGAGTGCGGCGTGGAGGCGAGGGACGAGCGGGTCGCCGCCGCGGCGAAGGTCGTGCTCGCGCGCCTTCCCGAGTGGAACGCGACCTCCGGCTCCATCGACTTCTACTACTGGTACTACGGGACCGAGGCCTTCGGATGGCTCGGGAAGGACGGATGGAAGAAGTGGTCCCGGGCCCTGGAGGAGGCCCTCCTCCCCTGGCAGCGCGGCGAGAAGGACGGCTGCGCCGCGGGATCCTGGGATCCCGTCGACCCCTTCCAGAAGGACGGCGGGCGGGCCTACATGACGGCGCTCGGGGCGCTCATGGCGGACCGGCTCTGCGAGAAGCGGTGACGTGGGCGGCACCGGCACCGGGGCCCCTGGGAGCTCGGCGGGGGAGGCGCGGGGGCTCCGGCTGAGAGTCCCCGGCACCGTCGTCGGGCTCCTCGCGGCGGCTGTCCTCCTCCTCCCCATGTCCGGGGGGATGGGCTCCTTCAACTGCGCCGACTGCGGCAGCCATCTCTCCAGGCGGAAGTTCCACTGGGGGATCGGAAGGCCCTGGATCACGTTCTGGCGGGGGGAGACGGTGCGCCCCTCCCGGGTCGCCCGGGAGTTCTTCTCAGAGGGCCACGAGCACCGCTGGCCTCTGGGCAATACCCGGGTGGAGGGGGTGTTTCGCTGGAACACCCTGATCTCGGGCGGGTTCGTCTCCTGCGGCGTCCTCGTTCCGAACGGGTTCTCCCGGGCCTGCGAAGACTCGGAGGAGTTCCTGGGCCGCGTGAAGTCCCTGATCGCGGCGGGGGAGATCTCCCCGGAGGAGGTGAGGACCCTGTGCGGACTCCCCGACGGGTGGAGGCTCCACAGGATCGCCTCCGTCCCCGCCGGGAGTTACGCCCTCGTGCGCCGCGCCAACCGGTGGCTGGAGGAGGCCCGCCGGGATCCCCTCTGGGAGGAGGGGAGGGACTGGCCCCCCGAGGCGGGAGGATAGGCCGGTGGCGAAGCCCGACGCCCCCCGCCGCCGTCGCCTGGTGGTTGCCGTATTCGCCATCCTCGCCCTCATCGTCTTCTTCCCGCTCTCCTGCGACAGCGGTTTCCAGGGGTGCAGGGCCTGCGACTCCACCCGGACCCACCGGGGGCTCCGGTGGGGACCGGAGGACATGCAGTTCCAGGTCTGGGAGTCGGAGACGGTGGAGACCTCGGCCGCCTGCGCCGATTTCTTCCCTCACGACCATGCCCACGAGTGGGGCACGCGGCACTACAGACAAGTGGGAGCGCTGGTCATCAACACCTTCCTCACCGGGGGCACCTTCGCCCACGGGAGTGCGTGGCCGAACCCCTTCGGGTGGGCCTACCTGAACCACGAGCCGTTCCGCGAATTCGTCCGCGGCAAGGTGGCGGCGGGGGAGGTCCGCCCGGAGGAGGTCCGGCGACTGTTCGCCCTGCGACGCCGGGTTCACCAAAGGGGAGTCGTCCCGGCGGGGACCCACGCCCTGGTACGAAAGGCCAACGCATGGGTGATTCCGTACGAGGGACGGCCGCTCTGGGACGAGGAGGACGATACGCATCCCTGGCCCCGGGAGGCGCCGCCCTAGTGTCCCGAGTCGGAAGTCCCCTTTCGGTTCACAGGCAGGGGTATACGGTACCCGACCCGATTCATCGGGGTTGGGCTCGCGACTTTCAGCCAGGCGGGAGTCCACCGCCCAACCCCGATGAATCGGGTCGGGTACGGTATACCC
>CAYJMF010000015.1:3792-21060 GCA_964370855.1 uncultured Planctomycetota bacterium | reverse complement strand
GATCCGCCGGGGGGGCGCCCCCCCCGCCCCCCCCGCCGGCCCCCCCCCCCCCACCCCCCATCACGGGGGGCGGGTACGGTATACCCCTGCCTTGACGGCGCTGGGGGCGCTCATGGCGGACCGGCTGAGCGAAAAGAGGTAGCCCCCGCCCCCTACCCCCGCTTCAGCCGCTCCGTCCACTCCCGGAGCCTGAGGAGCGCGTCCATCGGGGAGAGGCGATCGGTGTCGAGGTCCCGCATCTCGCCGAGGATGGGGTCCTCCTCCGGCGGGGGCGCCGCGAAGAGCGCGAGCTGCGCCGCCTGGCCGACGGTCGGCTTCTGCACGAGGCCCCGCTCCATCGCCTCCGTGGACTGCTCGAGCCCGTGGAGCACCCGCGCCGCCCGCTCCACGACCTCCCGCGGGATCCCGGCCAGTTTCGCCACGTGGAGCCCGTAGGAGCGGTCCGTCCCCCCCTCCTCGATGCGGCGGAGGAAGACGATCCCGTCCTTCCACTCACGCACCGCGCAGGAGAGATTGCGCACCCCGGGCACCAGCGCCGCCAGCTCCGTCAGTTCGTGGTAGTGCGTCGCGAACAGCGTCCGCGCGTGCACCCGCGACGCCAGGTGCTCCGTGATGGCCCACGCCAGCGACACCCCGTCGAAGGTGGACGTCCCCCGCCCCACCTCGTCGAGCAGCACCAGGGAGCGGTCCGTCGCGTTGTGGAGGATGTTGGCCGTCTCGCTCATCTCCACCATGAACGTCGAGCGCCCCGCGGCGAGATCGTCGGACGCGCCGATGCGGGTGAACACCCGGTCCGCGAGCCCGAGGCGCAGGGACGCCGCCGGGACGAAGGAGCCGGCCTGCGACAACACGACGAGCAGCGCCGCCTGCCGGAGGTAGACGCTCTTCCCCGACATGTTCGGGCCGGTGATGAGGGCCAGCGGCGGCACCTCGCCGCCGAGCCGCACGTCGTTGGGCACGAACCGCTCGCCCCGGAGCGACGCCTCCACCACGGGATGGCGCGCCTCCCGCGCCTCGAGGAGCGGCGCGTCCTCGAGCACCGGCCGCACCCAGCCCCCGTCCACCGCCGCCTCGGCGAAGGAGGCGAGAGCGTCGGCCCGGGCCACGGCCTCGGCCGTGGCCTGCAGGCGGCCCGTCTCGCCGGAGAGGCGTTCGCGCAGCGCGAGGAACTCCCGGTGCTCCAGCGCCTTCGCCCGGTCCTCGGCGCCCAGCAGCTTCTTCTCCAGCTCCTTCAGCTCCGGCGTCACGAACCGCTCCGCCCCCTTCAGCGACTGCCGCCGCTCCCAGTCCGCCGGCGCCTTGGCCGCCTGGGCGCGGGTCGCCTCGAGGTAGTAGCCGAAGACGGAGTTGAAGCCGATGCGCAGCGTCGGGATGCCGGAGCGGGCCGCCTCCTTCGCCTGGAGTTCCGCGAGCCAGCGCCGCCCGTCCCGGCCCGCGGCGCGCAGTTCGTCGAGTTCCGCGAGGAAGCCGTCCCGGAACATCCCCCCGTCCCGGACCGTCGTCGGCGGGTCGTCCACGAGGGAGCGGGCGAGGAGCGCGTGGAGATCCTCGAGCGGGTCGCAGGCGGAGAGCGAGGCGGCCAGCGCCTCGGTACGGGCGCGGCCGAGGGCGGCGCGGACCGCGGGGAGGGCGGCGGCGGATTCCCGCAGTCCCGCGAGATCCCGCGCGTGGGCGCGGCCCGTGCCCACGCGGGCGGCGAGCCGCTCGAGGTCTCGCACCCCGTCGAGGGCGGCGCGGAGGTCGGCGCGGAGGAGAGAATCCCGTGCCAGTTCCTCCACCGCGCCCTGCCGCGCGAGGATCGCCTCGCGGTCGCGGAGCGGCGCCACGAGCCAGGAGCGGAGGCGGCGCGCGCCGGGCGCCGTCACGGTGCGGTCGAGGACCGAGAGCAGCGTCCCGTCGCGGCCGCCGTCGCGGAGGTTCTGCACGATCTCCAGCGAGCGCAGCGTCACCCGGTCGAGGACGAGCCGGTCCTCCTCGCGATGGGCGGCGATGCGGCGGAGGTGGCCGAGGGAGGTCTTCTGCGTGTCGCGGAGGTACTGGAGGATCGCGCCCGCGGCGCCGACGCGCGGCCCCTCCCCCTCGACGCCGAAGCCGCGGAGGTCGGCGGTGCCGAAGTGCTCCCGCAGCGAGCGGGCCGCGGTGCCGGGCTCGAAGGCCCAGTCGGGGAAGGGGGTGACGGAGCCGCGGATCGCCTCGCGCACGCGATCGGCGAAGGAGGCCGCCTCCTCGGCGGCGGCCTGGCCCGCGGCCTCGGGGACGAGCACCTCCGAGGGATCCACGCGGGCCAGCGCGTCGGCGAGCTTCCCCGGCGGGACCTCCTCCAGCAGGAACTCCCCCGTGGAGAGATCGACCCAGGCGAGCCCCGCCCCGCCCCCGCGCGCCGGCATCGCCGCGGCGAGGAAGTTGTTGGCCCGGGCGTCGAGGACCTCGTCCTCGGTGAGGGTCCCCGGGGTCACCACGCGGACGACCTCGCGGTCCACCACGCCCTTCGCCTCGGCCGGGTCCTGCATCTGCTCGCAGACCGCCACGCGTCGTCCCATGGCGAGCAGGCGGCGCAGGTAGCCGTCCACGGCGCGCACCGGCACGCCGGCCATGGGGATGGGAGGGTCCTTGGTGCGGGTCGTGAGGGTGATGCCGAGGAGGCGGGAGGCCTCCTTCGCGTCCTCGTAGAACAGCTCGTAGAAGTCCCCCATGCGGAAGAAGACGAGGCAGTCGGGGTGCTCCCGCTTGGCCCGGGCGAACTGCTGCATGGCGGGGGTGTCGTGGGGGGAGGAGGGGCGGGCGGCCATCGGGGCAGTGTAGCGGGGAGGGGGGGCGGGGGCGACGGGTGGCGGGGGGGAGGGAGGGGAGCGGGGGAGGGAGGGGGATCCTTGGCGGGAGGGGGGGGGGGCATGGATAATCCCCGCCGTTCGCAATCATAAGCGTTACGAATATCAAGGAGGTCCCCTTGCCGCCCCCGGTCCGCCGCGCCGCGCCCGCCGCCCTTGCCCTCGCCCTCCTCGCCGCCGGCTGCGCCTCCCCCGGGGGCACCGCCGCGGAGCCGCGCCCCTTCCGCATGGACCCCGATCCCGCCTACCTCGACGCCGGCGGCTCCCGCTCCTTCCACGTCGCCTACACCGGGAAGGTGAAGGAGATCCCCGCGGGGACGAAGTCGCTGCGGGTCTGGCTGCCGGTTCCGCAGGACACGCCGATGCAGATCATCACCGGGCTCGAGTTCTCCCGGGAGGCGGTCGTCAACACGGAGCCCCGCTTCGGCAACCGGTACGCCTACTTCGAGATCGAGAACCCGGGTCCGGAAGTCGAGGTCGTCATGGCCTTCGACTGCACCCGCATGGAGCAGCGGACGGCGCTCGGCCGCATCGAGGCCGCCGGGGAGGGGAGCGAGGAGGACGCGGCGGCGGCGGAGTTCCTCCGGGACGACGCGCTGACCATCGTGGACGAGCGCATGCGGAAGATGTCCGAGGAGATCTGCGCCGGGAAGGCCACCACCGTGGCGAAGGCGCGGGCCATCTACGACCACGTGGCCGCCCGGATGACCTACGACAAGTCCGGCACCGGGTGGGGCCGCGGCGACACCAACTTCGCCTGCGACGCGGGCACGGGGAACTGCACCGACTTCCACGCCCTCTTCATGTCCCTCTGCCGCGCCCAGGGGATCCCCGCGGGCTTCGAGATCGGGCTCTACGCGCCCTACCGGCGCGGCTCCGCCGAGGCCCTCGGCGGCTACCACTGCTGGTCCTTCTTCCGCGTGCCCGGACGCACCTGGGTCCCCGTGGACATCTCCGAGGCCGACCGGAACCCCGACCGCATGGACTACTTCTTCGGGAACCACACCGACAACCGCGTGACCCTGAGCGTCGGCCGGGACCTCGTCCTCGTCCCCGCCCAGGCCGGGGAGCCCCTCAACTTCATGGTGGATCCCTACGCCGAGGCCGACGGGCGGAAGGTCCTTGCATCGAAGTCCTGGACCCTGAAGGATCTTGATTAGGCGGACTCAGCCCACTACCCCGGGCCGGGCACCGTCCAGGGGGGGAGCCCAGTGGCTCCCCCCCGATCCTTCCGCTAGCATGCGCGGCATGAGAATCCCGCCCGCCCTCGCCCTCGCCGCCGCCCTTCTCCTTGCCGGTCCCTCCCTCGCCGCCGGGCCCACCTGGTACGACGAGGAGATGGGGGTCTCCGTGGACCTCGAGGGGGGCTGGGACGTGGCCACCTCCCCCCGCACCGTCCCCGGGGAGAACCTCGGGCGGCCCGCGGCCCGCTTCACGCGGGGGAAGTCCGAGGGGTGGCTCTTCGTCTACGCCAACGCCCCCGTGGACCCCGCGAAGGAGCCGAAGGAGGCCTCCCGCCTGGCGGCCCACATGCTCGCCTCCCGCTACGAGCAGACGGGGGAGGTCCTCGTGCCGGGCTTCACCCGCGCCGAGACCCTCGGCCCCGACGGCGCTCTGCTCCTCGAGTTCGAGGTCTCCCCGGAGACGGGGGGCGGGGTCACGCGCATCGGGAGGGCCGTCATGGCGGTGCGCGGGGGGAGGCTCCACCTCGGGGTCGCGGAGCGCCCCGCCGAGGGGGCGGGGGAGACGGACCTCGCGGCCATGGAGCGGCTCCTCCTCTCGCTCCGCATGGGGGAGAGGGTCGAGGGGGCCGCCGGCTCCCTCACCCCCGTGGCCGCGGGCCCCTCCACGATGGGGGGGGACGCCCTGCCGGGGACGGAGTTCCGCTCGGGGACGGAGATCCGGCGCGTGGCCGTGCACCGCTCCGGGCTCCAGGTCTTCCGCCAGTTCTACCTCTTCGACGGGGGGCGGCTCCCCTCCTACCTCGCCCACCTCATGGGGAAGGACTACGAGAGGGACGGGCGCAAGGGGCGGACCCCGGACCTCTGCCTCCTCATCCTCAACAACACGAAGGGGAAGGAGGCGGCGACGGTGCGCGTCGAGGTGGAGCTGGCAGGCTTCAGCGAGCCCTCGGCGAGGACCGTCACCGTGGCGGCGGGGGAGTCCACGGCGGTGAGCCTCTCGCCGGTCTTCTCGCCGAAGCTCTACGACCTCGCGGAGCAGAAGCCGGGCGGCATCCGGCTTCGCGTCGAGGGGGCCGACGGGAAGGTCATCCACGAGGAGACGGAGCGGATGACGCTCCTCGGCCGCAACGACTTCTTCTGGCGGGACGGCTCGGGCCGCTCCTGGGTGCCGGCCCTGGCCGCCTTCATCACCCCCCACGACGCGGCGCGGCGCGTGGACGCGCTGCTGCGGGCCGCCAAGGACCACTGCGTGCTCGGGGCCATGGTGGGCTACCAGGAGGTCCGGGGGGCGTCCCACGCCTCCGTGGTGCTGGCCCAGGTGCAGGCCGTCTACGACTCCCTGGCGGAGGCGGGGTTCTCCTACGTGAACGCCCCCTTCTCCGTGGACGCGCGGGCGCAGCGCATCAAGTACCCCTCGGAGAGCCTCGAGGACCGCAGCGGCAACTGCATCGAGGCGGTGCTGGTGTTCGCCTCCGCCATGGAGGCCCTCGGGATGCGGCCCGTGGTGCTCGTCTACGAGGACCACGCCCAGGTGGCGGTGCGGACCTGGTCCGACGACGACGACCTCCTCGTGGTGGAGACCACGCTCTGCGGGCGTGCCCCCTTCGAGCAGGCCCTGGAGCAGGGGACCCGCCGGTTCCAGGGGGCCTCGAAGGCGGGGAAGCCGCCGGAGATCCTCGACCTCGCCTTCTGGAGGGCCGTGGGGATCACGCCCGTGCCGCGGTGAGGAGCGGGTCTCGAACTTCCCGTCCCGTTCCCGGGGAGCCGCCGGACTGTATCGAAAATGATACGGTTTCCGGTCCATTCCGCTCCTGTCCAAGGGCACGGCGCTTGCCTTGATGGTCGTCTGCGATCCTCCACGGAGACTCCCATGAAACCGGCTCCCTCCCTCCTCCTCGCCTTCGCCCTCGCCGCCGCCTGCGCCGTCCCCGCCTGCTCCTCCCCGGCGGATCCCGCCCCGGCGCGCGTCCCTCCCCCGGCCACGGGCCTCCCCGCGGAGGAGGTCGCCCGCCTCGGGGAGGAGGCCGGCATCCACGGCATGGCGGAGGTCGCCCCGGGGCTCCTCCGCGGCGCGCAACCGGAGGGGGATGCCGCCTTCGCCCTCCTCGCCCGCCTCGGGGTGGGGACCATCCTCAGCGTGGACGGCTCCCGGCCCGACGTGGAGGGGGCGGCACGCCACGGCATCCGGTACATCCACGTGCCCATCGAGTACGCCGGCATCACCCGGGAGCAGCAGGTGAGGATCGCCGCCGCCGCGAAATCCGCCGAGGGGGGGCTCTTCGTCCACTGCCACCACGGGAAGCACCGCGGCCCCGCGGCCGGCGTCATCGCATGGATGACCCTCGACGGCGTCTCCTGCGCGCAGGCCGTCGCCGAGATGGAGCGGGCGGGGACGGACCACGGCTACGAGGGGCTCTACCGGGACGTGGCGAACTTCCGGCCCGTCACGGAGGAGGAGCTGGCCGGGGTGACGGAGGCCGACCTCCCGCCGACGGCCCGCGTCCCCGACCTCGTCGAGTCGATGGTGAACATCGACAACACCTTCTCGCGGATGCGCAGGGTGAAGGCCGCGGGCTGGAAGTCCCCCGCGGACATGCCCGACGTCTCCCCGGCCCACGAGGCCCGCATCCTCGCCGAGCACTTCCGCGAGATGCAGCGGCTCGACGCGGCGAAGGCGAAGCCCGCCGACTTCCAGGGGTGGGCCTCGGGCGCGGAGAACGCCGCCTGGGACCTGGAGAAGGCCCTCAAGGCCGGCGACGCCGAGGGGGCCGGGAAGGCGCTCGACCGCGTCGGCGTCTCCTGCAAGGACTGCCACGATCGCTACCGGAACAGGTAGCGGCGGGGGCGAAGGGAAAAGAGGCGGGGACGTTCCTAACTAATTCACTTATTCCTCCACCCCCCCCGGCAATTCGCGAGGGTGGACCACGGAATAAGTGAATTAGTTAGGAACGTCCCCTTTGCACCGCCCGCCTACCGATCCACGCTCCCCGCGAGCTCCAGGGGCCGCTCGAGGGGATTGACCCACCGGACGCGGACGTTGTTGTCCTTCTCGTCCTCCCCGTCCACGACGCGGGCGGCGATGGCCCCGGTGTCGCGCTCCCCCTCGAACCAGCACTTGTCGAGGACGACGGCGTCGGCGACCTTCGGGTCGGACGGGGCGCGGAAGACGATCCTCTTCGAGTAGAGGTCGCACTTCATCACCTTCGTCTTCGCGAACCCCCCGGCCTTCGACTGGAGGAAGGAGATCTCCTTCGCCCGGACCTTGCAGCCGTCGAAGGTGAGGTTCGCGACGTCCCGGAGAGTCACGGGGCCCGCGTCGAAGGAGCAGATCCGCACCGTGAGGTCGGCGATGCCCTCGGCGTGGAGGCCGTCGGCGTTGACGCCCCGGAGGACCGCCTTCACCCGGTTGGTCCCCCCCTCGGGCTTCGCCCCGAGGAGGCGGAGGACCCCGCCGGCGCCCCCGTCGAGGATCTCGACGGATCCGGCGGACACGGTCAGGCCGATGCGCGCGCTCCCGTCGAAGGTGCAGTGCTGGATCTGGAGGTTCCCCGCGGCGGCGGCCCCCTCGGCGGTGAGGACGCCGCCGCCGCGGAAGATGCAGGTGTCGAGCTGGATCTTCTGGAAGGCGGCGGCGGGGACGATTGTGACCCCCTCGAAGATGACCTCCCGCGACGCCACCCCGTGCACCTCCAGGTTCCCCTCGACCACGATGGTCGCGGCGGCTCCCCCTTTGCCCTTGATGCGGACGTCCTTCTGGATGGAGATCTCGACGCCGCGGGGGATGGTGACGGATCCGTCCACGACGTAGACGGTCTTCTCCTCCCGGAGGATCATGCTCCGGTCGGGGACGGGGAAGGGCTTCTCGTCGGGCGGGGGAGGGGCGGCGGGGAGGAGGAGCGCGACGAGGAGGGCCGCGGCCCTCACCGGTCCATCGCTCCCGCGAGTTCGAGGGGGCGCGCGTTGATCTTGGGGAGCTGGACGTGGACCCCGTTGTTCTCCGGATCGTCGGCGTTGTCCTGGATCACGTCGGCGAAGACCTTCTTCGGGTCCTCGATCCCGTTGAACCAGCAGCGGTCCATGGTGAGGACGTCCTTCACGCCCTTGGCGAGGGGCGCCTTCGCGACGACCTTCCCGGCGTAGATGTCGAGCTTGGCGCACTGGACGGCGGCGAACTTCCCCGCGTCGCGGTGGGAGAACTCCAGGGTCTCGGAGTTCACCTTCATCCCGTCGAAGATGAGCCGCTTCCCCCAGTTCCGGACCGCCGTGAGGGCCCCCCCGGTCCGGCTGAGCTGGATGGTCACGTCCTCGCCCCCGTCCACCTCGAGGCCGCCCCCGAAGCCGCGCCGGGAGGAGTGGTTCTTGCAGATGCCTCCGTCCCCCGATCCCCGCAGGAAGACCCGGACCCGGTCGCTCTTCGCGTCCGGTGGCCGGACCACGCGGATCCGGGTGGGCCCGTCGGAGCAGATGGAGGACATCTTCACCTCCCCCTGCTCGACGACGACCTCGAACCCCGCCCCCTTGGAGAGGTCGCAGAGCTCCAGGAAGAGATCCCCGGAGACGGCGACCCCCTCGGGGGTCCGGACGCCGCCCCCGTCGCGGAACCAGCACATGTCGAGGAAGATCGACTTGAAGGTCTTCTGCGGCTCCACGAAGACCTTCTCGAAGATCACCTCCCGGTCCCCGACGCCGTGGACCTTGAGGGAGCCCTCGACCTCGATGATGGCGGGGGCCGACCCCTTCGCCTTCACGTGGACGTCCTTCTGGCAGGTGATCTCGACGCCCTTCGGGATGCGCACCCGCCCCTCGACGGTGTAGACGACCTTCTCGTCGGAGAGGATCTGGGTGCGATCCACGGGGAAGGGCCGCTCTTCCGCCGGGGGCGCCGGAGGGGGGGCGGCGGCGATGGGCAACGCGACGAAGAGGAGCGCGGCGTGCAGGCTGGCTCTCATCCCGGAGGCCTCCTGAGGAGACCCCATGATGGACCCGTGGTGCCCCCGCGTCAAGGGGGGCGGGGATTTCCCTACTTCGGCGCGACCTCCCCGGGGACGTCCTCGGGCTGGCTCTCGTCGGGAGGAGGCTCGTCGAGGGCCGAGACGACCCCCCAGACGATGCCGGCGAAGACGAGGGCGAGGCCGGCGTAGAGCACCAGCTTGAACAGCGGCCCCCTCTGCCCGAGGTCGTCCTTCATGAGGCCGCCGCGGCCGTCGATGCGGCCGTACTGGAGGACCGTCTCCTTGATGACGACGCCGCTGCCGTCGTCGGCGGCGGCGCGGGCGCCGGGCGGCCGCTTCTCCGCGTCGGCGGAGCGGAGGCGCTCCCGCTCCCGCTCGATGGCCGAGGGCCCGCGTGCGGCGGGGGGCGGGGAGGCGGGGGCTGCGCCGGGGGCGGGCCGGGCCGCCGGCGGGGGGGGCGGCGCGGCGGCGGCCGGGGGCGCCTTCGCCGCCAGTTCCGGCGCGTCGAACCGGGCGACGGTGGTGCCGATGGCGATCTCGTCGCCGTGGTGGAGGCGCCACCGCGTGATGCGGGAGCCGTTCACCTTGGTGCCGTTGCGGCTGTTGAGATCGATGACGAACCAGTCGCCGTCCTGCTGGAAGACCTTGGCGTGCTCCCGGGAGGCGCCGATGTCGTCGACGAGGACGTCGACGCCCTTCTGGCGCCCGAGGACGAGGGCCCTCGTGAGCGGGTGGGCCTGACCCGATGCCTTCCCCGAGGTGAAGACGAGCTTGGGCATGGAGGGATCCTACCAGCAGCCCCTCCCGCCGTCTTCCATCCCCGGGACGGACCCGGCGCGGGGTATCCTGCCCCCGTGACCGGAGCAGGGACCACCCTCACCATCGGGCCCGACGACGCGGGACAGCGCGTGGACCGCTTCGTCCGGAAGTACCTCCCCCGGGCGACCTACTCCCTGGTGTTCAAGCTCCTGCGCACGAAGCAGGTGACGGTGAACGGGAGGAAGGCCCCTCCCGAGGCGCGCCTCGTCGAGGGGGACACCCTGACCCTCTTCCTCGGGGAGCGGATGAAGGACCTCCGCGGAAGCCCCGCGGCGGCCCGGGGCGGGGCGGCGCCGCCCCCGCTGACGGTGCTCCACCACGACGCCGACGTGCTCGCCGTGAACAAGCCCGCGCGGCTCCTCGTCCACGAGGGGGAGGACGGGGACGAGCCGACCCTGCTGGACGCCATCCTGCGGGCCTTCCCCGGGCGGCGGGGCCACACCTTCCGGCCCGCCCTCGCCCACCGGCTCGACAGGGACACCTCGGGGGTGGTGCTCGCGGGGCTCTCCGCGGAGGGGCTGCGCGGCCTGGAGGACGCGCTGCGGAAGCGGGAGGTGGCGAAGGTCTACCTCGCCCTGGTCCTCGGCGTCCCGGAGCCCCGCGAGGGGGTCATCGACGCGCCCCTCCGGCGGCAGGACATGCCGAAGGGGGACGGGCCCAAGGTGTTCGTCGGCGGGGCGTCGGACCCGGAGGCGGTGACGGGGTACCGCGTGCTCGACGACGCCGGGGGGTGCGCGCTCCTCGAGGTGCGGCCGCGGACGGGACGCACCCACCAGATCCGCGCCCATCTCCGCCACATAGGCCACCCGGTCCTCGGGGATTCGACCTACGGGGACCGGCGGCGCAACGAGGAGGCGAAGGCGCAGTTCGGGCTGTGGCGGCAGTTCCTCCACGCGGCGCGGGTGGACCTCAAGCACCCCGTCACGGGGAAGCGGCTCGTCGTGGAGGCGCCGCTGCCGGAGGAACTGCGGCGGGTGCTCGACGCCCTCGGGCTCAGCGAGGGAAGCGGAGGAGGCGCCACTCGCCGGCCGCGCCGGCCTCCGTCCAGGGGCGGCCCGCGGGGATCGCGCCGAGGTGGCGCCCGCGGATGACGAGCCACCGCGGCGCGCCGGCGGGGGCGGGGGCGTCGAGGAAGGCGGCGAGTTCGGCTTCCGTGTGGGGCCAGGGGACCTTCCTCCCGGTGTAGAAGGAGAGGGAGGGAAGTCGCTTCCGGTAGACGGCGAGGGGGGCGTCGGGGGAGGGGCTGCCCGTTTCGACGAGGGCGGCGAAGGCCCGGGCGGGAGGCTGGATGCCCTCGAGCCGGCCCGCGACGGACGCGAGCCCGAAGAGGAGCCCGATCCCCCAGAGGGCGACGGCCGGGAGCCGGAGGAGGCCGCGGCGGGCGCAGATCGCCAGGGCGAGGAGCGCGGGAAAGGAGGCGACGAGGGTGTGCCCGCCGATCCGTCGGAGTTCCTCCGGGGTGAGGCTCCCGGCGGGGACGCCTCGGAAGGGTTTCGCGAGAAGTGAGGGGAACAGCACGCCGGAGAGCGCCAGGCAGAGGGACAGGAGGACGAGGACGCTGAGCTCCGGGGAGAAACCCGGCAACGGTCTCCCCGCTCCGTCCGACCCTTCGAGGATCCGGTCCAGGCCCATCCCCACCACCGCCGCCAGCGGCGGCAGGAACACGAGGCCGTAGCTCGGGAGCTGGCTCGAGGAGAGGGACCAGAAAAGGAGCGAGGTTCCGGCGGCCAGGGCCATGAGCAGGAGGAACCGCGGCGCGGGCCCGGGGTCGTCCCTGCGAAGCCCCCGGAGGGTCCGGGGGAGGAAGGCGGTCCAGGGGAGGAAGGCGACGGCGAGGACCGGGACGAAGTAGAGGGGGCTGGAGTAGGCGTGCTCGAAGTCGTCGGCGGTGTAGTGGCCGAGCTGCCCGAACACGGTCCGCCAGAACACCTCCCCGTGGCGCGCCCCCATCCAGAGGAACCAGGGGGACGCCAGGGCGAGGGCGACGGCGGCGGCGATGCCGAAGGCGCGGGCCGCCTCCCCGGCGGAGGGCCGGTTCCGCCGCGGCACGAGGAGCATCCCGGCGACGAGCATGAGCGCCGGCAGGGCCAGCGTCACGGGGCCCTTGGCGAGGAAGCCGAATCCCATGGCGAGGCCCGCGGTCCAGGGGATCCACCGGGGCCGCGCCCCGTCGGGGGAGACGAACCACAGCGCGAGGAGGAGCTCCGCCGACGCGGTGCCGAGGACGAGGCCCATCTCCGGGTGGGCTGCGCGGCTCATCACCTGGTGGCCGAGGGTCGTGGCGAGGACCATCGCCGCCAGGAGCCCGGCCCGGAGGCCGGCCACGCTGGCGGTGGCGAGGAGGAGGATGCCCACGAGGCAGGCCCCCTCGAGGACCGAGGGCAGGCGGGCGGCGAACTCGTTCCTCCCGAAGAGGAGGAAGGCGCCCTGCATGAGCGCGTAGGCGAGGGGCGGCTTGTTCCAGCGGGGCTGCTCGTTGAGGGTCAGGTCGAGGGGGTGGCCGTGGCGCAGGCTCTCCGCGGCGGCGGCCGGGTAGTAGCCCTCGTCGGGATCGAACAGCGCGTGGATCCCGAGGCCGGGCAGGCAGAGCAGGACGAAAGCGAGGACGACCCCGGCGAGGAGGAGGAGCGGCGTCCTTCGCCCGGTCCCCGGCTCGAGGTCGATGTCCCCGCCGCACCCGATCACGCGATAACGGTACCCGAGGGAGGGGGAAGGCGGGGACGTTCTCAAGTTATAAAGTTATTCCACGAAGCGCCCTCGGCACTCCCTGCGTGGGAGGGGGAATAACTTTATAACTTGAGAACGTCCCCGCCTTTTCCCCTCTCCCTGCCTTCGCCGGCGCCGGACCAGCGTTTGACGAGGTGCCTCGTGAGGAGGTTGTAGGCCTTCTTGACGGTGGCGCGGTGGAGGCGGCCGAGGCGGCCCCGCGAGGCGACGCGGCGGCGGTCCTCCTCGGTGGCGTCCCCCGGCGCCCGGCGGAGGCGCATCTTGCTGAGGTGGTAGAGGTCCTCCCTCTGGAACCGGCCCACCAGCGCCCGGAGCGGCCCCTCCCGGGCGATGGAGATCTGGAAGTCCACGAGCCAGGCCCGCCCGTCCTCCCCGACGAGGACGTTCTCCTCCTTGGCGAGGTCCACGTAGGCGACCCCCCGCCCGTGCACCGCCCGGAGCACCTCCTCGAGGGAGGCGAAGAACCCCTCCGGCAGGGGGTCGGTGTTGCGCACCGTGTCCCCCTCGACGTACTCCCGCAGGAAGGCGTCGGGCCTCGGCCGGGCCGTCAGGCGGGGGATCCCCGGGATCCCGGCGAGGCGCTCGAAGAGGTCGGCCTCGTGGCGGGCCAGGAGCGCCGCCAGGGGGGGCACCCGCACCCCCGGCGGGAGGCGCATCACCGATTCCTTCAGCACGAAGCGCCGCCCCCGGGCGTCCTCCAGCAGGGTCGATCGGGCGTACCGGTCGGCCTTCAGGACCTCCCGGATCCGGTAGGTCCGGCCCTCGAGGACGAGGGTGTGATGGGGGGCGGGCATGCGACCGATTTTGGTGGCCGGCCCCCCCCGGGGACCCCTAGATTTGACGGGAGATCATGTTTTCGGGCCGGCGCGAGGTCACGGTGGAATCACCCCCGGTCACACCCCGGGGAGGGCGCCCCGGGCCCCGCCGGCGCTAGGATCCAGCGAACAGTCGGACCGCGGCGCCGGCGCGACGTCCGCGGGGAACTTGGAACGAGCGGGAGAGGAGAATCGAAATGGCTGAACAGTCCATCACCGTCACCGACAACAGGACCGGCAAGGTCTACACCATGCCGATCAAGGACGGCGCCGTACACGCCAACGACATCAACAAGATCAAGACCGGGCCCGACGACATCGGCCTCATGCCCTACGCCCCGGCCTTCGTCTGGACCGCCTCCACGAAGAGCAAGGTCACCTTCATCGACGGGGACAAGGGGATCCTCGAGTACCGCGGGTACCCCATCCAGGACCTCGCCGAGAAGTCCACCTTCCTCGAGACCTCGTGGCTTCTCCTCCGGGGCGAACTCCCGAAGAAGGACGAACTCGCCAAGTTCACCGACGACATCACGCACCACACCTTCGTCCACGAGAACATGAAGAAGCTCCTCGACGGCTTCCACCACGACGCCCACCCCATGGGCATCCTGGTCTCCACCCTCGCGGCCCTCTCCACGTTCTACCCCGAGGCGAAGAACATCCACGACCCCGAGGTGCGGTGGAACCAGACGGTCCGCCTCCTCGCCAAGGTCCCCACCCTCGCCGCGTGGGCCTACAGGCACAGCCTCGGCCTGCCCTACGTCCACCCCGACAACGAGCTCAACTACGTCCAGAACTTCCTCCACATGATGTACAGGATGACGGAGCAGCGCTACAAGCCCCACCCGGCCATCGAGCGGGCCTTCGACGTGCTCTTCATCCTCCACGCCGACCACGAGCAGAACTGCTCCGCCAACGCCATGCGCAGCATCGGCTCCTCCCACGCCGACCCCTACGTCACCATGGCGGGGGCCGCGGCGGCCCTCTACGGCCCGCTCCACGGCGGCGCCAACGAGGAGGTCCTCAAGATGCTGGCCGAGATCGGCAGCGTCGACCGCGTCCCGCGGTTCATCGAGAAGGTGCGCAACAAGGAGGCCCTGCTCATGGGCTTCGGGCACCGCGTCTACAAGAACTACGACCCGCGCGCGAAGATCATCAAGCGCATCGCCGACGAGGTCTTCGAGGTCACGGGCCGCAACCCGCTCCTCGAGATCGCCCTGGAGCTGGAACGGATCGCGTTGCAGGAGGAGTACTTCATCAACAAGAAGCTCTACCCGAACGTGGACTTCTACTCGGGCCTCATCTACCAGGCCATGCGCATCCCCGTGGCGATGTTCCCCGTGATGTTCGCCATCGGGCGCACGGCGGGCTGGCTCGCCCAGTGGAACGAGCTGCTCACGGACGCTGACCAGAAGATCGCCCGGCCGCGCCAGCTCTACATCGGCCACCGCGAGAGGAAGTACGGCGCCGTCTCCTCCCGCTAGACGACGGATACGGACGTTCGGGGCGGCCCCGGGGGACCGGGGCCGCCCCTTCGATTCCGGCGCGGGGCGACGGGGGTAGAATCGGGGCATGCGGACCACCGCGCTCCTCCTCGCCCTCCTCCTCGCGCTCCACGCCGCTCCCGCCCCCGCGGCGGACGGCAAGGCCGCCGAGGCCGCCGCGAAATCCCTCGCCTCCTTCATGAAGAAGAAGTCCCTCGGCAAGCGGGACCCCGCGGACATCGCGAAGAAGATCGAGGGGCTCTCCGGGGACGACCTCTCCTGGGTGCTCGACCGGCTCGACGAGATCCCGGACAAGGACCGCGGCGACGCGGCGCCGGAGGTGGTGGGCCGGGTGCGGGACGCGGTGCTGACGGACCGCTACACCGCGGCGGTCCTGCGCGTCCCCGACGCGTGGAACCGGCTGCGGGACGCCTCCGACGGGGCCCGCGTCCTCCTCATGTGCGACCTCGCGCGCATCGAGGACGCCGAGCCCGGGACCCGGTTCGGGCTCTGGGCCCTCGAGGGGGCGGCGGGGCCCGTCCGCCTCAAGGCCCTCGACCTCCTCGCCGACCTCGTCTCCTTCGGAGGGGACGAGGCCCGGATCCTCCCCGCGCTGAGGAAGGCCCTCGACGATCCCTCGCCGGCGGTCCGCGACCTGGCCCTGGAGCGCCTCGCCAACCTCTCCGACTCCTCCGCCCTCGACTGGGCCCTGGCCCACGCGGGGGAGCCCGCCGCGGAGGAGGCCGAGGTGAGGGGCGCGAAGGAGGAACGCCGCCCCGGGGACCGGGCCCTCGTCCTCCTCACGAGGGCGTCGAAGATCCGGTTCGGGCTGGAGGGGGAGGAGTTCCGCGCCATGGCCCCGGAGGAGCGGGCCGCCCTCCTGGAGGAGTTCCGGAAGTGGCGGGCGGCGGCGGGCGGGAACCCGCTCCGCAACGGGGAGGACGGCCCCTTCGACCCGCTCCCGAAGACCAGTTCCACGGTGGTGGACCCGGCGAAGGCCGTGGCCACGGTGCGCTGGTGGTCGGAGGTGGACCGCGCGCAGTTCCGCCTCGACCTCGACGATCTCGAGGTGGTCGCGGTAACGAAGGTCGACTGGACGGCGAACTTCCGGCTCACCGTCATCGCCAGCGGCGCCCGGCAGGGGAACTGGGAGACCTTCGCCCGGAAGATCCCCTGCGGGACGCGCCACCGCCTGCCCCGCAAGGGGTTCGGGCTCATCGAGACCTCCGTCCAGCCCCTGCTGGACGGGAAGTGGAAGGTCTGGGTCCGTGCCTTCGAGTCGAGGGGCGGGGGGTAGGGGCTACTTCGGCTCCCCCGCCGGCTCCTCCTTCTTCTCGGGCGGGGCGGCGGGCTTCGCCGGCTCCTTCGCGGCGTTTCCGCCCCACAGGGCGGCCTCCGGGATCGACTGCCCCTCGGGCATGCGGAACCGGACGGTCATCTTCTTCATGGGGTTCTCGCCGCCTCCCATGGCGGCGGCCATCATGGTCTGGAAGTCGAGGGTCCAGGAGACCCTGCCGTCCTCCCTCGCGGCGCCCGCCGCGGGAGAGAACTCGACGACCTCGCCGGGGACCCGGAGCGCGATGGTGATGCGGAGCTTCTGGGCCTCGCCGATCATCTCGGCGAGGAGCGGCATGACCTCCTGCATCTTCTTCGCCGCCTCCTCGGGGGTCGGATCCGCGGGCTTCGCCTCGCCGGCCTTCCCTTCGGCCTCGTCCTCCCCGTCGTCCTCCTCGCCGTCGCCGTCGTCCCCGTCGTCCGCCTCGTCCCCGTCGTCCGCCTCCTCCGGTCCTTCGGCATCCTCCCCGTCATCCCCGTCCTCCGCCCCCGCGGAGTGGTCGGGGTCGAGGCCGAGGGAGAGGGTGTAGGTGCCGTCGGCGTTCCGGACGAGGGTCATGTCGTCGGCGGGGGAGCCGCCCTTGTCCTTCTTCCCGCCCTTCCGGACCGTCATGGAGTCCATGTCCCGGAGGGAGGAGAGGGACCGGAAGCCCACCTTCATCTTCGCCCCGATCCGCTTCTCGTCGTTGAAGGCCTCGAACTCCTGGAGCTTGAGGCCCTTCTTCTCGAGCTCCGCGAGGGCCTCGGCGTCGGGCTTCTCGAGCAGCATCTCCTTCATGCCCGACAGCGCCTCCTGCCTGGGATCGAGCTTCTCCATCTTCCGGGCGATCTCGACGAACTTCTCCGTGAACTTCATGGAGACGCCGAAGCTGCCCGACCCGTCGGCCTTGAGCTCCGTTTCCACGTCCGCCTCGACGCAGGCGGGGAGCAGGGCGCAGGCGGCGACGAGCAGCGAGGTGCGCAGAAGGCGGTTCATCACGGGCGTTCCTTCCAGGCCCTTTCCCCGGGCCGATGGGCGAGGGAGAATCGGAAAGGGGCCGGCCGCGGAAGGCGGCCGGCCCCCGGGTGCAACAGCCCGGGTCAAGGTGTGGGTGCTACCCCAAGACGGAGTACAGCGCGCCCCC
>CAYJMF010000015.1:0-3782 GCA_964370855.1 uncultured Planctomycetota bacterium | reverse complement strand
CGCGCGCCCCCGCCGGGGGGGGGCGGCGCCCCCCCCCCCCGCCGGCCGCGCCCCCCCCCCCCCCCCCCCCCCCCTGGTTCAAGAGCCAGGTTCAAGGAGTGGATGCTACCCGAAGACGTTGTCCAGCGCGCCGCCGGAGGCGCTCCCGAAGTTGTCGTCGATCTTGTCGTCGCCGGCGCCGGAGCCCTCGCCCCGTTCGATGGCCGCGAAGTAGTCCTCGATCTTCTTCGTCGTCTCGGTGGCGTAGAGCTGGATGGCGCCCTGGGTCGTCGTGTCGTCGAACAGGACGGTGAGGAGGGTCTTCGGGCCCGCGAGGCCGATGTAGAGGGACTCCTTCTTCCCCTTCTGCACGGTCAGGGCGAAGTCCTTCTCCTTGAAGACCTCGAAGAGCTTCTTCGTCGCGGCGAAGGCGCCGGAGACGAGGGCCCCCACGGTGTCCGTGTCGAGCTTGTCCACCATGCCGACCTTCGTGACGATGTGGCCCCCCGTGTGGATGAGGAGGGCGGCCTTGGCGTTGGACTTCTTGAGGAAGGCCTCGAGGATCACGTTGAACTTCCTGACGTCGCCGCTGTTGACGTAGGAAAGGGCGGCGTCCCTGAGGGACTGGTCGTCCTTCCCCAGCGGCCGGGCCGCGGGAATCTCGTCGGTCCGCTCTTCCTTCCTGCCGCCGGTGTTCTCTTTCGCCATGGGGGTCTACTTTCCGAACATCCCGGAACTGTAGGCGAGGAAGGCGCCGATGCCGAGCACGATGGCGACGAGGATGCCGATGATGAGGCCCTTCCCGCCGCCCTCCTTGATCTCGACCCTGGCGGCGGCCTTCGCGGGGGCCGCGGGCTTGGCCGGCTCCCCGGGCTTGGCGGCCGCCGGAGCGGGGGCGGGCTTGGGAGCCTCCGCCGGCTTCGCCGCCGTCGTGGCGGGGGGCGGAGGCGGCGGGGGAGGGGGAGGCGGCGGGGGAGGCGGCGGCGGGGGCGCGTTCCCGCCCGGGGGAGCCGTCGGCCCGGGCGCGGGCTTCGGGGAGCCGGGGGAGCCGCCCCTCTTGTCCTTGTTCAGGGTCTGGAGCACGATCTGCGAGAGGGCCTTCAGGGTGGGGAACACGCCCTCACCCTTGTAGGCGATGGCCTCGAAGGTGGGGACGTGGTGCCAGTTGAGCTCCCGGTCGAGCTCCTCGGGGGGCATGGCGTCGGCGGCATCGCGCTTGTTCCACTGGAGGACGAAGGGGACCTCGCCCAGCTTCTTGCCGTACTCGGCGAGGTTCTCCTCGAGGTTCTTCAGGGACTCGATGTTCTCGGCCAGCTTCGCGCGGGAGGAGTCGGCGATGAAGATGACGCCGTCGCAGCCCTGGAGCACCAGCTTGCGGGTGGAGTTGTAGTAGACCTGGCCGGGGACGGTGTAGAGCTGGAACTTCGTCTTCATGCCGGCGATGGTGCCGAGGTCCAGCGGCATGAAGTCGAAGAACAGCGTGCGGTCGCCCTCCGTCGCGATGGAGGTCAGATCGCCCCGGGCGTTGGCGGGGGCGTTCTTGTGGACCATCTCGAGGTTGGTGGTCTTGCCGCTCTTGCCGGGACCGTAGAAGACGATCTTGCAGTTGACTTCCTTGAGGGCGAAGTTGATCTGAACCATGTCGTTCCTCTGGGCCCCTCGCGTCGGCCCTTCCGCCCGCCCCGCGCTTCCGGGGGGGTTGCCCGTGAACCTCGCCGGCGACCCGCCGGCATCCGCCCCGGGGTCCTGCCCCCGGAGGGTCCCACCGCATCCTCAGGGCCGGGATCCTACGGGACCGGGCCCATCAAGGTCCAGAGTTACGGAGCCCCGCCCCGGGGCGCGCTAGGCGCTCCCTCCGATGGACTTGACCTTCCGGACCGCGCTGCGGATCTCGAGCTCGGCGTGGCCGAGGTCGATGTTCCGGTCCAGGACGACCACGAGGAAGGCGCTGCCCGTGTCCGCGACGATCATCTTGCCGTGGGTGGAGACCAGGGCGAAGGACTCGAAGGTGCGCTCCGTGGCCTCCACGGCCCGCTTGGTCCCGAGGATGAGGGATGCGGCCATGGCGCCGACGATGTCCTCCCGGAGGCTCCGCCCGAGGAGGCTGTCGACGACGATGCCGTCCAGGGTGACGACCATGCTCCCCCGGACGCCGGGGACGTCGGCCAGGGCCTTGAGGATGCTACGCACCGGCGCCTCCTCCCACGATCTTGAGAACGAGGTCCTCGAGGAAGGGGACCGCGCGGTCGTGCTTCATGGGGTCGCCGTAGTAGACGGCGAAGGTCGTGCCCCGGCGGCGGATGACGGCGGCTCCCCCGTGGGGGAACTGGACCGCCCCGCGCACGAAGCTCCCGATGTCCATCCGGCGGCAGGCCTCGCCGGCCACGCGGCCCACCTCCTCCGCCAGGCCGCGGAAGGCCTCGGGCTCCATGGAGCCGGGGTTCGCGACGGACGCGATGGCCGTGCCGTCGCGCGAGAGGATCGCCAGGTTGAGGACGCCCGGGGTGGCCTGGAGCTCCGTCACCTTGGCCATGGTGGCCACGGGGTTGATCTTCGGCGCCATCCCCGTCCTCTGGGCGATGCCGGGCCGGACCCTCGGGAACCCCTGAAGGCTGTTGGTGAGGGCGCCGGACTCCTCGGCCCGCTCCACGAGGACCTCGACCGTCGTGTCCCTGTCCAGGGCCTGGGGGTCCCCGACCTCGTCGAGGAAGGACTTGACGTCCAGGGCGGTGGGGCTGTCCGCCAGCTCCTCCCGGAGCTCCTGGACGGACAGGGCGTTGGCGCCGATGGAGAAGTAGAACTGGGCCAGCAGGATCCGGGCGAGGGAGTCGTCGCTGGAGAGCTCCTTCGCCTTCTTCAGCGCCTGCCACGCGTGCATGCCGTCGTAGGCGATCACCTCCTGGAGGAAGTTCTCCAGGCGGATCTGCCCGATGAGGCGGTAGGCCACGGTCTCCTCGGAGAACCGCTCCGTGCACTCCCCGAGGATGTCGAGTGCCTGGTCCACGTCGCCGAGGTCCCGGTAGATGTCCCCGAGCTGGGTGTAGGCGCTGGGGCTCGGCTTCACCCGGATCTCGTCCCGGAGCCGCTTGATGGCCTCGGCGGATCTCTTCTTCTTGATGAAGGAGACGATGTCCCGGAGCCTGGACGCGCTCTTGAAGGTCATGAGGCCCCGCTCGGCGACGACCAGGGCCTGCTCCATCTGCTCCAGTTCGATGTGCTTCTGCGCCAGGGCGGCGACGGCCTCGGGGGAGGGGTTGGACTCCACCTCCTCCTCGAGCTTCTTCAGGGGGTTGCCCGCGAACACCTTGTCGAAGAAGCCCAAGCGTCCTCCTCCCGACGGCCCCCGGCCCTCCCGGGTGCCGCAACCCGCGGCGCACGGCCCTCGCGAGGGCCGGAGGCCGGCGGGCGACGACGAAGGGACCCCCGCGCGCAGGCTCCCGTCGGCGGGCCGGCGCCGGGCGGTCCCCCGGGGGGGTGCCCTGCGACGCCCCTGCCGGAAGGCGGCGTTCGACCCCTTCCGGATCCTGCAACGGTGGGGGAACGGTTCCCCCTCATCATCCTATCGGCTCGAACCGGCCCCGAACCACCCAAAAAGGTAGGATCCGCGGCAGCGGAAGTCAAATGGACCCCGTCGACCTATCCCGATGGACGGGCGGCGGATAGGAGGAATCGGGGGGTCAGAGGATGGGAGCCAATCCCGCGCGCCCCCTGCGGGGCCCCCGGGGGGGGGGGGGGGGGGGGGGGGGGGTGGGGGGGGGGGGGGGGGTGGGGGGGGGGGGGGGGGGGGGGGGGGGGGGGGGGGG
>CAYJMF010000014.1:30125-57187 GCA_964370855.1 uncultured Planctomycetota bacterium | reverse complement strand
GCGCGGCCGGGGGGCGGCGCCCGGGGCGGTGCGGTGGGCGGCTCCGGAGCGGGCGCGGGCGGGGGGCCCGGCCCTGGGGCTCCCTCGGGGGGAATCGGGAACGCGGCGGCCCGGCGAGGAAGCGGACTAGATGCGGAGGCGGAGGAGGGGGAGCGCGGCGGGGGCGCGGGCCGGCGATGCGGCCGCGGGGGCGAAGGGGGACTTCGCCAGGGGAGGGAGGGCGGGGGTGGCGGGCGGCAGTGCGGCGGCGGTGACGGAGAGGATGCGGCGGGCGTCCTCGGTGGAGGGCAGGGGGAAGTCCCGGCAGGATTCGCAGGTGCCGTGGTCGGCGTCGGCGGCGGGGTCGGCGGGCGCGGGTTCGGCCCGGGGAGCGGGGGCGGCGCATCCCTCCCGCTCCAGCGCGACGTGGCCCTCGTCACCGCGATCCACGCAGAGGACCAGCCCCCCCGCGGACCCGGGGATGGCGCACCCGAGGGCGAGAAGCGCGATGAGCGTCCAGAGAAGGCCGGTCCGGAGCATGGGAGGGCGACTGTAGCGGGCCCCGTGATGGATGTCAATCTGGGGGCGCCCCTTCGGGGCACCCCTTCGGTGTCAGACGCTTTTCGGCGACCGCGTCACAGCGCCGTGGCCATGAGCCCCAGGACCCCGTAGCTCGCGACGTTGGCGAGGCCGACGCAGGCGGCCGGCCTTTCCATCCGGATCCGGAAGAGGAGCGTGACGAGGCCGACGAAGGCGAGTTCCAGGACGAAGCTGGCGACGCAGGCCACGACGAAGCTCCATCGGGCGATGGTCCAGAAGTGCGGGCCCCGATGGAACTGTCCCGTGGGGCTGCCGTCGTCGAGAAGTCCCGTGGGCAACCACTCCCAGGGGAGTTGGCCCCCGATCAGCACCCCCGCCAGCCAGGAGAAGACGTTGGCGGAGATCACGAGGCCGAAGAGGACGGCGGGGCGGGTGCCCTTCATGAAGGCGGCGAAGACGCCGCATTCGGCCCCGAGGGCGAGGAGGCCGGCCGCCGGGAGGAAGAGACTCGTCACGTAGGGAAGTGAGGGAGCGGGGAAGATGACGTTCGCGAGCAGGAGATGGACGTTCACGCGCTTCCTCCGGGTCCACGGGTGTTGGACGCCGCCCGGCGTCGCCGAAATGATCATGACACCGCCCGGCCCCGGTCAGACTGCTCCCCCATGGACCCCCGCCCCCACTTATTCGGGCTCCTCCCCGAGGAGATCGCCGCGCGCCTTCGCGAGGCCGGGGTCGCGGTGCGCGACGACGAGGCGCGGCGCATCCTCGCCCACCGGCTGCCGCCGCGGGGGAAGCACGCTCCCTCGCGGCCCGTGGGGAAGCGGCTGCTCTCCGAGGTCGCGGCCCGCTTCGACGACGCGCGCCTCGAGGTGCTCGAGCGGGCCGCGGACCCCGACGACGGGTTCGTCAAGTACCTCTTCCGCTCCCCCGACGGGGCGCTGAGCGAGGCGGTGCGCATCCCGCTGGAGAAGAAGGACCGCTTCTCCGTCTGCCTCTCCTCCCAGGTCGGCTGCGCGATGAAGTGCGCCTTCTGCGCGACGGGGCGGCTCGGGCTCGCGCGCCACCTCGAGCCGTGGGAGATGGTGGACGCGTTCCGGCAGGTGCGGGACGAGGCGCCGGGCCGCGTCACCGGCGCCGTCTTCCAGGGGCAGGGGGAGCCCTTCCACAATTACGACGCGGTGATCCGGGCGGCCCGCATCCTCTCCCACCCCTGCGGCGGCCGCGTGCGCGGGGACGCCATCACCATCTCCACCGTCGGCATCGTCCCGCGCATCCACCAGTACGCCGCCGAGGCCCACCGGTACCGGCTCATCGTGTCGATGACGTCGGCCATCGAGGGGAAGCGGGCGGGACTGCTGCCCGTGGCGGCGAAGTGGACGCTCGCGGAACTCGCCGACGCGCTCCGCGCCTACGCCGCGGCGAACCCGCGGCTCACGACCATCGCCTGGGTCCTCATGGGAGGCGTGAACGACGGCCCCGAGGAGGCGGAGGCGCTCCACCGGATGCTCGGGGACCTGCGCCTGCGCATCAACCTCATCGACGTCAACGACCCGAGGCCCGGCGGCTTCCGCCGCGCGACGGACGAGGAGCGGAAGCGGTTCACGGACGCCCTCCAGATGCTGAAGGCCCCCGTCGTCCGCCGCTACTCCGGCGGCTTCCGCCGCCACGCCGCCTGCGGCATGCTCGCCGCCACGCGGTGGGAAGGGGAGGGGACGCACCCAACCTCCTCACTTTCCCGTGGATGACTCCGGGAAGTCCTCCACGGGAGAGTGAGGACGTTGGGTGCGTCCCCTGTTCCCGAGCGGCGGGCTACCTGCGGAAGAGGGTCTCGATGTCCCGCCACGTGTTCCCGTCGCGCCCCCGGTACTCCTCGACCCCGGCCGGCGGGTCCGCCCATCCATCCCCCCAGCCGTCCTCGGGCATCGCGGCGTCCCAGGAGGGGCCGCCACCTGAGCCCGCGTAGCGGGAGTCGTCGTTCCACGTGAACCAGAGCCTCCCCGTGCCGTCCGCGAAGAGGACCCTGTTGTGCTTGCGAGACTCCCCCTTCAACGCGGCATAGCGCGCTGCCGGCCAGGCGTAGGCGGCCCAGCTCCGCTCGGCGGCGTCCACGTCCACGGGAGCAGTGAAAGGGCTCCCGGGCGTGGACTCCCGGGAGGGACCGCCGCCCGTCGCGGGGAGCAGGATGCGGAAGCAGTACCCGGACCTGAAGGCGATCCCCGCTTCGTCCACGGGCGAGAGGGACGTCGACAGAACCGCAGGATCCACCCGTTCCCCCCGGAGGCGGCCCTCCCCGTCCAGCCTGGGCCCGGCGGCACCGGTGAGCTCCGAGAGGGTCCCGTACTCACCCTTCCCGTCCCGGTCCACGTCGATGGACCGCCCCTTCGCGCAGGTCGCCTGGGCAGCGGCGAGGTTGCGCATGGCCGCGATGGCCGACGTGTCGTTCCAGCTGACCTTCGCCGTGAGGAAGTTCGGAATGAGCATGGCGAACACCACCGCCAGCACCGCGCATCCCGTGACGACCTTCACTGGCTTGTTCACGGAGGGAGTCTACGGGGCCCCCGCCCGCGACGTCGTCCGGAAGGTCGTACAACAATGTATGACCCGAGGCATGGTGCCGGGAGTCCCCTTCGAGTGGAGGACTCCGGAAGGTTATCCACAGAAAAGTAGAAAAGTGGAGGACGTCCCCTATTCGACGCGGATGGGGAGGGCGGGGAGGGTGCCGACGGGGACGCGTTGTCGGGCGCCGCGGACGTCGCGGTCGAGGGCGGCCTGGATGATGAGGTTGTCCTCGAGGCCGGGCTTCGCCTTCACGCCGTCGGCGCGGATCACGAAGGCGAACATCCCCGGAACGATGGCGACGTCCTCCAGGGTGATCCCCGCCGGGGGCGCGTCCAGCACCAGCCGGAGATCCCCGGGCAGGTTCCGGGCCGGGACCCGCACCCGCACCAGGGCCGTCTTCCCGGCGGCGATCCGCACCGGGAGATCCGTCAGCACCTCCACCGGCTCCGCCCCCCGCCCCGCGACCAGGGCCGCGAACTCCCGCGAGGGCACGAGGTGCCGCCAGAGGAACGCCTGCATCACGTCCTCCGCGGGGATCACCGCCCGGCGGATCTCCCCGTCCCCCGCCGCCGCCCGCGCCTCGAACCGGAGGTAGACCGGACCGATCACCGGCTTCGCCGGAGCCGTCAGCGTCACCCTCACCGACTCCCGCCCCGCGGGAATGCGCCCGCCCCCGAGGGCCCAGCCCTCCGGCGCCCCCGTCAGCGCGACGTCGATGGCCCCCTCGAACCCGTCCCGCCGCCGCGCCTCCATCCGCACCGCCTCCGACCGCCCCGCCCCCACCGCGAGACTCGAGGGCACCATGAAGACGTCGAACCCCGGCCGCGGCGGGCCGACGCGGAGCCGGTAGCCGTACTCGTCCCCTCCGTGGGCCTGCGCCTCGCGGAGCACCACGCGGTAGGTCCCGTCGGCGGGCAGGCGGCAGCGCAGGAAGGAGTCGGCGTCGTGGGTCACCGTCCCCGTCGTGCCGCCGCCGGGCCGGTCGTCGTTCCAGGCGAGCACCGTCCCCGCCGCGTCGGTCAGGCGCAGGAGCGAATCCACCGGCGACCCGAGACGGCGCGCCTCGACCTCGGCGACCACCTCGTCACCCGCGAAGCCCATGAAACGGAACACGTCCACGTCGCCGGGACGGCCGATGGTCCCGTTCACGATGCGCGGGAGCGGGAGCGGCTGCGCCCGCGCCGCGTCGTCGTTGGGCTCCCGCTCCGTGCACTCCGGGAGGAGATCCACGGCGTAGGCCACCGCGTTGGAGGGCACCGAACCGCGCCGTGCCTCGACGAGGCGCTGCCCCTCCTCCGCGTTCCCGTCCCCCGCTCCCGCACCGTCCCCCGTCTCGAGGGGGATGTGGGAGCGCGGCAGGTTCCAGCCCGCGACGGCGGCCATGGTCGCCACGCCTGCGGGCCCGCCGAGGGGGAACATGCGCGTGATGAAGGGGTCCTCGCCGATGGAGACCCGGTAGACGAAGTCCTCGCGGCCCCGGTAGATGGCGTCGCGGATCTCGAGCACGTACTCCCCGTCCCGCGGCACGCGGAACAGCAGCACCGGGTCCGGATCCTGCCGCCAGTCGTCGGCGAATGCCACCTCGCGCCCCGCCCCGTCGAAGAGCGTCGCCGTCGCCTGGAACCAGCCCGGCACCGCGTCGGCGAGGAAGGGCACGAGCCGGCGGGCCGCCGTCGCGATGACGAGGTCCTGCCCCCGCTTCGCCGGGAACCGGAGCCGGTCCACGTCGCCGGGGAGGATGCGCCCGTTGAGGAGGAGCGGCGGCGCGGGGAGCTCGGAGTCCGCCCCCGTCCCCTCCCCCTCCATGGGCTCCACCTCGAGGACCTCGGGGAGGACCCCGACCTGGAAACGGATCGGGTTCGTGAGCCCCACCCCTGTGGAGAGGCGGAATTCCCGGTCCCCGGGCGCGGCGCCGCCGTCGATCTCGACGCGGACCTCCACGGTCTCGGCGATCTGGGGGTTCGGCTGCTGCCGCTCCCCCCCGGCCCCGAGGAACCGCTCCGCCGCGTCCCGCAGCTCCCGCGGGGAGAGCCTGTCGAGGTTGTCGAGAAGGGGGTGGGCGGGCAGGTCCACCTTCTCGCCGTCGGGGCGGGGGAACTTCCGCCGCGCGCGGATCTCGCCGATGCGGCGGCGCAGCTCGCCCTGCTGTCTCCGGTCGAGGGGGCGCACCGCGCGGAGCACCGTGCACCTCACCCCCTCCCCCGTGACGAAGGCGTCCTTCACGTTCTGGAGGCGGCGCGGCGCCCGGCAGCCCTCGTTCGCGGAGCCGCGCCGCCCCCCGGCGGGTAAGACGTCGCCCGCCCCCGGGGGGGGGGGGGCCGGGGGGCCGGGGGGGGGGGCGGGGGGCGGGGCGGGGAGCGCCGCCGCCGCGGCCGCGGCGAGGAGGAGGAACGCGGGGCGCAGCAGCCTAGAGGATCGCATCGAGGGGTCCCTTCCCCGTCCCCGCGGTGGCGGGCTCCGCCACGCGGAGATCGAGGCCCATCCCGTTCTGGAGCGGGCCGTCGGGATCGATGCCGAGCCGCCCGTAGATGGCCCGATGGAGGTCCCGGGGATGCACCGGATCCTTCGCCGGCGCCTCGCCGTGCGCGTCCGACTCCCCGACGACGACGCCTCCGCGGAACCCGCCTCCCGCCACGAGGGCGGAGAAGACCTGCCCGTGGTGGCTGCGCCCCCCGTTCCAGGGAGGCTCCCAGAGCACCCGCGGCGTGCGCCCGAACTCCCCGGAGCACCAGACCACCGTGGTCTCCAGCAGTCCCCGCGAGGCGAGGTCCTGGAGGAGGCCCGCGAGCCCGCGATCGATCTCCGGGAGGCGCCGCCGCATCGTCTCGAAGTGCTGCTTGTGGGTGTCCCAGCCGGGGCAGTGGACGGTGACGTAGGGGACGCCGTGCTCCACGAGGCGCCGCGCCATGAGGCAGGACTGGCCGAAGGTGTTCCTGCCGTAGAAGTCGCGCATCTCCGGCTTCTCCCCGTCGAGGTCGAAGAGCTTCCCCGCGTCGCCGAGGATCATGTCCCAGGCCTTCTCGCCGGCGGCGTCGTACTTCGCGAAGCGGGGATCCCGGGGGAGGGCGCGGCCGAGGGTGTCGAGCTCGCCCAGGAGGTCGCGGCGGGCCCGCTGGCGCTCCGGCGTGATCCCCTCGGCGACGACCCCCTCCACGAGGAAGGGGGTCCGGTTGGGATCGCCGCCGGTGACGAAGGGGCGGTAGCGGGGGCCGAGGAATCCGCACTCCGAGATGCGCCCCTGGGGGGCGGTGAGGACGACGTAGGGGGGGACGAGGCTCTCGTAGCCCTTCCCGTAGCCGCGGAAGAGGGAGACGACGGAGCCGATGCAGGGATAGGAGACGCGGTCCCCGGGGGCGCGGCCGGTCTGCACGATGTAGTTCGCCGTCTCGTGACCGTTGACGCCGTGGGAGAGGGAGCGCACGAGGGAGAACCTGTCGGCCTGGGCGGCGAGGAGGGGGAGGAGCTGGCCGAGGCGCATCCCGGCCACCTTCGTGTCGACGGCGGCGTCGAGGGGCCCGTTCCAGTCCCGCCCCGCCCCGGGCTTCGGGTCGAAGGTGTCGGTGTGGGCGGGGCCGCCGGAGAGCCAGATCTCGACGACGGACCGCGCCTTCCCCGCCTGCGGGGCCGAGGGCTCCTCCGCGGGGAGGGGGAGGGGGAGCGCGAGGGCGGGGTTCCAGCGCCCGAGGAGTTCCACCACGGGGAGTCCCGCGGCGGCCAGCGCGATGCGCCGGAGCGCGGTCCGCCGGGTGAGCGTCTCCCACGCCTCCCGTCCGCTCATGGCTCCCCTCCTAGTGGCGGAACTGGAACTCCCGCGTGTTCACCAGCGCCCAGGCGAGATCGAGGGCCGCCTCCTGCGGGGGGCGCCCCTCCCGCACGTAGGCCTCGGCGGCCGCCGCCTCCCCGGGCTCCGGGAGCCGCGAGAGGAGCAGCAGCCAGAGGCCCCGGATCACGGAGTCGCGGTTCCCTCCCGCGCGGGAGACGACCTCCCTCAGCCGCGGGCTCCGCTGCAGCCGCCGCAGGACGTCCGTGGAGTTGAGCATGTGGAGCCGCTGGGCATCGGAGGAGTCGTTGCTCCGCTCCGAGGCGAGGCCGGTGTCCCGGGAGGGGCGCCCGAAGGTCTCGAGGAAGGGGCTCGTGATGGAGCCGTCGGCCAGCGCGATGGTGCGGCTCGTCTCCGGGATGAAGGTGAAGGGTTCGGGGATGATGCTCGAGTACTTCTCCCCGGAGCCGCCGACGGAGCAGAGGGCGTCGATGAGGACCTCGGCGTCGAGGCGGCGGACGGGGTAGCAGGCGAAGAGCTGCGCGGCCGTTTCCGCCGGGGCGCGGGGCACGGGGGACTGCTGCCAGGTCCGCGAGAGGACGATGGTGCGGAGGAACGCCCGGAAGTCCCACTTCGACCGCACGAGGTCCTTCTCGAGCTGCTCGAGGAGGCCGGGCACGGAGGGGGGGTTGTCGGGGCGGAGGTCGTCGGGCTCCTCGACGACGCCGCGGCCGAAGATCCAGGCCCAGGTGCGGTTGGCCAGGGCGCGGGCGAGGCGGGGATTGCGGGGGGCGAGGAGCCAGTCGGCGAAGACGGCGCGGGGATCGACATCGGGCTCCACGGTCACCGGCGTCCCGTCGGGGAACAGCGCCGCGAGGGGGCCCGCCGGGGCCGGGTCGAGGAGGACGATCTCCTCCTTCCACTCCCGGGTCGGCTTCCACGCCACGCGGGAGAAGAGGGCGGCGAAGCCCGCGCGGCGCGGCTCGGGCCAGGACTCGAAGCGCTCGCCGAGGAAGGCGAGGGCCACGGCGGAGGCCAGGGCCGGGGGCTCGCGGGACTGCACGGCCCGCCAGAAGTTCACGGCGGGCTCGCGGAAGTTGCTGCCGCTGGCGGTGAGGAGCTCCCGCACGAAGCGGTCCAGCGGCATCCCGTCGCGGATGGACTCGCGGATCCAGCGGTGGTAGGCCTGGACCGCGTTGGGCCAGAGGTTGACGGGGAACTCCGCCTTCACGCGGAGCGCGTCGCACCAGCGCATGGCCCAGTAGTCGGCGAACTCCTCGCGGAGGAGGAGGGCGTCCACCAGGGAGGCGCGGCGGTCGGAGCGGCGATCCTCGAGGAAGCGGGCCGCCTCCTCCGCCGTCGGCACGGTCCCGATGAGGTCGAGGAAGGCGCGGCGCAGGAAGACCTCGTCGGAGCAGGGGGCCGCGCCCTCGATGCCGGCCTTCCGCCACGCGGCCTGCACGGCGGCGTCGAGGGGAGCCGCGGGCGTGGACCAGGAGGAGGCCTCGAAGGGCCGCACCGGCTTCGGCTCCCCCGCCGCCGCCGCGGCGGCGACGAGGAGCAGGAGCAGGGCCGCCGGGTTCATGGTCCCCATGGAACCCCATTCTCCCCCCCGCCCCCCCGCCCCACCATGACGGGCGTCACGAAATAGGGGACGCACCCAACCTTCCAACTTTTCTGTGGATAACTCCGGGTGCCACCTCCTGCTCGCGGCCAACAGGAAGTGCCCGGAGTTATCCACAGAAAAGTTGGAAAGTTGGGTGCGTCCCCTGCCTACCGCGGCAGGGAGGGGTCGGGGGAGGCGGCGCGGAGGAGGGGGACGAGGGACTTCGCGGTGACGGGGCCGGAGAGGGTCTTCAGGACGCCGGCGCCGCCCTTCCTGTAGACCACGAGGGCGGGGGTCTCCGTCACCTTCGCCTCCTGCAGGAGTTTCCCGGCGGCCCCCTTCTCGAGCCGCACCGCGGCGAGCTGGTCGGCGAAGTGGCGGACCACGCGATCGTAGAAGACCTCGTTCTGGAGGATCTTCATCCGCTCCCGCTCCTCCCCCTCCGCCGCGGGGTCGTAGACGTAGACGAACCCGCCGGTGTTCCGGTCGATCATCTCCGCGATGCCGTCCTCGAGGGAGGGCAGCCAGTCGAAGGCCGCGCCCCCGCCCGGGGTGTAGCGCCCCTCCATGGCCTCGAGGAACCCGGTCCAGAAGGGGAGCAGCTCCAGGGGGATCTCGGGGTCCTCGCTCCTCCCCCGCCCGAGGCCGTCGGCCGGGGGCGCCCCCTTCGCCACGGCGACCCGCACCCGCCCCGCGAGCAGTTCCGCGGACTTCGCGTAGCGGTCGATGCGGCTCGGCCCCTCCTTCGCCCCCCAGAGGAAGAGGCCGCGCAGCTCCTCCTTCGCCCGCTTCGGCACCGAGCCCCCTCCCCAGGGGGCGTCGATCCAGGTGGCCGTCCGGATGGAGAGGGCGTCGTCGAAGGCGAGTTCCGGGAGGAACGCGGCCCCGGTCCAGAAACCGCCGACGTGGCGCCGCCCCGGGGGGACGCCGTGCCGTTCCGCGAGGTCCGCGGCGATCTTCCGGACGGCGTCGGCCTCCTTCGCGGTCCAGTCCCCGGTCTTCGCCCACGGGGCGGCGACCACGAACCCCCGCTGCGCCAGCGGGGCGAGTTTTTCCGCCGCGTCCTTGCCGGTGGTCGTGCGCCCGTGGAGGAACACGAGGAGGGATCGCCCCTCCGCGGGCGGATCGCCCCGCGGAACGACGACGTCCACGCGCAGGCCGTGCAGGTCCTCGGGGACGGGGGCCGGGGGCGCCTCCGCCTTCGCTCCCCCCTCCGGGACGGGGGCGGCCGGGGGCGCGGGCTCCTCCCCCCGGGCGGCGGCGAGGAGGCCCGCGAGAAGCGCCGCCGCCAGCAGCGCCCGAGGAGAACCCGGAGTGCGGCGCACGTCCCCCTCTACTTCACCGGAACGAGGAAGTCGTCGTAGGTTTCGTTGTCGTCCCCGGCGGCGAAGTTGTCCGACGTCGAGGTCACGAGGAGCCACTTCCCGTTGGAGGAGAGCGAGGGGGCGAAGAAGTAGGAATCCCCGTTCCCCTCCTCCCCGGAGGCGGTCACGGTCAGGCGCTTCAGCTCCCCGGTCTTCGCGTTCCGCAGGAAGCAGTCCCCCATCGCGTTCCCGTCGTCCTCCACGAGGTTGGAGGCGCGGGAGTAGAAGACCAGCACCCTGCCGCTGGAGGAGAGGCCCGGGGAGTAGGAGTGCAGGTCGGCCTCGGCGCCGAGGAGGCCGTTGGAGATCCGCACCGTCGTTCCCCGCGACATGTCCGTGATGAAGACGTCGCTCACGGCGTTCCCGTCGCCCTCGACGAGATTGCCCGCGAAGGAGTAGTAGGCCACGGTCCGGCCGTTGTTCGAGACGACGGGGTCGTAGGATCCGCCCCCCGCGGGCTCCCCGCCGGTCACGGAGCGGGTCACCACCCGCGTCGTCCCCGTCCGCGCGTCGAACAGGAAGACGTTGCCGTTGGAGACGCCGAGCCCCTCCGTCAGGTTGTCCGCGTAGGAGTAGTAGACGACGAACCGGCCGTTGGCGGAGATGGAAGGGTCGTAGCAGTTGTCGTTGGCCGCGTCCCCGGCGGCGTTCCGGCTGACCAGCGCGAGGGTGCCGGCCACCCGGTCGTAGAGGTAGACCTGGTAGAACTCCCCCGTGGGCACGTCCACCAGGTCCAGGGCCGCGGAGTAGAGGACGCACCAGCGCCCGTTCCCGGAGATGCTCGCCCCGTAGACGTAGGAGTCCCAGTCCCCGCCCCCGCCGTTCATGGACTCCGACAGCCGCGTGACGGACCCGGTCCTCCGGTCCAGGAGGTACACGTTGCAGTACCCGTTCGTCTCCCCGCCCACGATGTCGTCGGCGTAGGACTCGTAGACGACGTACCGGCCGTTGTTGGAGAGGGAGGGGTAGTAGGAATCGGAGTTCGCCTGGCCCCCTCCCGTGCCCGTGGAGAGGAGTTCGGCGGGGCCCCCCCGCATGTCGCGGAACCAGATGTTGGCGAGCCCCCCGGAGGCCCCGTCGCCGAGGTCCGAGGCATCGCTCGTGAAGGCGACGAACCTGCCGTTGGGCGCGACGGCCCCCTCGTAGGACGGGGCGTCCCCGACGGTGGCGTCCTCCGCGGCGGAAGCGAGCACCGGCCCCGTCGGGGCCTTCGCGACGGCCAGCCCGAGGACGGCGAGGACCGGGGCGGCGAGGAATGCGGCCCGGAGCGATCGGCCGAGGACGTTCATGGGACCTCCCTTGTGGGACCCGATGGACCGATCCTAGGGACCCCGGTGCCGGTCACACAAGAGCAACCGCCCGGCATCCTCCGGGTTGGATCGGACCCCTCCGCCCACCTACAATCCCGTTCCGCCCCACCCGCCCCTCCAGGAGCCCCCCATGCCCGACCCCGCGCCCCACGAATGGAGATTCGCCCGCCTCGGCGGCTTCGACCAGGTCCGGCTGGAATCGGCGGCGGATTTCGCGAACCTCGGGCGCCTCGACCAGAAGCTCTGGGCCGCGCTGGCCTGCCCCGTCCAGGGCCTCGAGATCGACGAGGGGACCCTCGCCCTCCTGGACACCGACGCCGACGGCCGCATCCGCGCCCCGGAGATCCTCGCCGCCGTCCGGTGGGCCGGGGAGCGCCTGAAGGACCTCGCCTCCCTGAAGGGGGGCGGCGACTCCCTCCCCCTCGACCGCATCGCCGCCGATCGCGAGGACGGCAGGGCGATCCTCGCCGCCGCCCGCCAGGTGCTGAAGGGCCACGGGAAGGCCGACGCCCCCGCCATCTCCCTCGCCGAGGTCCTCGATTCGGCGAGGTCCCTCGCCGCCACGGACTTCAACGGCGACGGCATCGTCCCCGCCGACGCCGCCGGGGAGGACGGGGCGACGCGCCGGGTCATCGGCGAGATCATCGACTGCCTCGGCCCCGTCACCGACCGCAGCGGGAAGCCCGGCGTGGACCAGCCGCGGGTGGACGCCTTCTTCGCCGCCGCCGCGGCCTTCGTCGAGTGGGAGGCGAGGAACGCATCCGACCCCGCCCTCAACCCCCTCGGCGAGGCCACGGGCGCCGCCGTGGACGCGTGGAAGGCGGTCCGCGCGAAGGTGGACGACTGGTTCGGCCGCGGACGCCTCGCCGCCTACGACGCCCGCGCGCTCGCCGCCCTCAACCGCAGGGAGGAGGAGTACTTCGCCGTCGCCGCGGGGGACCTCTCCATCTCCGCCGACGAGGTCGCCGGGTTCCCCCTCGCGAGGGTGGAGGCCGGGAAGCCCCTCTCCCTCGCCGCGGGCCTCAACCCCGCCTGGGCCGCCCGCATGGACACGTTCCGGACCGCCGTCCTCGCGCCCATGACCTGTCCGGAGAAGGACACCATCTCCGCGGCCGAGTGGGAGGAGATCGGCAGGGTGCTCGCCCCCTTCGAGGCGTGGCGCTCCTCCAAGGCCGGCGGCACCGTGGAGAAGCTCGGCGCGCCGCGGCTGAAGGAGATCCTCGCCTCCGGCGCGAAGGACGCCGTCTCGAGGCTCCTCGCCGAGGACCGGGCCCTGGAGGCGGACTTCCAGGCCATCGTCCACCTGGAGCGGCTCGTGCGCTACCACCGGGACCTCGCCCGGCTGCTCCGCAACTTCGTCAACTTCTCCGACTTCTACTCCGGGGAGAGGCCCGCCACGTTCCAGGCCGGGACCCTCTACCTCGACGGGCGCTCCTGCGATCTCTGCGTCCGCGTGGCCGACGCCGGGAAGCACGCCGCCCTGGCGGCCATGGCCAAGGCCTACCTCGCCTACTGCGACTGCACCCGCCCCTCGGGGGAGAGGATGACCATCGCCGCGGCCTTCACCGACGGCGATTCCGACTACCTCATGGTCGGCCGCAACGGCGTCTTCTACGACCGCCGGGGGAGGGACTGGGACGCCACCATCACGAAGGTCGTCGAGAACCCGATCTCCATCCGGCAGGCGTTCTGGGCCCCCTACAAGAAGCTCGTGCGGATGATCGAGGAGCAGGTGGCGAAGCGGGCCGCCTCCGCCGAGTCGGAATCCGACCGGAAGCTCGCCGGGACCGCCGCCGCCGCCGCCGAGGCGGACCGGGCCAAGGCCCTCCCGCCGGAGAGGAAGGTGGACGTGGGGACCGTGGCCGCCCTCGGCGTCGCCGTGGGCGCCCTGGGGACGATGCTCACCGCCATCGTGGGCTACGCCACGGGGCTCGTCGAACTCCCCTTCTGGCAGATCGCCCTCATCGTGGCGGGGATCTTCGTCCTCGTCTCGACGCCCTCGATGCTCATCGCCTGGCTGAAGCTCCGCCAGCGCAACCTCGCCCCCATCCTCGACGCCAACGGGTTCGCCGTGAACGGCCGCGTCCGCCTGACGGTGCGGTTCGGGAAGAGCCTGACGAAGGTCGCCGCCCTCCCCGCGGGATCCGCCGCCGCCGCCGACGACCCCTTCGCGGAGAAGCCGAGCCCCTGGCCGAAGCTCGTCGCCGTCCTCTTCGTCCTCGCCTTCGCCTGGAGCCTGCTCAACGACTTCGGCCTCCTCCACCGGTGGTCCGGCGGCGTGATCGGCGCCATCTCCTCCTCCGACGCGCGGTCGAGGGCCCGCTCGCAGATGGAGCGGGACCTGAAGGCGGGCGTGCTCCGCGACCTCTCCTTCTACAGGGAGATGTTCCCCGACCACCCGCGGGTCGTCAGGGACGAGTACGAGTCGGTGAAGCCGCCGGAGGAGGGGAAGTAGCGGGACGGGAGTCTCCGCCTCCGTGGCGCGGTAGGATGGCCGCTCCATGCCCCCCTTCATCCCCCTCGCGACGTGGCGGGACCGCCTCCGTGCGCTCGGGGTCTTCGGCGGCATCGGCGCCATCTCCGCCTTCCACGTGTTCGCGCCGCTGCCCGAGGGGCACGACATGGCCCTCCACGGCCTCCACTCCGCCCTGGAGGGCCTCTACTACATCCCCCTCCTGCTGGCGGGGTACTGGTGGGGAGCGAGGCCCGCGGGGATCTGCGGGGTCGCGGTCTCGACGATCTACGGCGTCCACACATCGCTCCAGCTCGGCGGCGTGCTGGATCCCATGAACCGCGGCCGCATCCTGGCCCTCGTGATCTTCCCCGTGGTCGCCTTCACGACGGGACTCCTCGCCGATCGCCTCCGCAGGGAGACCCAGCGCCTCGTGGACGCGGAGCGCCAGCTCCGGCGGGCCGAGATGCTGGCCGCCCTCGGGGAACTCTCCGCGGGCCTCGCCCACGAGGTCCGCAACCCGCTGGCCGCCATCCGCGGCGCCGCCGAGGTGGTCTCCGTCGGAATCCCGAAGGGGAGCCGCGACGAGGAGTTCGCCCGCCTCCTGGTCTCCGAGGTGGAGCGCCTCGACCGGGTCGTGTCCGACTTCCTGCACTTCGCGCGCCCCGGGAGGCCCGGCGAGGTGTTCGCCGATCCCGCGCTCGCTGCCACGGCCACGTTCACCCTCCTCCGCCCCCAGGCCGAGAGGGCGGGCGTGGACTTCCGCCTCGAGCGGTCCGGCGCGGATCGGATGGTGGCATGCCCTCCGGAGACGCTCCGCCAGGTCCTCCTCAACCTCTGCCTGAACGCCCTGCAGGCCATCGGGAGCGGGGGCGGGGCGGTGACGGTGCGGATCGCCGGGGGCGCGAAGGACCGCGTCCGGATCTCCGTGGACGACACCGGGCCGGGAGTCCCCGCGGCACAGAGGGAGGCGATCTTCCGCCCCTTCCACACGACCAGGGAGAAGGGCACGGGCCTCGGCCTCTCCGTCGTCGCGAAGATCGTGGCGGAGTGCGGCGGGACGGTGACCGTGGATGACGGCGAGAGCGGAGGCGCCCGGTTCACCGTCGAGGTTCCGGCGGCCCCCGCGGGCACCGTTCCCCCGGTCCCCGAGGTGGTCGGATGAGCCGCGGCGCCCCGGTGAAGGTGCTCGTGGCCGACGACGACGCGTCGGTGCGGCGCGTGATCGAGCGCCACCTGGAGGACGCGGGCTACTCCGTGGCGGCGGCCGACGGGGGCATCCCGGCGTTGTCCCTTCTGCGCGGCGGAGGCTTCGCGGCCCTCGTGACGGACCTCCAGATGCCGGGCATGGACGGCATCGCCCTTCTCGGCGAGGCGAAGCGGCTCGACCCGGCCCTGCCCGTCGTCGTCATCACGGCCCACGGGTCCGTGGAGACCGCGGTCGACGCCATGCGCAAGGGGGCCTTCGACTACGTGGAGAAGCCGTTCCACCGGGACGTCCTCCTCCTCACGCTGGAGCGCGCGCTGCGCCACCGCGCCCTCCTCGAGGAGAACCTCCGCCTCACGGAGGCCCTCGCCCGGGAGTTCTCCTTCGGAAACCTGATCGGGGGCTCGCCGTCGATGCAGGAGGTGTTCCGGCAGGCGTCGCGGGTGGCCCCCACGGACGCTCCGCTCCTCCTTCTGGGGGAGAGCGGCACGGGGAAGGAGCTGCTGGCCCGGGCGGTCCACTACAACTCCTCCCGGGCGAAGGGCCCCTTCGTCACGGTGAACGTCGCCGCCATCCCCGAGTCCCTCGTCGAGGCGGAGCTCTTCGGCGTGGAGAAGGGGGCCTTCACGGGAGCGGATTCCGCACGGACCGGGCTGTTCCGCCGGGCCGACGGGGGGACCCTCTTCCTCGACGAGATCGGGGAGATGCGCACCGACCTCCAGTCCAAGATGCTGCGCGCCCTCGAGAGCGGGGAGGTGCGCCCCGTGGGCGGCGAGAAGGAGGTCCGGGCCGACGTCCGCGTCATCGCCGCCACGAATCGCGACCTGACGACGGCCGTCGAGGAGGGCGCCTTCCGGCGGGACCTCTACCACCGCATCGCCGTCATGGTCCTCCGGCTTCCCCCCCTTCGCGAGCGAGCCGAGGATCTGCCCCTGCTCGTGAACCACCTCCTCGCCAGGCACGGCGCCGCGGGCCTGGAGGTGGCGCCGGAGGCCCTGCGGCTCCTGGCGGCGTGGCACTGGCCGGGGAACGTCCGGGAGATGGAGAACGAGCTGCGCCGGGCGGTGCTCCTCCGCAGGGGCGGAGGCCGGCTCGAGGCCGGGGACCTGTCGGAGGAGATCCGCTCCGGGCCGCCGGCCGGCTCCCTCGGGCCGGGGCGGTTCGACCTCCGCACCGTGGAGATCCCCGAGGGCGGCATCGACCTCGCGGAGCTGGAGAGGACCCTCCTCCGGAAGGCCCTCGAGAGGACCGGCGGCAACCAGACGAAGGCCGCAGCCCTGCTCGGCATCACCCGCCAGACCCTCATCTACCGGATGGAGAAGCACGGCCTGAAGGGCTCCTGACGGCGGCACGGTGTGGCGGATGCCACAGCCGCCGGGTCTCGGATGCCCCACGATCCCTCCCCCGGGCGCCCCGTCCGCCCTCGCCGGCCTCCGGCACCGTGTTTGCGCTGGGAGGGGGCACCGGGGCGTTCTCCCCGGACAAGGAGACGAACATGAGCGGATGCTGCGGAGACGATGGTGGCGGACGGAAGCCGGTCCGGAGGACCCTCGCGGTCCTCTGCACGGCGGGAGTGATCGCGGGCGGTCTCGGGATCGCGAGCCACCCCGTGGCGGCGAAGGCGTCCCCGCCCGCGGGCGGCGACTGCTGCGGCGGAGGCGGCGCGGCCGCCGCGCCCGCGGAGGGCGGTCACGAACACGGTGCGGCGGGAGGCCAGGCGAAGACGGCCGAGGTGCCCGCCGCGTCGAAGGGCCTCCTCGTGGATCTCGGGAACGAGAAGTGCCCCATCATGGGCGGCAAGCCCGACGGGTCGACCTTCAGCGAGTGGAACGGCCTCCGCGTCGGCCACTGCTGCCCGGGCTGCGTGAAGAAGTTCGCCGCGGATCCGGCCGCCGCCCTCGACGGGGCCTCCATCGCCTGGAAGGACGCCGCCGCGGCGGTGAAGAAGGCGAACGACGCGAAGACGCCCGAGGATCGCGCCGCCGCGCTGAAGGCGATCCGGGCGAAGTGGAAGGTGGCCCGCGAACCCGAGGCCCCGGCCGCGAAGCCGGCCCTCCTCGTGGACCTCGGCAATGAGAAGTGCCCCATCATGGGCGGGAAACCCGACGGGAAGACCTTCAGCACGTGGAACGGGCTGCGCGTCGGGCACTGCTGCCCCATGTGCTCGGGGAAGTTCATGGCGGACCCGGAGGCGGCGCTCAAGAAGGCCGGGATCGAGTGGAAGGACGCCGCCGCGGCCGTGAAGAAGGTGGACGACGCGAAGACAACGGAGGAGCGGGAGAAGGCCCTCAAGGCCCTGAAGCTGAAGTGGAAGATCGTGGAGCCGGCGAAGGAGCCGGCGAAGGAGCCGGCCAGGGAGTCGGGCAAGTAGCCGGGGAGGGCCCGGTCTCCGTGGAGGTCCGCTGGCCCTCGGGCCTCCGCCACCTCCTGGCCGACCTCCCGCCGGGCCGCTGGTCCCTCGCCGAGGACGAGTCGGAGCCCCGCCGCCTCCTCGACCCGTCGGTGGAATCCCCGCCGGGGCCCCCCGTGAAGTAGGCGCCGGGGCCGGGTCGAGTCAGGCGCCCGCCGGGACCGCCGTCGTCCCCGCCTCCGGATGGAGCCTCCGCCAGCGCCGCGCGCGGACCCAGTAGAAGAGCACCGGGAGGAAGACGTCGACGACCTCGTCGGCCATGAGGATCCCCCCGAGCACGGGCGCGGCCATGGGGCGCATGAACTCGGCCCCGGTCCCCGAGGCCCAGAGCATCGGGGCGAGCCCGATGATGTCGGTGCCCTCGGTGAGGAGCTTCGGCCGGAGCCGGTGGACGGCCCCCTCGATGATGGTCTCCTTCAGCTCATCGAGGGAGCCGATCTTCTCCAGCCCCCCGCGGCGCTCCACGGCCTCGCGGAGGTAGACGAGCATGATGATCCCCGTCTCCGTGGCCATCCCGAAGCAGGCGATGTAGCCGACCCAGACCGCGACGCTGAAGTTGAACCCGAAGATGGCCTGGAAGAGGATGCCTCCGGCCACGGCCCCGGGGATCGCCAGCATCATGAGCGCGGTGTCGGCGAAGTCCCGGTAGGTGAGGTGGAGGATCACGAGGATGAGGAGGATCACCAGGGGCACGACGATGGACAGGGTCTTGCGCGCCCGGACCTGGTGCTCGAACTGCCCCGTCCATTCCAGGTAGGAGCCCTCGGGGAGCACCACCCCGGCGGCCACCGCGCGCCGGGCGTCCTCGACGAAGGAGACCACGTCGCGGCCGCGGACGTTGAGCTGCACGTAGGATCGCAGGAGCCCGTTCTCGCTCTTGATCATGGCCGGACCCTCGGCGACCCCGATGGACGCCACGTCCGAGAGGGGCACCTGCAGGGGGACGGACGCGGTCCCCGGCGCCGCGGCCTCCATCCCCCCCGTCGCCGGGGCCATGCCGCCGCCCCCCCCGGAGGAGCCTGCCGTCACCAGGGTCCGCCGGAGGACCTCCTCGTCCTCCCGGAAGTCCCGCGAGTACCGGACCCGGACGGGGAACCGCTCGCGCCCCTCGACGGTGGTCGTGAGCACCCGCCCGCCGAGGGCGACCTCGACGGTGTCCTGGATGTCGGCGACGGAGAGCCCGTACCGGGCCGCCTTCTCCCTGTCGGGCCGGATCTCGATGTAGGGCTTCCCGGTGATCTGGTCGGGGAAGACGTCCACCGCCCCGGGCACGGACCGCAGGACGGTGGAGACCTCCTCGGAGACCGCGCGGATCTCCTCGAGCGTCCGCCCGTAGACCTTCACCCCCACCATGGTCCGCACGCCCGTGGCGAGCATGTCCACCCGGTTGATGATGGGCTGGGTCCAGATGTTCCCCCACCCGGGCATCTGGATGACCGAGTCCATCTCCTGGAGCAGGTCGCCCTTGGACTTCCGCCAGAGGAGCGTGCCCCGGAACGCGCCGGAGGCGGAGGCGAGGAAACGAACGGACTCCTCCGGAGACGGCTCCCGGGCGAGCCACCCGCGGCCGCGGGCGGAGTCGAGGGCGCCGGAGACGGCCCCTTCGGCGAAGAGCCCCGCCGCCCGGACATCCAGTTCGTCGTCCACGCGGAGGGTGTGCTCCCGGAGCAGGTCGTGGAGGCGCCTTTCCACCGCGGAGAGCATCGCCCGGGAGGGAGTCGCAGGATCCGCGCCGAAGGCCTCCGCGGCGCCGCGGAAGGCCACGGCCACCGCCCCCCTGCGGACGGCGAGCAGGTCGGGGGATTCCGCCGCGGCCCCCGCCTCCACGAGCCGGTCCCCGACGAGGCGGGCGATGGCCAGGACGTCCGGCTCCAGGGGTGCCTCGACGAGCCGGGGTCCCCAGGTGCCGGCGAGGGCGTCCACGGCGGCCGATACCTCCGCCTCCGGCACGTCCCGGAGGAGCAGGCCGTTGTCCCGGATCCGATCCACGGTCGCGCGGACGACGGCCTCGACGACGGCGCGGCCGAAGACCGGCGCCTGCTCCCGCAGACGGTCCCGGGCGTGGGCCCGCAGCCCCCCGTCCAGGCGGGTCACCGCCGCCATGGCGGCGTCGTTCACGAGGGACTCCCGATCCGCCGCCGTCGCGTGGGCCCGGAGGAGCCCGGCCTCCTCCAGGAGATCGACGACACGGTCCCCCCGCGACAGGGCGTTCCCGAACCGGAGGTGGCGCCGCGGCCAGAGGTCCCGGGGGCGGAGGTTGACGATGGTCTCGACCATCTCGATCGGCGAGGGGTCGGTGGGGGTGTCCGCACGGCCGGCCTTTCCGACGGCCAGTTCGACCTCGGGGAAGGAGTCGATCAGCCGGTTGCGGGCCTTGAGATCGTCGGCCACCTGGGTGATCGAGGCGCGGGGCACCGTGACGGGCATGTCGAGGATGGACCCCTCGTCGAGGGGCGGCATGAACTCCCGTCCGATGGGGTCCGTGCTGAAGGCGACGAAGGAGACGGCCAGCGTGATCCCGAGGGCGATTCCGCGCGTCGCGAGCGTCCTCATGAGTGCGGCGCTGAGCGCCGCCAGGAAGGCGAGGACCGCCGTCACGATCGGCATCCCGAGGAACCCGCTCGCCAGGAGGAAGAGCGCCGCCATGAAGAAGACGACGGGGCCCGGATGCGGCATCAGCCAGCGGAGGATGGGCTCGTACACGTTGATGAAGGAGCGGACGAGCCAGTTCTCCCGCTCGTCCTTCATGCGGCCCCGCATCACGAGGGGGATGAGGGCGGGCAGCAGCGTGATGGTCAGGAAGAGGGCGGCGACGAGGGCGAAGGTCTTCGTGAAGGCGAGGGGATGGAACATCTTCCCCTCCATCCCGCCGAGCGCGAAGACGGGGAGGAAGGAGAGCAGCATGATGAGGACCGAGAAGAAGAGGGGACGGCCCACCTCCTTCAGGGCCGGGAGCAGGTAGGCGACCTGGTCCCCCGTCACCTTTCCGTCGCCGAACTTCCGGCGGAGGTGATGCATCGAGTTCTCCGTCATCACGATGGACTGGTCCACCACGACCGCGATGGCGATGGCGATCCCGGAGAGGGACATGATGTTGCTCGGGACCCCGATGGCCTTCATGAGGATGAAGGTGATGAAGACCGCCAGGGGAAGGGAGATGCAGATGATCAGCGCCCCCCCGAAGTGGCCGAGGATGAGTAGGACCATGATGCTGGCGACGATGATCTCCTCGCGCACGGTCCCCGTGACCGTCTCGAGGGCCTCCTCGACGAGTCGCGTCCTCTCGTAGAAGGGCACGATCCGCACCCCCGGGGGGAGGCCGTCCTGGAGGTCCGCGATCTTGTCCTTCACGCGGCGGGTCACGTCGAGGGGATTCTCCCCGAAGCGCATCATGACGACCCCGCCCGTCGCCTCGCGGCCCCCCTTCTCCAGGACGCTGCGGCGGAACTCGCTCCCGAGCTGGACGGTCGCCACCTGCCCCACGGTGACCGGCACCCCCCCGCGCGAGGCGACGACGACGCCCTCGATGTCGCGCACGTCCCGGATCCAGGCGATGGACCGCACCAGGTACTCGGCGTTGCCCTTCTGCGCCACCCGCCCGCCAACGGCGGAGTTGGAGCGCGCGACGGCGGAGTAGATCTCCCCCAGAGTCACGCCGTAGGCGCGCAGGCGATCGGGGTCGATGTCGACCTGGTACTCCCGCGGGAACCCGCCCACGGAGGCGACCTGGGCCACCCCCGGCACGGAGTTGAGCTGGTAGCGGACGTACCAGTCCTGGATCGCCCGCAGCTCCCCGAGGTCGCGGCCGTCCCCCTCGACCGTGTACCAGTAGATCTGGCCGAGCGCCGTGGCGTCGGGGGCGAGGTACGGGACCACTCCCTGCGGCAGGAACGTGTTGGCGAGGGAGAGCCGCTCCAGGACCCTGAGGCGTGCGTCGTAGAAGTCCATGGAGTCCTCGAAGATCACGTTGATCATCGAGAAGTTGAACTCGCTCGAGGAACGGACCGACTTCACCCCCTGGAGCCCCTGGAGGTTGACGGAGAGCGGGTAGGTGACCTGGTCCTCGATCTCCTGGGGGCTCCTGCCCATCCAGTCGGTGAAGACGATGACCTGGTTCTCGGAGAGGTCGGGGATGGCGTCCACGGGGGTGTGCATGGCGGCGTAAACGCCCCCCACGCCCAGCGCCGCGACGAGGATGATGACGAGGAAGCGGTTGCGGACGCTGTACTCGATGATGCGTTCGATCACGGCGCCCTACTTCCCCTTCCCGCGATCCGGGCCGGCGGACGGCGACCCCGAGGCGCCGAAGTAGGCCGCCGCCGCGGAGGGGTTGAGGCGCGTCTCCGCGTCCACGAGGAACGCCCCCGCCGCCACGACGCGGTCGCCGACGGCGACGCCGGAGATCACCGGGTACCACCCGTCCGCGCGGGGGCCGAGGACGACCTCCACGGCGTCGAAGACCCCCGGGCTCGACTCCCGGTAGACGACCTTCCGGGTCCCCGTATCAACGACGGCGGGCTCGGGGACGGCGGGCACGGTCCCGGCGGCGATGGAGGTCGCGATCCGCGGGACGAGTTCCATCCCGCCGCACTGCGCGCACTCCTCGCCCGCGTGATCCGCGGTCACCTCCGGGTGCATGGGGCACCACCACTGGAGGGCCTCGCCGGGCCCCATCTCCCTCTTCACGAGGTCCATGCCGCACCTGGGGCACTTGCCGGGTTCCGCGGCGACGACCTCGGGATGCATCGGGCAGGTCCAGAGGGACGCTCCCGGGGCCGCGGTCGGTGGCCCCTCCACGGCCGCCCTCGACGCGAAGGGCTCCGTTTCCGCCACGGGGACGCGGATCCTCGCCGTCACGTACATCCCCGGGAGGAGCCGGCCCCCGGGGTTGTCGAGGTCCACCCGCACGCCGACGGACCTCGTCGCCGGGTCCACGACGGCGTCCACGAAGGCGACGGTTCCGTGGAAGATCTCGCCGGGATGCCCCTCGGCGGCGGCCTCCACGGGGGCCCCGATCCGGGCCAGCGGAAGGTCCGAGGGGAAGACCCGCGCCCGCATCCAGACCTTCGCCAGGTCCGCCACGCGGTAGAGGTCGTCCCCTTCCATCACGTACTGTCCCACGACGACCTTCTTCTCGAGCACCGTACCCGCCAGCGGGGAGCGGATCGTCATGAGGTCCTGGATCCTCCCCGAGGCCAGGACGGAGGCCACCTGGTCCGGGGCGAGCCCCCAGAGGATCAGCCGGTCGCGGGCCGAGGCGAGCACCCTCTCCGCCCGATCGAGCCCCTCTCCCCCCGCCCCCGATTCCCGGACCGCCGCCAGGGACCGGGCCGAGGCGAGGAGCGCCTCCTGGGTCGCGAGGAGCTCCGGGCTGTAGAGGGAGAGCAGCGGGTCCCCCTCGGCCACCCGTATCCCCGTGAAGTCCACGGAGACGCCGTCCACCCGGCCCGCGATGCGGGCGGCGATGCGCTTCTCCCTCCGCTCGTCCACCTCGATGAAGCCCACGGCGGAGACCTCGCGGACCAGGGCCCTCGCCTCCACGGCGGCGGTGCGGACGCCTCCCTGGGCGATGCGGTAGGGGGAGAGCTGGACGCGGGCGAGGACGCCGGCCGGGAGGTCCCCGGCCTCCCCCTTGACCCTCCTGCTGAGGGGCATCCCGCAGATGGGGCAGGAGCCCGGCTCCTCCCGGACGATCCGGGGGTGCATGGGGCAGAAGTACTCGACGGCGGAGACCGCGTCGGCGTGTTCCGCGGAGGGGCGCGTCCACTTCTCCCAGTGGGCGATGATCCGATCCCACTGGCCGGCGACGAGTCCCACGACGACGAAGAGCCCGAGGAAGCGGACGCGGACGAGGGCCACGTCCAGGGCGAACCGCGCCCGGCTCTTCGGCGGTGTTCCGGTCTCCGTCCCTGGATCGCTCATCGTGGCCTCTCCGTGGTCTCCGTCCCCGCGGCCCGCAGCAGCGCGGCCCGGGCGAACCCCGCCCGCATCCGCGCCTCCACGGACTCGTGGCGCGCCTCGACGTACATCCACCATGCCTGGATGTGATCGGCGAACCTCCCGGACCCGGTCTCGTAGGCCCGCCCGGAGATCTCGAAGGCCTGCCGGGCCAGGGGGATCGCCGCGAGTTCCCCGACGCGGACCTCGCGCAGGGCCGTGTCGAGCGCCGTCCACGCCTCCCTTGCCATGGATTCGGCTCCGCGGCCGGCGGCCTCGGCATCCCGATCGGCGGCCTCCACCCGGAGGCGGAGTTCCCGGAGGTAGGCCTCCTCCGGTCCGTAGAGGAGGGACGCCTCCGCCATGGGGGCGCCGGCCGCGGCCCCCATCGGGCGATCGGCGCCGGCCTCGAGGGCGAGCCCCCTCTCGAGGCGGGCCCCCGTGGCCGGTTGGCCGTGGATCATCATCTCCCCCATGCGGAGCGCGACCCGGGCCTCCCTGGCGGCGGAGGCCTTCCCCCGGGCCATGGGCGCCCCCTCCCGGGCCGCCGTCTCGACGTGGTCCGCGGGCGGGAGCGTGTCGGGGAACCGGGGCGCGGCGGTCTCCGGGAGCGCGGCGGCGGCGGGGCGGGAGAGGAGGGCGTTGAGCTTCGAGACGGCCATGGCGCGCTCGGCCCGGTGCTGCTCGAGGTCGGCTTCGAGCTCGGCGATCTCCACCTCCACGCGGAGCTGCTCCTCCTGCATCCCCCGGCCCGTCGCGTAGCGTCGGGCCGCCACCTCGGCCATGCGCCGGAGCGCCTCGAGGAAGGAGCCCTTGAGTCGCAGGGATTCCTCCGCGTGCCACTGCTCGAACCACGCCTCCTCCGCGGCGGCGACCGCCGACGCGGCGGCGGCGCGGGCCTCCTCGAAGGCCATGGCGACCTCGGCCTCGGCCATCTCCCCCCGGAGCGCCACGGTCGAGGGCCAGGGGGCGAATTCCGCGGTCATGCCCCGCTGCCCCTGGGCCCCGGTCCCCGTGTCGAGGACGCGCGTGAAGGGGCGGAAGGCGGCGAGCAGGTCCTCGAGCCAGGCCGCCTGGCCGATCTGCTCGACGGCGGCGCGCCACGACTCCCGCGCGGCCCGTGCGCCCGGGGCGCGGACCGCCGCCAGCGCGCGGACGGTCTCGAGATCGAGGGGAGAGGCGGCCAGGGCCGTCTCCGCCCCTTCGTCGTCGGCGGCGGCGCGCAGGAGTCCTTCGCTTCCGGGCGGGAGGAGGTCGGCGATCCGATCCGCCGGGTCCGACGACCGGATCGGCCGATCGGGGAGCGCCGGGGACGGGGAGGCGGGCGGCTCCGCCCCGGGGCGCCGGGCCCCGCGCCGGGCGCGGATCTCCTGCTCCCGGAAGTAGGCCGTCTCGGCCCCTCCGTCGAAGAGGCGGGACTCGGCGCGCCACGCCGTGCAGCCGGTCCCCGCCAGCGCGAGGCCCGCGAGGAGGAGGAGCCGGTCCCTCATGGCTTCCCCTCCGCCGTCGGCAGGGCCGCCCCGACCACCTGCTCCAGCCGGGCCACGGCCTGCCCGTGGTCGGCCTCGGCGCGGGCGCGGGCCATCCGGAAGTTCTGGAGGGCGATCTCCGTCTCCAGCTTCCCCGCGAGGCTCGCGCGACCCTCCCGGTAGAGGGCCTCGGCGAGGCGGGCCGACTTCTCCGCCTGGGGAAGGAGGAGGGTGTCGTAGAGGGTGACGAGGCGCTCCGTGTTGACGACGCGGAACCACAGGTCGGCGGCGGCGGCCCGGACCTTCTCGACGGCCATCGCGCGCTCCGCCCCCATGGCGCCGGATTCGGCCGCGGTCTCGCGCACCCTGGCCCTCTTCCCCCCGACCCACAGGGGTATCGTGAGGCCGAGGCTCACCGCGCGGGCGTTCCGGGAGGTGCCCATGGCGCGGTCCTGCATGTCGTTCCGCATGAACTCCGCCCCGAGGACGAACTCCGGCGCGTACTCCCAGGAGGCCATCCGCTCCTCGATCCCGGCCTTCTCGAGGCCGAGGCCGGCGATGGCGATCTCCTGGCTGCGGACCTCGGCGAGCCGGAGCACGTCCTCGAAGGTGGCGGACACCGCGGGCGTGGGATCGGGCACGACGGGCCCGACGGGAGCCCCCGGGGGGAGGGCCACGGCGCCGCGGATCCTCTGCTCGGCGGCGAGCCGGAGGTCGCCCAGGACGACGAGGTCGTACTCCGACTGGGCCAGGAGGGATTGGGCCCGGAATTCCTCGGGAAGCACCGTCCGGCCCGTGGCGAGGTCGCCGGCCGCCTCCAGGGCGTATCGGGCCAGGATCTCGCGGCTGGCGGCGACCGCCTCCCGCGCCCGGTCGAGGTACTGGATCTCGAGGAAGGCCTCCCGCGCCTCGACCACGGCGTCCCTGAGCGCCGCGTCGTAGCGGACCCGGGCGATGGCCGCGTCCAGCACGGCGGCGTCGCCGCGGAGGGAGAGCACCGTGGGGAAGGGGAACTCCTGCGACACCATCGTCTCGAACCGGACCCGGGTCCCCGGCTCGCCCACGTCGCTCGTGAACTTCCGGAACCGGATCATGGGGTCCGGAAGCGAGATCGCCTGGGGGTGCTTCTCCAGGGCGGCTTCCCACCGCCGCCTCGCCGCGGCCACCCCGGGGCTCCTGTCGAGCACGCCGCGAAGGAGATCGGGCCAGGCGAGGGAGCGGCCGATGCGTGTCTCGAGCGGGTCGGACTCCGGGTCGCCCGCCTCCCTCCGGTCCGCCTCCGCCGGAGGGAGGGGACGTCCCACCGGAGGGAGGGCGGGGGCCGAGGCGCAGCCCGCGAGGACCGCGGCGGCGAGGAACAGGGGCAGGGAACGGAGGGGACCCATGGGGGGAACCATCGCACAGGGCGTTCCACACGGTTCCGTGGCGGAGGGTCGGTTCCGGGACTCGGAATGGTGCAGGTCCGACTCCCCCGGCAGGGAAGTGTGGGAACTGCCACACCCGCGGGTCGACACCGACGGGCCCACCCCGTGGTGCCTGCGCGATCCGGGAATGGGCCGAAGGCCCCTCCCCGGCGCGCATGATTCCCCGATTCCCCGCCTTACTCCTTATGCTGGTCCCTCCACCGCGGGAGGGCGGCGTGCCCGACGCGGCGGGCCCGGCAGACACGTCCTCCCCATCGCGGGGAGGACCATCCCAGGAGGAAGGACCATGGACGCCTGCACACCGGTGCAGGTCGGGCAGAAGGTGCCCGACTTCACCCTCGACACCTACGAGCCCTCGAAGGGGGACTTCGGACAGGTGAGCCTCGCCGACCAGAAGAAGAACGGCCGCTGGACCGTGCTGTTCTTCTACCCCGCCGACTTCACCTTCGTCTGAGCGACGGAATTCGCTGCTCTGGCGGAGCAGCAGGACCGGTTCAAGAAGATGGGCGCGGACATCGTGACGGTGTCCTGCGACACGAAGTTCGTCCACCTGGCGTGGCACACCGTGGAGAAGGAGCTCGCCCCCGTGAAGTACTCCATGGGGTCGGACACGACGGGAAAACTCGCCCGCGCCTTCGGCGTCTACCTCGAGAACGCCGGCCTCGCGCTTCGCGGGACCTTCCTCATCGGCCCCGACGGCACCCTCCTCGGCTCGGAGGTCAACTTCCTCAACTGCGGCCGCAACATCGAGGAGCTCATGCGCAAGTTCAAGGCCAACGTCTACCTGTCGAAGAAGCCCGCCGAGGGCTGCCCCTCCAAGTGGAAGGACGAGGGCGACGTCACCCTCACCCCCTCCGCGAAGATGGTGGGCAAGGTGCACGAGGCGCTCGGCAACAAGGGCGTCGCGAAGTAGCCGGGATCGCAGCACGGGGGGCCGCCGCGGGGCGGCCCCCCGTCCATTACCTCCCCCCCCCCCCCCCCACCCCGAGAGTGTGCCCCGGGCGCCCGGAAAGGGAGCCGGGGGCCGGGCGCCCCCCCCCGCCCA
>CAYJMF010000014.1:0-30115 GCA_964370855.1 uncultured Planctomycetota bacterium | reverse complement strand
GGGCGGGGCCGCCCCCGGGGGGGCGCGCGGGGGGGGGCCCCCCCCCCCACCCCCCCCCCGCCGCCCCCCCCTCCCGTAGAGTGTCCCCGTGACGACGGAAAGGGAAGCCGGGGCCCGGGCGCCCCGCACGGCCATCGCCGCGGCTCTGTTCCTGCTCTCCGGGGCGGCGGGGCTCCTCTACGAGGTCCTCTGGTCCCGGCAGCTCGCCCACCCGCTGGGCGGCTCCTACCCCGCCGTGGTGGCGGTGCTGACGGCCTTCCTCGGGGGGCTCGCGGCGGGGGCGGCCCTCGGCGGGCGGATGGCGGCGCGCATCCGGCGGCCTCTCCGCGCCTACGCGCTGCTGGAGGCCGGCATCGCCGCGTGGGCGCTCCTCTTCCCCCTCCTCCTCGACGCCTGCAGTCCGCTCCTCGGCTGGTTCTACCGGAACCTCGCGGACCAGCCGGCCCTCCACACCGCGGCCCGCTTCGCCGTGGCGGCGGCGCTCCTCCTCCCGCCCACCGTGGCCATGGGGGCGACGCTCCCGGTCCTGCTCCGCTACGTCGTCGCCGGGGGAGGCTCCGTCCTCGGCGGGACGGGGCTCCTCTACGGGCTCAACACGCTGGGGGCGGCGGGGGGGGCCCTGGCCACGGGGTTCTGGATCCTCCCCGCCCTCGGGCTCCGGGGAACCCTCTTCCTCGGGGCCGCGGTGAACGGGGCCGTCGCCCTGGCCGCGTTCCTCGCGGACCGCGCCGGCGCCGGGACGGCGGAGACCGCCTCCCCGGAGGAGGCCGCCGGGGGCGGGGCCCCCGGCGCCGACGACGCGGCCCCCTCCGGGGACGGGCCGGACCCGGAGAGGCGCCGCCGCGCCCTCCTCCTCGCGGCGGCCGGCTCCGGCGCCGCGGCCATGGTCTACCAGCTCTCCTGGACCAAGGCCCTCATCCTCTCCTTCGGCTCCTCGGTGCACGCCTTCACCCTCGTGGTCTCGACCTTCATCCTCGGGCTCGGCGTCGGCGGCCTGCTCTCGCCCCTCGTGCGCGCGCGGGGCGCGCGGCTCCTCCTCGTCCTGGCCGCCCTCGAGGCGGGCATCGGCGTCGCCGCGTGGTCCGGCATCGGGACCCTCGCCGGCCTCCCCCTCGACGTCATCGCAGGGACGCCGGCCCTGCGCGGGGACTACGGGGCCCTCCTCCGCTGGCAGTCCCTGCAGGCCCTGCGGATCGTCCTCCTCCCGACCCTCCTCATGGGAGCCGCCTTCCCCGTGCTCGTGGCCGCCGTGGCCGGCGCCGCCGCCGACGCCTCCCGCTCCGTGGGCCGCGTCTACGGCTGGAACACCGGGGGCACCATCCTCGGGTCCCTGGCCGGGGGGATGCTCCTGGTCCCCGCCGCCGGGATCCGCGGCGCCATCCTCGCCGCGGCCTGCCTCCACCTCGGCATCGCCGCCCTCGTCGCCGCGGCCGCCCTCCCCCGCGGCCGGGGCCTCCTCGCCGCCGGAGGGGTGCTGGCCGCCGCGGCGGGCATGGCCTCCACGGCGCCGGTCCTTCCCCCGGAGGGGCTCGTGTGCGGGCCCTACATGTACGCCTCCGCCTACAACGCCGCGGCGGAGGCGCAGGGGCGCCCCGTCGCCCGGGTGCTGCGGGATCTCTTCTGGGACATGCCCTGGTTCAGCGAGGGGCGCACGGCCACCGTGGGCATCGTGCGGCGGCCCGAGGGGGAGGTCTTCCTCCGGATCAACGGGAAGACCGACGGCGGGACCGGGGACCTCTCGACGCAGGTGCTGCTGGGGCAGCTGCCGGCGCTGGCGCGGCCCGGTGCGGAGCGGGCGCTCGTCATCGGGCTCGCCACGGGGATCTCCGCCGCCGCCGTCGTCTCCCACGGTGTGGAGCGGGTGGACGTGGTGGACATCTGCCCCGAGGTGGTGGACGCCTGCCGCATCTTCGACCCCGTCAACGACGGGCTGCTGCGGCGGCCCGGGGTGTCCGTCATCGTCGAGGACGGCCGCGCCCACGTGGAGCACGCCGCGGCGACCTACGACATCATCGTGACGGAGCCCACGAACCCGTGGATCGCGGGGGTCAGCAACCTCTTCACCGAGGAGTACTTCCGGGCCTGCCGCGACCGGATGTCCGACGACGGCGTGCTCTGCGTCTGGCTCCAGTCCTACGGTATCTCGCGGGAGGACTTCGCCATGGTGGTGCGCACCGTGCGTTCCGTCTTCCCACGCACGACGCTCTGGGAGGCGATGCCCTACGTGGACTTCGTGCTGCTCGCCTCGAAGGACCCCGACGCCGACCTCGTGGCCCGCATCGCCGGGGCCCCCTTCCCGACGGGGGACGCGGCGCGGAGCCTGGCGCTCGGCGGCTTCACGACGCGGGAGGCGCTCCTCTCCACGCTGGCCATGGGCGAGGAGGCGGCGGCGGCCTTCGCCGGGGAGGGGCCGCTGCACACCGACGACCTCCTCCAGCTCGAGTTCCGCACGCCGCGGGGGGCCTTCGGCGACGCCGGGTACGTCCCCTTCCGGGCCCACGAGATGGAGGGGGTGCTCGACGCGACGCCGGTGCTGCGGTACGCGCGGGACGCCGGGGACCGGGCGGCGCTGGAGGCGGCCATCGGGGCGCGGAGGGCGATCCGCGAGGGGACGGGGTGGTTCAAGAGGACGGGGGACCCGGTGACGCGGACGCGATTCCGGGAGTCCCTCTCCGGGGACCCGGAGGAGCTCGCGCGGCTCGCGAGCCGCCTCTCCCCGCGGGACCGGGAGGAGGTGGTGGGCCTCGCCGGCTCCCTCGGGGCGGCGGGGCTCGACGGGGACCAGCTCACGCGGCTCATGTGGGCGCGGGCGGTGGACCTCCTGGAGGGCGCGCTCCTGGCGAGCCCCGGCGACCTCATGGGGGCGCGGCGCCTCGCGGAATGCCTGCAGGCGCGCTCCGAGGACGCCTCCCGGCGCGGCGACCTGCCGGCGGCGCAGCAGGACCTCGTCCGCGCGCTCCGGCTCCGGCCCGGGGACGCGGCCATCCTCCTCTCCCTGGCCCGCCTCCACGTCACCGCCGCCGGGGAGGACAAGGCCTCCCCCCACTTCGCCGAGGCGCTCCGGTTCTTCGACGGGGCGCTCCGGCTGAACCCCCAGTTCGAGGCGGCCCTCGTGGAGAAGGGGGTGGCGCTGGCGATGATGGAGAGGGACGCCGAGGCCGAGGCCTGCTTCCGCGCGGTGCTCGCCTTCCGCCCCGACTCCGTGACCGCGCTGGCCAACGGAGCCCAGCTCCTCTTCTACATGAAGCGCGACCCCGAGGCCCGGGAGTGGGTCGAGCGCGGCCTCGCCATCGAACCCGCCTACGCCCCCCTCGTGCAGCTCCGCGAAAGGTGAGCGAGCGAGAAAGGCGGGGACGTACTCAAGTTATAAAGTTATTCTGCGTTCACTCCCCGGCCCTCCCGGAAGGGGAGCACGAATAACTTTATAACTTGAGTACGTCCCCGGTTTTCGCTCCTGCGCCGCTACACGCAGACGAGGACGGACCTCCGGGAGGGCTCGTCGGTGAGGCGGATCTCGAGATCGCGCAGGACCTGCTCCACCTTCGCGACGACGGTCTTCGGGCTCCAGTTGGTCTCGAGGAAGCACTGGTACATGAGGACCTCGGCCACGTTGGAGGAGGCGTCGAAGACCCCCTTGCGGTAGGCGATGATCGCCCCTGCGCCGCTCTCCGCCTTGAGGCCCCGGAGGAGGGACTCGTTGGCGCCGACGTCGCAGGAGGAGAAGAGGAGGATCTTCCCCCGGAGGCCCTGGAAGATCTCCTTGTCGGCGGCGAGGTCCACGGTCTCGTGGGTGAGGCGGAGCACGATGCGCCGCCCCCGGTCCTCGGCCTTCCCGTGGCTGATGATGTGCACGATGCGGGTGCGCGCGTCCCGCCCCTCCCGCCGCAGGAACCGCCGCAGGTCCACCTTGCTGTGGACCCTCTCGTAGAGCACCTCGGCATCGTAGGCCTCGAGCCAGCGCTGCCACATCTCCCCGTAGATGCGCTCCGCCTTGGAGAGGCTCCGGTCGAGGCGCCCCTCCAGGATGAGGACCCGGTTGGGGGAGGGCATGAGCCGCCGCGTGGAGACCACCTCCCGGCGGTTGTTGTCCGAGACGACCCGGCAGGAGCCGCGCATCACCTCCGTCACGCGCCCCCTGTGGCGGCCCCCGTCGTCCCGCCAGAGCACCCTGTCGCCGACGTCGAACCTGGCCATGGCGCCTCCCGGGGGCGGGGGGGGGGACCGACGACCCCCGACCAGCGGTCCAAATGACCACAACCCGGGGACAGGTCCAAGGGTTGCCGGATTCGGACGGATCGTCCCCCCTCCCCCCGCCGATCGTCTATACTGATGATCGTCATGCCCCGCTTCCTCCGCCCGATGGTCCTGCTCCTCCTCGCCGCCGCCGCGGCGCTGCTGCCGGCGGTCCCCCTGGACCTCCTCTACTGCCGGTGCACGGGGAGCCTGACCACGGACCGGACGATGGACGGCTGCTGCGAGCCCCCGGCCTCCCCCGTCCCCTCCTGCTGCGCCCCCTCCAGGAACGCCCGCCCCCATGCCGATGCCGGCCGCAGGGGGAGCGGCGGCTGCATGCTCGCCTTCCAGGTGGCGGGGGACGGCGCGCCCGCCTCCGCGACCCGCTCCTCCGACGCCGTGGACCCCCCCCCCCCCCCCCCCCCCCCCCCCCCCCCCCCCCCCCCCCGCCCCGCCCCCCGCGGGCGCCGCCCGCGCCGACGGCTCCCCGCCGGCCGGCCCCCCCGCCCCGCCCGCCGCCCACCGGCGCATCTAGAGGGCTTCCCCGCCGCGCGTTCCGCGATCCGTTCCGCGATCCGCGTTCCGCCGCCCCCGAGGAAGCCATGACCGAATCCACCCGTTCCGCACCGGGGCCCGACATCACCGGGCTCCGCCGCGCCCCCGCCGCCGGAGGAGGCCCCGCCCCCGTGCCGCCCCCCCGCCGCCGCCGGATGACCCGCGTCCTCCTCCCCCCCGCCCTCGGCGCCGGGTTCCTCGGGGTCTTCGCCCCCACCCTCGTGGACCTCCTCTCCCCCCGCCGCGAGGTCCGCACCGTCACCGTCGTCGCCCGGGCCGCCGCCGCCGGGGAATCCTCGGGCCCCGTCGCCGCCCGCGCCGCCGGCTGGGTGGAGGCCGACCCCTTCCCCGTCTACGTCCCCTCCTACGTCGAGGGGGTCGTGGCGGAGGTGCTCGTGCTCGAGGGGGCCCCCGTGGAGGCCGGGCAGGTCGTGGCCCGCCTCGACGACCGCGAGGCGACGCTCGCCCTCGCCGGGGCCGAGGCGGAGCTCGCCTCCCGCGCCGCGGACCTCGCGGCGGCGGCGGCGGACTGGGAGAACCCCGTGGAGCGCCGGCGCGCCCTGGACGTGGCCGCCGCCGGGGAGAAGGAGGCCCGGGCGGAGGTGGAGGCCGCGAAGGGGGACGTCGAGGCCCAGGAGTCCCGCGTGGCGGAGCTGGAGGAGACGTGGACGCGGGAGAAGGAGACCGCCGCGCAGGGGGCCTCGCCGGCCTTCGACGCGATCCGGATCGGGCTCCAGGTCCGCACCGCGAGGGCCGAGCTCGCCTCCCTGCAGGCGCGGGTCGGGACGGCGGAGGCCCTCTCCGCCTCGGCCGCGGCGGAGCACGCCGCCGCCGCCGAGGCCTTCCGCCTTAGGATCGCCGAGCGGCGCGCCCTCGACGCGGCGAAGGCCGACGCCGACCGGGCCCGGGTCATGCGCGACGAGGCGGCGCTCCGCATCGAGCGGCTCTCCCTCCGCGCCCCCGTCGCCGGCGTGATCCAGCGGCGCCTCGTCGCCCCGGGCTCCCGCATGATGCCGCTCTCGGAGAACATGGAGGCCTCCCGCGCCGCCGTCATCTACGACCCGGCCCGCCTCCAGGTCCGCGTGGACGTCCCCCTCGCCGACGCCGCCCGCGTGAGCGTCGGCATGGCCGCCCGCGTCGAGGTGGAGGTCCTCCCCGGGCGCGCCTTCGAGGGCGTCGTCACGCGCCTCGTCAACGAGGCCGACATCCAGAAGAACACCCTCCAGTTCAAGGTCGCCCTGCGGGAGCCCGCCTCCGAGGTGAAGCCGGAGATGCTGGCCCGCGTGGAGTTCCTCGCGCCGGCGGCGGCCGTCGCGGAGGGCTCCGCGGGCCCCGTGAAGGTGTTCGCCCCGGAGGGGGCCCTGGTCCGCGACGGGGCCGCCACGGCGGCCTTCGTCGTGGACTCGGCGGGGCGGAGGGTCGAGCGCCGCGTCGTGGAGCCCGGCGACGGGAGGAAGGAGGGATGGGTGGAGATCGCATCGGGCCTCCGGCCCGGGGACATCCTCGTGGACCGCCCCCCGGCGGGACTCGCCGACGGCGACCGCGTGCGCGTGACCGGGGAGGGGGAGTAGCCATGGCCTTCATCGAGTGCCGCGGACTCACGAGGTCCTACCGCAAGGGGGAGGTCCTCATCACCCCCCTGAAGGAGCTCGACCTCGACGTGGGGCGCGGGGAGTTCCTCGCCCTCATGGGCCCCTCGGGCAGCGGGAAGACGACGCTGCTCAACCTCCTCTCCGGCATCGACTCCCCCTCCGGGGGGAGCCTCAAGGTGGACGGCACGGAGCTCTCCGGCCTCTCCCGGTCGGCGCTCACGAACTGGCGCGCCGCCACCGTGGGGTACATCTTCCAGCTCTACAACCTCGTGCCCGTGCTCACGGCCTACGAGAACGTGGAGCTCCCCCTCCTCCTCCAGCCCCTCTCCCGGGAGGACCGCCACCGGCGCACGGCGCTGGCCATGGAGCTGGTCGGCATCTCCGACCGCCACGACCACTTCCCCCGCCAGCTGAGCGGCGGGCAGGAGCAGAGGGTGGCCATCGCCCGTGCCCTCGTGACGGACCCGCCCCTCCTCGTGGCCGACGAGCCCACGGGGGATCTCGACGCCGACTCCGCCGGCGAGATCCTCGACCTCCTCGGGCGGCTCCACCGGGAGACGGGGAAGACGATGATCCTCGTCACCCACGATCCCGGCGCCGCAGCCCGGGCGGAGCGGCTCGTGCGCCTCGAGCACGGGCACGTCGTCGAGGTCTCCCGTAACGGCCTCGCGGGAGTCGCGTCGTGATCCCCCCCCGCATGATCCCGCTGGTCCTCAAGCAGGTGGCCCGCCACCGCGTGCGGACCTCCCTCACGGTCCTCGGCATCGCCACCGCCATGTTCCTCTTCACGGCGGTGCGCTCCGTGCAGGCCGGCGTCGCCGAGGCGACCACCGCCTCCGCCGCCGACTCCATCCTCATCGTCTACAGGGAGAGCCGGTTCTGCCCCTTCACGAGCCGGCTCCCCGAGGACTACGCCGCCCGGATCCGCCGCATCCCCGGGGTGGTCTCCGCCATCCCCGTCAAGGTGGTCGTGTCCAACTGCCGCGCGAGCCTCGACGTGGTGAACTACCGCGGCGTCCCCGCCGAGGAGTTCGCCCGCGGGCCCGGCAGGGACCTCCGCCTCGTCCAGGGCTCCCTCGCGGACTGGACCCGCCGCACCGACGCCGCCCTCCTCGGGAGCGCCCTGGCCGCCCGCCGCGGGCTCAGGGCCGGGGACCGCTTCGACGCCAACGGGATCGTGACCACCGTGGCGGCGGTCTTCGAGTCCGACCGGGTGCAGGACCGGGACCTCGCCTTCGTCCACCTCGCCTTCCTGCAGCGCTCGCCGGCCGTGAGGAAGGAGGGGATCGTCACCCAGTTCGAGGTGCGCGTGGACGACCCCGCCCGCCTCGAGCAGGTGTCCGAGGCCATCGACGCCGAGTTCCACTCCGCGCAGGAGCCCACGAGCACCTACCCGGAGAAGGCCTTCACGGCCCGCGCCGTGAGGGACGTGATGGAGCTCCTCTCCTTCACCCGCTGGGTGGCCGCGGCCTGCGTCGCGGCGGTGCTGGCCCTGGTGCTGAACGCGCTGCTGCTCTCGGTGCAGGACCGGATCCGGGACTTCGGCATCCTCCAGACCCTCGGCTTCACGGCGCCGCGCATCGGGGGGCTCGTGGTGGCCGAGGCCCTGGTGCAGAGCCTCGCCGGGGGCCTCATCGGGAGCCTCGCCGCGGGGGCGGCCCTGCACGCGGGCCACTGGTCCCTCTCCAACGAGGGGATCTCCATCGCCTTCCCCTCGGGACCCGGCGTCTGGCTGCCGGGCCTCGCGGCCTGCGGGATCCTCGGCATCCTCGCGGGCATCGCCCCCGCCTTCCGTGCGGCGAGGGTCCCCATCGCCGAGACCTTCAGGGCGGTCTGACATGGGACAGCTGCCCTTCGACTACGCCGCCCGCAACCTCGGCCGATCCCCGGCGCGGCTCGCCGCCGGGGTCGTCGGGAGCGCCCTCGTGGTCCTCCTCGTCCTCTCCGCCGCGGCCTTCGTGCGGGGGATGGGCGAGAGCCTGAGCGGGAGCGGCTCCCGGAGGAACGTGCTCCTCATCGGGAGCGGGAGCGAGGAGTCCATCGAGCGCAGCGAGGTCCCTCCCGTCACGGCGGGCATCGCCGCGGCCTCGATCCCCGGGATCCGCACCCGGCTCGGGGTCCCCTTCGTCTCCCCGGAGATCCACGCCCCGATGTCCGTGGACCTTGGCGACGGGGGCGGGGAGCGCTTCGCCAATTTCCGCGGCGTGGTCCCCGAGGCCTTCCTCGTCCACTCCCGCGTCCGCGTCACGCAGGGGACGCTCCCGGAGCCGGGGCAGGTGATCGTCGGCCGCCTCGCGGCGGCCCGCATGGGCGTCGCCCCGGAGCGCCTCGCCCCGGGCGCCGCCCTCTCCCTCGAGGGACGGACCTGGACCGTCGCGGGGACCTTCGAGGCCCCGGGCACGGTCATGGAGTCGGAGATCTGGATGCCCCTCTCGGACCTCTACGTCGCCACCCGCCGGGAGCGGCCCTCCTGCGTCGTCCTCACCATGGAGGGGGAGGACCTCTCCGAGGCCGACCTCTTCGCCCGCCAGCGCCTCGACCTCGAGATCACGGCCGTGCCCGAGGCGGTCTACTACGAGAAGATCCGCGCCTTCTACGGGCCCGTGCGGGCCATGGTCTGGATCACCGCGGTGCTCGTGGCGGCGGGCGCCTTCCTCGGCGGGCTCAACACCCTCTACGCCGCCTTCTCGTCGCGGGTGCGGGAGATGGCGACCCTGCAGGTGCTCGGCTTCACCCGGCGATCCGTGGCGATCAACCTGGTGCAGGAGGCGGCGATGATCTCCGCCGCGGGCTCCCTCGCGGCGGCCGCCGTCGCGCTCCTGTTCCTCGACGGGGCCTCGGTGCGGATCTCCATGGGGGCCTTCGGCCTCCGCGTGGACGCGACGGCGCTGGCCACGGGGCTGGCGACGGGCATCGGTCTCGGACTGCTGGGGGCCCTGCTCCCGGCGGCGCGCTGCCTCCGGATCCCCATCCCGGAAGCGCTGCGGTCGGTGTAGGAGGGGTGGGGGACAGGAGACGGACATGACCATGAACACGATGACGATGGCGGCGGCGGCCCTGCTGCTCGCGGGAATCGCCGGCTGCGGGGAGAAGGCCCCTCCGCCCGTGAAGACGGGTGCGGGGGAACCGGGCGTCGCCGCCCCCGCCGCCGCAGCCTCCCTCCCGGCGGACCTCTTCCTGAAGGCGAAGCCCGAGGGGGGGATCCCCGTCGGCGACCTCAAGAAGACGGCGAAGGAGGGGGACGCGGTGGTGCTCCGCGGCCGCATCGGCGGGAACGGCTCCCCCTTCGTGGGCGGCCGGGCGGTGATGACGCTGGCCGATCCGAAGCTCGTCCCCTGCTCCGAGATGCCGATGAAGGACTCCTGCGAACTCCCCTGGGACTACTGCTGCGAGGACCGCGGCGTGCTCACCGCCCACACCGCCACCGTCGAGGTGGACGGCCCCGACGGGCGGCCGCTCCGCACCGACCTCAAGGGGGCCGGCGGGCTCGCGGAGTTGAAGACCGTCACCGTGGTCGGGGTCGTGGCCCCGCGCCCGGATCCGGCGGTCCTCATCGTCCGGGCGACGGGGATCTTCGTGGAGTAGGGGCGGACGCGCGCCCCTCACTCCCCGCCGCCGCGCAGGCGCCGCTTCCACTCCAGGGCGTCCTCCACCATGCGCCCGTGGGCGCGGCGGCGGCGCTTCGCCTCCCAGAGGGCCGCGATCCCGGCCTTGCGCTCGAGGAAGGCCTCCTCGCGCCGGAGCCGCCTCCAGGATTCGAGCCGCCCGCCGTCGAGGGTGCCCGCCGCCACGGCCCCCTCCACGGCGCATCCCGGCTCCCCGTCGTGGCCGCAGTCCCGGAACCGGCAGCGGAGCGCCGCCTCCTCGATGTCGGCGAAGGCCGACGCGATGCCCTCCGCCGCGTCGAACAGCGCGATCTCGCGCAGCCCCGGGGTGTCCACCAGGAAGGCCCCCCCGGGGAGTTCCACGAGGTGGCGATCCACGGTGGTGTGGCGGCCCCGGCCGTCCACGGCCCGCACCCCCCCCGTCTCCAGGAGGTCGGCCCCGAGGAGGCGGTTGGCGAGGGTCGACTTCCCCTCGCCGGAGGGCCCGAGGAGGACCACGGTGCGCCCCGGGAGGAGCCAGGGGGCGAGGGCGTCGATGCCCGCTCCGGTGACGGCGCTGACGGCGACGGCCGGCGCGCCGGGGCAGGCGACGGCGGCCTCCCGGGCCGCCCCCTCGGGGTCGGGGTGGAGGTCGGACTTCGTGAGCAGCACGACGGGATCGGCGCCGCCGTCCCAGGCGAGCGCCAGGGCCCGCTCGAGCCTGCGGGCGCTGAAGGGCCGGGCGAGGGAGGCCGTCAGGAGGACGGTGTCCACGTTGGCCGCGAGGACCTGGGCGGCGACGCTGCGGTCGGGGCGCTTGCGGAGCAGCGCCGTGCGCCGCGGGAGGACGGCGCGCACGACGGCGTCCCCTCCCCCCGCGGGGACCTCGGCGGCGACGCGGTCCCCCACGGCGGGGAGGTCCGCCGGGGCGGCGGCCTCGTGGCGGAGGCGGCCGCCGGGGCGGGAGAGGCGCTCGCTCCCGTCGGGGAGGAGCAGGAGGTGGGCCTCCCGGTGCTCGCGCACGACGAGGCCGGGGAGGAGGGCGGGATCGGAGAGGCGGCAGTCGTCGAGGCGGCGGCTCTGCTCGTCGGTGAGGCGGAGGTCGATGGACATGGGACTCCGTGGAGGGAAGGAGGGGGCCGTCGGCGGGGAATCCGCACGGGGAACGGATCCCGGGCGGGACGGGGGGGAGGGGCGAGGCCTTCGCCGGGACTCAGGCGGCGAGGCGGTTCCCGGAGGAGGCGGCACCCCTGCGGACGGCGGCGGCGCTGGTCATGGGGCCTCCTCTGTCGGGGTGCAAACCGGAGACATCGTAGCGGGCGAAAGGCAGGAAAGCGCCATACTGAACCCGACCCAGATTGGCGGCGAGGGCGGAGGCGAGACCCGTCCTCCCGGGCCAAGGTGGTTCGCCTCCGCCCTCGCCGCCAATCTGGGTCGGGTTCAGTATGGCGCTTTCTTGCCGGAGGCGAGGCGGTCCACGGCCCTCGCGGAGCGCTTCTCGCGGGTCTCGACCTTCTTCGCCTCGTCCACGAACCGGATCCACTCGGCGCGGTGGCCCGGGGCGAGGCCGTCGAAGGCGGCCTTCGCCTCCGGGCTCGCCGCGAGGGCCGCGGCCAGTTCCGCGGGGACCTTCGAGGGGGCCTTCCGCTTCATGGCCCGATCCCCCCCGTCGTAGGCGGCGCGGAGCCAGCGCTCCACCTCCCCGTCGACGTCGGCCGGCGATCCGAGGGAGATCCGGTGGGCGGCCCGCTGCCCCGCGGGGGCGGCGAACGTCTCCAGGCGCCCCGCCGGCTCCACGTCCCCGAGGGCGAGGTGGAGGTCCACCCGGGCGTTCGTCGTCGCGTGGACCTCGGCGAAGACGTGCCTCCGGTAGAAGGGGACCATGGTCCTGCAGGGGCAGACCTTCACGTCCCTGCCGAGGGAGAGGGCCATCTCCAGCAGGCGGTCGTAGACGGGGCGGAGCGCGGCCTTCTTCCCGGAGTACTGCTCTTCCACGTTGCGGAGCGCCCCCTCGAGGTAGGCGTCCTCGTCCTCGGCCATGATGGAGGCCCCTCCCCCGGCCCGCTCGGCGATCCACCAGGACGCCTGCATCGGGAGGCGGTGGACCTTGCGCAGCCAGGTGCGCCGCTCCCGGCTCCCCTCGGGGCCGTCGCGGCGGACGACCTCCACCCACTCCTTCAGGGAACGCCCGGTGGTCTCCGACAGCTCCGCGGCCCACTTCGTCACCATGCCCACCGCGGGGTGGACGGAGTAGGGGTTCTTCCTCTTCGTCAGGGCCTTCGTCGCCACGGTCTTCCGCGCCACGGGCACCTCCTTGCGCGCCGCATGATAGCGGGGAGGCGTCGGGGAAAGTGCCATCACGGATTCCCTCCCTCCCACCGGATCTCCACGAACTCGTGGACGAACTGCCCCGTGCCCGCGGGGTCGGCGAACTGGGAGACGTAGGGAGCCGCGGCTCCCGTGCCGGCGGGAGGGGGCCCGCCGGGCACGACGGCGCCCGGCGCCGCGACGCCTTCGATCCAGGATCCGGGAAGACCCGCCGCGGTGCCCGGGATCCTCCGGTAGCACCTCCCCGGCTCCAGCGCCACCGTGGGCCCGTCCACGGGGTTCCCGTCGGGATCCTCGAGGGAGATCGTCTCGTCCCCGTTGAGGGAGGGGAAGCGGTCGCCGGAATCGAGGAAGGCGACGCCGGCCCCGAGGGGCGCCCCCCAGAAGGCCTCGAAGGAGGCGCGGTCGGACTTCCGCGCCACCACGAGGGCGCCGCCCCGGGGGACCGTCGTCCCCTCGGGGAGGACCCATGTCTTCGAGGCGGATGTCTGGCGGAGCCGCCAGCCGGCGAGGTCGAGGGAGTCCGGCGGCGGCGGCGCCGACACGACGACGGGGACCACCACGCTCCCTCCGAGGGAGGCCCGGAGGAGCCCCTTCGCCTCCGCGGTCCCCGCCGCGAGGATGCCCGCCGTGAAGACGAAGGAGGCCTCCAGGGCGTGGGGCGCCGCGTGCACCGAGGGCGGCGCCGTCCCGACGCCCCCCTCGACGGAGAGCGGGATGTCGATCCCCTCCGGCGGGGCGTGGCCCGCGAGGAGGACGCGCACCTCCGCCGCGGCCCCCGCGACGAGGCGCACCTCCGCGGGCAGGAACTCCCGCACGACGGGGGGCCCGGGGGCGACGGCCCGCAGGTACCCGGGAGCGACGCAGGCCTGGCCGTCGGGATTGGCGACCACGACCTCCACGGGCCCTCCCGGGGGAAGGACGGGCACGGCGACGTCGATGCGGTCGCCCGCGCTCCCCGTGGCGAGGACGGCGGCGCGGAGTCCGCCGATCCAGACCGAGGGGCTCTCCCCGCGCGAGAATCCCGTGCCCATCAGCCGGACCGCGCTCCCGGGAATCGCGTCATGGGGAGCGTCCCGCTCCTCGAGCCGGGGCTCGACGGCGCCGAGGATCGTCCGGCCCCGGGGACGCCCGTCGAGGGAGACGCGGACCGCCACGCGGAGGCCCCGCTCCCCCACCCCGGCGACGATCCTCCACGTCCCGTCCCCCCGATCGAGGGGGAGGTCGTCGAGGACCCACGCGCTCCCCCGCCGCCACAGGAGGATGGGGGCGAGGGGATGGGGTGCTCCGGAGGGATCGAGCACGTCGAGGGACGGGGGGCCGGGCCCCGCGCCCTCGACCCGGAGGTCGAGGCGCGCCCCCCCCCCCCCGGGGAAGGGGATGGTCTAGATGCGCGGCGCGGGGCCCGGCGGGGGGGAGCGGCGGGTCGCCGTCCGACGGGAGCGGACGCGGAACCGGACGGCGTAGCCGCCCTCGGTGTCCCCGGCGCCGGCGACGCGCACCGTCCAGCGGCCCGGGACGTCGGCGATGAAGGAGCGGAAGGAGACCCCCCCGCCGGCGGTCCGGAGGAGCGGCGTGCGGTCCTCGCCCGCCGGATCGAGGAGGGCGAGGACGGGGCGGAGCGGCGACCCCCGCGCCGCCGCCACGGAGACGGAGAGCCGCTCCCCCGCCAGCAGCGGCCCGACGAAGGCGTCGGCGTCGGGTCCGCCGTCATCGCGGATCTCCCCCTCGTAGGCGTTGTTCCCGAAGACGGGGCCGCGGGGCTCCGCGGCGGCGGCGGCGAAGGTCGCGGCGAAGGCGGCGAAGGCGGCGACGGCGACGGCGGCGGCGGCGACGAGGACGGCCCTGCGCATGGATCCACCTCCCGGGGGGAATCTCCTTCCCCGGGGATCCAGACGCGGGGGGGGCTACAGGAGGAGGATCACCTCTCCGCCGCCTCCCGCAGCCGCGCCGCCTCCGCCCGCTCCTCCGGCCGCTCCCCGGGCCCGAGGAGGTTGCGCTCCTCCCCCGGGTCGGCGCCGGAGTCGAAGAGGGCCTCCCGCACGGGCGTCCAGGAGCCGTCGGACTCGGCCTGCTCCACGTAGATGAGGGTCCGGCCCCCCGCCCCCGGGGTCCAGGTCCGGGCCGCCCGGTACCTCCAGCGGAACCGGTCCATCACCCGGGCCGGCGCGCCGGGCATGGCCGCCGACGCCTCGGCCACGGAGCGCGGCATGGGCCCGTACTCCGTGACGACGACCCTCCCCGGCGCCGCCGCCAACCCGAGCACCACCGCGTCGGCCCCGCAGGACGGCGGCGCCTCCACGCCCGCGGCGGCGAGCACCGTCGGGTAGAGGTCGTGGAGGGCCACGGGCCCTTCCACCACCCTACCCCCGTCGTAGCGCCCCGCCTGGCGCACCACCAGGGGCACCCGGGAGACGGTGTCGTGGACGGAGAAGGCGTGGTCCATCTCCCCGTGCTCGCCGAGGTTCTCCCCGTGGTCCCCGCAGATCGCCACGAAGGCGTCCGACGACATCCCCTCGGCCCGGAGCAGGTCCAGCAGGAGCCCCGTGGACCGGTCGTCGCGGAAGACGGCGCCGTCGTAGAGGAGCGAGAGGTCGCGGATCTGCCGGGGGTGCATCGGCCGCAGCCCCAGGAGGTGGAACCGGGGGTCCATGTCGGACGTGGCCTCCGCCGCGCGGCGCGCCGGCACCAGCGCCTCCCTCCCGTGGGCCGCCTCCACCCCCTCCTCGTCGAGGATGTAGGGGAGGTGGGTCTCCATGAGGTTCACGAAGAGGAAGAAGGGCCGCCGCGGCCCCGGCGTCCCGCGGCGCCGCAGGAGCCACTGGCGCACGTTGGCCACGGCCTCCGCGGAACCCACCGTCGCGTCCTCCGTCCGGAAGCAGGGGAGGACCGTCTCGAAGCCGTCGATGAGGCCCGTCGCGTCGGAGATCAGGGGATTGGTGGAGACGCACACGGTCTCGTAGCCGGCCTTCCGGAGGGTCGCGGCGAGGGTCGGGAGCCCGGCGCGGAGGCGGTCCCCCATCCCCTCGATGAGGCCGTGGCGCCGGGGAAGGAGTCCCGTGAAGAGGGAGCCGTGGGCCGGCGGGGTCCAGGGGGCCGACGTGTAGCAGCGGCGGAAGACGACCCCGTCGGCGGCGAGGGCCTCGAGCCGGGGCGTCGTCGGGAGCGGGTACCCGGCGGCGGAGACGCGGTCCCCGCGGCAGGTGTCCCACACCACGAGGACGATGTCCGGGGGCCTTCCCGCGGGGGGAGCCGTCCCGAGCACCCCGAGGGCGGCGAGGATCCCGGCGAGTCCGAGGGCGGCGGCGACGAGGAGGGCGGCGAGGAGGATCCGGCGGGGACGCGGCCGATCCGGGCTAGAGGTACCCAAGGCTCCGCAGCGCTTCCAGCTCCGAGGTTCCCTCGCGGGGAACGGCCCCGAGGTCCGCGAGGCCGAGGGTCCTGAGGAGGGTGCCCCTCATCCGGGCCACGCGGTCGGCATCGAGGCCGGGCCCCTCGGCGCGGGCGGCGATGCCCGTGCGGGGATCGACGACGTGGAGCGACTCCATCCGCCAGATCGAGTCGAAGGTGTAGAGGTATTGCCCGTCGCGGACGCAGTGGAGGGGGCCCTGCTTCTCGTACCGGGAGCCGGAGCAGCCGGGCAGGGCGGAGGCGAGGACCGCCCCCAGGAGGAGGAGGAGCAGGCCCGTCCCCGCGAGGTGGGGCAGCCTTCCCGAAGACCGACGAAGTGCTGAAGAATGCATGGAAGTTCTCTTGCACCCTTCCCGCCGGCTCCAGGAAGGCTGACCGCAGGGGAACCAGCGCAAGCGCCGTGCCGATTCCCCCGCGGTCGAACGTCAGCGATTCCCGCCAATCGCACCGGCGGATGTAAGAACGGGTTTACGGACCTCCCCCTACCGCAGGAGGTGGATGTTCCTCTTGGCGCAGATGCGGTGCAGCTCCTCCGGCCAGACCGTCACGGAGCACTCGCCGAGGGCCGCCTTGCGCAGGAGGTACTGGTAGGTGCGGGACTGCCCGATGCCGCCGCCGATGGAGAGGGGCACCTTGTCGGCGAGGATCGCCCTGTGGTACGGGAGCTTGAGGAAGGCCTCCTGTCCCGTGATCTTCAGCTGCTGCTTCAGCGTCTCCTTCGTGACGCGGATGCCCATGGAGGAGAGCTCGTGGCGGCGCCGGGTCACGGGGTTCCAGACGAGGATGTCGCCGTTGAGCCCGTGGGCGGGGCGGCCGTCGGGACGCGTCGTCGGGGTCGCCCAGTCGTCGTAGTCGGCGGCCCGCATCTCGTGGGGGTAGCCGTCGTCGAGGACCCAGCCGATGCCGATGATGAAGATGGCAGGGTGCTCCTGGACGATGGCCGTCTCGCGCTGCTTGCGCGGGAGGGTCGGGTACATCTCGAGGATCTCCTCGGCGTGGAAGAACTCGAGCTCGTCGGGGAGGCGGGGCAGCTTCGGCGTGGCGAGCTGCGGGAAGCGCTTCAGCACGTCGTCCTCGGCGGACTTGATGACCCGCCACAGGCCGCGCACGACCTCCTTGAGGTAGTCGAGGGTGCGGTCCTTCGGGAGGATGGCCTTCTCCCAGTCCCACTGGTCGACGTAGGAGGAGTGGTCGTGGTCGAGGAAGTAGTCCTTGCGCACGGCGCGCATGTCCGTGAAGAGCCCCTGGCCGGGCTCCATGCCGAACTGGGCGAGCGCCATCCTCTTCCACTTGGTGGCCGCCTGAACGACCTGGGCGTCGATGCGCTTCTCGAGGCCGAGGCCGCAGGGGAAGTCCACGGGGGTGCGGGAGCCGTCGCGATCGAGGTAGTCGTTGACGCCGCTGGCCGTCGTCACGATGAGGGGGCACTCGACCCGGATGAGGTTCAGCTCCCGGGAGAGGCCGTGCTCCATGGCCTCCTTCGCGATGGCGATGGCGATCTGCGTGTCGCGGGGGTTGAGGATCGGGTTGTAGTCCGTGGGGAGGATCTTCGCGACCTCGGGGTAGGTGGAGACGCCGGGGCCGGCGAGATCGGCGCGCTTGTCGCCCTTGGCGAAGCTCTTCGGGGCGGCCTTCTTCGGGGAGCACTTCCCCCTCTTCCTCGTCATCGTGGCGGGCATGGTGCCAGACCTTTCTCATCGGGGGCGGGAGCCCGCCGGGGCCCCGTGGGGGAGGCACGCCCCCTGATTGCCCCGGCGATCCTAGGGCGGGCGGGAGGGGAGCGCTCACCCCATCGCGCTCGGGCCCGTGATGAGATCCCCTGATGGGCGTCAAGGGGGGGGCGGGGCGTGATTGGTAGGGCGGGTTCCCCGGCATGCGGGGCGCGGGGAGCGCTATCATCCCCCGGCACAGGAGGCCCCATGCCCGCCCCGGAGCCGGCGCCCCGCATCCTCGTGACGGCCTTCGAGCCCTTCGGCCCCCCGGGGAAGCCGCTCCGCCCCGAGAACGCGAGCGAGCGCGTCCTGCGCGCCTTCCTCGAACTCCACCCGGCCCGGGTGTCGACGGTGGTCCTGCCCGTGGACGCGCGGTGCGAGATCCACCTCGCGCGGGAGTTCGACCGCGACCCCGCCGGCGTCGTCGCCACGGGGGAGGCGGGCGGCGACGGGCCGTGGGACACCAACGTCGAGGAGGTGGCCCGGGACCTCCCCGTGGCGGCCTCCGCGACGCTCGATCCGGGTGCCGCGGGGAACGCCGTCTTCCGCACCTCCCTCTTCGCGCCCGCCCTCTCCCTCCTGCCGGGCATGGAGCGGGAGGACCGCATCGGCTCCTACTGGTGCAACCGCGCCTACTGGCGCGTCCTCGAGTGGACCCAGCTCTTCCACCGGCCCGCGGTCTTCCTCCACTTCCGCGTCGGCGGGGATCGCGAGCGCCAGGTCGCCCACCTCGCCCACGTCGTCGCCGCCATGGAGCGCACCCTCCACCGCGCCCCCCCGCCGCGCGAGCGGAGGGGGGGAGGAGGGACGTCCCTCGCTTCGTCGCTTTCCCGTTGGTGACTCCCCGGTTCCCGCGCCTCCGGCGGCGCCGCCCCGCTAGAATCGGGGGATGCGCCTTCCCGGGGCCCTCCCCACGCTCCTCCTCGCGATCTCCGTAGCGGGTTGCGCCGCGGGCACCGCCTCGGCACCGGCGCCCGCCCCCCCCGCCGCCGTCCTCCTCCCCGCCGATCTCGATGACCTGCCGAGGGAGGAGCGCATCCCCCTCCTCATCGCGGGCCTCCGCTCGAAGGATCCCGCCACGGCCTTCGCCTGCGCCCGGGACCTCCCCCCGGAGTGCCTCTCCCTGGAGGAACTCCGGCTCCAGTGCGACCTCCTCGTCACCCACCCGGAGATCGCCCTCGATCCCGGCTGCGAGGGGTACCGCTCCCTCGGGTCGGCGGACGTCCTCCGCCTGCTGCGCACCGTGGCGGAGCACGGAACGGAGACCGGCGAGTCCTCCCTGCAGGGCCTGCACCGGATGATGGGGCCGGACCAGATCCCGGGCCTCGTGGAACTGCTGGAGCCCGCGCAGGGGTCCACCTTCCACCAGCTGCTCTGGCTGCTGACCCTGCTGGCGGACAACAGCGACCGCCACGCCGACGACGTCGCGCGGGGGCTCCTCTACGCGCGGGCGGCGATGATCGCCGCCGTGGCGGATCGGGAGCCGCCGCGGCTCGCCGACTTCGCCGATGCGCGGGCCGACCGGACGACGCTGGCGCTCCTCGAGGCGGCGGCGGCGCAGGGGGGGCCGCTGGACGGGTACGCGTTCCGGCTCCCCCGGGCGTGGATCGCGCGGCTGCGAGGGGAGGCGGAGCCCCCGGAGACGGAGGGCCCCGAGCCCCTCTCCCCCTCGCAGGCCCGGGAGAGAATCGCGGCTCTCCTCGCGGCGGGGCCCCCGGCCCCCGGGGACGAGTCGTGGGAGGGCATCGCCCGCCTCGCCCCCCTCTTCGAAGTCGCCGCCCCCGCGGAGACGGAGGGGCTCCTCAATGCGTGGAAGAACGCCCCGACCGACTTCGAGGAGGGCTGGGTCGCCACGTCCCTCGGGCGCCTGCGGGCCCCGCCGGGCTGGAGGGATCGTGAGGAAGGATGGGACGGCGGCGGGACGCCGGAGGAGCGCCTGCGCGCCGCCTCGGAAGGGGAGCCCGCCGCCGTAGCCGTCGCCCGCCTCGGCCTCCTCGGCGCGCCCGCGCTCCCGGTGCTCCGCGCGCTGCGCGCCGACCGGGCCCGAGAACTCTACTGGCCCGCCACGGCGGGCCTCGCCATCGCCGGGGACGGGAAGGCGCGGCGGGAGTTCCTCGCCTTCCTCGCGGAGGACCGGACCTACGTCTACGACGGCTTCTTCGGGGACCCGGTCCTTCTCGGCCTCGCCGGCGACCCGGAGGCGCTGGCCCACTGGCGCTCCCGCGTCGGGGCCAACTGCTGCCTATGGAACAACGCCGACCGCGTGCTCCGGGCCTGGTACCCGACGATGCCCTGCGATCAGCGCATCGGCGACCACGACGGCACCGCCGCCCGCGCCGCCGCCTGGTGGGAGCGCTGGAAGGACCGCCTCCGCTGGAGCCGGCTCGCCGACGGGTGGGTGCCGGTCGAGGGGGAGTGAGCGCCGGGAGCCTTCCCGGCCCGTCCCGCGCCCGCCCTACTTCAGCAGGCCGCGCAGGGACTGGCGGGGGTGGCCGCCGAGGACGGCGTCGGCCATGAGGTCGCGGGCGCGGAGCTGGAGGTCCTTCTTCGAGAGCTTCTTCGCCGCGCGATCGGCCTTCACCGCGGTGCCCCGTCCGCGGACGGTCTCGACCAGCCCCTCCTCCTCGAGCTCGCGGTAGGCGCGGGCCACGGTGTTGAGGTTGATGCGCGCGTCGGCGGCGACGCGGCGCACGGGCGGGAGGGAATCCCCCTTCGCGAGCCGGCCCTCCGCGATGGCGCGACGCACCGCGCGACGGACCTGTTCGCCGAGGGGCACCGGGGACTCGTGGTCGATGTCGAACATGGGGGACGATTGTCGCGGGGGGGGAGACACCGCGGTAGCACATTCTTCGGGGGAGCGCCGCCGCCGGCTTCAGCGGGATCTTGACTTCGCCGCCCGCCTTCGTGCAAAGGCGGCCTCCTCCCCGAGGCCCTCCCCCGCGAGGACCGCCGCCAGCCCCTCCCACCGCGCCGCCGGGTCGAAGCCCAGGTTCCACCGCAGCTTCTCCCGGCACTCGGGGCACTCGAAGAGCGGCGCGCGGTCCGCCTCGTCGAGGTTGTTGGAGCCGTTCATCAGGCACTCGTAGCGCACGCAGTGCTCGAGGCCGAGCAGGTGGCCCGTCTCGTGGGCGCCGACCTTGAGGGTCCGGCGGAGGAACGTCCCCTCCCCGTCCCCGTCGTACCGCCCCAGCGAGAAGACCCCCGTGCGCAGGCGCGGGGACGCGAGGCCGAACACGAAGTTGAGGTCCTCCGCGTAGAGGTCCTCGCCGCAGAGTGCGAGGCAGGCCAGCGTCGTCCCCCGGAGGCGGTTGCCGAGCCCCCCGAGCACCGCCGGCGCGAAGTACTGGCCCCGCTCCTCCTTCCAGGCGTCCGGGTCGAGGGGCAGGGGCTCCGCAATCTCCACGTCGGCCCCGGCGAAGAAGGCGGCGAGGAAGCGGCGCACCGACTCCAGCGTCGCCCTCCGCTTCTCCGCGATCCTCCCGAGGGGCTGCACGAGGATGCGCCGGCGGATGCCGACCAGCCGGTTGGTGCAGGAGAAGCGGTACTCCTCCGCGGTCTGGCCCGGTTCGTCGAAGTGGGCGAGCCAGTCGCCCGGTTCGGGGGGGCGCTTGGCGGGGAAGTCGGGATCCTCGCCGGGAGCGGAGAAGGGGAGGGCGGGAGGAGGCCGGTCCTCTTCCTCCCCTTCCCCCTCTTCCTCCTCCTTCGGGAGCGCGGAACCCGGAGCGCTCGACGGGCCGGGATCCGCCGGCGTAACGGAGTCCGGCCCTCCCATCGCGGGAGCGGCCGGCGACGGAGGCGGCACCGAGCGGGGAATCCCTCCCTCCCCCCCGCCGCACCCGGCGAGGAGGATGGCCGCGAGGACCCACCGCCACGGACCCTTCATCGCTCCCATCATGCCACCCCGGGGAACGCGGGAGGCCCGCCGTGGTTCGCCGGCACTCCTCTCCGGAAGGCGGAGCCCTGAGAAGCGAAGGTGGCGCGCGTCCCCGGCTTCACGTTTCGAAAAGTTGGAAAGTTGGGTGCGTCCCCTATTCCGGGTCGAAGGAGAGGATGACGGCGTCGGTGCCGCCGCCGTCGCGGGGGCCGAGGACGAGGAGGCGCTCGCCGGGGCCGCCGGGGAGGTTGCCCGCGCGGACGTGGATCTCGGGGAGATCGATGGTCACGGGCGGGAAGTCCCCCACGCCGAGCGAGGTCGTGAAGGTCTTCACGGGCAGGATCGAGGAGAGGGTGCAGCGGTACCCCCCCGCCGCGTCCGGGTCCGCGAGGATCCCGAAGGAGAGGTTCTGGAGGACGGGCCCCGTCACGTGCGTGTCGTTGCCCTCTTCAATGTCGAAATCCGTGAGGAACGGCCGCTCCACCACCACGGAGACGGAACGGGGCGCATCCCCCGATCCCGCCCACCGCAGATCCCTCTCCACGGTCACGGTCCCGCCCTCGAGGAGGGCCCGTAGCGCGTCCCCCTCGACCACGGTCCCCTGCTCCATGGCCCCGGCGAGGCGCACGCTGCGAAGCCGGAACCAGCCCGGCGCGCCGACGACGGCGGCGGCGACGGGAGCGGGACGCGGGGCGGCGGCGAGGTCCTCCTTCGACGGGCCCCCTCCTCCGACGAGCTCCATCTCCTCTCCTTCGAGGATCTCCATGGCCTCCGGGAACCCCGTCCCGCGGGCCCTCACCCACACCGTCACCCCCCGCCCCTCCTCCCCGGGCCAGGGGAGCACCGCCACGGCCCGCTCCTCACCGTCGGGAAGGAGCGCCGCGCCGGCGACGGAGACCTTCTCCACCTCCGGCATCTGCAGGGTCATCGGCACGCCCTCGCCGAGGGGGATGGTCCGCTCCGGGAGGACCTTCCCCGGCTCCATCACCGTGATCGAGTACTCGAACCGCGCCCCGCTCCCGTCGGCGACCGGCGTCGTCGTGGCCTCGAGGAGGATGCCGCCGCTGACCGTTCCGATGATCGGATCGGCGACGAGGCTCCCCTCCTTCCTTCCCAGTTCGAAGGACTGGATGTAGGAGACGGGGCGCATCACCTGGACTTTGGACCTCTGCCCCGCGAAGACCAGCAGGCGCGGGGCGAGGACCGTCTCCCCGTCGGTCCGCACGAAGCGGACCTCCACGGAGTAGGCCGCTGGGAGCGGCGGGGCGGCCTCCGGCGTCGAGGCGCATCCGGCGGCGAGCACGAGGGCGGCGGCGAGGGCGCTGCGGTCCATGGGAGCCTCCTTCCGGGGGAGGAGGTTCGCCGGACCCCGTCACGCCCCCGTCAGGGGCCCGTCACGCGCCGGTCACCGGGGGACGGGCTGCTCCAGCACCCGGAAGCCCGGCGGCGGCGGGCCCAGCGCCGCCGCTGCGGAGGCCACCGTCGTCCCGTTCCCGTCGAGGGAGAGGCCGGCGGCGATCTCCGCCGCGGGGAGCGCGACGTAGTGGAAGCGGCGGATGTCGGAGTCCGGGGCGGGGTCCGCGCTCACCGCGCCCGAGGCGTCGAGGGCCAGCAGCACGTCGATGTCCATGGTCCGGGGCGCGTTGCGATCCGCCGTCCGCACCCGGCCGAGGGCCGCCTCCACCCCGTGCACCGCGTCCCGCATCTCCCGACCCGTGCAGCGCGCGCCGATCCAGAGGGCCTGGTTCCAGAAGAGCGGGCCGCCGGGGTCCCCCACCGCCTCGGATTCGTAGACGCGGGAGCGGGCGAGGATCCCGAACCGGCGTTCGAGCATCTCCACCGCGCGGTCGAGGTTCTCCTCGCGCGCCACGTTGGAACCGAGCAGCAGGAGCCAGCGGTCGGGCATGGCCATACGATACCCGGCTTCGAAGGGCCGGGACGGACGGGAATCCTCCCCGCCCTCCCGGGACCGTGACACCATCGTCACGGGGCGGGCCCGGGGGACCACGATGCAGGAGCGCATCCGCGACGCGACGGAGGCCGACCGCGAGGCCGTCGCCCTCCTCCACTTCGAGGTGCGGCGGGACGCCTTCGCGGACTCCGTCCCCGCAGGCGTCCTCGCCCGCAAGGACCTCCCCTTCCGCCTCCGGTACTGGGCGGAGTTCATGGCCGACCCGCGGTACGGGCGGGAGAGGTGCGCCCTCGTGGCGGAGGCCGGGGGGACCCTCGCCGCCATCGCCGCCTGCGGCCCCGCGCCTGCGGGGGAGAGCCCCGGATGGGGCTGGGTCCTCCACCACCTCTACGTGCGGCCGGAGTTCCAGGGGCGCGGCCTCGGCAGGCGCCTTCTCGATGCGTGCTCCGGGCGCATGGCCGCCTCGGGGGCGGAGCGGTTCTACCTCTGGACGCCGGCGGGAAACGAGAAGGCCCGGGGGTTCTACGGGCACGTCGGCGGGAGGTTCCTCCTCGAGGAGGCCAGGGAGGATCCGGAGGGGACCGTGCGGCGGGTCGCCTACGGATTCACCGCCGCGGGGGCCCGTTAGGCACGGGATTTTCCGCCTGCACGGGGCTTCGCGCGGGCCCTGCCGCCGCCCCGCGTGATGGTCACGGCCACGGTGCGCGCCCCCCGCAGCGCCCCCGGCTTCTCGACGCGGACCCGGACCTGGCGGGCGCCGAACTCCCGGAGGAGGATGGCGGCCACCTCCTCGGCGAGCTTCTCGAGGAGGAAGAAGCGGGACTTCCCGACGAACCCCTGCAGCCGCTTGCTCACGCTCTTGTAGTCGAGCGCGTCCTCGATGCGGTCGGTCCGGCCCGCCCTCTTCACGTCGGTCCAGAGCGTGAGGTCCAGGGAGACCTCCTGGCGGACCTTCCGTTCCCAGCCGAAGATCCCGATGATGGTGGGGACGGTGAGCCCCACGATGTCGATGCGGTCGCCTTCGTCCTCTCTCATGCGGCCGCATGGTACCCGACGCCGGAAGGAACCAGCGCCCATGGGAATCGGCCGCCCCCTCCTCCCCCTCCCCCTCCTCCTCCTCCTCCTCCTTCTCGCCGCCGCCGCCCCCCTCCCCCCCGCCGGGGCCGGGGAGGAGGCGGCCCGCCCTCCGGACCTCGTCGTCCGGAAATGGCTCGCCCTCGATTCCGTGGACGCCCGGGGCCGCGCCCCCTTCAACCCGAACACACCCTTCCTGCGCTTCCTGCTCGACCGGGACGGTCCCCCGCCGAAGGAGGGGGAGGTGGTGAAGGGGACCTCCGGCGAGGCGCCGTGGCGGCCCGTGGAGGCGAAGGAGGACGGGTCCGTCGAGGACGAGAGGGGCGCCTGGTTCTACGGGGAAGTCGAGGGGCCGGCCGGAGGCTCCTCCGTCCACCTCGCCCACCTCGACCGCGCCGGCGCGCTCTTCGTGAACGGGGCCGGCTTCCCCGGCGACGTCTACGGCCTCGGCACCGGCCCCGTGCCCGTGGAGCTGCGGCCCGGCGTGAACCGGCTCTTCGTCGTCGGGCCCCGGGGGCCGTGGCGCCTGCGGTTCGAGCCGTGGAAGGCGGGGCGGTCGCCCGTCCTCGCCGAGGACGCGACGCTGCCCGACCCCGTCGCCGGGGAGGAGGAGTGGGAGGGGGAGGGATCCGTCCGCCTCCTCAATCCCTCGACGGAGTGGAAGCCGGCGCCATGGATCGGACCCGGCGGACCGGGGTCCACGGACCCGCCTCCTCCCGAGTGGTCCCCCGCCCTCCCCCTCGCCCCGCTCTGGACGGGAAAGGCCGCCGTGGACCTCGGACCGTGGGGGCTGCTGAGGCCCGGGAATCGCATCGCCTTCTCCGTCGGCCCCGGCTCCCCCCCGACGGACTTCTCCCTCGACGTACGCCGCCCCGGCGAGGCCCGCCGCGTCACCTTCACCTCGGCCATGGACGGCACCGTGCAGTACTACGCCGTCCTCGATCCCTCCGGCGCGCCGGCCGCCGTTCGCGAGGTCGCCACGGTCCTCTCCCTCCACGGCGCCTCCGTCGAGGCCATCGGCCAGGCCCGCTCCTACTCCCCCCGCCCCGGCGTCCGCATCGTCGCGCCCACCAACCGCCGCCCCTTCGGCTTCGACTGGCAGGACTGGGGCCGCACCGACGCCTACGAGGTCCTCTCCCGCGTCCTCGCCCTGCCCGACGCCGACCCGGACCGGGTCTTCCTCACGGGCCACTCCATGGGGGGCCACGGGACCTGGCACCTCGCCGCCAACGATCCCGACCGGTGGGCCGCCATCGCGCCGAGCGCCGGCTGGTGCTCCTTCGACACCTACGGCGGCGGGCCGCGGCCGGAGACGGAGCTGTCGCCGATCTGGCGCGGGGCCGACGGGGGCTCCCGCACGGAGGACCTGATTCCGAACCTCGTCCCCCTCCCGACCTTCGTCCTCCACGGCACCGCCGACGACAACGTCCCCCTGTCCGAGGCCGAGGGGATGATCGCGCGCCTCGAGAAGGCCGGGGGCCGCCCGCTCCGCCGGTTCCAGGAGGGGGCCGGCCACTGGTGGGACGGGGAGGCCGCCCCCGGGGCGGACTGCGTGGACGGGCCCTGGATCTTCGACCTCTTCGCGCGCAGCCGCTCGCCGGAGGCGCCGGAGGAGATCGACTTCCTCTCCGCGGACCCCGCCGTGGACGCCCTCCACCACTGGGTGATGGCGTTCCAGCCCCTCGTGTACGGGAGGCCCCTCCGGGTGAAGGGGAGGAGGGCCGGCGGGAAGGTCGTCCTCGACACGGAGAACGTGCGGACCCTCTCCCTGCTCCACGTCGCGGGGGTCCCCTCCACGGACGTCGTCATCGACGGCGCCGCCGTCCCCTCCCCCGCCTCCGACGGCGTGGACACCTGGAGCCGGGAGGGGAAGGGCTGGACCGCCGTCCGCGGCGTCGATCCCGCGGAGAAGAACCCCGGCCGCTCGGGCCCCTTCAAGCGGGCCTTCGGCAACGCCTTCGTCCTCGTCGTCCCCACGCGGGGCACGGAATCGGGGAACCGGGAGAACCTGGAGCTCGCCCGGTACCACGCCTCCTTGTGGTGGTACAGGGCCAACGGCTCGGCGCCCGTCGTGCGGGACGTCGATCTCCTCGCCCGGCCGGGCGAGTTCCGCGGGCGCAACGTCGTCCTCTACGGGAACGCCGACGACAACGCCGCCTGGTCCGCGGTCCTGCCGGAGTCCTGCCCCGTGGAGGTCCGCCGCGGCTCCGTCCGCGTCGGGGACCGCACATGGGAGGGGGACGACCTCGGCGCCCTCCTCGTCCACCCCCGCCGGGGGGAGGACGACTCCCTGGCGGCGGCCTTCGCCTCCACCGGTGACCGGGGCACACGGGTGGGGTACGGGCTCCTCCCGTTCACGTCCGGGGTGGGGTACCCTGACTGGGCCGTCTACGGGTCGGGGTTCCTCGGCTCCGGGGACGGCGGCGTGCGGGCCGCCGGGTGGTTCGACCACCGGTGGGGCCTGCAGGGAGAGGGCTCCTTCTTCCGCGAGGAGAGGCGTTGACCGAGATTCCGAAGGACCGGCCGACCACCATCCTCGTCGCCGAGGACGAGGAGGGCACGCGCAAGTTCCTGTGCGCGGCGCTCCGCGCCGAGGGCTACACGGTCCTCGAGGCGGAGAACGGCGCCGCCGGCGAGAAGGCGGCGGCCCGATTCGGCGTCCCCATCGACCTCCTCGTCACGGACTACGTGATGCCGGATTTCAGCGGCCACGAACTCGCCCGCCGGCTCCGCGAGAAGTTCCCCGGGCTCCGCGTCCTCATCGTCTCCGGCCACATCGAGGAGGAGGAGGTCCAGAAGGGGGTGCTGGAGGAGACCTTCAAGCGGGGCGCCGCGTTCCTTCAGAAGCCCTTCGACGCCGAGGGCCTGTCCCGGAAGGTTCGGGCGGTGCTCCTCACCCAGAGGCCGGCGGGCGGGGGCGGGGGCGGGGGCGAGAGGTAGCGGCTAGTCGTCCCCCCCGTCGTACTCCTCCTCGTCCTCGTCCTCCTCGTCCTCGTCCTCGTCGTCGAGATCGACGTCCTCCTCCGCCTCCTCGCCGAAGTCGAGGTCCGCGTCCTCCCCCTCGTCCTCCTCCTCGATGGCCGCCTCGAGGGTGTCCGGCTCGTCGAGCCAGCCGCGGATCTGCTCCGCCCAGTCGGGGTTGCCCACGGAGACGCAGAGGGTGGCCTTGCAGGTCTTCTCGTAGTCGTGGGCGGGGGAGGCCGTGGCGACGGCGAAGCGCAGGGCCTCGGCGAGGGGCTCGTCCTCGTGCCACTCGGAGAGCACCACGGAATCGGCGTTGGAGTCCGGGTTCCTGTCGCCGTCCACCTCGTCGAAGATGTCGTGGACCCTCTCCGCGCCTGGGCCCCAGGTGGAGAGGTAGACCATCCCCTGGTCGATGGCCTTCCTCGCGAAGGCCTGCAGCTCGTCGTCCTCGACGTCCGTGGCGTCGCAGGCGAGGAAGAGGACGAACTGGGGGGACTTGGGGAAGCGGATCTCCTCGGGCCAGTCGTCGAGGGAGTCGATCTCGAGCAGGTGCATGACCCGCCTCGTGATGTCGTGCCTGCCGAACTTCTCCACGGCCGCCATGCCCGGCTCCTTTCCGGAGGGCCCCGCGGCCCCCCCGCCGCGCCGTGACGGGGCGCGGCGACCGGGCACAGGATTCCCTGAAGGCGGCGCCCGCGTCAAGGAACTGCCCTCCTCCAATCGGCGACGTCACGGTCCGGGAGGGGGCGGCGACGGCGCTCAGCGGGCGGCGGGGCGGCGATCGAACCGGTAGACGACCCGGGTCCCGGTCAGCAGGTCGGAGAGGGTCCGGCCCGAGGCGAAGAGGAAGCAGGCCGCCGCCGCCGCCACCGCCACCCCCTGGAGCCCGAGGAACAACTTGTCCAGGGGATCGAGGGCGTCGGGTGCGAGGAAGAACCAGAACAGGGGGAACCGGAGGAGGAAGCGGAACACGAGGGGCCAGGGGGCCGGGCGGTTCCCGTCCTCCCGGACGACCTGCAGGTCGAAGGCCCACTTCCCGAAGGAGCGCCCCGTCCAGAGCTCGAGACCGAGCTGGAGCACCGCCAGGATCGCGGCGGCGGAGACGGAGACCATGTACCCGACCACGGGGTTCCCCTCGAGGGACTCCAGGGAGTCCCCCCCTCCCGAACGCAGCATGGCGACGAGGAGGGTGGCGCCGAAGACGGCGCCGCCGGCGACGAGGAGGAGCCCCAAGTCGAGGGCCGTGGCGAAGAGGCGCGCCGGGAGGGAGGCGGGGTCGAGGGGCCGGGGCCTCAGCCCTTCCAGCCGGCCCGCCACCTCCGCCATGGTGGAGGGGCGCTTCGCCGGGTCCTTCGCGCACATCGCCGAGAGGAGCTCCCCGAGGCCCGGGGGCAGGTCGGGGCGCACGGCGGACAGGTCCGGGAGGGGGGTGTTCAGCTGGTCGTTGATGAGCTCCCCCACCTGGTCCGAGGCGAAGGGGGGCTTCCCGGCGAAGAGGCACCATGCGGTCAGCCCGAGGAGGTAGACGTCGGTGCGGGCGTCCACGGGCCGCCCCCGGACCTGCTCCGGGGTCATGTAGGTGGGCGTGCCCATGATGCGGCCCGCCGTGGCGTGGACGTCGGCGGCGACGGACTTGGCGAGCCCGAAGTCGGCGACCTTCACGGTCCCGTCGGGGAGCACGAGGAGGTTGCCCGGCTTCACGTCCCTGTGGACGACGCCGGAGCCGTGGGCGGCGGCGAGGCCCCGGGCCGCCTGGGCGAGGAGGCGGAGGCCGCGGTCGAGGGGGACCGGGTGCTCCCTGCGCGCGATGTCCTCGAGGGTGGTGCCGGGGCAGTACTCCATGGCGAAGAAGGGCCGCCCCTCGGCGGTGCCGACGAAGTAGACGTGGGTGAGGTTGGGGTGGTTCACCCGGGCCGCCGCGCGGGCCTCCCGGACGAACCGGTCCACGAAGGCCGCGTCCCCGGCGATGGCCCCGTGGAGGACCTTGACGGCCACGGGCCTCTCCAGGGCGGTGTCCTCGGCGAGGTAGACGGTCCCCATGCCGCCGGATCCGAGGACGGATCGGACGGAGTAGTGGGCGAGGGTGGTCCCCTCGGCGAGGTTCGGGGAGTCGTTCTGGCTCACGGTTCGATGGGGAATCCGGCTGCCCTGGGAGTGACCCAGACTACACCGGACCGGGGGCGGGAAGGATGGGCTACCGGGCCGCCCCTGTAGAATCCTCCTCCATCCCCGCACCAAGGAGATCACCGCCGATGCCCGATCCGAAGGCCGCCCCCGGCAAGGAGACCATCCGCATCCTCGCCTCCGCCACCCCCAACCCCGCCAGCCTGAAGTTCACCGTGGACCGCCCCCTCATGGAGGGGCGCACGGCCCAGTTCCGCGACGCCGCGGAGGCGGAGGAGTCCCCCCTCGCGCGCCGCCTCTGGGCGCTCGGCGGGATCACCGGCATCTTCGTCGCCGGGAGCTTCGTGACCGTGAGCCGGGAGAACTCCGAGGCCTGGCCCGAGGAGGCGAAGAAGGTCGGCATGGCCATCCGGGAGCACATCTGGTCCGGGGAGCCGGTCCTTCCCCCGGGTTCGAAGCAGGGCTCCGCCCCGGCCTCGGAGACGGAGAGGAAGATCCTCCAGGTCCTCGAGGAGATCCGCCCCTTCGTCCAGGGGGACGGCGGCGACATCATCTACGCCGGCTACGAGGACGGCGTCGTCCGCGTCATCCTCCAGGGCTCCTGCGCCGGCTGCCCCTCCTCCACCGCCACCCTCAAGCTGGGCGTCGAGAACCGCCTGAAGGAAGTCTGCCCCGAAGTCCGCGAACTCGTCGCCATCTAGGTGCCTGGCACAGGGTGGAGTTGATTTCCGCGGAAAATTCCCCACTACCTA
>CAYJMF010000013.1:0-57433 GCA_964370855.1 uncultured Planctomycetota bacterium | reverse complement strand
CCCCCCCCCCCCCCCCCCCCCCCCCCCCCCCCCCCCCCCCCCCCCCCCGCGCCAGGTGGGGGTGGGGGCGGTGGTCTTCAACGACCTCTCCAGCCAGCGGCAGCGGGACGTGGACTTCGACTGGGACCGGATGCTCTCCACCGAGGGGGACACGGGGCCCTACGTGCAGTACGCCCATGCCCGCGCCGCCTCCATCCTCCGCCGCGCGCCGGCGGTCCCCGGCGACGGGGACGCGGGGAGGCTCCTGCTCCCCGAGGAGACGGCGGTGCTGAAGCTGCTGGCCGACTTCCCCGACCGCGTGGAGAAGGCCGCGGAGGACGCCGAGCCCTTCCACGTGACGACCTTCCTGCTCGACCTCTGCGCCGCCTTCAGCCGCTGGTACGACCTCGGCAACCGGGACCCGGCGATGAAGGTCCTCTGCGAGGACGGGGCCACGGCGGCGGCGCGCCTCCGGCTCGTGCGGGCCGTGAAGGGGACCCTGGCGCGCGGCCTCGATCTCGTCGGGATCGAGGCGCCGGAGGAGATGTAGCGGAGGAGCGGGGGACCCTACCGGGGCAGCGGCCCCAGGTCCCCGGGATCGGTGAACACGGTCCAGATCCCCGCCGCCACCCCCTCGAACGCCTGCGCGTACCTCTCCGCCGGGGATCCGCCGGGGACCACCTCGCGGATGAAGATCCTCGCCACCGCGCCCGGGTGCCGCCGCGCGAAGGCGCCGTAGGCCTCCGGGTCCCGCTCGCCGGAGTCCCCGACGAGGACGAAGCGGCGGCGGGGGAAGGCCGCGGCCAGGGCGTCGAGCCTCTCCCCCTTGAAGGCGGCCGGGTCGCCGGAGAGGAGATCGGAGAGGTTCTCCTCCCGCCAGCGGAACTCCCGCATGCGAAGTTCTCCCGGTGGAAAGCCTGCACCTGCAAGGAATTCTTCGATGAAACCTTGCAGGGGCACGGGCCCCGCGCTCAGGTAGTGGAACGCCGCCCCCTCCGCGGCCCAGCGGGCGTAGGCCTCCGCCATCCCGGGCACGGCGCGGAACTCCCGCAGGAAGGTGTTGGCGATCATCTCCCGGCGGACGAGGACGTTCGTGTCCTTCACCGTGTCGTCGATGTCGGAGACGACGGTGACCCCCTCGGGGGGGACGCACTGGATCCAGCCGCGGCCGAGGACATCCCGGCCGTCCCGTTCCGTGATCTCCACCTCGAGCCAGCCCCCCGTCCCCCCCCGGTCGCGGAGGAGCGGGCGCAGCTCCTTCGCCGACGGGCGCAGTTGGATGGAGAACCGGCCGTCCCCTCCCGTTCGGAGGGGGGGAAGGGAGGCGGTGAACGCGCCGGCCGCGGGGAGGCGGACGCGCACCTCCTCCCCGGATTCGCGATCCACGAGGAAGGCCGCCGCCCGCCGGCGGAAGAGCTCGGCGGCCTCGGAGTCCCCGCCGAGGCCGAGCGCCCTCCGCAGGGCCGACAGCCCGAGCCGCCGCGCCGGGGAGTTCGTCTCCGGCTCGTAGACCATCCCGGTCACGGAGATCGACCACGCGTCGCCGCGGGGCGGGACGAAAGCCGCCGTCGTGAACACGACGGCCCGCTCGGCGTTGCCGAGGGTGGAGGCGAGCCAGGCGCCGCCGCCGGCGACGGCCATCGTCGCCGCGAGACCGAGCAGGAGAGCCCCCCTCCTCACCGCCCCCTCCACGCGCCGAGGTTCGGCGCGTCCAGGCGCGCCGGGGCCCGCTCGCCGCGTTCGATGCGCGCGAGGACCTCGTCCACGCAGGCGAAGGCCATGGCGTCGTCCTGCCGGGGGAAGAAGGAGAGGGCGCGCTCCATGGCCGGGACCCCGGCGAGGAACCGCTCCACGGTCTCCCCGTCGAAGTCCGCCGCCGCGGCGCCGTAGCCGAGGCGCTCCAGCCAGAACGCGTTCATCTCCTGCTCCGCCTGCCCGGCCACGGGGCGGGAGAGGACGGGCACGCCGAGGTGGACCGCCTCGCTCACGAGGGAGAAGCCGCCGCCGGCGAGCACCGCGCGGGCGGTGCGGAGGTCCTCGAGGAAGCCGGGGCCGGAGAACTCCTTCATCGTCACGTTGCCCTCGACGGCGGCCCGCCCCATGCCGTAGACGACGAACCGGTGGGGGAGGCGGCGCAGTTGCGGCACGAGGGTCCCGTCGGCGGAGGCGGTCTGGTAGACGAGCACGTGGTCCTGCGGCTCACGCCGGAGCGCCAGCACCTCCGGCCGGAGAATGGGCGGCACCAGCGTCGTCCGCGAGCGCGCCACGGGCGGGAAGAAGAAGCTCGTCACGAGGTAGTGGAAGGCCCCGGGCACTTTCACCCGCACCGCCGCCTTCGCGAGGATGAGGGCGCGCCGCCTCCCCCGGTCGAACTCCCGCGGGTGGCGGAGGCGGGCGAGGGCCTGGACGTTGTCCACGGAGAGCACCGGGACTCCGTGGAGGACCCCGTAGAGGAAGGACCAGGATTCGAAGTCGGAGATCACCGCCCCCGGCCGGAAGCCGTCCTCGGCCACGCGCCGGTAGGCGCGGAGGTTCTTCGCCAGACCGGCGGGGGCGGCGGCGAGGTTGGCGCGCAGCGAGGCGGACCGGTCGAGCCCCTTGCCGCGGTAGGTGAAGGCGAGCCCGTGGATCTCCTCGAGGGCGAAGCGGGGGCGCCCCCGGAATCGGTCCGCGAGGAACCCGTGGGCGCGGCCCGACACGACGGCGCGGACCTCGTGCCCCCGCGCCAGCAGGTGGTCGAGCACCACCGCGCTGCGCGTCGCGTGGCCCATGCCCTCGCCGACGACGCCGTAGAGGATCCGCACCGGTCCATTCTCCCACGCCCCCCGCCGCGGCGAGGGGTTCGGCCCCCCCGGGTGCCTGTGCTATGCTCCGGCCCTCCCGAGGACAGAGGAGCCTTTCCCATGGACGCCCGCGAACTGAAGTCCTACATCGTCGAGGTCCCGGACTTCCCCAAGCCCGGCATCTCCTTCAAGGACATCACCCCGGTCCTCAAGAACGCCGCCGCCTACCGGTTCGTCATCGACCGGATGCACGACGAGTTCAAGGACCGGAACGTGGACCTCGTCCTCGGCGTGGAGTCCCGCGGGTTCCTCTTCGGCGCGCCGCTCGCCATCAAGCTCGGCAAGGGGTTCATTCCCGTGCGGAAGCCCGGGAAGCTGCCGCGGGAGCGGATCTCGGCCTCCTACGCCCTGGAGTACGGCGTGGACGCGCTGGAGGTCCACCGCGACGCCGTGCGCGACGGGCAGAGGGTCGTCCTCGTGGACGACGTGCTGGCCACGGGGGGCACCATCGCCGCCTGCACCCAGCTCGTGCGCAAGCTCGGCGGCGAGGTCGTGGGCGTCGCCTTCCTCATGGAGCTCTCCTTCCTCTCGGGCCGCGACAAGCTCGAGGGGGAGCACGTCTTCTCCGTCGTGCAGTACTAGGACCCCCCGCCCCGCGCCTCCCTCCCCCGCGGAGCGAGGAGCCTCTTCACCGCCGCCAGGAACTCCTCCCGCTGGATGGGCTTGGGGAAGAAGCCGTCGGGAGGCGGCACCAGCCTGCGGTGGCTGAGGAACTTCTGGTAGCCGTAGGGGTCGCCTCCGAATCCCGTCACGGCGGTGATGATGATCACGGGGATGACGGCCAGCGCCGGATCCCCCTTGACCTCCCTGTAGAAGCGCGTCCCCGAGGACTTCGGCATGGAGATGTCCAGGGTCACGAGGTCCGGCCTCTCCTTCCGGACGAGGTCGAGGGCGGCCGCCCCGTCCGCGGCGGAGAGGGTCTCGTAACCGGCGTCCCCGAGGAGCATCTCCAGGTAGCTGACGATGTCGGGCTCGTCGTCCACGATGAGGATCCTCCCGGCCGGTCTCTCCCCGGCCCGGACCCCCTGCGGCGCGACTTCGGTCTTCCTCGGCATGGTGGCACCTCCCTTTCGCCTGCGTCCCGCCTCTTCGCGTCCTATGCCTCCCCGGGATTCCCGGGCTTCAGCGCCTCCAGGGCCCGGCGAAGGGCGTGCGGCCCGGCCGCGGGGAGGTGCTGCCGCAACTCCTCCTGGAGGCGGATCCGGTCCTCGTCCTCCTTCGTCTCCTCGATGCCCAGGGCCCTCTGGACGCACCGGACGTAGTCCCCGGGCTTCACCGGCTTCTCGAGGAACACCCCGGGGCCCGCGATGACCCGGTTGTCCAGGATGTCCTCGAGGTCCCGCTTCCCCATCTCGTCCTGGGCGTGGGCGGTGACGAGGAGGACCGGGATTCCCGCCAGGCGCCGGTCCTTTCGCAGTTCGTAGAGGAGCCTGTGCCCGCTCATCCGGGGCATGACGAGGTCCAGGGAAATGAAGTCGGGCGGATCGCCGCGGATCGCCTCCAGGGCCTCCCCTCCATCGGCGGCCGTGCGGACCCGGAATCCGGCGTCCCGCAGGATCTGGGCCAGGTAGTCCCGGACGTCGGGTTCGTCATCCACGACCAGCACCGTCCTCTCCCGGGCGAGCACCATGGGGCGCCTCCTCCGTTCAAGAGCCTTCCGCGGACATTCGAGAGCGGACGTCCGCCCCCGGGGCCGCCGCCGGCGCCCCGGGAAGGGTCGCCCGCGGCAGCTCGATCCTGAAGACGGACCCCTCGCCCTCCCTGGACGAGAAGGAGATCCGGCCTCCGTGCTGGTGGACGATCCTCTTGGTGGTGAGCAGGCCGAGGCCCGTGCCCCGGTCCGATCCCTTGGTGGTGAAGAACCGGGAGAACACCTTCCGGCTGATCTCGTAGTCCATGCCCTGGCCGTTGTCCGCCACCTCGTAGACCAGGGCCCCGCCTTCCTCCCGGAAGGAGAGGGTCACCACGAATTCCCGCACGCGGTCCGCGACCGTGCAGGCGTCGATGGCGTTGGAGACGAGGTTGGCGAGGCAGGCATGGATCCCCTCCTGGTCGAGGGCGGCCGGCGCCGTCGCCTCCCGGATGTCCGGCTCGAGGCGGATCCCTGACTGCGCCGCGCGGTCACGGTAGAGTTCCACGACCTGGCGGGCCGGGGCGGCCGGGTCCCCCGGCACCGCGGCCGTCTCGCGGCCGCGGGCGAAGTCCAGGAACTCCTTCACGAAGCGGGAGATGCGCTGGACGTTCTCCTCCAGGGTGGCCCACCCCCGGGCGATCCGGTCGTCGTCGCCCCTCTGGATCCCGGTGTTCACCGCGTACATCCCGCCCTCGAGGCCCATGAGGATGTTCTTGATCCCGTGGGCGACCACGGCCACGGTCTCCCCCACGGCGGCCATGTGCTCCGCCTCCCTCTTCTCGCTCTCCAGGCGCTTCACCGCGGAGATGTCGATGGACATCTCGATGACGAAGGGGATCTCCCCGCCGGGGCGCACCACCGGGACCATGTTCACGAGGTAGTCGATCGGCTTCCCCTCGATCCCCGTGCCCTCCTCCTCGCGGCTCCGCATCCTGCCGTCCGCGAAGGACTCCTCCGCGGCGCACCGCAGGCAGGGCTCCTTCCTTCCCTTGTAGACTTCGTGGCAGGGCCGTCCCTCCCAGGCGCCGAAGGCCTCCACGAACCGCAGGTTCGCCGTCAGTATCCTGTGGTCGCGGTCGATGACGCAGATGGCGATGGGGACCTCGTCGAAGAGGTGGGAGCGGATCCACTCCCGGATCTCCGCGCGGTCCCCGGCGGCGGCCGGCATCTAGTTCCCCTCCCTGGAGGGGGACATGCGTTCGAGCCCCCCCCGGCGGTCCACGTCGTGGCAGAAGCGGCACTGGTCGAACTCCGCCGGCAGATCCCCCGGGGACTCCCCCGCCTTCCTGTGGTGGCACTCTGCGCAGAGCCGATGCATGGCGTCCCTGTAGGACGGGGCGGGCCGCCACCGCTCCGGGGGAGCGGGGAGGATCGAGCCGGCCCCGGCCTCCCGGCGGTGGCAGGCCGCGCAGGCGGTGGCCTCCTCGTACCCCTTCACCTCCGCACCATCTTCGTGGCACCGCGCGCAGCCGGCGGTCCCGCCGAGGGCCGCCACGTGGGGCGCGTGTTCGAAGAGCGGGGTCTCCGCGTACATGTCCCGGTGGCACCGGAAGCACCCGGAGCCGCGGTCGAAGGGGAGGTTCATGTGATGGCACTCCCGGCAGGACTCCCTCCCTCCCAGCCGTTCCCGGTGCGCGTCGTGGTCGAAGAGGACCAGGTTCCCGTCCCGGTTCCCGTCGATCATCAGGACGAGCTTCACTTCCGCCTCATCCCCCGGGATCCCGCCGTCCGCGCCGGCGAAGAGGACCTTCCTCTCACCTCCCCTGCCTCCGTCCCGGATCACTCCCTCGACATTGCGGGCGCCCGCCGCGGGGGCCCGCAACGGCTCCGCGCCCGCCAGGGGGAGGAAGGGAAGGGCGAGGACGGCTCCGGCCAGGGCGACCCCCGTGTTCCACCGTGGGGCGGCGAGGACGCGCGGGAGGAGGTGGGCGGTGGTGCAGGGGGCGAAGCCGGGTTTCCTCCCGGGGGCGGGGGTCCCCCCGACGTCCCGGTAGACCCGGAGATGCTCCACGAAGAAGATGAAGACCAGGGTGAAGGCCGCGACGATGCCGAGGCTGACCGCGAACTCCTCCCCGCTCGGGAAGTAGCCGGTTCCGGCGGGTCTCGCGATGGACAGGATCGAGACGTCCAGCCGGTAGAGGATCATCCCGGAGACGACGAGGAACGCGCAGACCGCCATCCCCCCGAGGCTCGATCGGACCCGGGGGTGGAGGAGGAGGGCAGCCGGCAGGACGGCGCTCGTCGCCAGCTCGAGGAGGAACAGGATCCCCGGTCCGGATCCGTCCACGGCCATTCCGAGGTGACCCCTCCAGGCCAGGTCCCCCAGCCGAAGGGCCGCGTAGAGCCACAGGACGGCGGAGGCCGCGACGCCGAGTCCCGCGATCTCCCGCCCGTGCACCTCGTGCCCGAGGAAGAAGCGCGAGAGGAGGGACTCCAGCACCACCGTCATCAGGCCCAGCCCGACCGCGGAGACGAAGAAGAGGACGTGGATGGCTGGGGAGTACCAGAGCGGGTGGAGCCTGCCGGGGGTGATCAGGAAGAGGGAGCCCAGGGAGGACTGGTGGAGGGTGGAGAGGACGATGCCCGCGATGACGAGGGGGAGCGTCACTTTCCCCAGGCTCCCCAGGACCTTCGCCCAGACGGGGCGGGAGAAGAGCGGGTGCTCCAGGATCACCGGCGCGAACTCCAGGGCGAGCACGGTGAGGTAGAGCATCACGCAGAGGGCCACCTCGAACAGGACCGAGCGGACCTGCGGATGGAACATCGGGTGCCAGATGCGCCAGGGAAGGCCCAGGTCGTAGAGGAGGCCGACGGCCACCGCCGCGTATCCGAGGAGGGCCGTCAGGATCGCGGGCCTGAGGAAGGGGCGGTAGCGCTCCATCCCGAAGACGTGCACCGTCGCCGCCAGCACGAACCCCCCCGCGGCGAGGGCCACCCCTGACATGACGTCGAAGCCGACCCAGAGGCCCCAGGGGGCGGCGTCGGAGAGGTGGGTGACGGCGCCGAGCCCGTGGGCGAACCGGACGACGGTGACGGAGGCCAGGACTCCCACCAGGGTCCAGAGGATTCCCTTCAGCACGGCCAGCCGGTGTTCACGCATCGCCGCCTCCCGGCTTCTCCCCGGCCCCGGCCCGCGACTCCGCCATCAGCATGCGGCGGCGGATCACCCAGTGGATCCCCCCCATTAGGCCTCCCATCGCCAGGACGACCGCGGGGATTTTCCGCAGGGACGCCCAGGTGAGGTCGGGGAGGGGCACCTCGCCGGGGTCGCCTCCCCAGCCGAGGAAGGCGAGGGAGACGTCACCGACGTACAGGACCGAGGTCCCCCCGACCTCCTTCTCCCCCTCCACGCGGGGAAGGTACCCGCCCGGGTTCTCCTCGATGCGGCGGTGGGCCTCCGCGAGGAGGTCCTTCCTGCTCCCGAACAGGAGGGCTTCCCGGGGGCAGGCATCGACGCAGGCGGGCCCCTTCCCCTGCATCAGGCGCGGGTGGCAGAGGTCGCACTTGCGCACGAAGGGGGCCGCCGCGTCCCACTCGTAGCGCGGGATTCCGAAGGGGCAGGCCATCAGGCAGTAGCGGCAGCCGATGCAGAGGTCGGAGTCGTAGACGACCGGGCCCTCGGGCGTCTTCCGCATGGCGCCCACCAGGCAGGCGCTGACGCAGGCGGGGTCCAGGCAGTGGCGGCATTGCTGCCGGACGAAGCGGTCCCCGGGCCGGCGGAGGATGGTCGAAAACCTCGTGGACGAGAGGCCGTCCACGGTCTGCTGGCCGTGGCGGAGCCGATCCGGACCGAGGCCCTTCTCCTGCTTGCAGGCCAGGACGCAGGCTTCGCATCCGTTGCAGCGCGTGATGTCGATGAGGATCGCGGGGGCGGGGATCATACGGGCTCGCTCTCCTTGCCCAGGGTCGCGGCGACCCGGCTCCCCGCGTCCGGCGGGAAGTGCCACGACAGCTCCGACACCAGCTGGGTGAAGGGAAGCAGGATCATGTGGCTCAGCTTGGTCAGCGGGACCAGGAGGAGGAGGAGGTCCCCCCCGAGGACGTGGGCCAGGAGGACGGAGTCGCGGGAGAAGGGGTTCCAGGCCGGGTGCATCACCAGGAAGCCCGCCGCAAAGATGCCCGCGATGAGAAGGGGCAGGGCGTGGTCCTGGAACCGGGTCAGGGCGCGGCTGTCCCGGGCCGCGGCCCGCTGGATGACGACGGCGATGGCGGCCGCAACGGCGGCGACGGTGAGGATCGTCGCGACGGGATTCGGCAGGGCGGGCCAGGAGCGGCCGACGGACTTCCTCCAGAGCGCGACGTGCCCCGCGAGGAAGAGGGGGACCAGGAGGACCGCCGCGTGCATGACGACGGTGGTCAGGCTGTAGAACCACCGGTCCCGCAGGCGGCGGGCCGGGACGAGCCACTGCAGGGTCTCGCGCGCCACCCTGCGCAGCGGGATGCTCCTGTCCCCGGCCCGCACGTAGATCCGCCACCCCTCCCAGGAGACGAGGAGGAGCCTCCGGGCCAGGCCGAGGACCATGAACGCCAGGGCCGTCCAGAAGAGCGGTCCGCGGGCCCAGTGGAGCCAGGTCTGCATGGTCAGCGGGCTCCCTTCTCCGCCGGGACGGCCCGTTCCTCCGCCGTCCGGAAGGCGCCGAAGTCGATGCACCGCAGGAGGAGGTCGTGCACCCCGACGACCTCCACGTCCCCGAGATCGTTGTCCTGGCAGAGCTCCCGCAGCTGCTTCTTGCAGTTCGCGCAGGGGGAGACCACGTACTTCGCCCCCGTGTCCCGGATCTGGGCGGCCTTGCGCCTGCCGAGGGGCCCGGTCCGGAAGGCCCGGATCTCGTCGATGGACACGGTGCCGCTGCCTCCCCCGCAGCAGTAGTTCTCGGTGCGGTTGGGCGTCATCTCCACGAAGTCGGCGCAGATGGCCTTCAGGATCTCGCGGGGCTGCTCGGTGATCCGCCCGACGCGCGCGATGTTGCAGGGGTCGTGGTAGGTGACTCGCTCGGGGATCTTCCCCGGCCCGAGGGGGATCCTCCCCGCCTCGAGCATGGCGGCGGCGTATTCGAGGCAGTTGACCACCGGCGGGGGGTCCGCGCCCCCGAAGGTGGGGACGTACCAGGCCGAACGGGTGGCGTGCCCGCACTCCCCGACCAGGACCTTCCTTCCCTTGAGCCGGCGGACCTCGGCCACGACGTTCTTCACGATCCGCTCCAGCATCCGGTCGCTGTAGAACAGTCCGTAGTTGATGCCGTCGTAGTTCCCCGTCCCGATGGTCCAGGATCCGCCGGTCACGAGCATCACGGCGGCGTTTCCCATCAGGGTGTCGGCCTCCATCAGGTAGTCCGAGACCGCGGGGAAGAAGACGTACTCGGCACCCTCGACGTCGAAGGGGAAGGGGACGTCCACCCCGTGGATGTCCCGCAGCTCCTCGCGGAGGAAGTCGCAGGTGTCCTTCAGGGCGGGGATCGGGATGCCGGAGGTGTTCCTCGTCTTCCCCTCCAGCTGCTCCCGGACCGATACGAGGAGGGCCCGCGGGATGATCCCGATCTCGGCGAGCACCCAGCGGGCCAGGTGGGTGATCAGGCCGTGGTCGATGCCGAGGGGGCAGGAGGCCTTGCAGCGGCGGCAGGCCGTGCAGCGGTAGTAGGACTCCGCCATCTCGTCGAGGTACTCGTCGGTGAGGGTGAAGCCGCCGAAGACCCGGGCCTTGAGCACGCCGGTCGTGGTGAAGTACCGCCGGTAGACGCGCAGGAGCAGTTCGGATCGGTGGCAGGGGATGTCCCGGTCCTCCCCCGTGGCCTGGTGGAGCTGGCAGGCCGAGGCGCAGCGCCCGCACCGGGCGCTCATGCGGGAGTAGGTGTCCAGGGCGAGGTTGTAGCTGCCGTGCCGCAGGATCGCCGCGAAGGCCTCGAGGAACTTCTCCGGCTTCCCTTCCACCGCCAGGCCCGCGGCCTCGACGTGATAGCTGTACTTCTTCGGAGTCGCCACGGATCAATCCCTCCTGACCGGGCCGGTGCCGCCGACGAGCCTGCCGCGCAGGTACATGTCCAGGAGGTCCTCCACCGAACCCGAGACCCAGGAGATGACCTCGAAGCCGCTCGCCCGGACCAGGTCCTCGTAGACGTCCTGCATGCCCCCGCAGATGAGCGTGTCGACCTCGCGGTCGCGGAGGAGCCGGACCCGGTCGAAGGGATCCCGGCTGCGGAGGGGGAAGTCCACCTGGTCCAGGATGCGGCCCCCCTCCACGGTGAAGATCGCCATGGTGGCGCAGTACTCGAAGCAGGGGGCGACCATCTCTCCCATCCTCGGAATGGCGACCTTCAAGTTCGGACCTCCGGACCACGGAAGCCATGGCAAGGCCCGGACCGGATCCGCCCGGAACGCCTCCCGGAGGGCTCAACCCGCTGGCGGGCGGGAGGTTGGGGCGGTGGACGGGGGCCGCGACCGGGGCCGGGCGGGGAGGCGACGTTCCACTTCCGCGACGTCCGCGCGTTTCACGCGTCGCGTCGCTGCAACGGTCCCGACCCGCTTCAGCGCTCCCCGGGGGAGATCCCGTGCTTCTTCATCTTCCGCCAGAGGGTCGCCCGGCTGATCCCGAGTTCCCCGGCGACGACGGTGCGCCGGCCCCCGTGGCGCTCCAGGCTGCGGCGGATCGTCTCCGCCTCGCTCCTGGCCAGGGGAAGCGTGGTCGGGGGGGGCTCCGCGGAGGCCGACGCGCCGTTCCTGGCCTGGACGCCGTCGGGCAGGTGGTGCACGTCGATGGAGCCGTTGCGGCAGAGGACGAAGGCGTACTCCACGATGTTCTCCAGCTCGCGCACGTTGCCGGGGAAGTCGTGGCGCATGAGGATCTCCATGACCGCCGGGGTCACGCCCGTGACGTGCTTGCCCTGCTTGGCGTTGAAGCGTTCGATGAAGTGGGAGACCAGGTAGGGGATGTCCTCGCGGCGCCGGTCGAGGGGGGGGATGACGAGGCGCACGACGGCCAGGCGGAAGTAGAGGTCGTCCCGGAAGAGCCCCTGGCTCACGAGCCGGGAAAGATCCCGGTTCGTGGCGGCGACGATGCGCACGTTGGCCTGCAGGGTCTCCACGGCCCCGAGGGGGCTGTACTCCCGCTCCTGCAGGAGGCGGAGGAGCTTGACCTGGGTCTCCAGGGGGAGATCCCCGACCTCGTCGAAGACGAGGGTCCCCCCCTGTGCCTGGGTGATGCGGCCGGGCTTGTCCCGCCTGGCATCGGTGAAGGCCCCGCGCCTGTACCCGAAGAGCTCGGACTCGAAGAGCTGGGTGGGGAGAGTCCCGCAGTTCACCACCACGTAGGGACGCTTGCGGCGCCGGCTCAGGTTGTGGATGGCCCGGGCGAGGAGCTCCTTCCCCGAGCCGCTCGGGCCCTCGAGGAGGACCGTGCTCTCGCTCGCGGCGACGTCGGGCAGGAGGGCGAAGATCTTCCGGAAGGCCTCGCTCTTCCCGATGACGTCCTCGAAGGTGTACTGCCCCAGGAGTTCCCGGCGGAGCCGCTCGATGGTGGAGAGGTCCCGGAAGGTCTCCACCGCCCCGAGCAGGGTTCCGTCCCCGGACCGGAGGACGGCGCTGCTCACGCTGATGGGAATCGACCGCGCCTCCCGGGTGAGGATCCGCGCGGGCCGATCGATGACCTCGCGGCCCGTCTCCAGGGTCTCCCTGATGGGGCAGCCCTGTTCGCAGAGGTCGGAGTGGAGGACCTCGGAGCAGCGCGTCCCGATGGCCCGGTCGGCGGGGATCCCGGTGATCCTCTCGGCGGCCCGGTTGAAGGAGAGGATGCGGAAGTCGCTGGCCACGGTGAAGACGCCGTCCGCGACGCAGCGCAGGACGGTCTCGAAGAACCGTGGTTCGTCTACGACCCCGCGGGTCGCCATGACCACCTCGGACAGGCGCCGGACGTGCCGGGCCGCGCCCGGCGGGAGGCGGACCAGCCGGAGGGAGCCGGGCCGCCGTGGATCCTAGCCCGGCCCGGCCCGCGCACCCCGGTCGGACCGGCGGGACTCCCGGGGGAGCCCGTGACCTTCAATCATGATCCTCGGCACGATCAGTCGACCCGCACGAGCCGTCCGCGGTTGAGGGTCACCTGGTACCTCCTCCAGCGCGGATTCCCCTCCTCGTCGGTCTCGCCCGAGGGGACACGGTAGATCCACGCCTCCTCGACCTGGTTGGGAACGACGGAGTCGGGCATCCCGAGCTGTTCGAGGACCTTGCCCTCGGGAAGGAAGGTCCAACGGGCCCGCACCTCCGGCCGGCCGTGCCACTGGGACAGCTCCTCCAGCAGCTGCACCACCGCGGGGGTCACGGGGGGCACCGGGTCGAGAGACGCCGCGACTCCGGCGGCGGGGCGGAGCACGAGGTTGGAGGTGTCGGAGCCGTCGCTCCGTCGGGCGTCGGCGGCGGGGGTCGCCGCCGGGGGGCCTCCTCCCGGCGCACCGGAACCGGGCCGCTCCGCCATCTCCCTCCGGAGGGCGGCCACCTCCCGCTCGAGGTCGCCCAGGGCGGCCTTGAAGTCCGCCGCCGCCGGGGACCGTCCCGGGGCGGGCGCGGGCGGCGCCGCCGACGTGGCGAGGATCCAGGTCAGGGAGGAGGCGGCGGCGGCGGACAGGAGCGACGCGGCGATCACGGCCTTCATGGGCGGGCCCTCCGCGCCCATTCTATGGGCGGGGACCCTCGGGCGGGAGTCAGGCGATGCGGCCCGGCCCGGGGATCTCGCCGGGCCGGTTCGCGTAGCGCAGCGCCACGGACCCCATGCGGCAGGTCACCGGGTCGTAGACGTTGCAGGCGTCCACCTCGCGGCCGTAGGTGTGGAGCGTGATGGTGCGGCCCTTCGTGGGGTTGCGCATCCGGTGGATGTCGATGCCCGGGGGGAGGATGACCTCGACGTTCCCCTCGCCGCTCGGGATGACCTCCCGCTCCTTCACCTGGGCCATGCCCGGCGTGGAGCCGTCGTCCACGCGGTCGTAGTTGGTGCACTCGATGAGGCTCTCGAAGGTGCCCATCACCCCCCAGGAGGCGTGGTCGTGGATGGCGCTCGCGGTCTCCGGCTTCCAGAGGAGGGCCAGCACGACGAAGAGCCCGCGGGGGTCGCGATAGACGAGGTTGCGGGAGTACTGGCCGGGGACGACGGCGCGGAACTCGTCCCGCAGTTCGAGGCCCCGCTTGAGCACCGACGCGCAGCGCTCGCGGGCCACCTCGACGCACTTCTCCGGCGGGGTGTCGTGGTCGATGAGGCGGGTGAGGTCGCGACAGTACCCCTCGACGCCGTAGGCGGCGGCCATGGGAGTCCCCCTTTGCCGGGGAGAGCCTACCGGCGGCGGCGGGGGCGCGCGAGCGGTTTCGGCGGAAGCAGCGAGGCCCCGTTCCGGCGCCCGGGGGAGAGGTCCACGGGGATCCCCGGGCCGAGGCGGACCCCGCGCCCGTCGAGGAGGGCGGCGTGGGCGGCGATGCTCACCCCCTGCCGGGCGGCCCACCGCAGCGCGCGGCCGTAGGCCGGGTCCACGGCGTCGGCGGGGGCCATGGCGGCGCAGTCGGCCCGGTGGACGAAGAAGAGGACCGCCGCGGCGTTCCCCGCGCGGACCATGGCGGCGAGTTCGCGGAGGTGCTTGCGGCCCCGCTCCGTGACGGAATCGGGGAAGAGCGCCCGGTCCCCCTCGGCCATGGAGACGTTCTTCACCTCGAGGTAGAGGGGCGGGAGCCCCGCCCCCTCGACGAGGAAGTCCACGCGGGAGTTCTCCCGGCCGAAGGGGACCTCGCGGCGGACGGCCTCCCTCCCCTCCTGGAGGGGGACGAGGCCCGCGCGCAGCGCCTCCTCCACGGCGCGGTTGGGGAGCGCCGTGTCCACCCCGACCCAGGTGCTGCCGACGAGGGCCTGCTCCCAGGTGAAGGCGAGCTTGCGGTCGGGGTTGGCGGCGCGGGAGAGGCGCACCCGCTGGCCCGGCGCGATCACGCCGCGGAGCGAGCCGGAGTTCACGCAGTGGGCGACGACGGAGGCGCCGTCGTCGAGGAGGACGTCGGCGAAGAAGCGCTTCCGCCGGCCGAGGAGGACGCCTTCGAGGAGGGGGGAGGGGTAGCGCACCGGCACCGGTATACCGCAAGCGCCCCGGATGTCCGGGGTTGCGGCGGTCGGCCGGGGGCCCGCGAAGCCGGGTTATTCGGGCCGGAGACGGTGCTCCCCTCCTACCCTTCCACACATGTCCGCCCGGCTCTACGAGTCCCTGGTCCTGCGGCGCCCCTGGCTCCCGCTGATCCTCCTCCTCGGGCTCGCCGCGGCGGCGACCTCCCTCCTCGGCGGGTTCCGCCTCGACGCCGACTCCGAGTCCCTCACTCTCGAGCACGACCCCGATCGCGACGCCTACGACTGGACGCGCCGCCGCTTCGGGAGCGACGACTACGTCATCGTGGCGCTGGCGCCGGAGGACCCCTGGTCCCGGGCCTCCCTGGAGCGGGTGGACGCCCTCGTGAAGCGGCTCGAGGCGCTGAAGGAGGTGGACGTCCCGGGCTTCGGGACCCGCCCCGCCATCGTCCGCGTCCTCGGGCCGACCAACTGCCCGCTCTTCCGCAGCGTCCCCCCGGGGGAGGCGGCGCTCCGCGGTTTCAAGCCCGCGACCCTCCTCGAGGAGGACGTGGATCCCGCGAGAGCCCGGGAGGAGCTCACGGGCTCCGCCCTCTACGCCGGCAACCTCGTCTCCCGGTCGGGCGACGCCTTCGCCATTCTCGCCTACTTCGCCGAGGGCTCGAAGCGGGCGGCCCGGGATGCCTGGCACGCGGCCCGCGACGATCCCGCGGCGGCCCCCGCGGCCCGGGAGGCGGCGCTGGCCGCCTTCCGCCTCGCCGCCGACGAGGACCAGCAGCGCGTGCGGTCCATCGTCGCCGCGGTGCGCGAGATCACCGGGGAGAACGCCGTCTCCCCGAAGGAGGCGACGGTCTTCGCCTCCGGCGTCCCCACCATCGTCGTGGACATGGTGAACGCGCTGGAGGAGGACATCTGGCTCTTCGGCGTCTTCGCCGTGGGCTTCATGGTCGTCGTGCTGGGCTTCGCCCTCCGCCGCGTCCGGTGGGTCGTCCTCCCCATGCTCTCGGTCCTCGTCGTCGCGCTCGTCGTCGTGGCCGCCACCGTGGTCGCCGGCAAGCGCACGACGGTGGTGACGAGCAACCTCTCCTCGCTGCTCCTCATCGTGGGCATGGCCCACGCCATCCACATCGCCGTCCACTACCGGGAGATCCGCCTCCTCCATCCCGCCGCCGACGTGCCCGAGGCGGTGCGCCGCTCCGTGCGGGGCATCGCCGTCCCCTGCCTCTACGCCTGCCTCACGACGGCCGTGGGCTTCGGGTCCATCGCCGTGAGCGACATCCGCCCCTGCATCGACTTCGGCCTCTTCATGGCCGCGGGCACCCTCTTCGCCTACCTCGTCTCCTTCACCCTCATCCCCTCGGGCATGGTCCTCCTCACCCACGAGAAGGTCGTCCCCGACGCCGCGCCCGCCGTCGCGCCCCGGGGCATGGTCTCCCTCGGCCGCTGGACCCTCGGCCACGGCCGGCCCATCGTGCTCGGGTCCGTGCTCGTGTTCCTCCTCTCGGTGGCGGGGGTGATGCGCCTCGAGGTGGAGACCCGCTTCACGGACTACTTCCGCGCCTCGAGCCCCATCGCCCGCGGCCTCGACTTCATCGACCGCCGCATCGGCGGCACGACCCCCCTGGAGGTCGTCCTCGAGACGCCGGAGGCGAAGGAGGGGGAGAAGCGGGCGACCTTCCTCGACGAGGGCATGTACGCGAAGCTCGCCGCCGTGCACGGGATCCTCGCGGGGATCCCCGAGGGGGGCACCGTCCTCTCCCTCGCCTCGCTGCGCACCGAGGGGAGGAAGCTCCTCGAGGGGACGCCCATGGCGCCCCTGGCGAGCCAGCCGCTGAAGGTCCTCCTCCCCATGGCGGAGACGCTCCTCGGGAAGGAGGAGATCCGCGGACTGCTCCGGGACTATCTCAGCGAGGACGGGACCGTCGCCCGCCTCCAGGTGCGCATCCGCGAGACCGCCCCGACCCTGGCCCGCCAGCCGCTGCTGGCGGCGCTCCGCGCGCGCATCGCGGAGGACCCCTCCCTCGCCGACGTGCGCCCGCGGGTCACGGGGATGTTCGTCCTCTACGCCAACATGCTCCGCTCCCTCCAGACGAGCCAGGAGCAGACCCTCGGCATGGTCGTCGCGGCGCTCTTCCTGATGCTGTGGGTCCTCTTCCGCGACCTGCGCACGGCGCTCCTGGCGCTGGTGCCCAACGTGCTCCCCATCCTCTTCATCCTCGGCACCATGGGCTGGGCGGGGATCCCGCTGGACATGATGACCATCATGATCGCCAGCGTCTCCATGGGGATGGCCGTGGACGCGACCATCCACTACACCTTCCGCTACCGGAAGGAGATCGCCGCCGGCGCCACGGCCGAGGAGGCGGTGCTCGCGGCCCACGGCTCCATCGGGAAGGCCATCCTCTACACGGCCCTCACCGTGGTGGGGGGGTTCTGGGTCCTCGTGTTCAGCAACTTCAAGCCGACGATCTACTTCGGCATGTTCACGAGCCTCGCCATGGCGGCGGCCCTGCTGGCGTCCCTGGTGCTGCTGCCCGTGCTCCTGCGGAGGTACGTGCGCGAGGGATCGATCAGCGCGTCGCGACGGGCGTCACCGCCCTCTTGAGGAACAGCAGCGCGAAGCAGGTGTCGGCGACCTTCCGCGGAGCCGACCCCGGCTCCTCCGTCCACCAGCCGTCGGCGTGCTGGGTCAGCAGGAGGTGGAGGGCCCCCTCGCCGTACCAGTCGTGCTCCCCGACCCGCACGACGTCGGCGAGGATCCCGGCCCGCTCGAGCGCGTAGAGGAAGTAGTGGGCCCACTCCCGCGCGCGGCCGTCCTCGTGGGCGGCCTGCTCGACGGTCCAGCGCCCGTGGAGCCAGGCGAAGCCGTCCATGATCGCGCGGTCGGCCTCGGCGGAGAGGTCGGCGGCGAGGCGGCGCGGCGCGATCTCCCGCAGCACGTCCCGGGCGATGGCGACGGAGGCGATGCCGGCGCAGGTCATGGTGGCGGAGCAGGCGTCCCCGGCCCGGTAGGGCCAGCCCCGCGCCTTCCCGCGCACGGCGGAGGCCGGTGTCCTCCCCGCCTCCGCCGCCCGGAGCTCGTTCAGCGAGGGGAGCCAGGCGTCGGACCAGGGGCCGTCCCTCTGCTGTACCTGGAGGAAGGCCCGGAGGATCCCGAGCCAGGTCCCCTCCTCCACGGGGACGCCGCAGCGGTGGGCGGCCAGCAGCCCGAGCACCGCGTACTGGGAGTTGCTGAGGTCCGGCTCCGGGGGGAGGAAGCGGCCCCCGGCGTGCTTCGAGGGGTAGTGCCACTTCCCCGGACCCGCCGCCGTGTCGAGGAGGAACTTCGCCCCCTTCTGCATCCACATCTTCTCGAAGAGGTCGAGGTTGCGCACCGCCTTCGCGATCTTCCCCGCCCGCAGCAGCTCCGCCTCCCCCGGCGGGGTGCGCTTCATCTCGATGGCCATCATCGTGACGGCGGTCTGGTAGGTCTTCGCCGGCTCCACCGCCATGGCCGCCGAGAGGGCGGCGTCCCCGGCCTTCCGCTCCGGGTCGCAGGCGAAGAGGGCGAGGGCGGCGAGGCCGTCGTTCCCGCCGGGGTACCCCTTGTACTCGGGGTACTTCCCCTCCTTCGGCTGCTGGAGGAGCCACTTCACGCCCCCGGCGATGGCGGCGTCCACGGCGGGCTGGAACTCCTCCCCGGCGGCCTTCGACACCCGCAGAAGGGCGAGCTCCCCCGCGCGCCGCACCTCGGCGACCTTGCGGTCCTTGACCGGTCCCCCGTCGTCGATTGTGCGGGCCTTCAGTTCGAAGGAGGCGCTCTCCACGAGCCCCCGCGCCGGGTCGAACACGGAGGAGACGGCGAGGGTCCCGTCCACGATCACGCGGTCGAAGTCGTTGGACTTCGGGGGCCCCCGGTGGCGGAGGGCGAACTCCGCCGCGTAGGCCTTCCTCCCCTCGGGCCGCTCCTCCGCGGTCCACTTCCCCGAGAACTCCACGGGGCCGAGGTTCCCGAGGTTCAGGAGGATCAGCGACTCCCTCCCCCCCTCGGCGGCGGCGGGCAGGGTGAGGGCCAGCGCCGGGGCGAGGTCGTCGAGGTCGGGTTGCAGGGGGCGGGGGGAGCGGCCCTCGAGGACGCGGTGGCCGAAGACGCCGAAGGGGGCCGCCTTCCCCGCCTTCCGCTCCCCCGTCTTCGCGTCCACGGTGACGGGCCGGAGCTCGTACTCCGCGAGCTCCCCCGGGGCGAGGCGCCAGCGGGGGGGCGCCTCCTCCTCCCCGCCCGGGGCGGGGGGGGCCGCGATCAGCGCCGCGGCCAGGACCGCGGCCGGCACCCGGAACCTCTTCACGCCCGGGAGTCTACGGGACCGGGTCCGCGGGGGGCGGCTCCATTCCCGTCCGGAAGGCGAGCCGCTCGAGGATGGCGGCGCCGACGCCGTCGTCCCAGACGTTCACCGTGGTGCGGCACCGGTCGAGGAACCAGTCCACGGCGAGGATGAGGCCCATGCCCTCCAGCGGAAGCCCGACGGCGTGGAGGACGAGCACCATGGTGACGAGGCCCGCTTCGGGGATGCCCGCGGCGCCGACGGCGGCCAGGGTCGCGGTGAGGGCGACGACGACGAGCGCCCCGACGCCGAGCTCGATGCCGTAGGCCTGGGCGATGAAGACGGCAGCCACGGCCTCGTAGAGGGCGGTGCCGTTCATGTTCAGCGTGGCGCCCAGCGGCGCGAGGAACCCGGCGGCCTTGCGGGAGACGCCGTTCCCCTCGGAGATGCACTCGAGCGTCACCGGGAGCGTCGCGGAGGAGGAGGCGGTGGAGAAGGCGGTGACCAGCGCCGGCAGCATGCCCTTGGCGTAGGAGAGGGGGTTCCTCCGGCCGAGGAACCGCAGGAGGAGGGGGAGGATCACGATGGCATGGATGAGGAGCCCGAGGATCACGACCACCATGTAGGAGCCGATGCGGCGGAACTCCTCCAGGGCCGCGGCGCCCCCGCCCGTGGCGCCGATGCGTCCCGCCACGAGGCCGAGGATGCCGACGGGGGCGAGCCAGAGCAGCCAGGAGACGACCTTCAGCAGCGCCTCGTTGATGCCGTCGATGACGGCCAGCGCCGGCTTCCCCCTCGCGCCCAGCGTGGTGAGGGCGGCGCCGAGGGCGAGCGAGAAGACGATGCAGGGGAGGATGAGGGTCTTCGCCATGGCGTCCACGAGGGAGGGGTGGACGAAGGCGCGGGCGAAGTCGGAGAGCCCGACGTCGGACTTGGCCGCGAACCGCGCTGCGTCCGCCGGGCCGAGGGTGCCGGGGCCCGCGCTCTCGCCGGGGCGGATGAGGGTGACGAGGAGGAGCCCGAGGGCGACGGCCATGAGCATGGTGCCGAGGAAGTAGACGACGGCGACGAACCCCGCGCGCCCGAGCCCGCGGATGTCCCCGATGGCGGCGATGCCGCAGACCAGCGACGCCATGACGAGGGGGACGACGACCATGCGCAGCGCGTCGAGGAAGAGGTCCCCCATCCACCCGAGGGCCGCCGCGGCCGGCTCCCCCCCCCAGGCCCCCGCCGCCGCCCCGCCCACCGCCCCGGCGACGAGCAGCCACAGGAGGACCGGCGACGGGGGGTGGGGCGCCTCGGCCGGCGGGTTCTCCGTCGCGGTCATGGGCGGAGGGTAAGGGATCGGGCGGCCGAGGGGAAGGGCGGGTTCCCATTAGCCTCCGCGGGGTTCTGCCCTACTCGCGGTGGCGGACGCAGACCGTTTTCCACCATTCCTCGTAGGAGCGGCCGGTCTGGGCCTCGTGCCGGGAGCGGTAGTGGGCGTCAACGCCGTCCCACCCGTTGCCGGCGAACACGTGCTGGGAGAGGGGGCACCCCAGCTACTTCGTCGCCATGTGCTCCAGGGTCTTGGCCGCTGTTTCCGCAAGTTCGGCGCCGAACTCTCCGTTCATCACTCTGCGTAGGAGTATCACGGCCTCGGGAGTAGCGGCCTTGGCGAGGATCGTGATCGCGTTGCCTCCCATCGGAGGCAGGTTCCGGATCATTGGAGCCCGGAGCGACTTCTCCATCAGGGGGGCGAGGTCTGGAGCATCGCGGAACGCCTTGGCGATGCCATCCCGGTGCCGGATGGTCCCTGAGATGACGCTCAATGAACCCAGTGCCCTGTGATGCTCCAGCAAGCCAAGGTCAGGGCGGCGCAGCGTTTCCAAGAGCACGTTGACCGTCTCTGGCAACGGGCTCTTGTGGAGGGCCTCGACGGCCGATAGGCGTACCTCGTCGTTCGGGTCCTTCGTCAGCCTGTGCAGCTCGAAGATCACGGGGTCTCCGTCGCACACGGCCCTGTAGAAGGAGCGCGCGGCCATCTCCCGGAGCTTCGGATCCTCGGACTTGAGGTACCCGACCAGGAACTGGCGGGCCTCGGGTCGCCGGCTTCCCCGAAGGTCGATGATGACGCGCTGCACCATGTCGCTGCGCTTGGCGGCGTCGATGAGCGCCTTCACGGTGGACTCGGTGTCGTACGGTGCAAGGGCCATGGAGGACCACTCCCGGATGGACTTGTTCTCATCCCCGAGGGCATCGAGCAGCCCGGGCAGCGCCTTCTCCGATTGGGAGAACTTCAGCGCCTGTATGGCCGCCAGTCGGGCATCCACGACAGGTGACCGGATCAAGGGGACGAGCCGGTCTTCCCAACGGGCGGCCTTGTCCTTGCCGTGAAGCTCGAGAGTGATGACGCGAAGGGCGACGCCTCGGAGGAACTGGTTCTCGCCCTCGACCGCCGTGAGGTACCCCTCCATCCGCGCCTCCGGGGAGGCAAGGGACTCGATGTGGACCACCGTCTCGACGGCCGCGAGAACCTCGGGTCGCCGCTGTTCGTTCAGCTGGAGCCAGGCGATGCCCTCCCCGACGACCGGGTAGACGTCCCCGCCCGTAGACCCGAGGAAAAGGACGACCTCCGTGCTCGAGGGGAAGGGGGGCCGGTCGCCTGGCCCGACGCAGGACTGAGTCACCAGGGGACCCGCGGACAACTCTGGTCCGGGGCTACTCCCCTTGATGCACCGGAGGGTCCGGAAACGCCCCCGTGCGCCTTCGAGCGAGATCGCCTTCGCATGGATCACGATGGCGGAGTCCCTTACCCAGGAGTCGACCGTAAGGGACGGAGGCGTGGCAAGAGCCGCGGGGGTGGGAAGGAGCCCCACGGCGGCGAGGGCGAGGAGCATCGCAGGGGTGAGGAGGCGCATGAAGTCCCTCCCGAGGCGGCACATCCTATCCGGTTTGGATGCGGCCGGTGGTAGCCAAGTTCCAGCCGCCGCGGGAGCTCACAGGCGCCATTCTGCGGCGCTGTAGCCGGTCTCCGGTCCCCACCCGCACCTGGACAGCCCAATCGCCCGTCCTGCGGCTTCCCGGATCAGAACAGGCGCCCGCCGTCCGGCACGGGTCGATCGGGGACGGCGAGGACGACGCGCCCCTCGGCGTCGGGGAACCCGGTGACGAGGATCTCCGAGACGAATGGGCCGATGCGGCGCGGGGCGAGGTTGACGACGGCGACGACCTGGCGGCCTACGAGGTCCTCGGGGCGGTAGTGGTCGGTGAGCTGCGCGCTCGATGTCTTCACGCCGAGAGGGCCGAGGTCGATGCGGAGCCGCCACGCCGGCTTGCGGGCCTCGGGGAAGGGGAGGGCCTCGACGACGGTGCCGACGCGGAGGTCCACGGCCTGGAACGCGGCGAGCGGGTCGTCCATGGAGGCCTCCGGTCCCGGGGATCTCCCCGCGGGAGGGGCGCCGCGGTACGATCTCCCTTCGAGCCCACGGTGTCCCCGTAGCTCAGTAGGATAGAGCGGCGGTTTCCTAAACCGCAGGTCAGAGGTTCGAGTCCTCTCGGGGATACCAACCTAACCACCGACCCCATGGCGGGTTGCGTCCGATCGGCTCGACCCTCCCGACCCCGAAAAAGTGTTGTGCTACCATTCGTGCTACCACAGAAGTTCGGAGGCACGCATGGCAGGCCACAAGATGCACCCCGGGGTCGCGCGCCGCAAGGGTCGCGACGGCCGCCCGCTCCCGGGCTACTACTTCCGCTATGCCAAGGCCGACGGCAAGCGGACCATCGTCTAAGCCGGCGACTCCGTCGTGGAGGCCAACGCCTTCGCCCTCGCCCGGCTGCACGAGCTCGCGACGACCCGTCCTCCGTCGGAAGAGGTGCCCCCGACGAAGGTGCCCTCCGTCGCGGAGTTCCTCATCGACTACCTCCCCATCATGCAGATGCGGGTGGAGCCGTCCACCTTCCGCGCCGTCGTCCAGCTCCTGAGCGTCGCCGCGAAGCACTTCCAGGACACGCCGCTCGACCGGATCCGCCGCGGGGACGTGGAGTCCTGGCTCGCGCGCATCTCCACAAGGCTGCGGAGATGAACCAACCCGCCATGGTGAAGACCCTCATCGCCCGCTCCGCAAACGTGAACTCGGCGGCCAGGGTGTGGTTCCCTCTCTTGGCTCCGGGGGGAGGGCTGCCGGACCCCGATGATCTCATGATGTGGAAGGCGTACTACGCGATTGAGGGCGCCACCCCCCTCGACTGGGCAGTGGAGTGCGGCCACTCGGACGTCGCGGCCCTCCTCTCGCAGCATGGTGGACTGCGCAGCGAAGGAAGGCGCCACTTCTGACTCGCTGGCCGGGGGCCACAGCGCGGTCCCATGCCGGGTGGAACGGGCGCCATGATCAAGGGAGCGAGGGAAGCCCTACTGCAGTGCGATCCAGAGGACGACAGCAAGCGCGACGAGGAACCCGATCGAGAGCAAGACCACAACAGCCACGGGCATTCGAGAGGGTGATGTTCCTCGGGCCTCGGCGCCCGACTGTGCCTGCGAGCACCTCGGGCACCGACGGTCTCTTGAGAGTGACATCCCACACAAGGGGCAACTCCCGTAGTGCATCCCTGCCAACCGACCGGACATGTGGCTAGCCTACCACGCGGCCTCCTGGCTGGGGGGGCTCCTCTCTTCCGACCCGCGGACCACACACTCGACAGATCGGCTCGAAGAGCCCCTTTCCTTTCCCCCTCACCCGCGCCTGTGGATCCGGTAACTTCCAGGGGACCAGGCCTTGAGTGGCCCGCCACCGACGGCTACGATCTCGTCGCCGCCTCGTTCAGGCCTCACACCGAGGCCGGGGGCGGTAAACGGGTGCACGGACAGGAAACGGAGGCCGCCATGGCGGACTGGGTGACTTCGATCACCTACCTCGAGAAGAGCATTCGCGCGATGTCGTTCGCCACGGAGGAGGGTCGCGCCATGGCCCGTGCAGGGGACCAGGCGGGCTGTCTGGAGATCGGGATCCGGGGCGCCGACCGCGAGTCGCGGGCCCAGTGGGAGAAAGTCGCCGCGCCCCTGGCCACCTGCGGCGTCTCCGATGTCGAGCAACGCGCGAAGCGGATCCTCGACCTTCTCGGGACGGGGTCGTTAGACGCCTAGCCCGCATGACCTGGACTTCGAGGTTGCCCTACGACAGTGTCATCGGGACACCGGCCGGCGCGTTGGATGCGTCGATCCCGAAGGGGCACCGAGCCTCGGCCTTCGCGAAGAGGAGATTGGCCTGTGGGTTCCGGAAATTCTGGCCGGTCCTTCGAGGTGCTCTTGGGGTGGCGGCTTGACGTGCCTGATGCGGTAGCTGGGCCCTCGGAGTTCGAGGAGTCGGCCCCTGGCCAGGACCCGGTCGATGATGGCCTCCGCGAAGTCGGCGTCGTGGAGGACGTCCGCCCAGGCGGCCAGGGGCTTGTTGGTGGTGAAGACCATGGGGCGGCACCTCAGGTAGCGCTGGTTGACGACCTGTAATGCGGAGCTCCACATTACAGGTCTCATGTGGAGTCCCTCGTAGTGTGGAGTAGGCGTCCTGAGGTCGCGTAGTCGCTGCTTTCAGCGGCTGCTTTCAGCGGCGGTGGACTCCACATTACTCGGGGCCCTTCCTACAGCGCTTCGAGCCAATCCAGGGTCGACGCGTCGGAGCGCCACGCGGCCAGCGTCTCTTCGCCGTCTCCGAGAGGCCCGACCCTGGCGAGAGCCGCACGCTTGGTCTCGAGATCCACGATGGCGTAGCGGTTGGCTCCTCCTTCAGGATCTCCTCCACCACACTCCTGAAGGGGTCCGCCTTGCTGGGACGGCCCACCCCCCGAGCCTTGGCCAGATCCTCCGTGGGGGCCGACACGGGCTCTTCCCGGTCGATCCTCCGCACGGTCCTCAGCGAGACCTCCGCCTGCTGTGCCACTTCGCTTCCCGACATCCCCGCTTCCCTCAGCACCTTCACATCGTGTCTCTTCATGGCTCCGTACACGCCTCCCTCCGTGGGCCGGGCCGCCCCCATGGCGATGCTCGGTTGGGGGGACATCATCGGCTACCCCGGCGACGGCGGGTTGGAGTGCCAGAATTTCCGGAATCCACGGTGCCAGAGTTTCCGGAACCGGCATTACGACCGGGAGTGGTTCCTGGGGTGCGCCCCGTGCTACCATTTGTGCTACCGATGAGTTGTCGTTTGGAGTCGGAGCGAGTTGGATCAAGTCGTCCAGGATGGGCAGTTTCTTCTTGACACAACTCGCGGAGACCAAAGGTCTTGAGGCGGAATTGCGGTCTCCGTAACGACTTGCGGAGAAACGACTTGAGATGGACTGTTCCTTTTCCTAAACCGCAGGTCAGAGGTTCGAGTCCTCTCGGGGATACCAAACTCGCGTGCTGCCGCAGAGTTACGACGGTGGTCCTTGAGCGGCGGTTTCGGATGGTGCCATCAGGTCCGCAAGGGGTGTCCACGTACGCGCGACGAGTGTGTGGATGCTCGTGTGCTGGAAGAGGGTGGTGGGGGAGTTCTCTCCGGTGGGGGAGGTGGCGTAGGCGAACAGCGGGATCTCGATGGGGGCGCGGAAGAAAAGCGTGAAGCGGCCGTCGGCCCCCGTCGTCTTGAAGATGGAGGCTGTCTGCTCAAAGCGCGGCGGAACCCGGACCTGGCGGATGAAGATCTCGCTCACACCGGGGTTGTAGGCGACCTGGAAGCCCCCGTCCACGGAGAAGGCCTTCCCGCCGGGAACCGTGTAGGAGGCGCGCACCGTGTAGGCCCCGAGTTCGATGGTCCGCCCGGCGGACTGGGCCTCGAGGAGGAGCGAAGAGAGGACGATCTCGTTGCCCGTGTACGTCGTGGAGACGAAGTCCTCGTTGTTCCCGGGCATCCGGAGCATCCACTCGTAGTCGATCACGTTGAGCACGTCGAGCCCGGGGACGCGGAATTCGTCGTCCCAGTACTCCTCCGGGGTGGCCCCGTCGTCGTGCTCGATGCCCGTCACCCCGACGGCGGCCCCGATGGTCACCCGGGCCCCCTCGATGGGGGCGCCGAGGGGGTTGTGGACGAAGGCCTTCATGTACCCGGCCTGCCAGGTCCCCGCCGTCCCCTGCCCCAAGTTCACGTCCAGATCTTCTCCCTCCCCCCCCTCCGCGACCACCGCCGCCATGGCGTCGGACTCGACCACCTGGACGATGTCCAGGTCTCCGTCGTTGACCACGGAGACCGGGACGTCGAAGCGACCGTCGGGCCCCGTGGTGTGGGCGCCGCTCAGGGTCAGCACCGTCGCCCGGGACACGGGGGTGTCGTCGGCCCTGCGAACGGTCCCACGGAAGGCCCTTCGGGAGGAGGTCGTCGCCTTCAGCGCCCATGCGGAAGGGGCGAACATTGCGAGGTGGGCCGGGTCCCCGGAGTCCGGGACGATGCGGTTGGTGGCCTGGTCGTAGGTTCCCTTCCCGGGGACTCGGGTCCACCCGGTGGAGGAATGCTGGAGGAGCACGATCTCCTGGCCGTCCAGCGAGGCGGGGTCCACCCATCCCGGCAGTTCCAACTCCAGGGTGGCGGTGGCCCCCTGTGTGAAGGCCGTCGAATCCGGGGAGGCGATCTGCGCCCCTGCCAGGGGGAGGTAGCCGTCGGGAAGCCGCTCGGGCAACTCGGCGGGGATAGAGTAGGGAGTGAAGTCCACCGCCTGTGGATCCCCAGCGATGGCTCCAGGCGGGAGGAAGAGGCTCCCCTCCGGGGCGGCCGTCGAGCCAGTGACCTCCAGCGTCAGGCCGTCGGTCGCCGTGGCCGTGCCCGCCACCCCGGACTCCTTCTGCACCAGCACCGCGACGTCCACCTCGCCCTTCTCGAGCACCGTCGCACTGGCCCACCCCGGGATGGTCAGACCGGGGCCGAGCCCGAGCACGTCCTCCATGGCGAGCGTCCCAGGCTGCAGGGAGTCGGTCACACTGAAGCTCGCCCGGAAGTAGCCGGAATCGTCCGTCCTGGTCTCGGTCTCCTCGGAGTCGTTCCTCACGAAGGTGACGCTGCCCACGGGGCGAAGCACGGGGGTCCCGAGGTTGTAGTCGACCTCGAAGACCCTCCCGTTCACCCACACCGTGAGGGGGTTGCCGAGTCTCCACTGGGCCCGGCGGCCATTGGCCGCAAGGGAGAGGATCCCCGTGGCCCGCTGGCCGCCGATGTCCACGGTAAACGACGGACCCGGGTCCATTGTGAGGTTGCCGAGGAAGGCTTTCTTCCCCGTCGCCCGGAACTTCCCCGTTTTCAGGGAGACCTTGAAGGAGCGGAGCCAGCCGGTGTAGGTCGAGTCGGCCTTCCAGGAGAGCGCCTTGGGCTTCCTGCTGATTGCGGCCCCAGGGACGGTCTCATCGAGGTCCCCGAACTGGACCCGAAGCCCCTTGTCGGGATCAATGCCGCCGGGGGGCGACACCGAGCCGGCGATGGAGAAGCTGGTGGCCTCCTGCGGAGTGGCGACCCCCTGCCCCGCCACCTTCACCCTTGAGAGAGAGACTTCCGCGGAGGCGGGGGGGGCGAAGTGTCCCAGCAGGAGCAGGGCTACAAGCCAAACCTGAACCTGTCTCATGCAACCCTCCCAAGAGTCCCAGGACTCCGAGCCGGAACTACTCTACGAGATGCCCCGGAGGATCTCCTAGTCGGGCCGGGGTGGGGCAAGTGAGGGGCAGACGCAGGCGGGGGGCGCTGCGGACGAGGTCTCCGAGCCCGGATCAACGGGCAGTGTCCCGGGCGCACCGGAACCCGTTGACCGCCATCTTGATCTCCGGTTCGTAGTGGATCCGGGTGGCGCAGCCCAGGTTGTGGGACGGACTGCTCCATGCGCCGCCCCGCAGGACCCGGGTGCGCCGGGTCTCGTTGAACCAGGACTCCGTCCACTGCCAGGCGTTGCCGGCGGCGTCCGCCATCCCGTAGATGGAGACGGCCCGCGGGAAGGACCCCGCGGGCTCCGGCTGAGCCGGCTCCTGCCGTGTGTCCCGACAGCGGGCCAGGCTGGCGTCCTCCAGGCGTCCCCACGGGAACCGGCGACCGTCCACCCCGCGGGCGGCCTTCTCCCACTCCTCTTCCGTCGGCAACCGCCACTGCATCCCGGAGTTCGCCGACTTCCAGGAGCAGTAGGCGGTGGCATCCACCCAGGAGACTCCCAGCACCGGAAGCCGCGACTCGAATCCGACGCCGAACTCCGCCTGCAACCGCTCCTTCGCACGGGGTTCCATGAAGGAGTCCTTCACCCGCCAAGTCCCGCTCTCGTCCTCCTCCATGAAGGCACCGTCAGCCGCGCTGCCCGGCACCCGGGCCATGACGGCTTCCCGGGACCCGGTCCTAGCCAGGTCATGCAGAAACGAGGCATACTCCCCGAAGGTCACGTGAGTCCCCTGGATGGCGAAGCCGGCGACCTCGATCATGCGCTGGCCCGTCCCGTCACCGAAGAGGAAGGGGCCGCCCGGGATGAACACGAACCCTTCGCCGATCCCGGCGGCTTCCCTGGGCTCGACCCTGCCCGTCCATGTCCTGTTCCTGGAGATGTGGACGGGGTAGTTGCACGGTGACCTGCCGTCGGCGGTGACACTGCACAGGTAACTTCCCATGGGGAGGACGAGACCCCGAATGCTGCCGCGGCCGGAGTGGATCTGCCGGCCCGCCTCGAGGATGCCGAGCCTGTTCTCCAGCCGGTGGATCTGAACGCTGGCGTCGGGAGGAGCCACCTCCAGGTGGAGACGTCCCTCACCGGAGATCAACGCGGAGTGGCTACCGTCGTCGTAGCGGGCGAGCATCGAGAGGGCGTATCCGGCCCCCGGTTCGTCGCCTGCTGCCTCGGCCGTGACCAACTGTCGCCTCCAGAGGTCCCGGAGCGCCTCCCGCGCAGTAGCGTTGGAGTCCTCCTCGATGAGGGCCCCGTCCAGGAGTCTGACCGCCTCCGCGAAGGCGAGGGACTCCTCGCGGCGGAGGCGCTCGACCTTCTCCCTCGCCAGCAGGAGGGGCTCCTTGTCTCGAATGCCCTGATGGGGTCGGAAGCGCTGGGCAAGTTCCCGGACCCGCCCCTCGGCCTCCTCCACTTCCCCCAGGAGGGAGTGGTAGCGGGCGGCGGCCTCCCTGCCCTTGCGCGCGAGGTCCTCGGCCACGCGATGCCGACGGCCCCTCTCGCTGGTGCCGTCCAGCCACCGGCGGAGCCCCTCCGCGAAGGATCTTGCCGTCTGCGGTCGCGATGCGGGATCGCGGGCCATGGCCTTCATGCAGAGGACCCCGAGGTCCTCGGGGACCGGCCGGCGGGGATTCCGCTCCTGCACGGGGACGAACTCCCCGGCCCGCACCTTCTCCAGGAGGTTCGTCTCCGTGCCCGTGAAGGCGGGGTGGAGGGTCAAGATCTCGTAGAGGATGCACCCGAGGGCGTAGATGTCGCTGCGGCGATCCACCTCCGAGGGCGCACCCCGCGCCTGCTCGGGGCTCATGTACGGGGGGGTGCCCTTGAGGGTGCCAGGACGGGTGGAGTTGGCCTCCCCGTCGTCGGCGGTCCTGACCCTGCCGTCGTTCTCGATGTACTCCCACTCCGATTTGACGGAGGAGGATTCCACCTGCTTGGCAATCCCCCAGTCCATGACGTGGACCTCGCCGAAGGAACCCAGCATGAGGTTCTCGGGTTTGAGATCCCGGTGGACGACGCCCTTCTCGTGGGCGAAGTGGGCGGCCTCAGCAATCCTCTCCAGGACCGTCACGAGGCGGTGCAGCGTGTACTCCCGACGCGATTCGGGCACGCCGAGGAGGAGGTCCTTGAGGATCTCCCGGAGGGTCCTCCCCCTGACCAGCTTCATGGTGAAGTAGAGGGACCCCTCGGGGGAGACCCCGATGTCGTGCACCGGCGGGATGCCGGGGTGCTCGAGCTGGCTGGTGGCCTGCGCCTCGGCGACGAACCGGAGCTTCGCGTCCATGTCCCAGGCAACATTGCGGCGCATGACCTTCATGGCGACCTGGCGGCGGAGGTCCTTGTCCTGGACGAGGAAGACCTCGCCCATGCCTCCTCCTCCGACGCGCCCTTCGACCTCGTACTTCTCCTCGGCGGAGGTGAACCCGGTGCCGGAGGAGGGAGCGGATGCGACCTCTCCCTTGTGCTGGGTCAGTGTCCCCGTCTCCAACCGCGCAAGGACGCTCTCGCGACCCAGTCCGTTCTTCGTGGGTTCCATGGGGATCCTCAAGGGTGGAGTTGTCCCCCCCATTCGACAGTTGCCGAGGGGGAATCTCAAGATGGATTCCCCGACCGCTCCCGGCGCGGGCCTCTGGCCTGGCCCTGCGACTCGGTCGGGGGCAACCCCATCGGCGAGGAGGCGCTCCGAGTGCTGGCGCCTGAACGTGGACTAGATGGTCCCGCGGCAGGGAAGAGTGTCGCGAGGCCGGCCGCAACGGAGGGGCCGGCACGGGCGGGGTCCTCTTCACTGCGGTCATCCAGATCCCCCGAAACGATTCTCCCGCCGGGTGCGTACTCTCTCAGGGGGCCATGGCCAACGGCGTCATAGAGGACCTGTTCAACAAGGGGTTCCGCGGGGGCGACCTCGAGGCGCAGGGGGAGTTCGTTGCCCAAGTGACCCCCTTTCTCATCGGCTACCTGCAGAGAAGGCTGCGGGTGCGTGGACCCGACGTCGAGATGATCGCCGCTGAGATCATCGAGGAGACCATCGCCGAAACCAGGGACATCAAGGCCTGGACGTCTCTCCTCCCCTACATGTACAGAAAGGCAAGGTGGGACAACATCAACCGATGGCGCCGCTCCATGGTCCGGGGGGGAAGGGCAAGGGCACAGGCCGGAAAGGGCGCCATCCCCCTGGAACCCCACGAGCTGGTGGCTTCCACCGCGGAGCCCTGGGAGCGCATCCACGCGGCCGAGGTTCTGGCTGAGCTCCTCGCCTGCGTTCGGACCAGGCTGGACGGCGCCCTCCTCCGGACTTTCGAGGCTCTCGTTCTCCACTACTGGGACAACCGGTTGACTGCAAAGGCACTCCAGATCACAAGGAATGCTGTGGCGGTGAGCAAGAGCCGGATCCGGGACGAAGCGCGCCCCTGCTTCGACAGCTACGAGGGGAAGGTCTGACCGTGGAACCCCTCGACCCCTTCCACGACTTCCTCGTATCGGCCCCCGCGTCCCTGGATCTCCTCCGCCCGGAGGACAGGGCACTGTTTCACCGGCACATCCGGACCTGCGACGACTGCGCCGCCGAGGTCCGTCGGCACCTCGACGGAATCGAACGGATGATGCGGGAGGAGGAGGACCCGGAGGTCTCCGAGGAGCAAGTTCAGCGCGTGATCGATCTTCTCGTGGGACGGGGCGTGATACGCCCTCCGTCGGCCGGTCCCCGCCGCCTCCGCCTGCTGGACGCATGGAGGAGCGTGCCCGCCAGGGTCGCCGCCGCCCTCCTCCTCTTCGTCGGTCTGGCGGCGGGGGCCGCCGTGGCCTACACACTGGCCCGCCGCCCGACCACCGTCATCCCGATGGGGGGGATGGACCAGGTGGGCTTCTGGGAGGCCCTCGGCTTCCCCTTCGAGGACCTCGGAGTGCCCGCCGACGCCGTCGTGGAGGGGCATATGTCCATCCCGCTCCCCGACGGGAAGGGCGGCACCCTCTTCGCGACCAAGAGGCCGGGCGCCGGCGCCGCGCTCCGCATGCTCTCCTTCGACGAGACGGGCAACCCTCTCTGGGACGGCGGCGGCCTGTGGAGCGGGGTTCCCGGCTGGAACGGCGGGCGCGGCGCGCTCCTCCGGGGGATGAAGCTGGTGCGGGTGGCCCCCCGGGAGGGTTCACGGGGGGAGTGGGCGGTGTGGACCGCCATGTTGACCACGGAGGGGACCTGGACGGTGCTCACCCTCTTCTCCCCGGTCACGGGGGAGGTTGCCCTGCGGTTCCGCCACCCCGGCATCTTCGTCCACGGGGGGGACATGGAGACCCTGCAGGTGCTCCCGCTGGAAGCCGGCGGCGGGCGCCCCATGCTGCTCGGGGGGCGCCGGGGGGAGGGGTACTCCTCGATCCCCGTGCTCGTCTTGCTCGCCCCCGACGGGTCCGTCCGCCAGGAGGTGGAACTCCCCGTGACCCGGCCCGGGGCGAAGCCGGAACTCCACGTCTCCGTCCTCAACGTGGATCACCGGTCCGAGCCCACTCTGGTCCATGTGGACACCCACGAGGGCGTCCACTTCCAGTTCCCTCTGAAGGACGGTCGCCTGGACATCGCCACCGTGGAGGTGCGATTCGGGGACAACCTCCTCAAGCGGATCGAGACGGACCTTGGGAGCCGGGAGGCCTACATCGAGTTCATGGACGAGAGAGGCGGTGAGGACGGGATCCTCGCCGGCCTGGCGGCCGGGGTCCGGGACGTTCCACGGGAGGAGTTCCGAGGGGAGGTTCTGCGATGAGGGTCCGGATCGGTCTCCTGCTCCTCCTCTCGATCCTGCCGGCCTGTGGTCCCCGCCGGGAGGAGGTGGGAACGACCCGGAGGGAGGCCCATGCCGCGACGGCGGCCAGGGAGCGGGACCGGCTCCTGTTCCTGGGGACGGTCGACGGGGAGGTGGTCGAGGACTACCGTGACGTTGCCTTCGGTGAAGGGCAGGAAGAACCCCTTCCCCATGTCGTGACCACCGGGTTCGCAGGCGGTAACGACCAGGGCAGCGTCCTCCTTCTCGGGCCGGACGGGGAGCGTCGGGCGGCCTACCCCTGCAGCGGGCGGACCCCCTACCTCCACAGGGATGGCCGGCCCCTCCTTCAGGTGCAGGCGCCGCGAACGGAGACGCTGTTGTTCCTTGGGCTCGACGGTCGGAGACTCCTGACCCTCACCACCCACGGTTCCTACGATCCCGCCTCCTGGGTCCTTCTGGAGGCTCCGGCCGCGGGCGGCCTCGAGGAGCGGTGCCGAATCTGGAACCTCGGGCACCTCGTCGCGCAGAAGGCGGAGGGGAATCTCCTCGCCGTCGTCGGCTACAACGGGCGGGAGTGCGGAGCCTTCGCGCAGTACGGAACCGCCCTCATGGTCGTGGACCTCCGTGAGGCGCTGGCGGCGACCGGCCAGGGAGAGGTGGTCCTCCCGAAGGAACTCCCTCCCGATGTCTCCGTCCCGGCTCCCGTGCTGTGGTTCGTCGAGACCCCGCTGGACCACCCCTATGGGGACGGTGCGAGGGGGGTCGAGTTCCGGGACGGAAAGGTCGTCTCCGGGGTCCCCGGCGGTCTCAACTACATCCTCGATCCGGCGACCGGGATGGTCACCGTCGAGGCGGGGGAGGGGTACCGCCGGGACTGGGGCCCCCGCCGCCTCCTCCAGCCGGAATTGCCCGCGGACGTGGAGGAGCATCTCCGCGGGCTCCTCGGCCGCGTCCGGGTCCACGGCCGCCGGTAGCGGGAGGGGCTGCATCGGAAGGCCCGTGTAACGGTTTTCCCCGCTCCTGCGTGATCCCTCCATGGGCGTCCCGCGGTGGGTCGCCCCGGGCCCCGGCCGCGGCAACGTGGTGCGCGGGCCCATCGAGGGAAGGAGGACACATGCGCAAGGGCACGTTGATGTCCGCCGTCATCGCCGGACTCGCCGTGGGGCTCGGGAGCGCCGCGGCAACATTCGCGGACGAACCGGAGGGGAAGATCGTCTTCTCCTCCTACCGGACGGGAAACGCAGAGATCTGGATCATGGACGCGGACGGGTCCAACCAGACGCGGATCACCGATCATGCCGCCTTCGACGGATGCCCCGCCCTGTCGCCGGACGGTTCGAGGATCGCTTTCACATCCACCCGCGCCAGCGCGAACGAGCGGCTGTACGTCATGGATGTGGACGGTTCCGACGTCCAGGAGATCGCGGCGGTGTCGGGGCAGAACTGCCAGTTCCCCTCCTGGACGCCTGACGGGACGAGGGTCATGGCCACGGCGAACATCGGATCCAGCACCGGGACTCTCTTCATCGTGGACGCCGACGGCGACAACTACGAGGTGCTGCGGACCGGCTACGTGGGACGGCCCTTCCAGAACCCCGCCGGATCGAAGATCGTCTTCGACCAGCGGACGAGCGGGATCAGCTACTCCCACCAGATGTTCCTGATGAACTCCGACGGGTCCGGGGCGGTCCAGCTCACCTCCGGAGCCGCGAGCGAATCGACCATCTGCGGCTCCGGCGGGTACTCCCCCGACGGATCCCTCATCTCATTCACGCGGGGGCACGCCCTCTGGCTGATGGACTCCGACGGAACCGACCAGCACCTGGTCCTCGGGGACTCCCCGATCTCGGGCCGGTACGAGTTCTGCTCCATCTCCCCGGACGGGGAGTGGATCCTATTCAGCCGCGACCCCGGGACCGGGAACACGGACATCTACCGGTGCCGGCTGGATGGGACGGACGTCACTCGCCTGACCACCGACGCGTCCTACGACAACTTCCCCCGCTGGGGGCCCTCTTGGGACGGCACGCCCCCCGTGGCCGTCCTGGAGGCGGAGGCCTCCTACGAGGCGACGGAGACCGGAGGCGTCTCCTTCACCCTCTACGGGGATGACTCCTATGATCCCGAGGGGAACCCGCTGACCTTCACCTGGTACGTGAACGGGACCGTGGTCCAGACGGGGCTGTCCGACTCTCTGGTGCGGTCCTACGCGCTCGGGACCCACACCGTCGCGCTGGTGGTGAACGACGGGACCCATGACTCCGAGGCGGCCGAGGTCGAGTTCGACGTGGTGGACACGACGGCCCCCGCCCTCACGGTCCCCGCCGCGGTGACGGTGGAGTGCTCGGGTCCCTCCGGGCAGGCCGTCTCCATCGGCACGGCCACCGCGACGGACATCTGCGACGCGAACCCGGTCGTGACGAGCGACGCTCCCGCCCTCTTCGGCCTCGGCACGACGACGGTGACCTGGACGGCGAAGGACGCCAGCGGAAACACGGCGACGGGGACGCAGACCGTGACCGTGATCGACACGACCCCTCCGGTCCTGACGGTCCCCGCGGCGGTGACGGTGGAGTGCACCGGGCCCGCCGGTCAGGCCGTCTCCATCGGCGCGGCCACAGCGACGGACATCTGCGACGCGAACCCGGTCGTGACGAGCAACGCTCCCGCCCTCTTCGGCCTCGGCACGACGACCGTGACCTGGTCGGGGAAGGACGCCAGCGGGAACACGGCGACGGGGACGCAGACGGTGACGGTCGTGGACACGACCAAGCCCTCGGTCTCGGTCTCGGGTCTGCCCGGGGAGGTCTGGCCGCCGAACCACGGGATGGTGCGCCTCCAGCCCACGCTGACGGTGTCCGACGTCGCTGACGTCTCGCCCGCGGTGACGCTGTCGGTGGTCTCGAACGAGGCCGACGATGGTCTCGGGGATGGGGACACGGCCGGTGACATCGTCGTCCACTCGCCGACGGACGTGGAGGTGCGAGCGGAACGCTCAGGGAAGGGGAACGGCAGGACGTACACCCTGACCTGGACGGTGACGGACGCGAGCGGGAACGCGGCCGTCCTCACGGCCGAGGTGACGGTGCCGAAGTCCCAGGGGAAGTAGGGAGCAGGGACGAGGGTCGTTCGCAAGGGGAGGGCGGCGCCTGCGGGGGCCGCCCTCCCTGATTCCTCCAGGTGCCGGCCGGGTCGAGTGCGCGATGACCCGGGCGACGAAGGACCGGAGGACCCCGGTGCAACCACTCGTGACTCGCAGGAGTCGCGCATCGCGTGGAAACAACGCCGCGGAAGGACGAAGTCCGTCGATGACCCGGCCGCGCCGTCGAAGCCGGTGGATCTTCGGCAAGGCCGCCCACGAGGGGCGGGATGATGGGGCCATCATGAGGAGAGTGCCATTCGGGCTGTTGGTGGCGGGCGTGCTGGTCGCAGCAGGGTTGAGCGACATCATCGGCGCACACGCTCAAGAGGCGCCTCCGGGGCCACCACCCGATGTCCCTGCGGAGTTCGAGAGCCGTAGGGTCGCCGTGGGCGGTCAGGTCGCCAGGCGATTGCTGTCCCTGGCGGACTGGTGTCGGGGGCAGGGAATGAAGGCCAGCGCCGCGGGTCTCTACTCGCAGGTCCTCGATTTCGCTCCCGATGAACCGAAGGCGCGCTCCCAGCTCGGCTACAAGAACGAGGGGGGTGCCTGGAAGCGGGCGGGTGGCCTGCAGTCGCCGCCGCCGGATCCCGCCGACTCCCGTCGCAGCGCCACGCTCGCGAACAAGCGACAGTCCCTGGGCAAGGAATGCGCGAAGGACCTGCTGGAGCTTGGCCGGTGGTGCCAGGAGATGAAGCTCGACAAGGAGGCCCGGCAGACGTTCTTCCAGGCCATCGAATTCGACCCCGAGAACGCCCCCGCGCGCGAGGCCCTGGGGTTCCGGCGCAGAGGGGCGTCCTGGGACCATCAGGACCGCCTCGATCGGATCGCCTGGGAGCAGGGGTTGCGGGACTGGGCGAAATCCGATGTGGCGACACCGCTGTACCGGGAGCCCGTGAAGGAGCCCTCGGAGTGGGAGGCGGCGGCCGGAAAGCCGGTCACCGCATTCCGTTCCGAGCACTTCGTCGTCCACTCCACCCGGGGGAAGGAGGAATGCGATCACCTCGTGGTCGTGGCGGAGCAGGGGTGGCATTTCATCGAGCATGTGCTGGGAACCAAGTTGGGGAAGGGAGTGCGGACCACGCTCGTGCTCCTCGACGACAAGGCCACGTTCAATCGTGTCGTCGACAAGTTCTATGAGAGTGACCCCGCGAAGGCCGGCATTGCCAAGCAGTTGATGTCGATTCGACCCAACTGGGAGATCACCCTGACCTGGCGGGGCGGAGCGAAGGAGATGGAGGACTTCCTCATCCATCACGCCGTCGAGATTGCCCTGCACGAGTCCTTCCAGTGGGCGGAGCAACGTCCCTGGGTCCGGGAAGGGCTGACCTATCTCGCGACAGGCCTGATGAGGGGTACTGCCGTGTCGTGGTGTGTCTCGCTCAAGGAGACCGGCACGAAGAAGGAGGACTACGACGCGATCGGCAAGTGGCCGGCGAAAGTGAAGTCGCTCGTGCTGGCGAAGGAGGACGAGAGCCTCGAGTTCATCGCCGGGCTGGGGTCGAACGCCTTCAGCACCGAGACGATGTCCAAGGCGTGGAGCGTGATGAGCTGGCTGGCGGCGAAGCGGCCGAAGCAGGTGGTCGAGTTCCTTCGCGAGTTCGACAGGCAGGGCTCCGCAGAGGGTCCCGCACAGAAGGCCTTTTCCTCGGACCTGACCACCCTTGACAGGGAGTGGAGGGATTGGATTCGGACGGCCTACTGAGCAGCGCTTCCCCGCCTTCCGGCTGCGGAAGATGAAGGGCCGTGGTTGTGGCATTCGCGGCGGCCCTCCGGACCGCCCGGTTCTGTGCTACCAGCGTGCTACCAGGCCGCGGCCGAAAGTGGCCGAAAGTGGCCTCACCGGGGCTCCCTGTCGGATACCTGAACCGCAGGTTTGGAATCGGCGATCCCCGTGCTACCGCCCGCGCTACCATCCAGCGGTCGTTTGGAGTCGGATCGAGTCGGGCTACGTCGTCCGGGAATCTCCGAATCTTCTTGACACAACTTCCGGATCCTCAGAGCCTTGAGGCTGAATCGTCGTCTCCATAACGACTTGTAAATACATAACTTGGGGCGCCCCTCTGCCTTTCCTAAACCGCAGGTCAGAGGTTCGAGTCCTCTCGGGGATACCAGCCCAACTGGTTGCATGGCAACGGGTTGCCCATCGGGGGGGCCTGCCCCCTGACCCCACAACTCCGCAGTGCTACCACGCTGTGCTACCACTCGTTTCCGGGAGGCAGCGATGGGCGGCTGCATCCTCCCGAAGAACCGCCCGCAGACCAGGCGGAACGGCGCTCCCACCGGGGTTCGGGCGCGAAGCGTCGGAGGAGGAACCCCGCGTCCCGACGTAGGATTCCCTCCATGGCACCGCCCACGGGTTCCCGGGGGACTCCTCGCCGGCCTTCGTGGATTCTCGCGCGACTCCCGCTGCTCCTCGTCCTCTTGATGCTGGCCGCGGGACGAACGGCGGGCGTGCGGGCCCTGGAGGGGCCGGGGGAGGAGGCGCCGGCCACCGACGCCGCGCTCTACGACCGGTTCCTGGAGGCCGATCGGCTCATGGCGGCGGGGGATTACGGGCGGGCGGCGTCGATGTACGAGACGGCGGCGGAGAGGATCGAGCGCTTCCCGGGGGCGCGCAAGGCACTGGCGTGGGATCTCTACCGCATGCCCTACGCCGAAATCGCCCGGGCCCGGGGAAGCCTCAAGCCGGGGCCGCGTGTTCTCCGGCACCGGATGCTGGTCGTCTACGTGCGGGGAACGAAGTTCGACATCGCCCTGCGCTCGGGGGAGAGGATGGCGGTCGCGGCGACCCAGGACGACGCCGCCATCGCCGGCCACGCCGTCGCGGAGGAGAACTTCCGGCAGTACCTCGAGGTCCTGACCGGGGGCGGCGTGACCGTCGAGTTCCGGCGCATGGTCCTGGAGGGGAACCTCCTCAACGCCTACGCACGGGACAGCGTCGACTACGAGGGCGCGGATCGGCGGACCATCCGTGCCGACGTGAACTCCCTTCGGCCCTGGCCCATCGAGACGCTCACGGAGTTCCTGCCGGAGGGGGATTCGGTGCTGATCTGGTGGCCCGGGGGCGACAGCGGCGCCAGTCCCACGGGGGAGCTCGAACCCGTCCCCCTCGTGCCCTGGCAGCTCGGCTCCTCCCGCAGGATCGTCATCCAGGTGCCCTCCGCCTTCCGGCGGGGGAACACCCTTCTCCACGAGTTCTTCCACGGACTGGAGCGGCTCTACGGGATCCACACCCTCCACGGTTTCCTCGAGAGCCGGCGGAAGGAGTTCCCGGGGTGGACCGGCACCGGGCAGTACGACTACTTCCGCTGGCACTTCGAGCGCACCTTCGCCCCCCGCGGCTGGGAGCGCATGGACGTGTCCTCGATGTTCCCCTGGCGCGCGGACCCGGAGACGCGGGAGACCATGGAGCGCAACCGCCGCCTGGCCGCCGGAGGGGAGACCCCCGGGAGCCCCGCGGCGGCCCGGCTCGCGCTGGCCGAGGGGCTGCGGGCGGAGGCCGAGCGCTTCCTGGCCGCCGATCCCGCCGGGGCCGGCGCCCTTCTGGACCGGGCGGCGAAGGCCAACCCGGACGGAGTCGCCGTCCGCGTCCTGCAGGCGAGGCGGGCGCTGGTCGAGGGGAGGAACGAGGACCTCGCGGAGCATTCCGCCCGGGCCCTGGAGCTGGATCCCGGGGACGCCGGGGCATGCTACCTGCGGGGGATCGCGCTCGGCCGGGAAGGCCGCTGGAAGGAGGCGCACGCCTGCCTGACCCGCGGACTGGAGCGGGACCGCATCGATCCCCTGATGGCCTTCCAGAGGGGATTCGTCAACTACAGCCTCGGCGACCCCGCGGCCGCCCTCGACGACTACCGCGCCTGCCTCCGGCGGGATCCCGCATTCCGCGAGCGGATCCTGCGGTTCTACGAACCGAAGGCCTCCGCCGGAGACGGGGCGGCGAAGCGGATCGTCGAGGGACTGTGAGCCGCGGCCCGGAGGGGGGAACGTCCTCCGCTTCCCTCACCGCGTCACGAGGCGGGAGTCCCCCCTACTTCCCCGCCGCCTCCGGTTCCCGGTCCTCCGTCCCGTAGATGATGCGGGGCTTGATCACGAAGACGAGGTTGGAGAATTCGGCCTTGTCGGAGGTGGAGCCCTGGAGGTAGTTCAGGCCGGGGACGTCCACGAGGCCGGGGATGCCCTTCTTGCCGTGGTAGGCGGTCCGGGTGTAGAGGCCGCCCAGGATGAGGGTCTCGCCGGAGCGGACCTCGACGCTGGTGCGGACGAAGCTCTTGTCGATGACGGGCTCGTCCACGCCGCCGAGGTTCGTGAAGCCGACGACGTCGGAGACCTCGGGCTGGATCTCCAGCTGGACGGTGTCCTTCCGCACCACGGGGAGGATCTGGAGGTTCACGCCCACGGGCTCGAAGTCCACCTGGACGACGACGGCCGTGGTGCCGTTCTGGCCGCCGGTGACCTGGGGGACCGGGATGCGGCGCCCGGTGAAGATCTCCGCGCCGAAGCCGGACATCACCAGGAGCGTCGGCCGGGACAGGACGTCGACCTTCTCCTTGCGCGCGAGGGCTTCGATGACGGCGTTGACGGAGGTGTCCCCGTGGAGGGTCGCCACGTTGAGCGAGGAGCTCCCCGCGAGCTCCGGGTCCCCGGAGATCCGGTTCTCCGAGAGGAAGCGGTTGACGGTGCCATGGGTGGGATCGACCATCCCCGAGGCCGCGTCGATGGTCAGGTCCGCGGGCTTGCGGACGTCGAAGCCGGTCCCGATGTCGTACTGGTCGCTCCAGGAGACCGTCAGCACCGCCACGTCGAGGAGGACCTGGGGCCGGTACTCCGCTTCGGCGATGACCGCGTCCACCCAGTCCGCCGCCTTCTCGTCCCCCGAGACCTGGAGGAGGTCGAGGCCGTGGGCCTGGGTGGCCTGGGAGCCGGGGGTCCCTTCGGAGACCGGGCGGTACTCGTAGAACCAGTCGTAGTTCTCGTAGGAGGAGATGGTGATCCCCTTCGCCTGGACCTCCTTGTGCACGGCGAGGTTGTCCTGGAGGAGGGTGCGCAGCAGCGCCCCCTTGCCCTGCTTGACGGGGTAGAAGCGCGTGACGGTCTTCCCGTCGCCGCTCCGCATGGTGCGATCGCGGTACTCCATCCGCTTGGACAGCATCGAGATCAGGTACTCCGTCGTGGGGCCCTCCTGCCGGACGACGACATCCAGCCGCTCCCGGGCCTTCTCCCGGAAACCCTCCTCCAGGGTGTCCTCCAGGGTGCTGCAGGAGGGGGCGCACAGGGCGGCGAGCAGGGCGAAGGCGAGGGACGGGCGCGCGTGGATCCTCATGGAGACCTCCGTGGGGTGGGGAAGGGCGCGGGGGGCCCGCTACCGGGGGGAGAGCGCATGGAGGAGCTCCCCGGCGAACCCGGCGGAGAGGGTCCCCACGAGTCCCGAAGTGTCGTTGGCCCCACCGGCGAGGACGATCTTGATCGGCAGGGGGCCGCCCTTGCCGTTCCATTGCCCCGCCATGGTGAAGGTGGGCGGGGTCCCCCCCAGCCCGGGGAAGAGGCCGCGGAGGCTCCCGTCGATCTGGATCCCGGAGATCTCCAGGTCCCCGGACCCCTGCAGGAGGGACTTACCCGCGTCCTCGATGATGGCGTTCATGTCCTCCAGGCTCTGCAGCGCGCTCTTCCCGTCGGCGAGCTCCTTCTGCAGGTCGTCCAGGGCCTTGTCGAGTCCGAGGATGTGGGCGGCCGTCTTCTTCATCGCGTCGACGAGGTCGCCCGCGATGTCGCATCCGTCGATCTCGAGCCCGAGCGCGGTCCGCTTGGCGATCTCGAGGGGACCGATGCCGTCGCGCTCCTTCTCCAGCTTCTTCCGGGTCTTCGCGATGGCGTCCCCGGCGGCGTCCCAGGCCTTGTCGGAGAGGTCCGTGGGCGCCATGCCGGTGTGGGCGTGGTGGCTCCCGAGGATCTTCTTCACGTCGTCCTTCACCTGCGACTTGAAGGCCCCGGACACCGGGGAGTGGTCCACGAGGTCGTCGAGCGTGTTCCCGAAGAAGGAGGGGCCGGCGCTCCTGGCCTTCTCGTAGTCGGCCTTCGCGACGCCCACCCTGCCCTCGAGGGTGTCGACCAACTTCTCCGCGTCGTCGATGAGGCTCTTCGCCGCCTCCATCCCCTGGAGGCTCCCGGCCAGGGCCCTGCGGAACTCCGCCATGAAGTCGGTGTCCATCCCGCAGGACACCGTGAAGTCGTTGGAGGGATCGAGGCTGAGCCCTCCGGATTTCGCCGAGGCGTGGACGGAGGTGCCGTTGACGGTGGTGTCGAACTCCACGAGGAAGCGGGCGGGGAGGATGGTGACGTGGAGGAGCCCCGAGAAGGTCTTCTCGTCGACGATGGTCCCTTGGGCCTTGATGCGGAGGGCGGGGGGCTCGGTCAGGCCCGCCTCGAAGAGGAACTCTCCGTCCCCGACGCTGACGGGGCCCACGCTGAAGGCCGCCGACGTCCCCTCGATGTGGAAGCCGAGGTCGCTCGCCCACCCCGTGAAGGAGCCGATCCTCTGCCCCTTCTTCGTGGAGGGGTCCACCAGCCAGAGCTCCCCCTTGAGACCCACCCCGGTCTCGGAGAGGGAGAACATCTGCATGTACTCCTGCGGGAGGTTGGGGCCGGCGTTGGGGGTCATGAAGGCGAAGTAGAAGTCCCGGATCTCCGCCTGGAGATTCGTGGAGTCACCCGCAGCCAGCGTCTTCCCCGAGGAGGCGGCGACCAGCTTCTGCGCCAGGAGGGGGAGGGCCCCGAGCGGCAGGGGGCTGTGGAGGCCGGGCCGCGACGGGTCCACGTAGGGGAGCTTCCCCGCGGCGGCGAAGGCGTCGGGCATGAAGTAGGCCTCGGGGAGGATCCGGACCGCCCCCGCCAGGCCGATGTCCACGCCGGAGGTCTCGGAGACGGGGAACTCCACCTCCCCGGAGAGGGCGAACTCCAGCTGCGCCCCCTCGCCGACCACGACCCCCACGGCCATGGACGGGTTCCGCACCGTGAACCCCTTCAGGCCGAAGGCGTCGTCCCAGCTCCCCACCATGGAGAGCTTCAGCCGGAAGTCGATGCCGGTCTCCTCGGCCAGCACCTGGAGGTCGGCCCGGAACTGCCGGCCCGGCGTCGAGGCGTTCTCCTGGAGGAGGATCGACCCCCGGACCCCGAGGGCGACGTAGGAGGTGGAGGCCTCCAGGGTCAGGGCGAGCCCGGCCCCCTGCACGGTCTTGAGCCCGGGGACGGGGAGCGCGTCGAAGGGGGACTCGATCTGGAGGTCCACGGAGAGTTCCAGGGCGAAGACGCCGCCGAAGAGCCCCGCCAGGCCGCCGGAGATGCCGACGGGCTGCGTCAGCCCCATCCGCTTGAGGTTCTCCGCGGTGCTCTTCGAGAAGTGAGGCGAGGCCGGGTCGAGGGTCAGGCAGAGGGAGAGCCCCGGCATGAGGCTGAGGACGTGCCCCGGGTCCCACTTCTGAAAGGCGATCCGGGCGGGGAGGGGGAGGCTTCCCACGGTGCCCTGGTAGCCGCGGCCGCTCAGGACGACGGACAGGTCGGGGGGGGCGATCTCCGCGGCCAGGGCGTACCCGATGTCCGTCGGGCGCATGCCGAAGAGGTCGGCGATGGACCGGCCCCCGCTGATCAGCACCACGAAGTTCCAGGCTCCCGTGGCCGGGTCCTGGAAGGCGACCCCCGTGAGGTCCTCCATCCCCTTGAACTCGAGGGTCCCGGAGACGGCGTGGAGGGAGAAGCACGGGGCCTTCAGGGAGACGGTGTCCAGGGCGGTGCGGAGTTCGTCCCCGGACCCCGGGGGGAGGAGGTCGAGGCCGGGGAGGTCGAGCAGGTGCACCGTCGTGTCGGGGAGGGAGAGGGAGACGTCGCGTATCTCCTTCCCGGCGAAGGAGATGTCGGCCACGACGCGCTCGTCCTTCTTCGCGGAGGGACCCGGAGGAGTCCAGAGCCCCTGGAGGTCGAAGTGGGTGTCGTCCTTCCCCAGGGCGATGTCGAAGGACAGCCCCCCGAGGGCGAGGTGGGGGATGCCGAAGGGGCTCTCCCACGTCCCGCTCCCCGCGTCCCTCCCGCCGAAGCTCAGCTCCCCCCTCCCGAGGGCGGTGACGTCGAACCCCAGCACCACGGGGCGGGCCGGGGGCGGGGTCCCCGGGGAGCCGCCGACCGGGGGGGAGGAGGGGGAGAAGCCCGCGGGGAGTTCGAGGGCGGTGAGGAAGCCGGCGTCGGTCTCCCGGGCGACGATGCGCGGGGGGTGCTGCGCGGCCGCCGCCCCCCCGGGTTCGAGGAAGGAGGGGAGCGGCAGGGTGAGGTCGGAGAGGTCGAGGGGGACCTGGAGATCGAGCCCCGTGGTCTTCGCGTCCGAGGGGAGGGTGCGGGTGCGCGTCGCCCCGCCGGGGGATCCCCCCGTGGTCCCGCCCGTGGTCCCGCCCGGGCCGCCCGACGGTGCGGGGGCCGGCGCCGCCCCGCCGCCGGATTCCGGCAGGCCGGGGGGGAGGTTGAGGAGGAGAGGGAGGGGCCGGGAGGCCAGCCCGACGACGGAAAGGGCCCGGCCCACGGTCCCCTCGGGCTGGAAGGAGACGCTGCCGACGAAGGTGATCCCCGGGCGGAGAGCGATGGCGTCTCCGGCCGCCTGGCGGTAGGCCGCGGTCTGCTCCTTGAGGGTCTCGGGCATGTCCGCCGCGCGGAGGGTGGCGCCGCCGCCGCCCTTCTCCCCGGGGACGAGGAAGACCGCCGGCTTCTCGAGGACCAGCGCGTCGAAGGCGGTGCCCTTGAGGGAGGGCGCGAAGGTGGAGAGGGAGACCCTGTCGAGCCCGACCTCGAAGGCCGGCGTCTCGCCGATCTTCAGCCCGGCCAGGGTCGCGGTGGAGCCGTCGAATGCGAAGGCGGCCGCAGCCAGGAGGTCCCCCGCGGACACCTCGAACTCCAGGCGATCCAGGGCCAGGGTCCCGAGGACGGGCACCTCGTGGCCGACCAGGTCGGCGACGGTGAGCCGGGTGTCGATGCGCACGAGGGTGGCGCACGCCCCGCCCTGCGGTTCCAGGGCCAGGGTGAAGTCCACCGGCAGCGGGCCCCTGGCCCCCTTGAGACTTCCCGACCCGGGGATCCGGACGCCGGGGGCGAGGCTCCCGTCCCTCCCCCGGACCACGTCGAACTCAAACCCCTTCACCGAGATCCCCGAGAGGCCGGGGATCCTGGAGAGGAGGCCCGGCGCCTCCGACAGGTCGGTCCCCAGCGAGAGGCAGGGGGACCCGGCCGCCGCCCCCGGGGCGAAGGAGCGGATTGCCACTCCCTTCACCGGGAAGGTGGTCCCTCCCAGGGCCAGCGCCAGGTCGAAGGAGCCGTCCATCGAGAAGCCCCCGCCTCCGTGGGAGAGGTGGAGGGGGACGGCGCCCGCGGTCAGGAGCCCCCCGAGGAGGGGAGGGCGGAGCGCGGGGATCGTGAAGGACAGCGAGGCCCCGTCGAGGTTCCCGCCGGAGGGCGTCGAGCCGCCGAGGACCGCCTTCAGCGCGTCGGCCCCGAGGGTACCGGTGAGCGGGAGGACCGCCGGGCCCGCGCCGAGGGCGTCCACGAGCAGGGAAGTCAGGACGGAGGGGGAGCGGAGGTCGAGGCCGGTGACGAGGTTGACCCCCTGCTTCAGGGGCAGCGCGCCCCCGGACAGGGAGCCCTGGACCGCCGCCAGCACCGCAGGCGGGAGATCGCCGGACGGGACGGAGTTGTCCGCCGTGGCGACGATCAGCACCGGGGTCTCGAAGGCCGCCAGTCCCTCGACCTGCCAGTCCCCGAGAACCAGCGCCGCGTCCACGGCCTTTCCGTCGGGGGAGAGGAAGACATGGACGGTCCGGTGGATGGCGTCGAGGGTCGCGGCGTATCCCGCGCCGTCCTTCACGAGGCTGCGAATTCCCAGGGCCCGGGTCGCCGGACTCCCGTCGAGGAGGCGGAGGATTTCGTCCTCGTCCTGAGCGGCCGCGGGGGCCGCGGCCGCGGCGAGGAGGAGGGCGGCGGCCAGCGGGCCGAGGATGCGCCGGGAGCCCTGTCGACGGACCGCCCCCGTCCCGCGGAGGGGGGGCGGATCCCCGGGGCGAAGAGGGGTGCGGGAAGGGACGGCCATGGTGGTTTCCGCACCCCGTGTCCGATCCATGGGCGTCCCCCTCGTGCCGTCGGCACTCTAGGTGGGGGCTCCCCTGCGGACAAGGCGGCGGACCCGGTAAACCATGACGGCCATCAAGGGGTGCCGCGCGTGGATGTGAGGGGGGGGGAGGAGGTGTGCGGCCCTCTACGGAACACTCCGAGGTGCTACGCTCCTGATTCCATGAAGGACCCTGCGGCTGGCCCGCTCACCCGGTTCCTGTCGGAGGATCACGTCCGGCTCGATGGCCTGCTCCGGCGCGCGGCCGCGGGCCCGGAGGGCGTGGACGCCTCCGCCTTCGATGAGTTCCGCCGGGGCCTGCTCCGCCACATCGGGATGGAGGAGAAGGTCCTGCTCCCCGAGGCGGCACGGCGGCGGGGGGGCCAGGCTCTTCCCGCGGCAGCGCGCCTTCGTACCGACCACTCCGCGCTGGCCACCCTCCTCGTCCCTGCGCCGACTCCTGCCATCGTGGAGACGATCCGGCGGATCCTGGAGGCCCACAACCCCGTGGAGGAGGGACCCGCCGGCGTCTACGCCGAGGTCGAGCGCCTCATGTCCGCCGAAGAGGCCGTGGATCTCGTTGCCCGCCTTCGTGCACGGGACGAGCCTCCTGTCTCTCCGTACTCGGACAACCCCAGGGTCCTGGATCTCGTGCGCGCCCTCGTCGAGAGGTACCGCGATGCCACGGGAGGCGGGCCTCCGAACCCCTAGCACGGGGCTGGATCGACTCTCCCGCCGCCTCATCCCCGGGGCGTGGCGCACCCCGTCGCCCCCGGGATCCCCCCGCGCGGCTCCCGGGGCGCCCCCTGCTACCATGCCCCCGTGGCGTCCAGGGGAATCCGGGCCGGCATCCTCGCGGCGGTGGTCGTCGCCGTGGTGGCAGCGCTCCTCCTTCTCGGGGGAGGAGAGCGGCCCCCGGCGGACCCGGCCCTCCGCGCCCCGTCGGCCGCGCCCCGCGCGCCGGAGGAACCCGACTCTCCGGTCCCGGCGCCGCCTCCGCCCGTCGCGCCCACGTCGCCGGGAGCGGAGGCGGGGGAAGCGGAGCCCCCTTCCCCGCCGCCCGGCGCGGGGATCCTCGTCGTGGCCGTGGTCGGCCTCCCCTCGGCCGCGCCGATGGAGGGCGCGTCGGTGGAGTTGCGGGACGGGGAGGGACGGGGAGAGATCCTCGGCGTCCGGGCCACGGGGGCCGACGGGGTCGCCCGCTTCGAGGGCCTCGCGCGGGATGCGGTGGCGGTGCGGGTCGCGGCCCCGGGGAGGGTTCCGGAGTCCACCTACGTCTCCGACCTGCTCCTGCCCGGGGAGAGGTCGATCACCGTCGACCTCGAGCCCGGGCTCGCCCTCGGCGGGATCGTCCTCGCCGCAGGCTCCCGCACCCCCGTCCCCGGGGCGCGGGTCGTCGCGGAGTTGGGCGGGAGCATCGGCGGCCAGTCCTCCCACCACTCCGACCCCGAACTCACGGAGACGGTGGCCGACGGGGAGGGGCGGTTCCGGGTGGACGGCATCCCCCGGAACGAGATCGTCACCCTCTCGGCGGAGGCGCCGGGTTTCGTCCGCGGGGGGCGCTCCCTCATGCTCGGCGAAGGGGCCGAGGAGCATCCCCCCGTGGAACTCGTCCTCGCGCCGGCGGCCCGGGCGGGGGGGGTCGTGCTCGACCCCGAGGGGAGGCCCGTCCCGGGCGCGTCGGTGCGGTCCTGGCCGGCCGATCCCGGCGAGGTGGAGGGGGCCCTCGCGAACATCGAATCGCGGCAGGGGCCTTGGGGTTGGGGCCTCGGCCAGGACTGCCCCGTGAAGTCGGGAGAGGACGGGCGGTTCACCGTGGAGGGGCTCGCCGTCGGGGTGGGGCACCGGTTCTCGGCCCGGGCCCCGGGCTTCGCCCGATCGCTCTTCACCGATCCTCCCGTCGCCGCCGACGCGCCGGGCCAGGAGTTGGCCGTCGAGATCCGGCTCCGGCGGGCCGCCTCGCTCCGGGTCCTCGTCGTCGATGCTGAGGGGACCCCGGCCGCGGCCTCGCGGGTCCACATCGACCTCGAGCCGGGAGACCGGCTCGCGCCGGACGCCGGGGAGACGGGGACCTTCCGGTTTCCCGACCTCCCGCCGGGGGAGTACCGCGTCGTGGCGGAGAGCGCCGGATTCACGCACGCCGCAGAAGCGTTCGTCCTCGCGGAAGGCGAAGCGAAGGAGGCCCGGATGGTTCTGGCGGCGAAGGCGCCGCCTCCCCCGGCGGAGCCGGCCCCTCCGGAGGCGAAGCCGGGCACGGCCCGTCTCCGGCTTGTTCCGCCCCCCGGGGAAACCCTGCCCGCCCGGTACTCCGCCTCCGTGGTGGAGACCCTCCACGGAAGGGGCGTGGGATTCACGAGGGCGCTCGTGGACGGGCTCGTCGTCCTCGAGGATCTCCCGGCGGGGCCGGTCCGGCTCGTCGTCGCCGTGGAGGGGTACGCCCCGGTCGTGCGGGACGTCGAGGTCGGCTCCGGGGAGGAGCGGGACCTGGGCCCGGTCACCCTCGACGCGGGCGCGGAACTCTCCGGGACCGTGCTGGACCGCGCCGGGCGCCCCCTCCCCGGAGCCCGCGTCCTGGTGAGCCTGCCGGGCATCATGGGCGACGCCGTCGCGACGGCGGGTACCGACGGCCGCTACCGGGTCACCCGCCTTCCGCAGGGGGATCTCTACGTCCGCGTGGCGGCGGAGGGGCTCCTCGACGGGAGGGAGACGGTGGCCGTCGGCCCCGGCGTCACCGCGCGCGCCTTCACCCTCGTCCCCCCGGTCCGGGTCCGGGGCACCGCCCGGGACGCGGCGGGGAAGGGTGTGGAGGAGAGCAGCGTCGTCTTCCTCCTGCAGGACGAGGCGCCACCGGGGGTGCCGCGGGAGACCACGGAGTACCCGGGCGAGGAGGGCGTCTTCGACACGGAGATCGCCGCCGGCTCCTACGTCGTCGAGGTCCGGGACGGGAAGGGGGCCGTCCTCGCCCGCGCCGAGGCGGTCTTCGGCGAAGAGGCCGAGGGGAGGATCGACCTGCCCCTCTCGCGCTAGGGAGGCCGTCCCGTCAGCGCGCCGCCGCTCCTCTTCCCGCCCCCCGGAACCACCTCCAGAAGAGCGCCGCCGACACGAGGTAGCAGCCGATGGTGGCGAACATCCCCGGGGCGAAGCCGTGGCGTTCGATGAGCCAGCCGCCCGCGAGCGTGCTCAGCATCCAGGACGCGTTCCAGCCGAAGGACCGGACGGCGTTCGCGGACGCGTGCTCCGACGGCGGGATGATCTCCATGGCGAAGGCCTGGGTCACCGGCCCGTTCATGTTCATGAGCGCCCCCCGGAGCCAGAAGGCGCCCACCGCGAGCCAGAGCCGGTCCGTCACCGCCAGCACGAGGAAGAAGGGGATGGAGAGCAGCTCCGTGGCGATGGCGGCCCGCACGTGGCCGAAGCGGCGGGCGAGCATCGGCCCGATGAGGAAGCCGGCCGTCGTGAGGACCTGCGCCACGGCGAAGTAGAACCCCACGTCCGCGGGGTCGCGGCCGAAGCGGTTCCGGAAGTAGAGGTTGAGGAAGGGCACCGTCAGGCCGGCCCCGAGACCGAGGAGGAAGGCCGGGAACGTGACCCGGAGGATGAGGCCCATGGCCGGCGAGCGCAGCCGCTCGCGCCATCCCCTGGCGGGCGCAACCGCCGCCGTCGCGCCGATGCGGGAGAAGGGGAGGACGGCCAGCAGGCTCGCCGCCGCCGCGACCCCGAGCGCGGCGCGGAGCCCTTCCGCCTCGGAGCCGAGGCGGACCGCGAGGAACCGCGCGAGGATCCCGGTCCCCCAGGCGGCCAGGATGACGGCGGCGGACTCCAGGGCCGAGGCGATGCCGAACAGCTCGGTGCGGCCGTCCTTCCCCTCCGTGGCGGCGAAGAACGGCGCCTCCGCCACCCAGTGCACGGCGAACAGCGCCCCCGAGAGGAGGGAGAGGGGGAGGACCACCCAGGGCTCGGGGTAGAGGACCATGAGGAGGAGCGACGTCGAGTACCCGGCGGCGTTGACCGTGAAGATGCGCGCCGCCGGCCACCGCTCCACCCAGGAGGCGGCGGGAAGCGAGACCAGGGCCACGCCGATGCTGGCGGCCGACAGGACGCGGCCGATGAACCCCTCCGAGAACCCGCGTGCGGCGAGGAACAGGTTGAGGTGGACGTGGGTCGCCCCGAGGCCGAAGCCCATGAGCCCCATCCCGAGGAGGAAGCGCCGCGTGTCCGGGGAGAACCCGCGGGCGGAGCGCAGGAGGTGGCGGAGGCCGTCGCGGAGCACCGGGAAAGGCTACTCGACGGGCCTCCCGGTGCAGGAGGCGAAGGCCCGGAATCGCGGGGGCCCCCCGGGGGCGCCCCCGGGGGGGCGGGCGGGGCCCCGGCATGATATGGCAGCGCCCGGGCCGGCCGGGGGCCGGCGCCCACGCCCGGTACCCGCGCGCCCCCCGGGGCCCCCCCGGGGGGCCGCGGTCCGTCGCACGGACTAGTACTGGAAGCGCAGGCGCAGGCGGTCCACGAAGGGGACCGGGTCGCCGCTCCTCTGCCCGTCCTTCAGCGTGAAGGTGATCCGCACCCGGAAGAACTGGTAGCCCTTCCCGACGAGGTCCGCCGTCGGGTCGAGGATGCCGAGCGCCGGGTCCTTGAAGACGTGCCAGCCGCTCGCCTTCGAGAGGTCGCTCGAGCTCCCGTCCACGGGGTCCACCGCGGAGACGTCGGCGCGGCCGTAGTCCGTCCCGTCCTCGCGGGCCATCTGGATCTCGTACCGGATGGTGCAGCCGGGGAAGTCCTGGTCCGTGAAGTCCTGCTGGTTGAAGGGCTGGAGCGCCGGGTCGAAGACCCCGGTGTTGAACCAGGTCGAGAGGAAGACCGTGGGCTCGTCGGAGGCGGTGCCCACGGGATCGAAGGTGCCCGTCGAGTAGTCCGGGAGGATGGAGGCCGCGGCGCCGCCGGTCAGGCCGGCGATCTGGCCGTCCCCGTCCTCGAGGCGCGCGAAGCCGCCGCCGCCCTTGCCCCCGGCCCCCTGGTACCCCGGGGCGTAGGGGAGGCCGCCGGCCCCCCCGGAGGCGTCGAGGAACGCGCCGGAGACGTCGAGCCCGTCGCCGGCCCACAGCGAGACGGTTCCGCCGGCCCCGCCGCCGCCGGCGGCGCCGTAGTAGTAGTAGCCGGGGACGAGGGAGCCGCCGGCCCCGCCGCGGACCAGGATGCTGCCGCCGACGACGAGGTCGCCGCCCGCCTTCAGGAGCAGCGCGCCCCCGCCGGCGCCGCCGCCCGCCGCGCCGCTCCGCCAGTTGTTGGAGGAGGGGTAGTAGTAGGTGTTGCCGCCGGCGCCGCCGCCGGCGCCCGCCACCGGCGAGGAGTGCCAGGTCCGGCCGTCGGCGGTGGCCGCCGAGGAGGGCAGGATGCCGACGGCGTCGCCGCCGCGGCCCCCGATGCCGTTGTACTGCGATCCCGACGGGTAGGTCCCGTTGGAGCCCGCGGAGCCGGGGTACTGGTTTCCGCCGCCGCCGCCCCCGCCGCCGAGGTTCACGGTGTTCACCGTCGCCGAGCGCCCGCCCTCGCCGCCGCCGCCGACCCCGCCGGAGGCGGGCCTGCCGGAGCCGCCGTAGACGGCGCTGTAGCCGGTACCGATGTAGGAGTCGCCTCCGTCGCCCGCGCCGGCGGCCCCGCGGCCGCCCCTCTGGAGCGGGAGCGAGGAGGTGTTGTAGGAGGCCTCGGCGTTCTCGCCGGCGCCGCCGGAGGCGTCGAGGGTCCCCTGGATGTCGGCGTCCCCCGTGGCGAGGAGGGAGGCGGGGAGCGTCCCCTTCAGGGTCACGGTGATGCCCGGGTTGATGACGATGCGGCGGTAGTGGAAGGCGCCGTTCTCCGCCGACGGGGAGTTCGTGTCGAGGACGGTGTTCGAGGCAGGGATGAAGTCCCCGAGGCGGCCCGTGCCGCCGGCGGGGGTGAAGATCGCGGCCACCGCGCCGGGGACCTCGTCATCGAAGGAGGCCGTGGAGCGATCGGCGTCGTGGCCGTCGCCGCCGTCCTGGTCGGAGTCGGAGCCGTCGAAGTCGAGGAAGGCGGTGAGGTCCTTCCGCGGCTCGTCGCGGGTCGTGAAGACGAGGAAGGTCCGCGGGTCCACCTCCTCGGGATGGGCGAGGGCGAAGGCCGCCAGCGCCGGGTCGAGGCCGGATTCCGCCGCGGAGCGGAGGCCGGTGCGCGCGGAGTTGTCGGCGACGTCGAAGGTCCCCGTGAGGTCCGTGACGCGGTTCTCCACGCGGAGCGCGTACCGGGCCTGGTCCGCGAGGGGGAACGCGGGCACGAAGCGGAGGCGCACGCCGTCGAAGGTCTGCTCGAGGATCGGCGTCCCCTGGACGGGGCGGTTCTGCGGCACGCCCATGCGCTCGATCATCCGGAGGGTGACGTTGCCCGGGGTGACGGATGCGGGATGCAGGGGCACCTTGTTCATGACGAGCACGATCTCGGCGTCCGTCGGGACGTCCACGGCTCCGCCGGGGGCCGTCCACGGGGCCTCGGGGAGGCGGTCCGGGGGGTTGGAATAGAGGACCCGCGGCGGAGGCGCATCCCTGTAGACGTCCGTGGTGAAGAGGTCGGGGCTCGTGGCGGCGGCGGTGGAGAAGTCCCCCGTGAAGGTCCGCACCAGGGGGCGGCCGGTGAAGGACTGCACCCGGTTCACCTTCGGGTGGCCGACCACGGTGACGCGGTAGGTGGTCTGGGGCTGGAAGCCCCCGTCGGAGAGGTCGGCCTCGACGGGGAGGCGGGGGAAGAAGGTCACGACGCCTCCCGACACCTTCCACTCGCCGGGGGCCTGGATCCCGAACCGCGGCCCGACGCGCACCTGGACGGTGTCGTGGCGGATGGAGCCGGGGAGCACGAACTCGCTGAAGTCGATCTCCATCGGCTCGTTGAGCGGGACGCCGTCGCGGCCGGCGAGGCTGATGTCCCGGACGTAGAGGTCGCGTGCGCCGGCCTCGGGGGACGAGCCTCCCCCTCCTCCGCCCCCGCCGCCGCAGGCGGAGAGGAGCGCGGAGAGGAACACGGTAGCGGTCGCCGCGGGGATGAACGCGGGACGATGGCGGATGGCGGGCATGGATCACTCCTCTGCGGACGATGCGGACCCTCGGCGGATCCGTCGCCCGCGGCAACCCGCTCTCCCGCGGAGCGGGGACGTCCCGTGGACGAAGCCTCCAGCGGGAAGTTCCCCGACGACGCCCGCCATCACCGGCTCCGGCGGGGGTTTCGCAAGGACGGTGCCAACGGTTCCCGCGGCTCCGGGATCCCCCGGATCGCAAAGCATCGTTTTCACGGCGCCGCCGGGCGCACGGGTCATCGTGCGGGAACCGCACGGATCGGGGGCCCGCCGCGGGCCCGTGCGGAATCGCACCGGGGGGAGGGGTCAGCGGGTCCGCATCACCGCGAGCATCGTCACGTCGTCCTCGCTGGGGGTCTCCCCCGTGAAGGCGGCGAGGTCGCCGCGGATGGCGTCGCGCACGCCCTCGGCGTCGGCGGCCGCGGAACCGGCGCGCTTGAGGGAGGCCACGAGGCGCTCCTCCTCGAAGAGCTCCTTCGATCCGTTGCGCGCCTCCGTGACGCCGTCGGTGTAGAGGAGGAGCACGTCCCCGGGCTCGAGGGCGAGTTCCGCCCCCGCGCGGTAGGCGGAGTCCGGGAGGATCCCCACGATGCGCCCCGTGGCGTTGAGCTCCCGGACCTCGCCCGTGGAGGCGCGGTAGAGGAGCGGGGCGTTGTGCCCGGCGTTGCACCAGTCCATGGTCCCCGTGTCGGCGTCCAGCACGGCGCTGAACAGCGAGATGAACTGGCTCGACTGCATGTCCGGCACGAGGCAGTCGTTGAGGAGATCCATGGCGCGGGTGAGCCCGTCCGTCGTCCGGAGGAAGGCCCGCAGGTAGGCGCGCGCCTCGAACATGACCAGGGCCGCCTGGAGCCCGTGGCCGGAGACGTCCCCCACGGCCACGGCGATGCGGTCCCCGGGAAGGTCCGCGATGATGTCGTAGTAGTCCCCGGAGGCGTCCTCGCAGAGCTCGTTCATCCCCGCCACGGTGAGGGACCCGGCGCGGACCGCCCGGCGCTCCGGCTGGAGGTGGCGCTGCACGTTCTGGACGAGGGCGACCTCCCGGTCGTAGCGCTCCTTCTCCAGCGCGGAGCGGTGCAGGCGCGCGTTCTCCACGGCCAGGGCCGCGTCCACGGAGATGGCGGCGAGGTACTCCCCGTCCTCCACCGTGAACTCCCCGCCGGCCTGCTTGTTGAGGAGCTGGAAGACCCCCACGGTCCGCCCGTCGCGGCCGCGGATGGGGGCGCAGAGGATCTGGCGCGTGCGGTAACCGCTCTTCGCGTCCCAGGAGCGGTCGAAGCGGGGGTCCTCGTAGGCGTCGGTGATGCGCACCGTCTCCCCGGACGCGGCGACGCTGCCGGCGATCCCCTGCCCGACGGGGAGCCGGATCTCGAGGTGGCCGGCGCCGCTCAGCACGCGGGACCACAGCTCCGTCCCCTCCGGGGTCAGGAGGAACACGGTCCCGCGGTCGGCGCCGACGCCCTCGGCGGCGACCCTGAGGATGAGGGTGAGGAGCTCGTCGAGGTCGAGGGTGGAGTGGAGCGCGTAGGCCGCGTCCACGAGCCTCTTCTGGCGGTCGAGCTGCCGGCGGAGGGCGGCGTTCTCGGCGGCGAGCTCTTCCATGGGATCCCTGCCCTCCTCCCGGCGCCCGGGGGTGACGCGGTCACCGTGGATACCCGATGGAGGCCCCGGAAGTCGCCCCCTTTCCATCCTCCGGCCCGGGCCCCGGGGGACAATGGGGGGCGAAGGTCGTGCATGGAAACCGTCCGCTTCTTCGACTGGGTCGTCGAGTGCTCCGCCCGCCTGCCGGACCTGGACGGGGAACTGGCGTGGGGATCCCCGGACCTGCGCGTGCGCCTGGACGATCGCGGCCCCACCCCGGACCCCGGGGCGCACTGGCGCGCCGCGATCCTCAAGCGGGACGGGACGCCCTCGGTGGAAGCGCTCCGGGAGGGGGACGTCCTCTGGATCCGCTTCCCCGGGCTCGCCCACTTCCGGGCCGGGCCCGAAGAGGGGCTCCTCGCGGGGATCCCCTCGCCCGGCGTCCCCGCGGAGACGCTCCTCCACCTCGTCACCGACGTCGTCCTGCCGGGCCTGCGCTGCCGGAGGGGGAGGCCGGTCCTGCGCGGGGCGGCGGTCCTCGACGACGGCGGGGCGATCCTCTTCGTGGGGCCCGAGGGGTCGGGCAGGTCCACCCTCGCGGCGGCGCTGGTGGCGAAGGGGCTCCCCCTGGTCGGGGACGATCTCCTCGCGCTGGACGCCACGGGGGAGGTCTCCCGGGTGACGGGCACCCTGACCGTGTTGCGCCTCTGGCCCGATTCGCCGGCGCTCAAGGCCCTCGCCGGGGCCGGGGCCGTCCCCGTGGCCTCGCACACGTCCAAGCTCCGCGTGGACCCGGCGAAGGCCGGGCTGAAGCGGACGGGGGACCCGGTGCCGGTGCGCCGCATCCACCTCCTGCCCCCGCGGGGAGGGCCCGGCGCCGTCGCCGTCGCCGTCGGGATCACGCCCCTGCCGCCACGGGAGGCGGCCGCCGCCCTCTCCGACGCCTGCTTCCTCCTCGACCCCGGGGACGGGGCGGCCCTCCGGGAGCGCTGCCAGCGTCCGCCCGTGTCGCCCCTTCTCCCGCTGGCGCGGCGGCTCTCCTTCCCCTTCGGGGGGGAGAGACTCGATGAGGTGGTCGAGGCGGTCCTCCGGGACGCCCGGAATTGAGAACGGGGCGGGCCGCCGCGCGGCCCGCCCCGTGGATGGCGCGAGGAGGGGCTACCCGACCTTGATCACCACGGCCATGGCGGTGTCCCCGGCCGCGCAGCCGGAGAACAGGCCGTGGCCGCCTCCGAGCTTCGCCAGCTCCTCGATGAGCTCGATGATCACGCGGGCGCCGGTGGGGCCCTGGGGGTGGCCGTAGACGAGGGGGGATCCGTAGTTGTTCACCTTCTCCGTCCCGATGCCCATCTCGCGGGAGAACCAGATGTCGTTCACGGCGAAGGGATTGTGGGTCTTGACGGCCTTGCAGTCCTTGACGGCGATGCCGGCGCGCTGCAGGGCCTGCTTCGCGGCCACGGGCACGGCCATGGGCATGTGGGCCTTCTCGACGCGGGCGTCGCCGAAGGAGAGGATGCGGACGGGCATGTCCGGGCGTCGGCTCATGGCCTTCGCCTTCTCCTCGTTGCAGACCACGATGCCGGCGTTGCCGTCGGCGGGGAAGGTCTGGCAGCCGAAGGTGACGGTGCCGCCCTCCATCACCGGGCGGAGCCTGGCGAGCCCCTCCGCGGAGGTCGGGAACACCCCCTCGTCGGCCTCCACGGTCTCGAACTTCTTCCGCCCCTTCGGCACGTCCACGGGGAGCATGTAGAGCTTCTGGAAGGCGCGGTCCGAGGCCAGGGCGTCCTGGTACTGGCGGTTGCGGAGCAGCGTCACCTCGTCCTGCTCCTCCTTCGTGATGCCGGCCTTCTTCGCCACGTTCTCCGCCGTCTGGAGCATGGCGAAGCCGGTGTTCGGGTCCTTGTTGAAGTTGTCCCAGACGGGGCTCTCCGCCTCGCCCATGCCGCCGGGGCCCGAGGGGTTGGGGTAGTAGACGTGGGGGCCGTTGCTGCAGCGGTCGGTGTTCACGGTGAGGACGCAGGCCTTCGCGCCGGCCTCGACCTCGAGGGCGGCGGTGGAGAGCGAGCGGGCGGAGGTGGCGCAGGCCTGTGAGACGTTGGGGCCCGAGATGCCGCCGGCGCCGATCATCCCGGCGAGCCAGGGGGCCCCGTAGAAGGAGGCCTTCTGGTTCACGGTGAAGCCGAGGACGAGGCCGTCGAAGACCTCCGGGGAGATCTCCCGGGCGGCGAGGAACTTCCGCGCCGCGCCGGCGGCCAGCTCGATGGAGTTGACCTGGGAGAAGGAGCCCTGCCAGCGGCAGAAGGGGCTGCTCCAGTAGGCGCCGTAGGGGATGAAGCAGTTGCGCAGGTCCATGGATCCTCCGTTTCCGCCGGCGGGTCAGCGCCCCGCCGAAGCCCGGAGTCTACGGGGACCGGCGGGAGGGCGGCAACCACTCCGCCCCGGGGATCGGCTCCCGGTCACGGCTCCGTGGATCCCGGCTTTCCCCTCCCGGGGCGCAGGTCGAGGGGCCAGCGGAGGAGGCGGAGGCCGGAGGCGGGGGCGAACCGGAGGCGGGAGCGCTCCGAGGCGAGGAGGGCGAGCCCCCCGTGGAGCAGGGTGGCGGCGAGGACGGCGCCGATGACGAGGGCGGTCCCCGCCGCGGCCCCCCCGAGGGTGGTGGCGTGGGTCAGGGAACCGAGGTCCACGAGGAAGTGGAGGGCCGCCGCGGCCACGGGGAAGACGGCCATGGCGAGGGGCCCGGTCCGCTCCTTCATGCGCAGGAGCCCCGCGGGGTAGCCGGCGATGCCGCCGAGGATGATGTGGCCGTAGAGCCGCACCGCCTCCCTGGAGAGGGTCTCCCCGTCGGGGGGGAAGCCGCCGCCGGCGTAGAGGAGGGTCTCGAAGCCCGCCATGCCGATGCCGAGGAGGGAGCCGTACACGATGCCGTCCATGGGGTCGTTGAAGCGGCGCCGGTCCACGAGCGCGAAGGCCGTGACGAGGAGCGTCCGCGAGAACTCCTCCACGACCCCCGCGGCCAGGGCGATGAGGGCGATGGAGGGGGTGCGCGAGATCCCGAAGATGATCCCGTCCTCCAGGCGCCCGAGGAAGGGGGTCGCCAGGAACCCCGTGAGGATGCAGAGCGCCACGGCGAGGGGGGGCTCCCGGTCGTGGAGGTCGTGGCGGAGCACGATGACCACGCCCCCCGCCGCGCAGAGGAGGAACCCCGCCCAGAAGAGGATGGTCATGCGCGAGAGAGGGGGGGGGGGGGGGGGGGGGGGGGGGGGGGGGGGGGGGGGGGGGGGGGG
>CAYJMF010000012.1:13365-59127 GCA_964370855.1 uncultured Planctomycetota bacterium | reverse complement strand
GTGTTCATGGCCCAACGCTACGATCACCCCGCGACAATGAGGGGATCACTCAGGGGCCGACCATCAGGGGCGGCTTCATGGGGGGCATCCTCACGTCCAATGGCGGACCCGCCTCGAGCACGGTCACTACCTTGCGCCATGTACTGCCGACGCTGAACACGAGAACCCCCTCATGGCCCGACGGCTGGACTTCCACGGACGCGCCGTTGGTTTCCGACAACTCGACGGAGGCGGGGACCTCGGTAGCGGGGCCGGACCAACGCCAGTACTCGACGCATGGTGCGGCAGTTCCGGGCACGGACCCGGAGTCACCACCAACGACGGACAGGAGGACCGTCGTAGTGTCGGTGGGCAGGCGCACTGTGGCCACGCCATTCTCGACATCGCCAACGGCGACCATCGTCAGTCGATCCGCGCCGTCGGACAAGAACGCCCTCACCATGAGAGTCAGTGGGCCGAGGTCCGGGGGGGCGGTCACGGCCACCCTTTGTTCGCGAAGCGGGGGAACGGACAACTCCAGCCCCGAGTCTCCGGCGAGGGACCTGGTCTCCCAGAAGTCGACTCCCTGTTCGCGAAACGCAATGCGAATGGTGTATGGTCCGTCACCCTCGAAGGCCTCGAACTCCGTGGCCCCGCTGACGAGTTCTCGGAAGGAACCCCTGCCCGCCACGGTGACGTGCGCGGGCCCCATGCCCTCTCCCCCCGACAGTCGGATCGTACGCGTCCCGACCGGCGTGAGCACCAGCGAGACCGGAAGCGGGGTCGCCAAATCCACCGTCCATGTTCGGGTTCGGTAGCCGTCTGCCGAGACGCGAACGACACCTTGACCATCACCGTCGGTTCGTATGGCGAATCTCCCCGCGAGGTCCGACAGAACACGCGACCGCCGGAATGCGCGGAAACCGACCCCCTCCCGTGCGGGAGCCCAGTCCACCTGCGCCCCTTGAATCGCCTTGCCTTCGCTCGACACGGCCCCCGAGAGTTCCCTTGAATGGCCACGTAGCGTTCCGTCGCTCGCGTCCGCTATCCACCGAACCCCGGCGTCCGGCATTCCGGACGTGATTTCCACGAACGGATGGAGCGCGATTCCCGGCAACAGCACGGTCCCGTCGTCGCCCACCGACCACTCCCCGAGCGGCGCCGCGGGCGGGCGGGCTCCGGACGGCTCGAGGGAGGTCAGGAGCCAGAGCGCCAGGCTCCCGGGCCTGTTCTCCACGCCCCCGGTGGGCTCGACCCGCCAGGTCCGCGGGGCCCGGCACTCGAAGTCGATGGCGAGGCCGAGCTCCGTCCGCATCCGGCTCCAGGCGAAGCGCGCCTCCTCCTCGTCCTCGATGAGCGACACGGCGTCCGGCGCCGTCCCCGGTTCGGCGCCGCCGAGGAACAGCAGTAATGCGTATGCCGGAGCCTGTTCCATGGATGCGAAGTCCGCCCTGCCCTCGGCGTCAACCGATGCGGTCCACGAAGGGTGGGACATGGCACCCCAGGTGATAGCGCGAACTTTCGCCCCCTCGGGCGCGGGTCTCCCCCCGTGCAAGACCCGGATCCTGGCCGTGGACCGCTCTGCCAGTCGAAGCACCAACGGGCCGCTCCCCTCGGGGAACGCCCACCGCGCCGCCCGCAGCCCGGCCGCATCCTGGACCTCGACGCGGATCGCCGCCCCGGACTTCCGCTCGACCCGAAAGCGCGGTCCGGCGACACGTCGGGTCGTCGAGACCACGGGGACGGTTCCGAACGCATCATCGCCGAGAGAGCCTTCCCCCAGGTGCACCATGCCGTGCCGGACCGCGAAGTCGCTTCCACGAGGGCGCGACGCCAGGGTCACTTCAAGGGAGCCGACGAAGGGCACTCCGTCGGGGTCCTGCACTTCGACATCCAGCGGTGCGGTCGGCACCCGGAACTCCACCTCGAGGAGGCGGTCCCTTGGCATCCGTACCGGATACCTGGCGGTCCATCCCGATTCGCGGTCCGTGACCCGGAGCTCGTAATCACCGTTCGGAACCGGCATGGCAGTGTGAAAGCGATCTGGAGTGGCGCCCTGTACCAGAGTGAATGCGGCCCGACTCGCCATCACGAGGCGGACCTCGGGAAAATCCACTTTCGGCCCCTCTGGTCCGCGTATGGAGACCTCCAGTTCCGATGTCCCGCAGTCCGGAGCACCGACGATCTCCAGATCACCGGCCAGCTCCGGCGGACGGCCGCTGCCGCTGGCAATTGCAGGTGCGGGACGGGGCGATTGTCCATGTGGCGCTGCAACCGGGACCTCCCGTGCAACCGCACTGAGCCACGCCAACACCCCGGCCAGTACCAGCGCGGACAGCGCCACCGCTACCGCCGAGGTTCGTAGACGCATATGGGGGCCTGCGTTCCCTTCCGAGGGTCCACGACCGAGAGCGCCATGAATCTCGGGGACCGCTGATTCGCGGCCTAGGAGGACCGGTTCGGCATCGACGGGGAGGTGGCCACCGGCCCAACGGTCACGGTGGTTCCAGCTGGGACCGTACCCTCCTGACTGCCCGCGGCACCAAGCTGGAACTCTCCGGGATTCTCCGCTCCATAGGAGGGGTCCGGCACGGGAGGCGCGAGCGTTGCGAAGGGGATACAGGTCGGCGGCGAAGGGGGACAGGCATCGTTGAGGGTCCACATGTAGGGAACGGCGTATGCGGCTGCAGCAAGGGTCGCAGTGAGCTCATCGTCGTCGATGGGGTCGTTCTCAGTCACGGTGCAGGCGCCGCCGATAGTGACGTTCACAGTTGGCATCGGCTGGACCGCGAGGAGGGCTGCGAGTTCGGAAGTGGACATGCAGATGCAGACTTCCGCCACGAACGTCGTGGTTGGCGGCGGCCCCGGGGTACGGACCGCTTGCACCTCGATCGATGCCGTCATCGCGGCAGCGGATGGCGCCAGAATCGACATTCCGAAGACGAGGCCTACGGCCCCGAACTTGGTCATTTGCCACCTCCACGTGAACACATCGCCATGACTTGCCCATGATACGCACCCGGCCCCCCCGCGGGGTCGGGGCAAGACGTCAACAACAGTTCGTCGTCAACTGTTCGTCCTCCACCCAGGAAGGGCACCGCGGCGTAGCCTGCGATGGGGGCCGGCGAATTCCGTTGCCTTCCCTGGCCCTTGGCGGCACGGGGCAAACCCCTGCGTCTCTCCGATCCGGGGCCCCTGAAGCGCCCCACTACCATGCAGGTGGTGGAAGTGGGGGGAGGGGGGTAGCGAACCACGGGTTTTTCTTCGGGTTGTACCGACTCGGCCACTTCTTCCGGAGGCCTTCACAGTCCTCGGAGGCACGGCACATCTCGTGACCTTCGCGGATCATCTGGTCGATCCGGTCGCGCCCGACACGGCGATAGGCACGGAGGGCAATGTGAATCTCAGCATGGCTCATTCCTTCGACGCACTGGAGGTAGAGGACGAACCCATAGGGCAGGGGTAGGGACGCGAGAAGCGCCAAGGCCCTCCCTACTTCCTCGCGGACCACCGCGTGGGCAAACGGGGAGGGGGCCGGGCCGGCGAGTTCCTCAACCCGGGTGGCTGACTTCTCCTTCTCCTTCTCCTTCTCACGGAAGAGGTTCCGGACGCACCCGTGTAGCCACGCCGACAGAGGCGTACCGGGGTCCCGCACTCTCCGAAGCGCCGCGCAGTCGTCCTTCAGGGCGCGAACCACCACATCGTGCGCGGCGTCGTCCCCGTCCCATGCCCGCCGTGGCACTCGCGCCGTCGCGCGATGCGCGAGGGTCTCCAGGATCGGGCCCGCCTCCCCCGGGTCCTCGTCGTAGAGGAGCAGCCACCCCCCGGCCGTCCACTGGCGTCCGTTCTTCCCCGTCAGTCGCATCGCGCCCTCCCGGCCGGACCCTACGTCCGGCCGCCCACGGCACGCGTCCCCCGCAAACGACACAGGCCGCGCCGGCAGACCGCGCCCGCCCATGGGGGGGGACATTCACTCACTCCCTCGAGGTTCAGGGAGTACCCCTCCCCTGCGCCGGACACTGGGCCGCAGCGTCGCGCCACAGCTGCAGAGTTGCTTCGCCCTGCGACGACCACTCCTCTCCTCGTCCACCCACGGAGGGACCCAGCGACGCTGGATGCGAAGCCACTTCGGCTTCGTCTCACGGTCCCAGCGGTCCATAGGCCCGTCGTCGCCCCCCTCGTGCGCCTGGAGGACGGCAAACAGAGGCTCAGCTTCCCCTCTTGAAAACGACGGCCCTGCCATCCCGGGACCGGGTCGATGGGCATGGACCTCCCGGCGCCCTCGGTTTCCCCGTCCGTCCCTTCCCCCCATGACTCCTCCAATCGTCCCTTTGCCGATACGGCCCTCGCCGCGGCAGCCTCTCCCGCCACCCTCAGCGGACAGATCATCGCCCTCCGCTGATGAAGACAGGGGGCACACGTTGCTCGGGCGGGAGATTCCGCCGGTGGCATGACTCTCGTCAAGTGGTGCCGGGTGACGGGGCCATGGCGACGGACTACCGGGAAGGGACTCCTATCCGAGGACTGGCGAAACCTCGCGACACCTCATCCCGCCAACGAGCATGGGCCGCGCCGGCAAGAGGGCTCCTTGCCCTCCTGCGGGCTACCTAAGCAACGGCACCGGATACTTCCAATAGCCCACCTTCCGCAGGGGCTGCCAATCGGCGTCCAGGTGGCCCGCATCGGTCCCGAGACTGATTGATACGCGCAACGGGTTGGATAGCGCCGGCTCGGCAAGGCTGAGGCGCTTTGCCTTGACGGACAGTGCCCCGGTTTCAGGGTCAAGGATGACCCTGACCTTCGAGAGAGAGCCCTTGGGGCTCGCCCAGGTCCACTTGCCCTTCCGGAGTCTCCACCCTTCGACACCGCCGGCAAGGCTCAGGAAGGGGCCGTCATCGAAGTCGCCGAGTCGGACCGAGAGGCCCTGGCTCGCAGGGTCAAAGGTGCCGATCTGGGCGCCCGCCCCGAAGGCGAGGGTCGCGGACAGCGATACCGCGTCCCTGCCGGGGGACGCCTTGTCCGCCACCTTCCCCTTCACGAGGACGACCTGAAGGGTGGAGGGAAGGGTCACGCTGACGGTGTTGGTATCGAGCGACGATCCGATCGGATTGGCGGCGCGGACCTTCCAGGAGTACATGCGATCCGGCAGCACCGTCGTGTCGGCGAAGGAAGTGGTTCCGATGGAAGGTGTCGCCCGAGTCGAGAAACTCCCCGCGCCGATGGCCCTGGACACCAGGAAGAACTCCTCGTTATCGCTGTTGTCGCTCCAGGTCAGGTCGACCTGGTACGCCGATACCACCGACGCCTCCAGGCCGGATGGCGCTGCAGGAGGCGTGAGAGGGGTCGGCGGCGTGGCGATCGCGACTTCGCTCGTCGGCAAGGACTCCCCGTCCTGGTTGAACGCCCGAACGCGATAGATGAACTCCGTATCCGGGGTCAGCCCGGAATCGACGTAGCCAAGTGTGTTCGGACCCAGGATCGCGATTACCGCGAAGGCTCCCTGCCCCGTCCGCCGCTCGACGGTGATCCCCGTCTCGTCGTCGCCCGGGTCCGCCCATCGGATCTCGACGGCGGTCAGGGTGACGAGCCACCCGGAGAGGTCGGACGGCGGCAACGGGGCGCCGCGTCCGATGTCGATCCTCGCGGCGAAGACGTCCTCGTCGCCGGTGCTGCCCGCCTTGGAATCCTGGTGCGCAGCCGCCGTGGGGAAGTCCGTGGACGCCGTGTTGCCTCCGACGGCCGCCTGGCGGTCCTCGACGGAGACACCCCGCACCGAGTCGTTCGCCGCACCGCCGAGGTAGGTCGAGAAGAGGAGGGAGCTTCCGGATTGATGAAAGCGCGCGATGAACCCGTCCTCCAGGCCGGCGCGCTGCGCCTGCAGAGGTGCCACCGTGGGGAAGTTCGTGGAATTCGTGCCCCCCCCGACGACGCACTCGCCCGCTCCGTTCACGGAGACGGCGTAGGCCTGCTCCTGGCCGGTGCCTCCAAGGTAGGTGGCGTACTCGTAGGCGGAGCCGTCCCTGGCCAGCCTGGCGACGAACGCGTCCCGCGTTCCGCCACCGGATTGCGCCTGGAAGGGGTTCACCGTCGGGAAGTTCAACGACTCCGTCAGCCCGGCGACGTAGACGGCGCCGGTCGCGTCCAGCGCGAGCCCCTCGCATCGGTCGTTGCCCGTACCGCCGAGGTAGGTCGCGAACAGCAGGGTTCCGAGGGTGGGGTTGAGCCTCGCGACGAACGCATCCGTCGTACCGAGCCGCGTCTCCTGAAGCGAAAGATGGAGGGGGAGATTCGTGGACTGGGTCCAACCACCGATCCAGATCTTCCCCTCCGGATCCGTGCCGACACCACGGATGCGGTCTTCGTTGTTCCCGCCAAAGTAGGTGGAGAAGCCGATGGTTGACCCGGTGGCGTCGATCGTCGTGACGAATGCGTCCCAGTCTCCGCCCACGGTGGACTGGTAGGGCGAGCCCAGGGGGAAGTTCGTCGAGTTGGTCCTTCCGCAGACCGTGACGGCACCGTCCCCGGAGACGGCTATTGCCGTGGCCTCGTCGTCTCCACTGCCTCCGAGGAAGGTGGAGTAGACGAGGGAACTGCCGGAGGGGTGCAGTTTGGTCACAACCGCGTCGTAGTTCCCGCCCCCGAAGGAGGGCTGGAGCGCGGTCTTGAGGGGGTAGTTCGTGGAGGAGGATCCTGTCGCGCCGACGACATAGGCCGCTCCCGCCGCATCGACTCCGAGCGCGCCGGGCTTGTCGAACTGACCGGAGCCAAGGTAGGTCGAGTACACCAGCGTGCCATCCGCCGCGAACCTGGTGACGACCATATCCGAAGTTCCACGCAGGCCGGATTGGTACGCATTGAGGGTCGGATAGGAATTCGACGAGAAGGTCTCCCCCGAGACGAAGACGGAGCCGCCGGGGCCCGAGACGACGCCGGCGCTTCCAAGGTCGAGGTCGGTTCCACCGGCGTAACTCGAGAAGGTGATCGAGGGGTCGATGACCAGGGGTCGAGAAGCGTCGTACTTCGGGCAGAGGAAGCTCGCTACCCCATCCTCGTGGATTCGGAAGAAGCACTCCACTTCCCGGAGGCTCCCGTCGATGGACTGGAACGCCCTGGGTGGTGAGTGGCGGAAAGTCCCCGAGTCCATGGGGATTGCCAGGGCGCCGGTCCCATCGATCTCGATTCCCCTCGCCCCTTCGAAGGCGATCCTGATGCTCGACGGGTCCGTTCCCGGGCGGACCCGGAAATCGTAGGAGAGGATGCCCGCCGGGTCACAGGACCAGCGAAGGTCAACCCCCGGGTACAATCCCGGGGCCGATGCGTCGCTGAAGCGGCGGACGCCGGTAACCCAGCCGGCGGGGTCGTTCCCGATGAGGAAGTTGCTCACCCCGGGCAACCGCGTCCTTCCTCCAAGTCTCCCGGTGACCATCGCCCCGCGAAAGCGGATGCGAAGACAGTCTGCAGGCCCTCGATTGCCAGGTGGGCGCTCCGCGGCACCATCCGTCGCGGGAGGAACGACGAGCGTCGCTTCACGGGCGGAAAGCAGGCCGATGAACCCTCGCGCCCGCGCAACGATCTGCACCGGCCCCCTGACCTGGCCCCGGTTCTCCTCGAGAGCATGCGCGCTGAAGCGCCAGGCGGGAGGGGAGGCCCGGCCACCTGGCTCGGGCGACCGGGAGCGTCCGAGGGGATGGGCCGGCCCATGAACCCCGACGGAGGACACGAAGCACGCGACCAGAATGGATCCCAGGTACCAGGCACCTCTGCCTGAATCCACACTGCCCTCCCCGCTGGCCAGGTCATGGGCCTGGGGGGATCCTACCATGTACTCGACATTGACGATTCCGGGGCAGGGGAGGATCGGAAGGGGGCTTCCTCCGCCGATCCAGGGGATGTCCCCTTCGAATTCCCGGGGGACCCGGCCGCCCTCCTACCAGTTCGTCTTCCGCTGCGTTTCGGGGATGAGGACCGGGCCCGCCGGGACCTCCTCCTCCCCCTGCACCAGCCCCTCGGGCCAGAGGAGGGAGACGAGGTCGGCGCGCCCCCGGCCGAGGCCGACGTGGATCACTTCGGGAGGACCCTTCGCGCCCTCTCTTCCTTCGGCCCCCATGACCGCGGAGAGGACCCGGTCGCCGACGTGCACGTGCACCGCCGTTCCCACTCCTCGGTCGTTGCTCCATCCCTGCTTCGGACCCCCGGGGTTGCGGACTCCCCGGAGGGTGATGCGGAGGGAGCGGGCGGCGGCGTCGCCCCCGGAGAGCCAGGAGCGAAGCACCCCCTCGCCGGCGGCGAGGACGTCGAGGTCCCCGTCCCCGTCGAGATCCGCGAGCACCGCCGCCCGGAGCGCACCGAGGGGGAGGGAGGCACCCCCTCCCCCGGGGACCAGCCGGCAGGAGCCGTCGGAGGAGCGTTCGATGCGGTCCTCCCGGCCGTCGGCGTCCACGTCGCCCGAAGCGAGGACGCCGGGCGGGTGGGTGGGAGGCGGGGGAGCGTCCGATAATCCCCCGAACGGGGCGAGCCCGCCCTCCCCGTCCCCCCGGAGGACCCTCTCCCCGACGACGAGGTCGAGGAACCCGTCCCCGTCAAAGTCGAGGAAGTGGCGCCTCCCCGGATCCTCCGCGAAGGGGTGCCGGAGAAGCCTTGGCTCCTCGGCCGGATCGAGGATCACCCCGCCGGCCGTCGCCAGGTCGGCCCGGCCGTCCCCGTCGAGGTCCCCGACAGCCGAGTCGGTCCCGGCAGTCCCTGGCAGGGGGAGGGGAAGGGGGATCCAATCCCCGAAATTCCCATCGCCCTCACCGCGCCGCCACCCCGGTGTTGCGCCGCAGAGGACGAGATCGTTCCTCCCGTCCCCGTCGAGGTCCGCTACCACGAAGGGGCCGCCGGGATCGGCGACATCCGGCCCGGGGAGGAGCGCGAGGGGCGGCGACGGGGGGGAGGGCGCCGGAGCCACCCACCGGTCCAGCCCCCGGACGGCGTATCCGAGGGGGCCGAGGTAGCCGTAGACGAACTCCCGCGGGAGGAGCCGGAGCGCCCGCTCCTCCTCGCCGAACCTCCGGAACCCCTCCCCGGCCTCCTCCTCCCTCCCCTCCTCGCGGAGCGCCATGGCGTGGAGATAGAGGGCGGCTCCGAGGCGGGGCTCCATGCGCACCGCCTCGCCAAGGACGTCCAGCGCCTCCCGGGAGCGGCGCAACTGGAGGAGGGCGGAGCCGCATCCCACACGGGCGTCGGCGTCCCCCGGCGCCCGCGCGAGGGCCTCCCGGAAGGCGGCGAGGGCCTCCTCCTCCCGCGGATCCGCCACGCCCCGCAGGAGGAGGGTCCCCAGCACGAACCAGGGGGCGGCCTCGCCGGGCTCGAGGGCGGCCGCCTCCCGAAGAAGCGCCTCCGCTTCGAGGGGGCGGGCGTGGGCCAGGGTGAGGGCGAGCCCCCGGTTGAAGAGGGCGGGGTAGAGCCCGGGGGCGAGGGCGAGGGCCTCCCCGAAGGACTCCGCCGCCCGGTCCGGGTCGAAGCGCTCGAGGTGGAAGAGCCCCCGCGTCATGGCCGCGGAGAGGCCGGGCACGGGGGCGCGACGGCCCGGGAGCGGGGGGCCGGCGGGGGAGGCGGGGGCGGAGGTGGTGGGGGACGCGGGGGTGGGGCCGGCGGGGGCGCCGGGGGAGGGGGCCTCGCCGCAGGCGGCGGCCAGGAGGACGGCGAGGAGGAGCGATCGAATCGGCGGCATCGCATCCGGGGTGTTCTCCATGGGAACATGGGACGCGTCCGCCGGCTCCCTGCAACGGTTGGTGTTATCCCCAGAACCCCCCCTCGCCGTTTGGCCCCCGTCCCCGGAGCGGGGTACCATCGCCCCGGGTCCGGAGGGCGATTCCATGTCGACAGGTCGCGGCACCGACCGATCCATCGCGGAGCTCGAGGGCATCGCGAAGCGGATGCGGGCGGACATCATCACCATGCTGGAGGCGGCGGGCTCGGGGCACCCGGGCGGCTCCCTCTCGGTCATCGACATCCTGACAGCGCTCTGGTTCCGCGAGATGCGCCACCGCCCCGCGGAGCCGGCCTGGCCCGGCCGGGACCGGTTCATCCTCTCCAAGGGCCACGCCGTCCCCGCCCTTTACGCCGTCTTCGCCGAGGCCGGCTACATCAAGAGGGAGGAGTTGCCCACCCTCCGCAAGATCGGCTCCCGCCTCCAGGGCCACCCGGACCGCCGCTTCCTTCCCTGCCTCGAGGGGAACACGGGCTCCCTAGGCCAGGGGATCTCCATCGGCCTCGGCATGGCGCTGGGCCTCAAGTCCGACGGCTCCGGCGCCCGGGTCTACGTCGTCATCGGCGACGGGGAGACCGACGAGGGGCAGATCTGGGAGGCCGCCCTCTGGGCCGGCGCCCACGGCGGGAAGGTGGACAACCTCTGCGTGCTGACCGACGTGAACCGCATCCAGAACGACACCTTCTGCGACGAGGAGCTCCCCCTCGAGCCCCTCGGCGCGAAGTGGCGGGGCATGGGCTGGAACGTGCTCGACGTGGACGGCCACGACATGGAATCCGTGGTGGGGGCCGTCGAGGCGGCCCGCGCCTGCACGGGGCGGCCGACCCAGATCCTCTGCCGGACGGTCAAGGGGAAGGGGGTCTCCTTCATGGAGAACCAGCCGGGCTTCCACGGCGTGGCCCCCTCGAAGGAGCAGGCCGCGAAGGCCCTCGTGGAGATCGCCGCGGGCCTCGCCCCCGCCGGCGGAAAGGGAGGGGCGTGATGCCGGTCCGCAACTTCGAAATGGGCCCGGCCACCCGGGACGCCTACGGAGAGGCCCTCTGCGAACTCGGCGCCGAGAACCCCCGCGTCGTCGCCATGGACGCCGACCTCAGCAAGTCCACGAAGAGCGGCGTCTTCGGGAAGAAGTTCCCGGACCGCTACTGGAACATCGGCATCCAGGAGATGAACATGGTGGGGATGGCCTGCGGCCTGGCCAACACCGGCCGCATCCCCTTCATCTCCTCCTTCGCCGTCTTCCTCATGGCCAAGGGCTTCGACCAGCTCCGCATGAACGTCGCCTACGCCGGCGAGGCCAACGTGAAGGTCGTCGGGAGCCACGGCGGCATCTCCATCGGCGAGGACGGCCCGAGCCAGATGGGCATCGAGGACGTGGCCCTCGGCTGCCTGATGCCGGGGTTCACGGTCTGCATCCCCGCCGACGCCGTGGCGGCGAAGGCCCTCACGAAGGCCGCCGCGGACCACCCCGGCCCCGTCTACCTCCGCATGGGACGCCCGAAGGTGCCCGCCATCTACCGCCAGGGGGAGCGCTTCGCCTTCGGCAAGGCGAAATCCCACGCCACGGGGGGGGACGTCGCCATCCTCGCCAACGGCCTCATGCTGGCCGAGGCCCTTAAGGCCTCGGATCTCCTGCGCGACGAGGGCATCGAGGCGACGGTCCTCGACGTGCACACCGTGAAGCCCCTCGACGAGGAGGCGGTCCTCGCCGCGGCCATGGAGTGCGGCGCCGTGGTGACCGCCGAGGAGCACCTCGTCCACGGGGGCCTCGGCACCGCCGTGGCCCACTGCCTCGCCCGCCGCCACCCCGTGCCCGTGGAGTTCGTCGGCGTCGAGGACACCTACGCCGAGAGCGCCACCCCGGAGCAGCTCCTCGAGAAGTACGGGCTCACCCACAGGCACATCGCCGACGCCGCACGCCGCGCGGCGGCCCGCAAGACCGGTTCCGGCGCCCGGGGCGTGGGGGCGGCCCACTAGGGGGCCGCCGGGGAGGCCCTCATCCGCTCCGCCCTTCCCGGGGCGCTCCTCGCCGCGGTGGGCCTCCTCGCCCCGCCCGCCGTCCCTGCACCCGCCGTCCCTGCGCCCGCCGTCCCTGCGCCCGCTGCGGAGGGCCCCGACGCCGCCCGGGCCCGCGTCGACGGGCTCCTCGCCGAGGGGAAGGCGCTCTCCGCGAAGCGCGACCTCGCCGGGGCCTACGCCGCCTTCGCCTCGGCCCTCGGGGAATCCGCGGAGCAGGACGGCAAGGACCAGGCGCGGGACGCCCTCCTCGCCCTTCCGACACCGCCGTCGCCTCCCCTCACCGAGGGCGAGCGGGCGCTGGTCGTCGCCCGCATCGACGAGGAGCGGGCCCGGTACCTCCGCGACGTCGCCAACCGGCTCCTGGGCCAGGAGAGGCTCCGGGGGGCGCTCCGGCTCCTCGACGAGGTGAAGGGCTCCCTCCAGGAGGAGGCCACGGCCCGCGTGCTCGGGGACCCGAAGGGGGAGGAGCGGAGGGAGCGGGAAGTGGCGGATCTCCGCGTCCGCATCTTCGGGGACCTCCCCCCGGAGGAGAAGGCGGCCGTGGACGCGCTCCGCGAGAAGCACCGCGGCGACCCCGACCGCCTGCTCAGGGAGGGGGAGAAGCTCCGCAAGGACAAGCGGCAGGTGGCGGCCCGCCGCCTCCTCCAGTACCTCGTCCTCGACCCCTCCGCCCCGGCGCCGCAGAAGGACGCGGCCCGCCTCCTCGTGGAGGAGCTGGAGAAGGAGATCCTCGCCGACCTCGGGCCCGAGGAGAAGGCGGCCGTGGAGGAGGCGCTCCGCTGCCCCGTGTTCGGCCGTCTCCAGGTCCTCCCGGCCATGGAGTTCCTCTACATCGGCGACGCCGACCTCCTCGCCCGCATCCCCGAGCGGAGCCGCTTCCTCCTCGACCTCGCCTACCTCGCCCAGACCGACCTCGCGGGACGCATCCCCAACCCCGACGGGAAGCGGGTGACCATCTTCTTCAAGGAGCTCTGGGACTTCGCCGGCGGTGTGGGGGGAGGGAGCCGCATCGACATCGGCCGCGCCGATCCTAAGTCGAAGCAGGCGGTGGTGGTCGGCTCCGGCCTCTACTTCCACGAGCTCGGCCACTGCGTCTTCGTGCCGGACCCCCGCTTCCCCGGCTGGATGGAGGGCATCGCCAACTTCGCCGCCGCCTTCACGGCCTCCTTCCTCCGTCTGGAGACCGACGCGTGGCACTCGGCCAAGGGGAACCTCGACGCCTTCCTCCACGACTACCTCGAGCGGGAGGAGGCCTACTGGCGGACCGCCCCCTACGGCCCCACGGCGGGGTGGTTCCTCCACTGGATCGAGGCCTACGGCCGCCGTCTCGGGAAGGGGTACGACTGGGTCCGGTACGGCCGCGTGCTCCGGGCGTGGCAGGGGCTGTCGCCGCGGCCCGAGAGCGTGGCCGGCGTCGCGCGCGCCTTCGGGGCGCTGCTCGCCTCGGAGTTCGGGCCGAAGGTCTGGGAGGACCTCGCCGCGCAGCGCTTCCCCGTGGAGGAGGGGACGGCGGTGGACCTCGCCTTCCCCGACGGGGAGGCCCACTACCGCGCCCACGTCGCCCGCTCCACCCTCCTCATCGGCGCCGGGGATCCGGAGGAGGCGGCCCGCCTCCGGGCCGAGGCGGGGATGCTCGCGGGCTGGAGGGTCTGCGGCCCCTTCTACCCCCCGGAACGCGGCGACGCCCTCGCGACGGTCTTCCCCCCGGAGCGGGAGGCGGTCTTCGACCGCGAGTACCCCGGTTCCCGCCAGGTGGCCCGCTGGTTCGCCGCCGACGGCACCGGCCCCGTCGCCGAGGACGGTGCCGGCGCCGTCACCGCGCGGTGGGCCTACCCCGAGGGCTCCGCCACCTACGGGCTCCTCGACGTGGATGTCCCCGCCGCCGTGGAGGCCTTCGCCTGGGTGGGGACGGAGCACCGGTGGGCGCTCTGGGTGGACGGACGCCTCGTGGAGAAGCAGGAGTGGGAATCCGGGGAGTACGTGCCGGACCGGGATCGCGTGCGCGTCCCCCTCTCGAAGGGGCGCCACCGGGTCCTCTTCAAGGCCGCCCTCGGCTGGCGGGGGCCGACCTTCGCGGTCCGCCTGACGGACCTCGCCGGCAAGGGGATCGAGGGCCTCCGCTGCCTCCCCGCGGAGGAGCGGCCCTTCGCGCCGGCCACGAAGGGCTCCTTCAAGTCCTACCTCCGGGACGAGTTCCAGAGGAACTCCCTCGGCTCCGCGTGGACCGCCGGCCCCGGGGGCTTCACGATGCGGAACAAGGTCATGCGCGGGAACGGTCAGGGGGACGGCGTCCCCTGGAGGAAGTACTCCGTGCGGCCCGGTTTCCCCCAGGACCGCCCGGCCAACCAGCTGACCCTCGACCCGAAGATCGTGCGCAAGGGGGGGAAGGAGGCCCGGGTCGAGGTGGCCATGGAGGGGAACCCGAAGGTCGCCCTCACGCTCGACGCCGAGGAGGCCGACGGCGGGCTCACGGGCTGGACGGTGATCCTCGATCCCCGCGGCGGGGAGGCCGACGTCCGCCTCGAGCGCTACGACCGGCTGATGTACCTGGCCACGGGCGTCCCCCTCGGCAAGGGGCGGGAGCACCTGCTGTCCGTGGAGCGGCGGGACGGCTTCCTCACGGTGGAGGTGGACGGCGGTGTCGCCCTCGACCGCGTCTCGGCGCCGCCGCTGCGGCGGGACGGGCTCCGCCTCTGCACCTGGGGGGCGGATCCGATTCTCAAGCGGGTGGAGATCCTCCGGGCGGGGGATTGACGGCCGACGCGGCACGGAGGAGCACCCCCCCCGCGGTAGAGTATCCCCGTGCGCCGCTCCACCGCCCTCCGGGCCGCCCTCCTCGCGGCCGCCGCCGCCGTGGCCGGGGTCCTCGCGTGGACCGGGGGCGATCCGCCGCCCCCGCCCCCGCCGCCCCCCGCCCCGCCGCCGGCGCCGGCCCCGCCGCCTCCGCCCCCGCCCACCGACGGCCCGCCCATCGTCCTCCCCCCGCCCCCCGCGCCGCCGCCGCGGATCCCCTCCCAGGGGTTCATCCCGAGCGGGCTCCCGGAGTGGGACTTCGAGGTGCCCGAGGGGGAGGAGGGGCCCGTGGTGGTGGGGCGGGTCACGAAGGCCGGGGATTCCGATCCCGACTGCTGGATCGCGCTGGAGTCCGCGGCCGATCCCGGCCGCGAGGACCGGAGCGTGCTCGTCTCCTTCAACGACGGCGGCTTCCGGCTCACGGGATTCCCCGAGGGCCGCTACCGGGTGCGGGCCCGCATGGAGGGGGCGGCGGCGGTCTACTCGGAGGAGTTCGATGCCGTCCCCGGCGTGGTGGTGGACGCCGGCCTTCTCGTCCTCCGCAACGACGGGGCCATCGCCGGCGTCGTGCTCGACCCCGCGGGGGAGGCCGCCGACGCCGTCGTCAACCTCTTCGGGCGGGACCCCGCGACCCTGAAGCCGCGCATCGTCGCCACGGCCCGCGCCGTCGGCCGCCAGGGCTTCCAGCTCCCGCCCCACGAGACGGGGCCCTTCACGCTGTCCGTCGTCGGCGATGCGGGCTGGGCCCTCGTGGAGGGGGCCAGCGACGACGCGGGGCTCGCGTGGATGGAGGTCCGCCTCCGGGCCTACGGGCGCATCGCCATCGATGCCCTGCCCGAGGGGGTGCAGCCGGTGGGCGTGACCCTCGAGGCCCGGTCGGTGCCGGATCTCGGGAGCCGTCCCCCGCGGCTCACGGCGAAGCCCGGGGAGACCCTGGAGCGGGTGCTCCCCGGGAAGTGGCTCGCCACGTTCCACCGTGGATGGGGGGCGACGGGGAAGGAGTTCGCCGTGGAGGAGGGGAAGGAGTTCCGGCTCGATCCGAGGTAGCGCGCGACAAACAGGTGTCTGACACCGTTTTGCTGTTGGCGCTGCCCGGGCTACGGGCTAGCGTCACCCCCCATGCGCCGACATCTCCCCGCCCTCCTCGCTCTCGCCCTCCTCGCCCCCGCCTGCGCGACCACGGGCACCGAGGAGGGCATCGACCTCCTCGCCGCGGTCCGGGAGTTCATCGGCGGGAGGGGGCCCGCGGATCACGTCGAGCGGCTCGGCGTCCTCCACGACACGGCCACCTTCCGCCACGTCCCCGACCTCCCGCCCACGGAGGAGACCTGCCTCGACGAGGTGCGCTCCCTCGCGCGGGCCGACTACGGGACCTGGCGTGAGGTGGCCGTGGCGACCTTCTACGTCACCCGGGTCGCCTCGGAGGATTCCTCGTCGCTGAACCGGGGCGAGGCCGTGGGCGCTCTCGCGCGCCTCGGCGGCATGGTGCTCGAGCAGGAGGAGGTTCCCGCGGCCCCCTCGGGCGGCGACGCCGCGGCCCGGGCCCTGAAGCGCCTGCGCGAGCTCCACGACCCCGTGTCGAACCTCCACCCCTCGGCGGAGGCCGCCGCGGAGTGCGCCGCCGAGGTCGCCGTCCTCGGCTCCTACCGTGCCGCCGCGCCCCCCGACGCGCTGCGGGCGGAACTCCAGTACGAACTGCGCGTCGTCCGCGGGACGCTCATGGGCCTCATGGTGGAGACCCGGTCCTTCGACGCCCACCGGGACGCCGGCCACGCCGCCGCCATCGACCGCGCCGCCGTGAACCTCGCCTCGCAGGCGGTGCGCCTCTCCCTCGCCTCGGCGCTCCGCTTCGACCCCCAGCCGACGGTGCGGACCGCCGCCGCCGCCGCCGCCGCCCGCCTCGGCGTTCCCGGCATGGCGGAGGTCCTGCAGCACGCCTACGCCCGCGAGGAATCCGCCGCCGTCCGCCACGGCCTCGTGACCGCCGCCTCCGTCGCCGCCGCCGCGGGCCGGGCCGATCGCGGGGACGGCGTCACCCTCCTCATCGCCGCCCTCTCCGACGACGACGAGAACGTGCGTTTCGTGGCGCGGGACGCGCTCCGCTCCACCGCGGGCGAGGACCTCGGTCCCCGCGCCGAGGCCTGGATCCGCTGGTGGGCCTCCGCCGGGGCCGGCGGCGGCAGGTAGCGCCGTGGAGGAGCCGCCCGGCGGCTTCGTCCTCCCCCCGGATCCGGAGGCGGCGCTGCGCGCCCGGCCCTCGCCGGGGCGGCGCGCCCTCGGGGTGCTCTTCCGCCTCGCGGGCATCGCGCTCCTCGTCCTCGTCCTCGTGAAGGTCCCCTGGAGGGACCGGGCCCACCTCGCCGACGGCAGCGTGGTGGAGGGGACCATCCTCGGGGAGGTCCCGGGATCCCCCGACGCCGTCCTCTTCCACCCCGTGGAGCCGGGCGAGCGGGGGGACCTCCTTCTGCTGCCCGAGTCCCTGGCGAAACGGGAGCGGGGGATGCCCGCCGTCGAGGAGGGGGTCGTGACCCTGGCCGGGCGGCTGAAGCCGCTGCCCACGGTCCTCGTCCTCCTCCTCGCCGGTGTGGGGGTGATCATCGCGGCGCTGCGCTGGAGGCTCCTGCTCGGGGCCCTGGGGATCCGGCTCGAGCGGCGGGAGGCGATCTCCCTCACCTTCCTCGGCAACTTCTTCAACCAGGTGGCGCCCGGGGGGATCGTCGGCGGCGACGTGCTGAAGGCCATCTACGCCGCCCGCGGGCGGGGCAACGCCGCGGGCTGCGCCGTGGGGGTCTTCGCGGACCGCGTGGCGGGGCTCTTCGGGACGGTGCTCCTCTCCTGCCTCTTCCTCCTCCCCCTCTTCGGCGACGCCCGCTTCCACGGGGCCGCGATCCTCTCCTTCGGCTGTCTCGGGGCGGGCCTCGTCGGAGGCGCGCTGCTGCTCTCCCGGCGGGCGCGGGCGCTGCTCCGGATCGAGGGGCGGCTCCCCCGGCTCCCCGTCGTGGGGCCCTTCCTCGCCGAGGTGGACGCGGCGCTGCTCGCCTTCCGGGAGCGGCGGGGCGCCGTGGCTGCGAGCATCGGGGTGTCGCTCCTCATCCACCTCTCCTGGTGCGTGGCCAACGCGCTGCTCGGGGGGATGCTCGGCATCGATCTCACGCTCGGGGAGTGGTTCGCCGTGGTGCCGCCCATCCTCGTGGTGTCGGCCATCCCGCTCCTCCCCGGGGGCTGGGGGGTGGGGGAGGCCTCCTACGTGCTCTTCCTCGGGCTGCTCGGGGTTCCCCCGGCGGCGGCGGTGGCGGTCTCCATCCTCGGGAGGAGCCTCATGATGGTGGCCGCCCTCCCCGGCGGGTTCGTGTTCCTCGCCCGGCGCCGCTGAGGCTATCCTCGACCCTTCGCGTTCCTCCCCCCGGCACAGGAGTCCCACATGTCCCTGCTCGTGGTCGGCAGCCTCGCCTTCGACGACATCGAGACCCCGTCGGGGAAGCGGGAGAGCATCCTCGGCGGCTCGGCGACCTACTTCTCGCTGGCGGCCTCGGCCTTCGCGCCGGTGCGGCTGGTGGGGGCCGTGGGGGAGGACTTCCCCATGGAGAAGACGGCGGGGTGGAAGGAGCGGGGCATCGACGCGGCGGGGCTCGAGGTGGTGAAGGGGGGGAAGACCTTCCGCTGGGCGGGGAAGTACACCGGCGAGATGAACGCGGCGGAGACGCTGAGGACGGAGCTGAACGTGCTCGGGACGTTCCAGCCGCGCATCCCCGAGTCCTTCCGGAACTCCGACTTCCTGTTCCTCGCGAACACGCACCCGGAGACGCAGCGGAGCGTGCTGCGGCAGGTGGAGCGGCCGCGGTTCGTGCTGGCGGACACGATGAACCTCTGGATCGAGAAGGAGCGGCCGGCGCTCCTCGGGCTGCTGAAGGAGGTGGACGGGCTGCTGCTGAACGACGAGGAGGCCCGGATGCTGTCGGGGTCGAAGAACCTCATCGCGGCGGGGAAGAAGATCCTCGACATGGGTCCGAAGGTGGTGATCGTGAAGAAGGGGGAGCACGGCTCCTTCCTGTTCTCGACCTACCAGTTCTTCGCGCTGCCGGCCTACCCCATGGACCGGGTGGTGGATCCGACGGGGGCGGGGGACACCTTCGCGGGGGGGCTCATGGGCTCGCTCTCGCGGGCGCGGGGGGTGACCATCGGGACCATCAAGCGGGGGATGGTGTACGGGACGGTGACGGCCTCCTTCACCGTGGAGCAGTTCGGCACCGAGGCCATCGCCGCCATGGACGCCCGGGCGGCGGAGACGCGGTACGAGGAGTTCCTGGAGTTCGTGTCGGTGTAGGAGGGGCGGGGCCCCTCCTGCAACGCTCCCCCTCCCCCGGGCGTACTCTTGGGGAGGCCCGTGACCACCACCACTACCACCACCGAAGGGACGCGCCTGGAGACGCTCTTCCTCCGCTTCCGGGAGGAGGGGGACCCGGCGGCGCTCGGCGCCCTCTTCGACGCGACGGCGCCGGGGCTCTTCCGGCTGGCGGTGGCGCTGGCGCCGGACGCGGCCACGGCCGAGGACGCGGTGCAGGAGACCTTCCTCGCCGCGATGCGCCACGCCCGCTCCTTCGACCCGGGCCGGCCCCTCCTCCCCTGGCTCTGCACCATCCTCCGCCGGAAGGTGGAGGACGCCCGCCGCCGGGCGGGGCGCATTCCCGATCCGCTGCGCCTGGTCCCTCCCCTCCTCCCGGAGGATCCGTCGAGCGCCGCGGCGCGCCGCGAGGAGATCGAACGCATCCGCCGTGCGCTGGACGCCCTCCCCGAGCCCTACCGGACGGTGGGACTGCTGCGCTGGCGGTACGGCCTCGAGCCCGCGGAGATCGCGGAGGTGCGGCGGGAGCCCCCGGGCACCGTCCGGTCCCTCCTCTCCCGCGCCCTGGCGCGGCTCCGCCGCGACCTCGGCGGGCTCCCGGCCCTCCTGCTGCTGCGCGGCGGCCGGCCGACCCGGGGGTTGTCCGTCCTCCGCGAGGAGGTGCTACGCCGGGCGGTCCGGCGGGGCGGGGTCGCGGGCGGGGCCCTGGCCGCGGCCCTCTGGACCGGAGGTGCGCTCGTGGGGAAGAAGGTCGTCGCGGCCGGCCTTGCCGCCGGCATGCTCGCGGTCGTCGGGTTTCTCGTGTTCCGGAGTGGGGGAGGGGAGCACCAGGGGGGAGGCGCGAACGCCGCGGCCGGGACCAGAGAGACCGCCGCCGCCCCCACGGGGACCGCGCCGACCGTGCTGTCGCCCGGTTCCGCGGTCGACGTGATCCGGGATCCGGAGGCTGCTCCTCCCATCCGCGGTCGCGTCGTCGATCGCGACGGAAAGGGAATCCCCGGCGCCCGCCTCTTCACCGTCCCCGACGACGCTGGGGAGAGCCTCGTGGACCTCGCCGCGGCCGGGACGGAGGGGAGCCGGACCCGCACCGTGGGCGGAGACGCCGATGGGAAATTCGAAGTCGAGGTGGACGGGCGCGCCCCCTTCTACGCCCTCGTCGCGGAGGCGCCGGGGTTCGCCCGCGCGGAGAAGGGGAGCGTCCGTCCCGGCGCCGAGGGGATCGAGATCGTCCTCGACCGTCCCGCGGTGCTCGTGGGGACCGTCCGATCCATGGACGGGGCTCCCATCGCCGGGGCGCGGATCCGGGTGAACGGGTACACGGCGGCGGGCATTCCCTTCGACCTCTCCACCTCCTCGGGAGCCGACGGCGGCTACCGGCTGGAGGGGGTGCCCCCGCACCGGTTCAACTACTTCAGCCTGTGGCGGCAGAGGCTCTGGCTCGAGGCCCGGGCCGAGGGCTTTGCCCTTCTCGTGCGGTCCGGCCGGATGGCGCTCGCGGACGGGGAACTCCCCGACCTCGTCCCCGGGAGGGAGGCCCGCCAGGACCTCTGGCTGTCGCGCGGCGCGACCCTGCGGGGCCGCGTCCTGGATGCCAGAACACGGGAACCGGTGGCCGATGCCGTCGTCCACGGTCTTTCCATCGAGGGGTGGGGGCCGAGGAGCCTGACCCTGCCTTCCGGGGGGCAGCAGTTCGGGGGGGGGCAGTGGTTCCGTCCTCTGGGGGAGACCCGTTCGGGTGAGGACGGGTCCTTCACCCTGATCCACCTGCCCTGCGACGGCTTCCACCGGAGCGACGACGACGACATGACGACGGCCGTCGGGTACGTGGCCGCCTGGAAGAAGGGGTGGTCCTTCGCCTTCGCCGGGATCCCCAGGGCGAGGGACGGGGAGGAGGTGGAGGCCGTGATCCTCCTCTCCCCGGCGGGAACGGTGGAGGGGCGCGTCGTGGACGGGAAGGGTACCCCGGTCCCCGGCGCCTTCGTGCAGGCCAACGCCGAGGAGAGCCGCTGGCCGGGGAGCAACACCCTGAAGATGTTCTTCCCCGATGTGCGGGGGTTCCCGGCCAACTGGGCGACGTCCGATCACGAGGGGAGGTACCGCATGGAGGGAATCCTCCTCCGCGACGGCTCCCCGGCGGAAGTCACCGTGCAGGCCCAGGGTCCCCGACCGACGGCGGGATTCGGGAACGCCTTCGACGGGAAGGTGACGGTCACCGCGACGCCCGGGGAGAGGGTGACCGCCCCGGACCTCGTCCTGGAGGAGCCCTCCTGGCCCGCGGTCCGGTTCCTCGTGGTGGATGAATCGGGGATTCCCGTCCGGGGCGCACGCTTCCGGGCCGGAAGGCGTTACGAACTCCCGCAGTTCATGTACGCCCAGGGTGCCTCCCTCCAGACGGGATCCGACGGCCGGGGCACGTTCCTCTTCGATTTCGGTGAGGAAACCCCCTTCGAGATCGCGGTGGACGTCTTCGCCCCCGGCCACGCCTCCGCACGGGAGTTCGTGGTCCCCGACCTCCTCGCCCCTCCCGAGGTGCGGGTCGTCCTGGAGCGCGGCCGACGGCTCGTGGGACGCATCCTCACCGCGGACGGGGAGCCGGCTCCCGGGGCCTGGGTGAGCGTGGGCTCGAGCGGCGTCTCCGTGGCCGATGCACTTCCCGAGGACCAGTTCGTCGGGGCCCGGAGCAGCGATTCCGGCCGCTTCCTCCTCGGCTTCGCCCCTGCGGAGGAGGACGGCTCCTTCGCCGTCGAGGATCTCCCCGCGGGACCCTGGCACGTGGCCGCCACGGCCTACCGGGAGCACCGGGGAGCGGGGGAGTCGAAGATCCTCCGCACCGTCCGCCCGCTGGTGGAGGAGGGGGTGGAGGACCTGGTCCTCGTCCTCCCCGAGGACCGGGCCCCCGTCGGGAGCCGCCTCACCTGCACCGTGACCGACGCAGCGACCGGCGCTCCGATCCCGCGCTGCAACGCCGCGCTGTACGGGACGGGGGGCCGGCGCATCGATGGCCGGCCCACGGCCCCGGGCAGCTTCCTCTTCGAGGGGGTGCCCGCCGGGACCTGGGACCTGTCGGCGGCGGCGCGGGACTACAGTCCGGGCTTCGTCCGGGGGGTCGAGATACGTGAGGAGGGTGCCGTCCCTCCCCTGGCCGTGGCCCTCTCCTCCGGCGCCTTCGTGTCGGGCCGGCTCACGGACACGGCGGGGCAGCCGGCCTGGTTCGCGGATCTCGTCTTCACGCCCGTACCGGGCGGCGGCTCCTCCGCTCGCGGGCTCACGGTCCTGCTCGACGGCTACGACGGGAAGTTCCGCATCGGGGGGTTCCTCCCCGGGCGGTACACGCTGGAGGTGCGGCCGAAGGTGGCGGGCCGGCCGGTCCTCCACCCCGTGAACGGGGAGACCCTCGAGGTGGGGGAGGGGGATCGCGAGGTGCGCTTCGACGTCGTCGTCTCCCCGCGGGCGACCCTGGAAGTCCTCGTGACGGATCCGCGGCTTCCCTCCGCCCGGGGGACCGGCGCCCCCCCTCCTCCGGAGAAGGCGGCCTTCGGCGCGGCGGGCCGCCTTGCCGTCCTCGACGAGGGAGGGACGATGGTGGCCGAAGTGACGGGGCTCGAGGATGGGCCCTGGAAACCGGCCCTCACCCGGAGCCTCCCGGCGGGGATGTACACGGTCCTCCTGGAACTGCCGGGGGACCCGCCGCGGCGGGAGTCCGTCGTCCTCGAGGCGGAGGAGAGCCGGCGGGTGGAGTTCCGGCCGCGGTAGGGGCGGCTGTCTCCCCTTCCGCCGGATTCCCCTTGCCCTGTCGGTGGTCGTTCGTATGATGTTCGCATGTCGTCCACGGACACCTTCCGAGCCTTCTTCGCGGCGCCTCTGGCGCCACCGGTCGCGGGGGGGGGGGGGGGGGGGGGGGGGGGGGGCGGGGGGGGGGCGCGCCCCCCCCCCCCCCGGGCCGGTCTGCTCGGTCCCCACAGCCCGATGGCGGGTCGTGCCGGCCCGCCTCCTCCACGTCACCCTCCGGTTCCTCGGCGACACGGCCGTGGAACTCCGCCCCGCCCTCGCCGAGGCCCTCCGGAAGGCCGCCAGGGGTGTGGACCCCTTCCCCGTCTCCTTCCGGGGCTGGCACCTCCTCCCCAGCCCCCGGGATCCCCGCGTGCTGGCCGTCGGCGTGTCCGATCCCTCCGGTACTCTTCCCCTGCTCGCGGCGGCGCTGGAAGCGTCCGCCCGGGCCCTCGGATTCCCCCCCGAGAACCGCCCCTTCCTCTCCCACGTGACCATCGCCCGGCGAAAGGCCGGGGGCAGGGGAGGAAGGGGGCGGGGGGGCTCCCGGGGCGATTCTGTACACCCCCCTGCGTCAGGGTTCCTGGCGGGAGATCACGACGCGCCGACGGACCTGGCGACGTGCCAAGTGGACCCGATGACGGTGGACGGCATCACGGTGGACGGCATCACGGTGGACGGCATCACGGTGAACCGCATCACCCTCGTGCGGAGCACGCTGCACCCGGACGGACCGCTCTACGAGATCCTGGAGGAGGCCCCCCTCGGGGCTTCCCCCTGAACGGAAGGAAACGGAACGCGCAATGAAACGGCAACGGGACGACATCAAAGGAGGCAGGACCATGGTGGCAGCGACGCGAACGGCGGAGAAGCAGGACAAGACGGAGAAGACGCCCCGGGCCTCCCGCAACGGCTCCCGCAACGGCTCCGGCGAGGTCGATCCGAAGCGGGCCCAGGTCCTCGAGGGGGCCGTACAGCAGATCGAGAAGCAGTTCGGCAAGGGCTCCATCATGCGCCTCGGCGCGAACACCATGATGGACGTCTCGGGCATCTCGACGGGCTCCCTCTCCCTCGACATGGCCCTCGGCGGCAAGGGGGTCCCGCGGGGGCGCATCGTGGAGATCTTCGGCCCCGAGTCCTCGGGCAAGACCACCCTCATGAGCCACATCGCCGCCAACGTGCAGCAGGGCGGCGGCGTCGCCGCCTTCATCGACGTCGAGCACGCCTTCGACCCCGCCTACGCCCGCCGCCTCGGCGTCAACCTCGACGACCTCCTCATCAGCCAGCCCGACTACGGCGAGCAGGCCCTCGACATCGCCGAGATCCTCGTCCGGAGCAACTCCGTGGACGCCGTCATCGTGGACTCCGTGGCGGCCCTCGTCCCCAAGGCGGAGCTCGAGGGCGAGATGGGGGAGAGCCACGTCGGCCGCCAGGCCCGGCTCATGAGCCAGGCGCTGCGCCGGCTCACCGCCTCCATCTCCCGCTCCCGCACCTGCATGCTCTTCACCAACCAGATCCGCGAGAAGATCGGCGTCATGTTCGGCAGCCCCGAGACCCAGCCCGGCGGACGGGCCCTCAAGTTCTACGCCTCCGTGCGCATCGATCTGCGCCGCATCGGCCAGATCAAGGACGGCGAGGCGGTGGTCGGCAGCCGCGTCCGCGCCACCGTCGTGAAGAACAAGATCGCCCCCCCCTTCCGCAGGACCGAGTTCGAGATCCTCTTCAACGAGGGGATCTCCCGCGAGGGGGACGTCATCGACCTCGGCGTCGCCACCAACGCCATCGAGCGCTCCGGCACCTGGCTCTCCTTCGAGGGCGAGAAGATCGGGCAGGGCCGCGACAAGGCCCGCCAGTTCCTCCGGGAGAACCCCGACGTCCTCGCCCGGATCGCCGTCAAGATCAAGGCCGACCACGCCGCCGCCGCCCTGGCCGCGAACACGGGTGCCGTCACGGCCACCGTCGCCGGCACGGGCACGGGGGCCAACGAGGGGGCGGCGGCGGAGTAGGCTCCGCGGGCCGGCCGCCGGGCCCCCCGGCCTCCGGTCCCCCCGGCCTCCGGTCCCCATGGGGATCCACCCCATGGCGGGAATCGGGGGTGCCCGGTAGGGTGGCGGGCGGCGACGGATCCGGCCCCGGCGGCCGTCCGTCCGTGGCGACCCTTTCGTCGCGGGATGCGCTCGTTCCCGCGCGGGGCGGCCAGAAAGAGGACTCCCCATGAAGGGTTTCGTTCAGGACATCGAGGAACTCGCCGAGGGGAACAACCACTTCCGCCGCGTGCTCTACACGGCCAGGCACTCCCAGCTGGTCCTCATGGCCCTCCGACCCGGGGAGGAGATCGGGGCGGAGGTCCACCAACTCGACCAGTTCTTCCGCGTGGAGGAGGGGACCGGCAAGGCGGTCCTCGACGGGGTCGAGACGGCCATCCGCCCCGGATTCGCGGTGCTCGTCCCGGCCGGGACGAACCACAACATCGTCAACACCGGCACAGCCCCCCTGAAGCTCTACACGCTCTACTCCCCGCCCAACCACCGCGACGGCGTCGTCCACCGCACCCGCGCCGAGGCGGAGGCCGACGACGAGCACTTCGACGGCAGGACGACGGAGTAGGGGATCGAGCCCGGGGCCGCGCCTGGGCCCCCGCCGCCCGACGATTTCTCCGCCGGGGACCGCGCCGCTAGACTGCGCGGTTCCCCCCGTCGTCCCCGGGGGCCCGCGGAGACCACAGCGATGGCGACGCCGAAGGCCTGGACCCTGACCCCCGACGAGGTCCGCGAGCGGTTCCTCGCGTTCTTCCGCGAGCGGGGCCACGAACCGATCCCCTCCGACTCCCTCGTCCCCGCCAACGACCCGACCCTCCTCTTCACGGGGGCCGGCATGAACCAGTTCAAGGACCACTTCCTCGGCCGGATCCCGCTGCGCTTCCGCCGGGCCGTCACCAGCCAGAAGTGCCTCCGCACCGGCGACCTCGAGAACGTCGGCCGGACCCCGGGCCACCACACCTTCTTCGAGATGCTCGGCAACTTCTCCTTCGGCGACTACTTCAAGGAGGACGCCATCCGGTGGGCGTGGGAGTTCATGACGGGCCCGGACTGGATGGCCATCCCCGCGGACCGCCTCCGCGTCACCGTCTACAGGGACGACGCCGACGCCGCCGCCCTCTGGACGAAGGCGGCGGGGATCCCCGCGGAGCGCATCGGGCGCCTCGGCGCGAACTCGAACTTCTGGCCCGCCAACGCGCCGAAGGACGGCCCCGACGGCCCCTGCGGCCCCTGCTCGGAGATCTTCTTCGACCTCGGCTTCAAGCCCGATCCCGCCGTGGCCTGCACCGTCCCGGGCTGCCCCGAGGCCCCGGAGAGCCCCGACTGCGACTGCCGCCGCTTCCTCGAGGTCTGGAACCTCGTCTTCCAGCAGTTCGACCGCAGGGGGAGGGAGAATCTCGTGCCGCTTCCCATGCAGAACATCGACACCGGGATGGGCTTCGAGCGCCTGCTGACGGTGCTCGCCCACCTGCGGGAGCCGGGGAAGAGGATCTACAGCAACTTCGAGACGGACCTGTTCCGGGACCTGGTTCAACATGGGCTCGCCGGTTCCATGTACAGGGATATCCATGAGAAGGACGGGTGGCCCCTCGACCATGTGACCAGGGCCCGTCGCGTAGCGGATCATGTCCGCGCTGCGGCCTTCTGCATCCTCGACGGCGTGCGCCCCTCCAACGAGGGACGAGGGTACGTCCTTCGCCGGGTCATCCGGAGGGCGGTTCGGGACCTGATCCAACTCGGGTACAAGGGTGAGCCGTTCCTTCACACCTACGTTTCCGAGATCGCCGCCGTCATGGGGAGGGCGTATCCGGATCTGGTGTCCCACTCGATGGACATAGAAGGGGTCATTCGCAACGAGGAGGCCAAGTTCCGCGAGACCTATGGAAGCGGGGAGCAGGTCCTGCTTCGGAAGTTCCATGAACTGCATGACGCGGGGATTGCCAGGTTCCCCGGCGACGTGCTGTTTGAGCTCTACGACACCTACGGCTTCCCCCCGGACCTGGCGACGGACTTCCTCCGCGAGCGCGGCATGGAGGCGGACCTCGCGGGCTTCGAGACGCACATGGAGGATCGCCGCCGCCAGTCCCGCGAGGGATCGAAGATCGCCGGCGACATCTTCGCGGCGGGGCCTCTCGCCCGGCTGAAGAAGGAGGAGGGGGGGACCCTCTTCCTCGGCTACGGCCCCGACCCCGAGGGCCCGGAGGGGCGGTACCGGTGGGACCCGGGCCTCGAGGGGCGCTCCACCATTGTGGAGATCCTCCGCGGCGACGCGCCCGCCGAGGCGCTGGCGGCCGGCGAGGAGGGGGTCCTCGTCCTCCGCGAGACCCCGTTCTACGCCGAGCAGGGGGGCCAGGTGGGGGACGCGGGGGTGATCCGCTCCCCCGAGGGCCTCTTCCGCGTGCGGGACACCCGGAAGGTCGAGTCCTTCCACCTCCACGTCGGAATCCTGGAGAGCGGGACGCTGCGCCGCGGCGACCCGGTGGACGCCGCCGTGGACGGGGAGCGCCGCGACGCCATCCGGCGCAACCACACCGCCACCCACCTCCTCCACCGCGTCCTCAGGGAAATCCTCGGGGACGAGGCGCGCCAGGCCGGCTCCCTCGTGGCGCCGGAGCACCTGCGCTTCGACGTCTCCTTCCCCCGGGGGTTCGCGCCGGAGGAGCGGGAGCGCATCGAGGGCGAGGTCAACCGCCGCATCCTCGAGAACCACCCCGTGGAGACGCGGGTCCAGGACATCGAATCCGCCCGCGCCACCGGCGCCGTGTCCATGTTCGGGGAGAAGTACGGCGACCGGGTCCGCGTCCTCACGGCCGGGGACTCCCGGGAGTTCTGCGGCGGGACCCACTGTCGTGCTACGGGGGACATCGGCTCCTTCCGCATCCTCTCGGAGAAGTCCATCGGCTCCGGCATCCGCCGCATCGAGGCCGTCACCGGCGCCCGGGCCGTCGCCCTCTTCCAGGAGGAGCGCCGCCGCGTGGCGGCCCTCGAGGAGGAGGTGGAGCGGCTGCGGAAGGAGCTCCAGAAGTCGGAGAAAAGGGCCGCGACCGCCGTCGCCGCCCCGGCGAGATCCCTCGACCCCCTGGCCGCGGAGCGCAGGACCGCGGGCCCCTTCGCCCTGGTCGTCCTCGACGGGACCGGCGCCGCCGACGGGGAGCTCCTCGCCGCGGGGGACCGGGTGAAGGCCGACGGGGGCCCTCCCCTCGTCCTCCTCGTCCACGCCGCCTCCCCCGAGGGGGTGGCCCTGGTGGCGGCGGGCAACCCCGCCGCCGTCGGGAAGGGCTTCAAGGCCGGCGCCGCCGTGGGCGTGGCGGCGAAGGCCCTCGGCGGGGGTGGGGGGGGACGCCCCGATCTCGCCCGGGGGAAGGGGAAGGACCCGGGGAGGATCCCCGAAGCCGTGGAGGCCCTCAAGGCCCACCTCGCGGGGCTGTGATCGGGTATTCCTTGCCCCGCCCCGGGGGGCCCTCCTAACCTCTTGCGTTTCCGCACCTGCGGAAGCGGTTTTTCCACGATCCACGGGTCCGCACCCGGGACGAGAAGAAGGGGACACGAAGATGGCCGTTCCGAAGAGGCGCATGTCGCACTCCCGCAAGGGGCACCGCCGCAGCCACGACGCCCTGAAGCCCGCACAGCCGGGGCGCTGCCCCCGCTGCAGCCAGGCCGCCATGCCCCACCGCATCTGCCCCAACTGCGGGTGGTACCGCGGCCGCCGCGACGTGCTCGGCGAAGCGGAGGGCTAGCAAGGCCGCCGTCCCGGCCGCTCCCGGGGATTCCCCGGGCGGCCGCGACCCCCGACGGGTCTTTCGTCCCACGGCGTCGGCCGGAAGGAGGAAGATGATCGCGGATCAGGGCGGGTCCCCGCCGGAAGGCACCTTCCGCCGGATCGCGGTGGACGCCATGGGCGGCGATCACGCCCCCCGCGCCATCGTGGAGGGCGCGCTCCTCGCCCTCGAACGGATCCCCGAGGTCAGCGTCACCCTCGTGGGGGACCGCGCCGCCCTCCTCCCCCTCCTCGAGGGCTTCGGCGGGCGCGAGGGGGATCGGCTCTCCGTCGTCCACGCCTCGGAGACCCTCACCATGGGCGAGAACCCCGTGGCGGGCATCCGGGCCAAGCCCGACAACTCCATCAGCAGGACCCTGCTGGAGGTCCACGAGGGCCGCGCCGCCGCCGCCTTCTCGGCGGGGAACACGGGGGGGGTCGTGGCCGCGGCCACGCTCCACCTCGACCGCCTGCGCGGCGTCAAGCGCCCGGGCATCGCCGTCCCTCTCCCGACCCTCAAGGGGACGACGCTCCTCATCGACGTCGGCGCCAACATCAACTGCAAGCCGCTCCACCTCGTCCACTACGCCCACATGGCCTCGGCCTACGCCTCCGCCGTCCTCGGCATCGCCAGCCCCCGGGTGGCGATGCTCAACATCGGCGAGGAGGAGGCCAAGGGCACGAGCCTCGTCAAGGAGACCGCCACCCTCCTCAAGAAGAGCGGCCTCACCTGGGCCGGCAACGTCGAGGGCCACGCCGTCTTCCAGGGGGTCGCCGACGTCGTCGTCTGCGACGGCTTCGTGGGGAACATCGTGCTGAAGACGACGGAGGGCCTCGCCGAGACGATGCTCACCCTCATCGCGGCGGCGGTGAAGGAGGTCGGGCGGTCCCAGCCGGGGGCGCTCCAGGCCATGAAGGAGGTCCTCGGCGGGCTCAAGAAGCGCACCGACTACGCCTCCTACGGCGGGGCCCCCCTGCTCGGCTTCGAGGGGGTCGTCCTCATCGGGCACGGCCGCTCCAGCCCCGAGGCCGTCGCCAACGCCGTCCGCGGCGCCTCGGAGGTGGTGCACCAGGGCGTCAACGCGAAGATCCGCGAGGCCATCCGCGCCCAGAGGGCGGCCTCCGGCGGCGACGGGGAGGACGCTTGATCCGCGCCGCGCTGTTCCCCGGGCAGGGGGCCCAGTTCCCGGGCATGGGGAGGGAGCTCGCCGCCCGCTTCGAGGAGGCCCGCGCCCTCTTCACGACGGCGGACGCCGTCCTCGGCTTCCCCCTGTCGAAGGTCCTCTTCGAGGGCTCCGAGGAGGAGGTGGGGCGGACCGACGTCTGCCAGCCGGGGATCTTCCTCGTCTCCGCGGCGACCATGGCGGTCCTCCGTCGCCGCCGCGGCGTCGCCATGGACGCCTTCTCCCACGCCGCCGGCCTCTCCCTCGGGGAGTACACGGCCCTCTGGTTCGCGGGGGCCCTCGCCTTCGAGGACGGGATCCGGCTCACCCGGGCCCGCGGCCGCGCCATGCAGGAGGCCTCCGACGCCTGCCCCTCGGGCATGGCCGCGGTGCTCGGCCTGGACGCCGAGGGCTGCGCCGAGGCCTGCCGGAGGGCCTCCCCCGCGGGCCCCGTGGTGGTGGCGAACCTCAACGCCCCGGGACAGGTGGTGATCTCCGGGGCGCGGGCCGCCCTCGAGCGGGCCTCCGAGGAGGCGCGGGCGATGGGGGCGAAGCGGGTGCTGCCCCTCAAGGTGGCCGGCGCCTTCCACTCCCCGGTCATGGAGCCCGCGGCGGCCCGCCTCCGGGAGGAGCTGGCGAGGACCCCCGTGGCCCCGGCGGCCATCCCCGTCTGGGCGAACTGCTCCGCGGCGCCGGTGCGGACGCCGGCGGAGATCCGGGAGGCGCTGGGGCGGCAGATCACCTCCCCGGTCCTCTTCCAGCGGACCCTGGAGGGGCTGGCGGCGGCGGGGGTGGTCTCCGCCGTGGAGCCGGCCCCGGGGCGGGTGCTGTCGGGATTCGCGAGGAAGGCGGCCCCCTCCATCGAGGTGGAGAGCTGCGACACGGCGGACGCCGCCGGCGGCGGGGGGGCGGCGGAGGGAGGCGGGGCATGAGCGCGGGCACGGCGAGGGATCTCGAGGGGAAGGTCGCCCTGGTGACGGGGGCCGCCCGGGGCATCGGGCGGGCCATCGCCGAATCCCTGGCGGACCGGGGCGCCGCCGTCCACTCCGTGGACCTCGCCCCCGAGGGGGCCGAGGCCGGCGCCGCCGCCTGCCGGGAGAAGGGCGTGAAGGCATCCTCCTTCGCCGCCGACGTCTCGAAGTCCGACCAGTGCGACGCCGCGGTGGCCGCCTGCATGGCGGCCCACGGGCGGGTGGACGTGCTCGTCAACTGCGCCGGCATCACCCGGGACGGGCTCATCATGCGCATGTCCGACGACGACTTCCGGAAGGTCCTCGACATCAACCTCTCGGGGACCTTCTTCATGACCCGCGCCGTCACGCGGCCCATGATGAAGCAGCGCTCCGGGGCCATCGTGAACATCGCCAGCGTCATCGGCGTCAAGGGGAACGCGGGCCAGGCCAACTACGCGGCCTCGAAGGGGGGGGTCATCGCCCTCACCAAGTCCACGGCCTGGGAGCTGGCCTCCCGCGGGATCACCGTGAACGCCGTGGCCCCGGGGTACATCGCCACGGAGATGACGGCGGTCCTCCCCGAGGAGGCGAAGCAGGCCATGGTATCGAGGATCCCCCTCGGCCGCCCGGGCACCGCCGCCGACGTGGCCGGCGCCGTCGGCTTCTTCGCCTCCCCGGCGGCCTCCTACGTGACGGGGCAGGTCCTGGTCGTGGACGGGGGGATGATCGGCTGATCCGGGGGCGGAAGGGAACGCCCGTGGATATCTTGCCCACCCCCCGGCACCGATGTAGCGTACCCCCCGCTGTGGTCAAGGGCGTCCCGCCGTTCGGGGACCGACGCTAACGGAGGATACCGGCTTGGCGGCCCAGAACATCCGTGAGAAGGTGCTGGACATCGTCTGCGAGCAGATGGGGGCGAGCCGGGACAAGGTGACCGACGCCACGTCGTTCATCAACGACCTGGGCGCCGACTCCCTGGATACCGTGGAACTCGTCATGGAATTCGAGGACGAGTTCGATCTCAACATCCCCGACGAGGACGCGGAGAAGATCCAGACCGTGGGGGATGCGATCAAGTACATCGAGGAGCACCTGAAGTAGTCCGAGAGACGTCCCTGGCAGGCGCCCCGGGAACACGCCCGGGGCCCCGGTCCCCGAACCCGCCGCCGCGCACGGCGCCGCCGGTCGCAGATGGGTGCCTCGGGGGATGCCCCGGCGAGGTGAGGTGAGCATGGACCGCCGACGCGTCGTCGTCACCGGCCTCGGGGCCGTCACGGCCCTCGGCCTCGACGCCCGCTCGACGTTTTCCGCGCTCCTCGAGGGCCGCAGCGGGGTGGGGCCGATCACCCACTTCGACGCGAAGGAGTTCGGCACCCGCTTCGCCGCCGAGGTGAAGGGGCTCGACCCGGGCTCCGTCCTGCCTCCCCACGAGGCCCGCAAGCTCGACCCCTTCGTGCTCTTCGCCATGGCCGCCGCGAAGGAGGCCATGGCCGACAGCGGCCTCGACATGGCGAAGGAGGACGCCACCCGGGCCGGGACCATCGTGGGGGTCGGCATCGGGGGCCTGACGGACATCGAGGCCACCCACAACCTGCTCCTCGAGCGGGGGCCGCGCCGGGTGAACCCCTTCTTCATCCCGAAGATCATGATGAACGCCGCGGCGGGGCAGATCTCCATCCAGTACGGCCTCCAGGGCCCGAACTACGGGACCGCCTCGGCCTGCGCCTCCTCGACCCACGCCATCGGACTGGCCATGAAGACCATCCGGTGGGACGAGGCCGACGTGATGGTGGCCGGCGGCTCCGAGGCGACGATCACGGCCCTCGGCATCGCCGGGTTCAACGCCCTGAAGGCCCTCTCCACGCGCAACGACGCGCCGGAGAAGGCGAGCCGCCCCTTCGACCGGGACAGGGACGGCTTCGTGATGGGGGAGGGGGGGGGCTGCCTCATCCTCGAGGAGCTGGAGCACGCCCGTCGGCGCGGGGCGCGCATCTACGCCGAGCTGAAGGGTTTCGGGATGACCGGCGACGCCCACCACATCACCGCCCCCGCGCCCGCGGGCGAGGGGGCCCGGCGCTCCATGTCGATGGCGCTGGCCGACGGGAGGGTCCGGGCCGAGGATGTGCAGTACGTCAACGCCCACGGGACGTCGACGCCCATCAACGACCCCCTCGAGACGGCGGCCATCAAGGCGAGCCTCGGGGATCAGGCCCGGAAGGTCGCGGTGTCCTCCACCAAGTCCATGATCGGCCACCTGCTCGGGGCGAGCGGTGCCGTGGAGGCCGTCGTCAGCACGCTCTCCATCGTGGACGGCGTGGTGCATCAGACGGCGAACCTCGAGAACCCCGATCCCGAATGCGACCTCGACTACGTGCCCGGCGCCTCGAGAAGAATGGAGGTCCGCAACGTCCTTTCCAACTCCCTCGGTTTCGGGGGCCACAATGCGACGCTGCTCCTCGGCCGGCTCGACTAGGGTGCCGTCGTGAGCGACCCCTCCGTCTCCCTCACTCCCGAGGACTACATCCTCTCGGAGAAGGCCTTCCTCGACAAGTTCGAGGCCGCGGGACAGGGGCACGTCTTCCGCTTCCTCGACGGGCTCGACTGGAAGCGCAAGAACGCCCTCCTCCAGTCGGCCCGATCCGTGGATCTCGACCTCGTGGCCCGTCTCGCCGCGGGGAAGTCCATCGCTTCGCCGGCCCCTCCCCCGGAGCCCCTCGAGGGCCCCTTCCTCCACCGGCGCGCGGAACTCCTGGAGAACAGGATCCTCCGCACCGGGGCCGAGGAGGAGGGGGCGGCCCTCCTCAGGAGCGGCAAGCTGGCCATCCTCACGGTGGCCGGGGGGCAGGGGACGCGCCTCGGTTTCGGCGGCCCCAAGGGCTGCTTCCCCATCGGGCCCGGGTCCCGGACCATCTTCGACGTCCACGCCGCCGCCGTGGCCGAGGCCAGCCGGGAGGCGGGGAAGCCCATCCCCTGGATCCTCATCGTCTCCCCGACCACGGAGGACGCGACCCGCGCCTACATCCGCCGGCGCGGGCTGCCCGGAGTGACCGCCGCCCAGGTGCGCATCGTCTGCCAGGGGGTCCACCCGGCCCTCACGGACGAGGGCAAGCTCATCCTCGAGGACGTGGACCGCATCGCCATGGCGCCGGACGGCCACGGCGGCTGCCTGAAGGCGCTCCGGGTCACGGGAACCCTGGCCTGGCTCGTGAACCTCGGCATCGAGGAGCTCTGCTACTTCCAGGTGGACAACCCCCTGGCGAGGCCCGTGGACACCCTCTTCCTCGGGCTCCACCACCGGGTCAAGGGGCAGATGTCCACGAAGGTGTTCCCGAAGGTGGATCCCGCCGAGAAGGTGGGGGTCGTGGTGGGACGGGGGGGAAAGCCGGCGGTCATCGAGTACACCGAGCTTCCCCGGGCCGAGGCCGAGGCCCGTGCCCCCGGCGGCGGGCTCCGCCACTGGGCCGCCAACATGGCCTCCCACGTCATGTCCATGCCCTTCGCGGCGGCCGTCGCCTTCCGCGGGCTGCCCGTCCACCGGGTGAAGAAGAGGGTCCCCTTCCTCGACGCCGACGGCCACCGCGTCCTCCCCCCGGAGCCCAACGCATGGAAGTACGAGAGCTTCGTCTTCGATGCCCTGCCCATGGCGGCGGCGGGGGTGGTCCTCGAGGTGGATCGCTCCCTCGAGTTCGCCCCCGTGAAGAACGCCACCGGCCCCGACTCCCCGGAGACGGCCCGTGCCCTCCTCCAGGCCGCCGGGAAATGGTAGGAGCCGAGGGGACGGGCGGCGCCGGGGAGGGGAGCCGGGTCCGGGTCGCGGTCCTCATGGGCGGTCCCTCGGGGGAGCGGGAGATCTCCCTCCGGTCGGGGCGCGCCGTGGCGGGGGCCCTCGTCGGGGGGCGCTACGCGGCGCTCCCGGTGGAGGTGGCGAGGGACGGCACCCTGCTCCTCGCCGGGGGAGGGCCGGGGGCGGATCCCCCGGCCGGGGAGCCCTCCCCCGGGACGGACCTCGCCGCGGCCGCGGCGACCTCGCTGCGGGGCGCCCTGTCCCGGGGGGGACCCGTGGACGTCGTCTTCATCGCCCTCCACGGCCGCTTCGGCGAGGACGGGACCGTCCAGGGGGTGCTGGAGGCGGCGGGGATCCCCTACACCGGTTCCGGGGTGATGGCCTCGGCGCTGGCCATGGACAAGGACCGGGCCAAGGCCCTCGTGGCGCGGGCCGGGGTCCGCGTCGCCCGCGGGGCCGCCGTGGAGCGGGATCGCTGGGCGGGGGAGCGCGCCGCGGTGGTGGCGGACCTCTCCCGGCGCCCGGGGTTCCCGGCCTTCGTGAAGCCCGCCGGCGGCGGCTCCTCCATCGGGGCCGGCCCCGCCGACGACGGCCCCTCGCTGGAGGCCCGCGTGGACGAGGTCTTCTCCCTCGCCGAGGGGGCCGCCCTCGTGGAGGAGCGGCTCGCGGGGACCGAGGTCTCCTGCGCCGTCCTCGGCAACCGGGGGGGGCCTCACCGGACCCTGCCCGTCGTGGAGATCGTCCCCGTGGGCCGCCCCTTCTTCGACTTCAAGGCGAAGTACGACCCCGCCTCCTGCGAGGAGATCTGCCCGGCGCGCATCCCCGCCGCCGCCGCCCGCGCGGTGGGGGAGGCGGCGGAGGCGGCCCATCGGGCCCTCGGGTGCGACGGGATGAGCCGGAGCGATTTCATCCTCGTGGACGGCGAGCCGGTGTATCTGGAGACGAACACCATCCCGGGCATGACGGAGAACTCCCTCTGCCCGAGGGCGGCGCGGGCCGCGGGGATCGACTTCCCGGGGCTCGCGGACCTGCTGGTGGAGATGGCGCTGGACCGGTTCGGCAGGGGGCGCGGCCCGGCGGCCTGACGGGGAGGCGGGAAGCGCGGGGCACGGGACAAGGAGGCGGGCGTGGCGGCGAGGCCGAAGGTGAAGGTCGTCCCCAAGGTCTGGGGCGAGGAGCGCTGGCTGGTCAACAACCGGCTCTACTGCGGCAAGCAGATGGTGCTCCGCCGCGGCTGGCGCTGCTCCATGCACATGCACCGGGTGAAGGACGAGACCTTCTACGTGACCCGCGGGCGGATGCTCTTCGAGATCGAGGGGGCGAAGGGGCGCGTGTCGCGCAGGGTCCTCGTCCCGGGCTCCGTGCAGCACGTCCCCCCGGGGACCTGGCACCGCTTCACGGGGATCACCCGCACGGAGTTCTTCGAGTTCTCCACCACCCACGACGACGCCGATTCCTACCGCCGGGAGGAGAGCGGCCGGGCGCCGAAGCCGGGGAGCCGCCGGGCTACTTGATCGAGTAGACGCCCCCGAGCACCTTCATCGCGACGAAGAAGACCACGACGCCGGCGAGGATGGTGGAGGCGACGGGGAGCAGCGCGACGAGCGATTCCCCCTTCGCCTCGAGGGCGAACTCCATGGCCGACGCCTCCTTCGAGAGGCTCTCCGCCACGGTGCCCGTCTGCTCGCCCCGGGCGAGGGCCGCCTGGAAGGGGACGGGGAGGGGCGCCCCGGCGAAGGCGGCGGAACGGGAGGACCCGGCGCGGAGCGCCGCGGCGGGCCGGGCGAGGGGGCCCTCGAGGGCGGCGAGGCCCGTGGCCGCGGCGGCCCGCTCCGCCGCGACGTCGGCGGGCGCGCCGGCGTCGTCGAGGGCGGCGAAGACCCGCGCCCACCGCAGCAGCGCCCGGTCCCGGAGCATCCCCCCGAGGAACGGAATCCGGAGCACCACCGCCGCGGCGACTCCTCCGGTCCGCGCGCGCCGCAGCAGCCACCACCCCGCCGCCAGGGCCGCCCAGAGCGGGAGCCAGCAGAGGAGGACCGCGCCGGCGAAGGAGAGGAACCTCCCCTGGGAGAGGAGGGTGATGTTGAGGGGCACCGCGGCGAAGTGGACGACGGCGAGGGGGTAGAGGGAGCGGGAGAGGATCTTCCCCGCCAGCCGCTCCGCCGCCGCCTCCTCCTCGCCGAGGGCGCGGAAGGCGCGATCCACGGTGCCCGAGGACTCCGCCGCCCGGACGAGCTCCGCGTGGTGGCGGGGGAAGGCCCGGGGGCGGTCCTGCATGGCGCCGCTGACGGGCAGCCCCGCGAGCACCGCCGAGGAGAGGTGGCGCAGGGCTTCGCCGAAGCCCCCGCGGACCCCGGCGGCGAGGTGGTCCATGGCGGTGCGCACGGGGATCCCCGCGCCCAGCATGGACGCCAGCCCCTCGTAGAAGAGCCTCCTCGCGCGCATGACACCATCTGACGGCGGGGGACCCCGTTCCCCGCCTGTTTTCCCGGCGGGGGCCGGCCATCCGGTACCATGGGGGGCCTGCGGCGGGCGGCGCCGCGGTCGGGCCCGGGGAGCGTCCATGTCCACGAAGCAGAGCAGCGGATCCGCCGGCGAACCGGCGGGGGCCTCGGGCAGGGAGAACCGGAAGCCCGGCGAGAATCGCAAGCCCGGAACGGAGCGGCGCACCGGCAGGGAGCGGCGCAGCGCGGCGGTCCCTGCCCCCGCGGGGGAGGATCGCCGCCTGGCGGAGCGGCGCAGCGGCCTCGAGCGGCGCCTTCCCCACCTCCACTACGATGATCTCACGCCCCATCCCCGGCCCGAGCGCAACATCAACGACTACCCCCTCAGCACCGACGAGGTGGAGTTCATCAACGCCATCAACGACTACAAGGACAAGTTCGGCCGCCCCTTCCCGACCTGGAGCGAGGTCCTGCACGTCCTGAGGACCCTCGGGTACATCCGCTACGACACGCCCATCCCCCCGATGCTGGAGGGGTACGGCCCCTTCGGCCCTCCCCCCGGGGAGGCCGGGGTCGACCCCGCGGGGGCGGAGGCCGGCAAGGGTCCGAAGTCGTCCGCCTGAGAGGCGGCCGCCGGTAGACTCCGCTCCTTCCCGTTCCCTTCCCCGCGCCGCCGGCGCCCTCCTGGAGGTTCCCGTGGACTTCTACATCGCGCAGCGCTCCCCGTCCGAGGGGGAGGACGCCGTCCTCGCCCTGTTCCTCTTCGAGGGGGGCGCCCTGCCGCCCGAGGCGGCGGCCGTGGACGGCGTCGTCGGCGGCCTCCTCTCCCGGGTGACGAAGAGCGGGGAGTTCTCGGGCAAGGCCCGCGAGACCTGCGTCCTCCACAGCGCCGCGGCGAAGGGCCCGCGCCGCGTCCTCCTCGCGGGCCTCGGCAAGGCCGACGCCTTCGACCTCGAGGGGTTCCGGAGGGCCGCCGGCGCCGCCGCCCTCGCCGCCCGCGGGGCGAAGGCCGGCGAGATGACGGCCGTCCTTCCCGCTCCCGGCCCCGTCTCCCTCGAGGACCTCGCCGCCGCCTTCGTGGAGGGCGCCGCCCTCTCCTGCTACCGGTACCTCGCCCACCGCACCGGGGACGCCGCCGTCGAGAAGTCCCCCCTGGCGAAGGTCACCCTGCTGGCCGGCGGGGCCGACGAGCGTTCCGCCCTCGATCGGGGCGTCTCCTTCGGGAGGGTCCTCGCCGACGCGGGGCTCTACGCGAGGGACGTGGGCAACACGCCGGGCAACGAGGGGACGCCGACCTTCCTCGCGAACCGTGCAGCCGAGATCGCCGCGGAGAGCGGCATGAAGCTCACGGTGCTCGAGCGCGGCGACATGGAGCGCGAGGGGATGGGCGGGATCCTCGGCGTCGCCCGCGGCACCGAGGAGCCGCCGAAGTTCATCGTGCTCGAGCACAACGCCTCGCGCGCGGACCTCCCGGCCTACTGCCTCGTCGGGAAGGGGGTGACCTTCGACTCCGGCGGCATCTCCATCAAGCCCGGCGCGGACATGCACGAGATGAAGTTCGACAAGTGCGGCGCCGTGGCCGTCCTCGCGACGATGCGCGCCGTGGGGCGCCTCAAGCTCCCCGTGCGCGTCGTCGGCATCTGCCCCGCGACGGAGAACCTCCCCAGCGGGAGGGCCTACAAGCCCGGCGACGTGATCCGGACCCTGGGCGGGAAGACCGTCGAGATCCTCAACACCGACGCCGAGGGGCGCCTCCTCCTCGTGGACGGCATCACGTGGGCGAAGCGGATGAACCCCAGGGTCATCGTGGACCTCGCCACCCTCACGGGCGCCTGCGTCGTCGCCCTCGGCGACGCCTGCAGCGGGCTCTTCAGCACCGACGACGATCTCGCGGGGGCGCTCCAGAAGGCCGGCGGGGCGGCGGGGGAAAGGCTCTGGCGGATGCCGGTCTACGGCGAGTACACGGAGCAGATCCGCAGCGACGTGGCGGACTTCAAGAACACCGGCGGTCGCAACGCCGGCGCCTGCACGGCGGCGGCCCTCCTGCAGGCCCACGCCGAGGGGACCCCATGGGCCCACCTCGACATCGCCGGCACCGCGTGGGGGAGCAAGGACCGCGACTACATCCGCAAGGGGGCGACGGGGGTCGGCCCACGGACCCTCCTCCGCTGGCTCGTGGCGGAGTCCGCGTCCCCGGGGAAGTAGCCACGGACCCCCGCTCCCGGCTGCTCGGCCTCATCGAGGCGATCCGCGGGCGGCGGTCCGCCGTCGTCCAGACCCACGACAACCCCGACCCCGACTGCATCGGGAGCGCCGTGGCCCTGCGCTACCTCATCACGCGCTACGCCGGCATCCCCGTCCTCATCGCCCACGGCGGCACCGTGGGGCGCAGCGAGAACCGGGCCATGCTCCGCGTCCTCCGGGTGAAGGCGGTCCCCTCGAGCCGGGTCGACTGGAGCCGCCACGACCTCGTCTGCGTGGTGGACGCACAGCCCTCCCAGGGCTACGTCTCCCTCCCCGAGGGCGTGAAGGCCGACGTCATCTTCGACCACCACCCCGTGCGCGAGGCGCCGGAAGGGGCCGCCTTCACGGAGATCGACGAGAAGGCCGGCTCCACCTGCACGCTGCTGGGGGAGATGATCCTCCACAACGGGATCCCCATCGGGCAGGAGGTGGCGACGGCCCTCGTGTACGGGATGCGCGCCGAGACCCTGGACCTCTCCCGGGAGACGACCCGCAGGGACGAGGAGGTCTACACCGGGCTCTACCCCTTCGCCAACAAGCGCCTCCTCTCCCGCATCCTCTCGGAGAAGGTGCCCCGCTCCTACTTCGGCTCCTTCGCCCTCGCGCTGACCCGGGCCCGCCTGCACGGCGGGGCCGTCATCTCGGACCTCGGCCCCCTCCCCGTTCCCGACATGGTGCCGGAGATGGCGGACTTCCTCCTGCGCCTCAAGGAGGCGCGCTGGTCCTGCGTGTTCGGCTCCTTCCAGTCGCGGCTCTACATCTCCGTGCGCTGCGTCGACGCGACCATGCGGGCGGACCGGGTCCTGCGGCGGGCGCTGCGGGGCATGGGGGGCTCCGGCGGGCACGGGACCATGGCGGGGGGGCAGATCCCCCTCCACGGGATGACGAGGGAGGAAGTCCAGGCCGCCGCCGGGGAGTTCCGCCGCGGCTTCCTCGCGGCGCTCCGCATCCGCGACGGCGAGGGGGACGTGCTGGTGAAGGAGGACGCTCCGGGGCGCTGAGGGCGGGGGCGCCGGGGGCGGATACGATGGGGGGGTGACGACGATCCCCCGCCCGCTCCTCGCCGCGCTCCTGCTCGCCGCGCCCCTCCTCCTCGCGGCCCCCGCGCGTGCCGACGTCTTCGTCCTCCGCGAGGGGGGAACCCTGGAGGGCGAGGTGCTCCGCACCTTCCGCGACGAGTCCGGGGCCGTGGACCGGTGGGAACTGCGCACCCTCGCCGGCCGCCGGACGCTCTCCGCGGCCGAGGTCCGCGAGGTCCGGACCCGGCCCGTGGACGCGCCTCCCTACCCCTGGGTCCACTTCGAGAACCGCTACGCCTTCGAGGACCCGGCGGATCCCGCCAAGAACCTGGAGCTCGGGACCTGGGCCCGGGAGGCGGGCATGGAGGCGGAGGCGCGCCGCGCCTTCCGCCGCGCCGTCGCCGCCGACCCCGAGGGGCGGAGCGACGCCGGGGCCCGGGCCCGGGCGATGCTCGGCCACGTGAAGGTGGACGGGCGATGGACCATCCCCGCGGGCGTGGAGCGGAGCCCCGAGGAGAGGGGCGAGCCGGTCCTCGACGGGCCCCCCTCGCCGCTGGAGGGGATCCTCGGGCGGCTGGCGGCGCGCCGCCGGTCGGAGAACTACCAGCTGGAATCCGACTGGCTCGACCAGCCCTCCCTGGGGAGGTACCTCGACACCCTGGAGCGGGTCCGCGAGGCGGCCCTCCAGTACCTCGGGGAGCCGCCCCCGGTGGGGGGGGTGCGCATGGTCTACCGGCTCCTCCGCACCCGGGAGGACTACCTCAAGGCCGTGGAGAGCCAGGCGGCCCCGGGGCTCCTGGCGTCCCCCCCCGAGGGGCCCCGCCTGCTCGCGCTCTACCGCTCCGGCCACCTCGCCCGGGTGCCCGGGGAGCCGGCCTTCATCGCGTGGAGGGTCAGCGAGGACGACGTCGAGGATCGGGCGTTCCTCGCCCACCACGCGGCCCACGGCATCTGGCGGACGACGGTGCCCGTGGGCGCACGGGAGCCGGACTGGCTGCAGGAGGCCTTCGCCTACGGGGTCTTGAACGACCTGTTCCCCGACGACCCCTGCTGGTGCGTCGCCACGGGCTACGGACGGGAGGACCGGGTCCCGCCGGCCTTCCGCAACACCCGCGCCTGGGCGGCGTCGGCCCGGGCGCTGGCGGCCTCGGGGAGGGCCCTGGCCTTCCAGGATCTCGCGGTGCTGGATCTCAATTCCCTCACCTTCGATTCCCTCGTGCAGTCCTGGAGCGTGCTCGCCGTGCTCCGCGCGAAGGACGAGAACGGGACCCGCGCCTTCCTGCGCCGCGTGCGGCGGGGCGAGGAGCAGTTCGGAGCCCTCAAGGAGTCCCTGCGGCTGTCCCCGGCGGACCTCGACCGACTCTGGCGGTCGGAGGTGCTGAAGCGGCGGTGAGGGGGATCCCGTGGTGGGGGGGATCCGCTTCCTCAGGCCCCCCGCCGCGGCCGGGCCTTCAGGAAGGCCGCGACGGCGACGCCGAGGAGCAGGGCGCCGATCAACAGGAAGGCCGCGGCCCGCCCGGTGAAACTGTGCTCGCGGATGCCCATCCAGGCGCCCGAGGCTGCGGATGCGACCCCCGCCACGCAGAGGAGGACGCGGACGTGCAGCGCCTCCCCGCCGAGGGGCGGCGAAGCGGCGTCCTCGTGATCGCGGAGGGTCTCGGCCAGGAGGAACCCGGTCCCCCAGAGGCGGGCGCAGAGGCCGATCACGGCCGCTCCCAGGAGGAGCCCGGCGCCGCCGGCCACGAGCCAGGGTGTCCCGGCCATTCCCTGCAGGGCGAGGGCGGTCCCGAGGATCCCGGCCGCCGCCCCGGCCCCGGCGATGCACGCCCCTCCCAGGAGCAGGGCGCGCCGGAAGGGGTGCGGGGACGGGCCGTGGACGGGCGGGACTCCGGGCACCCACCGCCGGAGGAGGAAGCCGAACAGCCAGGGGGAGGCCTCCGCCAGCACGATGAGGGGCCACGCGTTGGCGAGGCCGAGGGAGATGCCGAGGACGGCGAGGGCCGCGGCCAGGAGCACGAGGACCAGCAGGAGGGCGATGATGGCGCGGACGGCGGCCGTTTCCGGCGGGACACCGGTCCGCGGGGCGATGGCTCCGTCGGGAAGGCCGGAGGGCATGGCGGGATCCTCAAGTGTGGAACCGGCCGCGGCCGCCGGCGTTCGGGATTCCGGCCCTCTCCCGGCCGGAATCATGACGTCGCATAATCTATCTTATGTTGTGTTGTAGGAATGGGAACCGGGCGGGGGAGGTGAACGCCCGGAAAACGCCCCTCATGAAGGCCCCCCGCCGGCCCTTCCCTCCCCGCCGGGCGGGAGGATGCGGACCGTCCCCGCGGCGACGTCGATGCGGGCCTTCCCGGCGGGCCCCTCCACGGTGATCGCCCCCGTGGACCGGGCGTAGTCGAGGAGCCTCTCGCTGGCCCGGCGGAACTCCTCGTCCTCGGCCCGTCCCGACTCCAGGGACCGGACGGCCTCTCCCAGCGCCCGCTCCGCCTCCGCCGCCGAGGCGCGGTCCTTCTCCTCGTGGTCGCCGAAGAGCCCCTCGCCGACCGCCGCCGGACCGCCGTGGGGGGCGCGGCCCGCCAGCCACTCGTGCCGCTTCTCCGGGCAGAGGTCCCAGTACGGGCACCAGGCGCAGAGGGCCGACGGCGTGGCCGTCCAGGCCTCCGTCGATTCCACGGACGCCACGAGCTCCGCCGTGTCCCGGAGCAGCGCCTCCATCTGCTCCCGGCTCCGGAGGGAGACGAGGCGCTCGTCGAACCGCAGGTAGTGCCAGACGAGCCGCACCCCGGGGGCCCCGGGCCACGCCTTCTCCACGCCTGCCTGGTAGAGCGCGAGCTGGCGGTCCTGGTCCGCCGCGGCCTGGCCGGGGAGGTGCTGCGAGGTCTTGTAGTCGTGGATGGAGATCCAGCCGTCGGGATCCCGGGCCACGCGGTCGGCGTAGCCCTCGAGGCGCGCCCCTCCCGGGAGGTCCACGCCGACCTTCATCTCGACGCCGAGCGTCTGGTCCCCGCGGTAGGGGGCGTGGCGCGCGCAGTACCGCCGGACGCACTCCTCCCCCGCCGCGCGGTGATCGGCGACGGAGAGGCGGCCGTCGGTCACGAGCACCCCGTCGCTCCACTCCTCGTCCCACCGGCGGTGGAACTCCCCCGCCACGGCGTCGGCGGCGGGCACCCGCCCGTTCATCACGTCCCTGTAGAGCGACTCCAGCGCCTCGTGCACGCGGGAGCCGACGAAGGCCTCCAGCCCCTCGACGTCGCGCCGGACGCGGTCGATGTACTTCAGCCGGTAGCGGAGCCGGCAGGCCTCGAACACCGAGAGCCGCGAGTGGGAGTAGACCACGGGCATGGAGGGACGCGATTGTAGGCTTCGTCCCGGGCGGCGCGGGTACATTCGTTTCATGGACGCGCGCGACTTCCTGGCCGACGCGGGGAAGAGCGCCCGGGAGGCCTTCGACCGGGACCGCCGGCTCCTCACCTTCGACGCCTTCCTCGATCTCGTCCTCGAGGATCCCTACGCCCTCGGGCGCAGCGGCGTGCAGTTCACCGTGGACGCCGTGGATCACTTCGGCGTCCGCGAGGTCCCCGGCATCGGCGGGCCCGTGCGCCGCCACGTCCTCTGGGATTCCCCGTGGTCCGGCGGCCAGGGCGCGGTCTTCGGCCAGGAGGCGGTGCAGGAGCGGGTCGTCCGCGTGTTCCGATCCGCCGCCGAGGAGGGGCGCCTCGACAGGCTCCTCCTGCTCCACGGCCCCAACGGGAGCGCCAAGTCCACCCTGGTGGAGGCCCTCATGCGCGGGGTCGCCCACTACTCCACCCTGCCCGAGGGGGCGCTCTACCGCTTCCACTGGGTCTTCCCCCGCCGCGCCGACGCCGAGGATGCGGGGCTCGGGTTCGGCTCCCTCGGACGGCCCGGGGAGAAGGAGAGGGGCGGGGCGCCGGAGTCCTTCGCCCTCCTCGATCCCGAGGAGATCGCCGCCCACATCCCCTGCGAACTGAGGGACGATCCCCTGCTCCTCCTCCCGGCGGCGGCCCGCCGCACGGTGCTCGCCGAGGGGGCGAAGAGGAAGCCCCCGCGCCGCTCCCTCCGCCACCTCGAGGAGGGGGACCTCTGCCCGAAGTGCCGTGCCCTCTTCGACGGCCTGCTGGCGGCCTACCGCGGGGACCTCCGCCGCGTCCTCCGCCACGTCCAGGTGGAGCGGTGGTACATCTCCCCGCGCTTCCGGGCGGGGGCGGTGGTGGTGCCCCCGCAGCAGAGCGTGGACGCCCAGCTCCGGGAGATCTCCCACGGCGTCGGCGCCGCCGGGCTCCCGCCGGTGCTCCAGCATCTGGCGCTGGCGGAGCCCTCCGGGGACCTCGTGGACGCGAACAGGGGGATCCTCGAGTTCTCCGACTTCCTGAAGCGCCCCATCGAGCTCTCCAAGTACCTCCTCAGCACGACGGAGAAGGGCACCGTGCCCGTGGGCCCCTTCCTCGCCCACCTCAACCTCGTCATGCTGGCCACCACCAACGAGCACTACCTCGACGCCTTCAAGACGAGCCCCGACTGGACCTCCTTCAAGGCCCGCATGGAGCTGGTGGCGGTCCCCTACATCCTCGAGCCCGCCAAGGAGGAGCCCATCTACCGCGGGTTCCTCGCCTCCATGGCGCCGGGGCGGCACGTGGGCCCCCACCTCCTCGAGGGGCTCTCCCAGTTCGCGGTGCTGACCCGGCTCCGCCGCCCCGACCCTGAGCGGTACCCGGAGCCGGTGCGGTCCGTCGTCGCCGCGCTGACCCCGGTGGAGAAGTCGCTGCTCTACGAGACCGGCGAGCCCCCCGACGGGCTCGGGGCCGGGGAGCGGCGCGCGCTGCTGGCGGCGCTGCCGGACCTCCGGGACGAGTTCCGCGACGCCGTGGACTACGAGGGGAGGCACGGCGCGAGCGCGCGGGAGATCCGCTCCGTGCTCGCGGCGGCGGCGGCGGACCCGGAGGGGCGGGAGTGCCTCTCGCCGCGGGTGGTGTTCCGCCACCTGCGCGACCTCCTCCGGGAGAAGACGGTCTACCTCTTCCTCCGCATCGAACCGTCGGACGGCTACCACGTGGCCGAGGCGTTCGCCGACGCCGCGGAGATGCGCTGCCGGCGGCGGACCCTGGAAGACATCCAGGAGGCCCTGGAACTGGTGCCCGCCGGGGAATACGAGCGGCGCTTCGAGCGCTACGTCTCCCACGCCGTCGCCTTCACCCAGGGGGAGCGGGTGAAGAACCCCCACACCGGCGTCCTCGAGGCCGCCGACCGGGAGGTCCTCGAGGGGGTGGAGAAGCTGCTCGCCGTGAAGGAGTCCCCCGACGGCTTCCGGCGGAACCTCGTGGCCCGCATCGGGGCCTTCGGCGTCGAGAACCCGGGCAAGCGGCCCGACTTCCGCCTGCTCTTCCCGGAGATCCTCCGGGCGCTGCGGGGGGACTACTTCCGGACCATGCGCGAGAAGGTGCGCAAGGTGGAGGGGGACATCCTCGCCTTCGGGGCGCCGGAGTTCGACCGCCTCGACCCGGCGCGGCAGAAGGTCGTCCGTCGTGCCATGGAGAACCTCGAGAAGAAGTACGGCTACTGCCACCACTGCGCCCGGGAAGCCGTCGTCGAGGTGCGGAAGCTCATCGAGGAGGAGGGGTAGCGCGGGAGGCAGGGACGTTCCTAACTAAGTAACTAACTCCGCGGGGGCCGGTCGGGATTCCGACCGGCC
>CAYJMF010000012.1:8939-13355 GCA_964370855.1 uncultured Planctomycetota bacterium | reverse complement strand
GGCGGCGGGGCGTTCCAAAAAAACTAAACACCCCCCGGGGGGGCCGGGCGCTATCCCCCCGGCCCCCCGCGGAGTTAGTTACTTAGTTAGGAACGTCCCTTGCTTCCGGTCGGGCATGACCCTTGCCCGCGGCGGGCGCGCGCTGCTGATCCTGGCATCGGTGTTCCTCCCCCTCCCCGCCGGGGCCTACGGGGGGCGGTACATGGGGCCCGTCCGGGAGGTTTCCTGGGCCGAACGCAGCCCGGAGGACCTCTGGAGCGAGGACTGGGCCACCGCCGGGGGCCCCACCTCCCTCGACTCCTGGCGTTTCGCCTGGCACGCCGTGGAGAACGGGATCCTCGAGGAGCGGAGGGTCCGCCGTGCGATCCCGCGCGCCACCGTCGAGGAGCGGATCCTCCCCGCCCTGCGCTCCTTCGCCGGCGAGGGGCGCCTCAACTTCCAGGTCTCCTCGGCGGCCATCCTCGGCCTCGCGCGGAACGGGGCCGCCGGGGCCCTCCCCGAATTCCGGACCTGGGCCTGGAATCGAGACGAGGAGCGGCGGCGCCACAAGATCGACGAGGAGTCCTCGGTCCTCGCCCTCGGGCTCCTCGACGACCCCGACGGGAGTTCGGCCGCCCTCCTCCGCCGCATCGCCGCCGACAGGGAGGCGAAGCACCGCTCCCGGGCCTTCGCCGGGTTCGCCCTGGCCTTCCGCGGGAGGGCGGCGGCGGACGCGGAGACCCTGGAGACGCTCCGTGCCCCCCTCGATTCCGGCGAGGGGGACCTCCCCGCGGCGGCGGCCTTCGCCCTCGGGAGAATGGGCGGCCCGGGGCCGGCGGCGCTGCTGCTGCAGCGCCTTGCCGAGCCCCGATCCACCCCGCGGAAGGCGGCGCGAGGCTATTCCGACCCCGTGGGCCTCCTCCGGTCCCATGCCGCCGCCGCCCTCGGCCGCGCCGCCGCGGGCACCGGTCCCGCCGTCGAGGAACCGGCCCGCGTCGTCCTCCTCGCGGAGATCCGGACCCGCCGCCGCCTCCCTGCCATGGGTGCCGTGGTCGGCCTCGGCAGGCTCGGGGCCGGGGCCGGTCCGAAGACGGCGTCGGCCTGCGTGGAATCCCTCGACGGGCTTCTCCGCGGCCAGGACACGGAGCCCCATGCCCGGCTCCGGGCCGCCATGGCGCTGGCCGAAATCGGAGCCCGCGGCCCCGCGGAGGCGCGGACCGCCGCCCGCGCGGCCCTCGCCGACGCCCTCGAGAACGCCCGCCCCGACCTCTCCTCCGCCTGCCTCGCCCTCGGCCTCGCCCTCCGGGACGCATCCTTGGAGGAGAGGACCGCCGCCGCCGCCCGGATCCTCGTCCACGTCGGACGGGAGGGTTCCCGGATCCCGGCGGAGGGTCCGAAGCCGCCCCCGCCCTTCATCGAGAGGGCCGGCGGGGGGATCCTCGCTCTCGGGCTCCTCGGGGATCGCGGCTCCCGGCAGGCGCTGGAGAGGATCCTCGCCGATCCGGAGGAGGAGAAGGCGCTCCGCGCCTGCGCCGCCGAGGCCCTCGGGCTCCTCGGAGAACCGGCCTCCCTCCCCCTCCTGCGGAGGCTCGCCGCGGACCGGAGAGAGCGGTCGCTCCGGCGGGAACTGGCCGTCGCCCTCGGCCTCCTCGGGGACGGGGAGTCGGTGGAGGCGCTCCTCGCCATCCTGACCGACCCGAAGTCCTCGGCCTCCGTGCTCGGGGGCTGCTCCCAGGCCCTCGGGTGGCTGGCCGATGCCGTTTGCGTCGATCCCCTTCTCGCCGTTGCCAGGGACGATGATTACCCCGACCTCACACGGGCCTTCGCCGTCCAGACCCTCGGTCGCATGGCCTCCTGCGACCGGAGGGACCCCTTCGCCTCCCTCACCGAGGACGGCCTCTATCGGGCCTGCAACGACGCCCTCTGCGAGTTCTGGACCCTTCTCTGACGTTACCGTGCGGTAACAGGGTCACCCTGTCAACACGGTTTTCGGGGTCCCCTGACCAGAAACCGACTCGGGGCCGTATCATCTTCTCGCAACATGTTGCTGTAGAAGAAGTTGTGGTCGTGCTCCCCGGGCCCCCTCCCTCCACTTGGCACACACCTTGCGTTAGACTGAGTGGAACTCGGAGGTCCGAGCTCCCAACAGAGGAGGTTCGATGCGCAAGCTCATGGTCGCCTTGGCCGCACTTGCCCTCGTGCTGGCGTGCCCGGCGGGTATCAGGACCGCCTACGCCCACGGCGGCCAGTACCGCGGGCCGGCGGGCGAGGTTCCGCCCGACAGCCGCCAGCCCGAGGATCCTCCCCCGCCCGACACCGGCGGCGGCACCCCCACCCCTCCCGACGGCGGCGGCGGGACCCCCACCCCTCCGGGTGGCGACGGCGGCGGCACCCCCACCCCCCCCGACGGCGGCGGCACGCCTGAGCCCCCGGCCGGCGCGGGCGGCGGCGTTCCCCAGCCCGGCACGGGCGGCGGCCCCAGCACCAAGACCGGGGGCAAGCTCCCGGCCAAGAAGGGCCCCTCCTACGAGTCCTGGCTCTTCTGGTGGAACTACAACAAGGACGAGATCATCAACCTGAAGAAGGCCGTCCGGTCCGGCGCCGTCCGCACCGTCACCGGCCTCACCACGGTGGCCTCCAGCGGCAACGACAACGAGACCGCCGCCCAGGACATCACCGCCCGCGCCGTCGAGACGCGGGTCGTGCCCGTCCTCCGCGCCTACGCCGAGAACAGCAAGGTGAACTTCGACATCCAGTCCGCCGCCGTGATCGGCCTGGCCAAGATCGGCCGCAAGGAGTTCTCCGGCCTGATGATGAAGATGGCCAAGAACGACGGCGCCGAGCAGTACCACAAGGTCGTCGAGGAGTCCGCCGCGCTGGCCCTCGGCATCCTGCAGGACCGCAGCCCCGCCGTCCGCGACTTCCTCTCCACCGTCGCCACGGACAAGGCCGCCAAGGTCCGCACCCGCTGCTTCTCCGCCTTCGCCCTCGGCCTCCTCGGGGACCGCGACGCGGCCCCCGGCGCCAACGCCAAGTCCCTCGACGTGCTGAAGTCCCTGGTGGCGGGCGACGAGGCGAGCCGCGACATCGCCAACTCCGCCCTGGTCGCCATCGGCCTCCTCGGCGACCCCTCGGCCGTCCCGGAGCTCATCTCCTGGCTGAACGACGAGAAGGCGGGCGCGCAGAAGCTGAACGACGTCAACCTGTCCTACGCCGCCGCCGCGCTCGGGAAGATCGGCCAGCCCGGCGTCTCGGGCCCCGACTCCCGCGAGGTGATCGAGGCGCTCCGCGACCAGCTCAAGAAGAAGAACCGCATGACCCGCTACTCGACCATCATCGCGCTCGGCCAGATCGGGCCGCAGTGCAGCGAGAAGCTCCAGGCCGAGTGCGTGTCGATGCTCATGCAGGTCATCAAGAGCGAAGGCAAGTCCGGCTTCGACACCCAGTCCGTCAACTTCGCCCTCACCTCCATCGGGCGCATCGCCGGCGTGCCGGCGGGCTCCGACGGAAAGGGCGGCTGCCCCGTCTCCGTCCGCCAGAAGGCCATGGGCCAGCTGATGGAGACCTTCCAGGGCAAGAGCCAGACCCGGCCCTTCGCGGCGCTGGCCCTCGGCCTCCTCGCCCGCGACCTCCCCGAGCCCGAGAAGATCCAGGTCTCCGAGGTCATCCGCACCACGCTGGCGAAGACCTCGGGTGACGTCGAGGCCCGCGGCGCGCTGGTCATCTCCCTCGGCCTCCTCAAGGACATCCAGTCCGCCCCCGTCCTGCAGGCTCTCCTCCAGGACAAGGGGCTCGACAAGAAGCTCCGCGGCACGGCCGCCGTCTCCCTCGGCCTCATCGGCGAGCGCGGCGCCCTCGATACCATCCGCAATACGCTGAAGGAGAAGGAGGATCGCGAGCTCCGCGTCGACGCGGCCATCGCGGCCGGCCTCCTGAAGGACAACGAGGCCGTCCCGGCGCTCGTCGATACCCTCCGGGATCCGAAGGCCTCCCAGTTCATCCTCGGCTCCGTCGCCACAGCCCTCGGTCAGATCGGCGACGAGCGCGCCCTGGATCCGCTGACGCAGATCCTCGGCGACGAGCAGTACCCCGAGCTCACGCGCGCCCTGGCGGCGGTCGCCCTCGGCCAGATCGGCGACAAGACCGACATCCCGGTCATGGCCCGCATCTCGACCGACGTCAACTACCGCGCCTACTACGACGCCATCGGCGAGCTCCTCACCATCATCTAGCGTCCGTCCACCCCGTCCCCCGCGCCAGCGGGGGGCGGGGACCGGCGCACCGGACTTCTCCACCGGGCGCCTCCCGCGAGGGGGGCGCCCGGGTTGATTCAGGGGGCGGGGGTCCCGCGCTGGAGGAGCTGCGCGCCTACCGGCGCGCGGGTGCCCGGGGGGGCGCCGGGGGGGGCCCGCGCGGGGGGGGGGGGGGGGGGGGGGG
>CAYJMF010000012.1:0-8929 GCA_964370855.1 uncultured Planctomycetota bacterium | reverse complement strand
CCCCTGAACGGAGGGGCGCCTCTTCTGCTTCCGGGACCGTAGGTGAGGAAGGGGAGGAGGGAGGCACTCGGGCGCACCGGGGTATTCCCGGGATCGGGGCCTTGGATCATGGGGGACGGCGGGCATCCTCCGGAGTCCCGATGCCTTCAAGGCAGGAACGGTGAACGCCGTCCCCCAGGATCCAATGGTCCGATCCCGGGGATCCCCCCCACTTCGCCGGACGGCGTATCGAGTCCACCTCCTTCCATCGGTCCCGAAATGGAGGCGTCCCTCCGTTCAGGGACGCCTCCATTCCGGGACCCACGCTCCGGGAGGCGCGTAACGCCACCCCCATCGTTCCCTCCCCACCACGCCCGTCACCCCTCCCCCACGATCTCCCCGCCCGCTCCCCGTCCTCCCGCCTCCGCTCCTCCCTCCTTCCCCGGCACGACCCTTGCGCTCTCCTTCCCACCGGAGGTCCCAGGACCCCTCTCGAAAGGAGGTCCCATGAAGCGCGTTCTCCTGGGACTGGTCTCGCTGTCGCTGGTCGCCTCGACTCCCTCCTTCGCCTTCGCACACGGCGGACAGTACCGCGGCCCCGCCGGCGAGGTTCCGCCGGACAGCCGCAGCCCCCACGATCCTCCGCCGCCGGACACGGGGGGCGGCGTCCCCACGGGCCCCGACAGCGGGGGGGGCGTGCCGACCCCGCCCGGGAACGGCGGCGGCGACACCCCCACGCCTCCCGGCGAGGGGGAGACCCCGGATCCGAACGGCCCCGGCTCGGGGCCCGTCCCGCAGCCTCCGGACACCGGCCGCGGTCCCACCCCGACGAAGCGCACCGCCCCCCGGAAGACCGTCTCCTACGAGTCCTGGCTCTTCTGGTGGAACTACAACAAGGACGAGATCCTCAACCTGAGGCGCGCGATGCGGTCCGGCGTCGTGCCGACCCTCACGGGGCTGACGACGGTGGCCTCCAGCGGCAGCGACAACGAGACCGCCGCCCAGGACATCACCGCCCGCACCGTCGAGTCGCGGGTCGTGCCCGTCCTCCGCGCCTACGCGGAGAACAGCAGGGTGAACTTCGACATCCAGTCCGCCGCCGTGATCGGTCTCGCCAAGATCGGCCGCAGGGAGTTCGCGGGCCTCATGATGAAGATGGCGAAGAACGACGGCACGGAGCAGTACCACAAGGTCGTCGAGGAGTCCGCCGCGCTGGCCCTCGGCATCCTGCAGGACCGCAGCCCCGCCGTCCGCGAGTTCCTCTCCAGCGTCGCCGCGGACAGGTCCGCCAACGTCCGCACCCGCTGCTTCGCCGCCTTCGCCCTCGGCCTCCTCGGGGACCGGGACGCGGCTCCCGGCGCCAACGCCGGGTCCCTCGAGGTGCTGAAGTCCCTGGTGACGGGAGACGAGGCGAGCGGCGACATCGGCAACTCCGCCCTGGTCGCCATCGGCCTCCTCGGCGACCCCTCCGCCATCCCGGTCCTGGCCTCGTGGCTGGGCGAGGAGAAGGCGGGCGCGCGGAAGCTCGACGACGTGGCCCTCTCCTACGCCGCCGCCGCGCTCGGGAAGATCGGCCGGCCCGGCGTCGCGGGCCCCGACTCCCGCGAGGTGATCGACGTCCTGCGCGATCAGCTGAAGAAGCGCAACCGCATGACCCGCTACTCCTCCATCATCGCGCTCGGCCAGATCGGGCCGCAGTGCGGCGAGAAGCTCCAGGACGAGTGCGTGGCGATGCTCGTCCAGGTCGTCAGGAGCGAGGGCAGGAACGGCTTCGACGTCCAGGGCGTCAACTTCGCCCTCGCCTCCCTCGGCCGCATCGGTGGAGTCGCCGCGGGCGCCGACGGCTCCGGCGGCTGCCCCGCCTCCGCCCGCCGCGCGGCCCTCGCCCAGCTGATGGAGACCTTCCAGGGCAAGAGCCAGACCCGGCCCTTCGCGGCGCTGGGGCTCGGCCTCCTCGCCCGCGACCTCCCGGAGCCCGAGCGGGCTCCCATCTCCGAGGTCGTCCGCAACACCCTCGGCAGGACCTCCGGGGACGTCGAGTCCCGGGGCGCCCTGGTCATCGCCCTCGGCCTCCTCGGGGACCTCCGGGCCGCGGACACGCTCCGCGCCCTCCTCGAGGACCGCGGTCAGGACAGGCAGCTCCGCGGTACCGCCGCCATCGCCCTCGGGCTCCTCGGGGAGCAGGGCGCCCTCCCGGCCGTCCGCGCCGTGCTGGCGGAGAAGTCCGACCGCGACCTCCGCGTCGACGCGGCCATCGCGGCGGGCCTCCTCGGTGACAAGGGAGCCGTCCCGGCCCTGGTCGAGACGCTCAGGGACGCCAAGGCCTCCCAGTTCGTCCTCGGGTCCGTCGCCGTCGCCCTCGGCCGCATCGGGGACGAGAGGGCCCTCGACCCGCTGGTCGGGATCCTCGGCAACGCCGACTACCCCGACCTCACCCGCGCCCTCGCGGCCGTCGCCCTCGGCCAGATCGGGGACCGGAACGACGTCCCGGTCCTGTCCCGCGTCTCGATGGACGTGAACTACCGCGCCTTCTACGACGCCATCGGCGAGCTGCTGACCATCATCTAGGGTCCGGCCCGACGAGGGTCATCGGCCGGGCGTCCCCGCGAGGGGGCGCCCGGTTCGATTCCGGCTCAGCGGCGGGGACGGGAGAGCCGGAAGGCCCCGGCGAGGGCGAGGAGGCCGGCGGCGAAGGCGGCGGCGAGCCAGCCGTCGAGGGAGGAGGCCCGGGCCCGGAGCGCCTCCCCGTCCCGCTCCGCGGCGGCGGCCTCCCCCTCGAGGATCCCGGCGTTCTCCGCGAGCCATTCCGCCGTCGCGGGCGGGGTGGAGGGATCGGCGGCGGCGGCGCGCATCTCCGCGACGGACTCCCGGCAGAGGGCCGGGTCCCGCATGTCCAGGAGCGCGATGGCGGCGCGGGCGCGGAGCGGGCCCGCCTCCCGGGCGTGCTCCCGCAGGTGGGCGGCGTGGGCCTCCCGCGCGCCGGCGCCGTCCCCCGCCCCGAGGAGGAGATCCGCGAGGAAGGAGTGGGCGGTGCAGTCCGAGGGCCGGTCGCGGACGAGGGAGCGGAGCTCCCGCTCCGCCTCCGCCCGCTTCCCGCGGACGACGAGGATGTCCACGTACCGGTGGCGATCCTCGAGGCTCTCCGGGCGGGCCAGGGAGAGGGGGCCGGCCACGAACTCCGCGGAGCGGTGGTTCCCCGACCGGAGGCACCGCTCGCGGAGCGCCGTGGCGGCGGCGAGGACCTCGGGATCCCCGGGGTGGTCGTGGAGGAGGATCATCAGCTCGTCGGCGCGCCGCGTCTCCTCGGCGACGAGGGAATCGAGATCCTCCCCCGCCCCCGCCGCCGGCGCCGCGGCCGCCAGCGCCCCCGCGAGGATCGCGGCCCGTCCGCCGCGCCGCCCCCCCACCTCAGCGGCTCCCCGTGCGCCCGCGGTCGTAGAGTTCGATGGCGGCGTCGGTCAGCCGCTCCACGGGGGCGAGGTCGTCGGTGAAGACGGGGAGGGCGGGGTCCTCGATGAACCCCACGGCCCCCCGGAGGGCCCGGGAGAGGCCGAGGAGGACCTTCCCCCCCTCCGGCCTCGCGGCGAAGGCCGCGAGGGGGGAGCCTTCGCCGCCGCCGGAAGAGCCGCCCCGGGACGCCGCCTCGGCGTCGTCGGCGAAGCCGATGAGCGGGAGTTCCGGTGAGCGGTTGGAGGCGAGGACGACGAAGTTCGGGTAGCCCGCGACGGGCACCTGCCACGCCTTCCCGAAGGCCGCCGCCGTCGTGTTCACGAGGCCGCGCAGCAGGGGGTCGTCGGGACGGTAGGCGAAGGAGTTGTAGGCCAGGATGCCGCCGGGCCTGAGGCGCTCCTTCACGCGCTCGAAGAACTCCCGGGTGGTGAGGTGGAAGGGGAGGTAGTACTCCTGGCTGTAGCAGTCCACCAGCACGAGGTCCCACTTCATCCCCGCCGGGGCGACCTCGAGGAAGGGCCGGGCGTCCATGGCGTGGACGTGGAGCCACGGCGCGTCGGCGGGCAGTTCGAAGTGCTCCCGCCCCGCCCGCAGGACCGCCGGGTCGATCTCCACCCCGTCGATGCGGAGGGGGCGGTCCCCCCCGAGGAAGTGGTGGAGGGCCCGCGCCTGGGTGCCCGCGGCGAAGCCGAGGATGAGGACGTCGAGGGGTTTCCCGGGGCGGGAACCGAGCATCAGGGGCAGAGCCGGGTAGAGGTCGTAGTAGCGCCCTCCCGTCAGGAAGCTGCCCGGCTTCAGCACCGAGTGGTAGGTGGCGACCCCCTCGTTCAGGTTGAGGAGCCGGGTCGGCACGGCCTCGCCGTCGGCGCCGGCGTCCATGACCTCGCGGACCTGCACGAACTGGTAGGCGCCGTCGTCCTCGGCGAGGACGCGTCCCCCGCCGGGACCCGCGGGACGGAACTCCCCCGCGGGGGCGGCGGCGCCCATTCCGAGGGCGGCGAGGAGGCCCGCGGCGGCGGCAGCCGCCCCCCTCCCCCGCCCGGCCCCCGCCGCCACGAGGAGGAGGCCCATGGCCGCGAGGGCGGCGCCGGTCCCGCCGACGGTGGCCCGGGTGCCCGCGACCGGGAGGAGCACGTAGGTGGTGAGGAAGGTGCCGAGGATGGACCCCAGGGTCGAGAGGGCCAGCACCCAGCCCGCGGCGCGCCCCGCGTCGCGGCCCGGGGCGAGGAGGTGGACCGCGAGGGGGCCCACGGTGCCGAGGAGGACCATGGGGGGGCCGAAGAGCACCAGGGTGGCCAGCAGGGAGCCCCGGGCGAGGACTCCCGAGAGCCCTTCGAGGTTCGCCCCCTCGGGCAGGAGGGCCGGCCCGAGCCGGGGGCCGATGAAGGCCGCCGCGGAGGACAGTACTCCACCGGCGACCAGGAGGGCGCCCATGGTCCGGAGGGAGGCCCCCCCCGCGGCGAGGCGCCCCCCGAGGGCGTAGCCCGCCGCCAGGGCCCCCAGCACCACGGCGAGGACGTTGGTCCAGACCGGGAGGGAGAGCCCGAACCAGGGGGCCAGGAGGCGCCCCGCCGCCAGCTCGAGGATGAGGACCGCGGCCCCGCACAGCGGGACGACGACGAGGAGCAGCGTCTGGCGGCCGCCGTCGAGGGGGGCGGCGGCTTCGTCGGGGGTGCTCAAGGGCGTGCTCTCCTGGTCGCGTGGCGGTGGTCGCGGCGCGGCGTGCGGGAGGACCACCCAGCAGACGGCGTGCCGCCTCCCTCCCCGCCTAGCCGCCGCCCGGCGCCTTCCCGTCCCCGTCCTTGGGAAGCGGTGCCTTGGGGGCCGCCGCGGCCTGGGCCGGCACGGTGAATCGGATCTCCGCGGGGGCGAACAGCGTCCGCTCCCCGGACTGCCCGATCCAGTAGAGGGCGGTGCTGATCCGGCGCTGGGGGATCCCCTTCCAGACCTCCGTCCCGTTCACGCGGACGACGACCTCCTTGTCGAGGTCCAGGAGGTCGTCGTTGAGGAGGAGCCTCCCCTCGGCGAGGTTGTCCCCCTTGATCTCCACCACCCCCCCCGCCTCGGTGCGGAGGAAGGTGAGGTCGACGAGGCGCTCCTTCTTGGCGTCGGCGGCCCGGAACACCCAGAACCAGTAGGCCCATGGCTCTCCGCCCTGGGGGCGGGTCTTCCAGGAGAAGGTCAGCGTCGAGGGGTCGGAGATGCGCCGGGGCGGGAGCGCCCCCAGCCATTTCTGGACCTCGGCGGGCGTCGAGGCGGGGATCACGACGAGGCCCGGGAGGGCCTTCTGCATCGCCTCCAGGTTCAGCTTCTGGGCGGGGGTCGGGGTGTCGGGCATGACCGCGGCGGTCCCGCAGAGGGCGAGGTTGGAGGAGAGCGGGGAGAGGAGGGTCGGGGCCCTGAGGATCACGCCGGAGAAGTGGACGGCCCACTCGGAGCCGAGGTTCATGGCGAGGTTGGCGCCGTCGGTCCCGGCGTCGAGGACCACCCGATCGAGATCCACGCGGAAGTCCTCGATGGCGTGGCGCAGGCCGAGGGCCGCCAGCCACGGCTCGCGGGCGAGATCGAAGCCGGCGACCTTGGGGTCCATGGAGATCCCCACGACGATCCACTCCCGCTGGAGATCCCCGTAGGCCGCCTGGAGGAACCGCTTGGCGTCATCGCCCTTGTCGAGGATGACGAGCACCATGGGATGGAGGTTCTTCGGGGAGTAGGACTTCGGCGTGGAGACCCAGAGCTTCGCCTCGCGGCCGTCCAGGGGGATCTTCACCTCGGCGAGCCCCGCCCTGTGGGAGGCGGTGTTCATGGTGCCCGCCAGGGCCCCGCGCCACCAGGCCGTGGACTTGAGGGGGTCGTCCTTTGCGTCCACGGCCCACTCGGCCACGGCCCCCTCGAGGGCGTCCCCGGCCGCCACCCGGGCGGCGCCGCTGCCCGTGAGGATGGCCTTGAGGGACTCGGAGATCTTCTCGGCGACCTGCTTGGAGGGCTCCTTCACGGGTTTCCGCGCCGGGGCCGCCGGCTTCGCCGGGGCGGGGCCCGCGTCGGGGGCCTTGGGGGCGTCCTGGGCGAGGAGCGCCGGAGCCGTGCCCAACGCCACCAACGCCGCCGTCGCCAGCACCAGTTTCCTCATGGAGGCCTCCTTGGACGGGGAGGCCGCGCTGCGGGGCTCCCCCCCGCGGCCCATCGTACAGGGGAGTCGCCCCCCGGGTCAACGCCGGCGCCGGAGTCACTTCCCGGGCGAGCGCTCCCGCAGGGTGACGTCGAGGTACCGGCGGAACTTCAGCCGGTCCGGTTCGTCGTGGAAAGTGGAGGCGCGGCGGTAGGCCTCCTCGAAGAACGGGATGGCCTCGGCGGGCTTCCCGTCGAGTCGGGCCATGTTGCCGAGGTTCTCCAGGGGAGGGGTGTAGCGGGGATCCTCCTCGACGGCGGCGGTGAACTCCCGCCGGGCCTCCTCGATCCTCCCCCACCCGAGGTAGAGGAGCCCGAGCTCGTTGCGGGGGGACCCGTCGAAGGCGGAGAGGTCCACGGCCTCGCGGAAGGCCTTCTCCGCGTCGGCGTAGCGGCCGAGGCGGCGGAGGGAGAGCCCGAGGAACATCCGGTGGGAGGCGTTGCCCGGCTCCAGTTCCGCCATGCGGCGGAAGATCCGCTCCGCGTCCCCGAAGCGCCGCGCCGCCCCGTGGGCGGAGCCGACGGCGTGGAGCCCCTCGACGACGGCGGCGCGCGTGGAATCGTCGGAGGCGGGCGCGAGGACGAGGACCCGCTCGTAGGCCGCCTCCGCCCCCGCGAGGTCGGAGCGGGCCACGCGCAGGCGCGCCACCTGGAGGAGGGGGGCCGGGTTCAGGGGCTCCAGCTCCGCCTTCCGCGCGAAGGCCTGCAGGGCGTCCTCGACGCGGCCCGCGGAGATGCGGACGTAGCCGAGGTAGTAGAGGGCACGGGGATGGTCCGGGTGCTTCGCGAGGACCGAGAGGAGCCCCTCCTCGAGGGGCGCCCACCGCAGGGCCGCGGCGTCCACCTCCCAGAGGGCGCGGTAGAGGGGGTCCGGCGAGGGGTCCCGCAGGAGGGCCTCGAGGGCCGCCGCCCGCGCCTCGGCGGGGCGGCCCGCGGCGGCGAGGTCGCCGGTGCGCAGCGCCGCGGCGTCGGCGCGGGCGGGGTCGACGGAGAGGCAGTCGGCCTCGGCGGCGGCGGCCCCCTCCCGATCCCCGGCCCCGCGGAGGGCGGCGGCCAGGAGGTGGCGGACCTCGGCGTCGGCGGGATCCTTCGCCGCGAGCTCCCGTAGCGTGGCGGCGGCCCCCTCGAAGTCGAGGTCGAGGATGCGGGCGCGCGCGATCCCGCGGAGCGGGCGGATCGCACCGGGCTCCGCCGCGGCGGCGGCCTCGAGCCAGCGGCGCGCGTCGGCGGCCAGCGCGCGGACCTCGGCCCCCCGCGGAGCGTCGGCCCCGGCGGCGCCCGTGGCGAGGTCGAGGAAGACCTCCCCGCGCCCGACGAGCGAGGGGACGTGGCCGGGGAGGGCCTCGAGGGCCCGCCCGAAGGCGGCCTCGGCGTCCCAGGGACGGCCCTCGGCCCGGAGGCACCGGGCGAGGAGCTCGAACCTCGCGGCCTTCTCCGGGGGACTCCCGTCCTCCCCCCCGGCCGCGGACTCGAGGAGGGCGCGCGCCTCGGCGGGCTTCCCCTCCTCGAGGAGCCGCTCGCAGGATTCAAGGGTGTCACCGGACGGGAACGCCGCGGGATGCGGGAGGAACGCGGCCGCGAGGGCGAGGAGGCGCAGGGCTCTCATGGACGCACCGCCGGCAAATCACGATCCGGCACCCCCAGCATGCGGAGGAGCCGGAGGGCGGCCTCCCCCCGGGGGCCGCCGGCCCGCGCCTCATCGAGGAGCGGCGGGAGGGCCCGCTCCCCCATCCCCCGGATCCGCAGGGCGGCCATGAGGGCGCCCCGGCGGCCGGGCACGTCGGAGACGATGTCGTCGAGGCAGGCGGCGGCCTCCTCGGCGGCGGCGTACCCCTCCGCGGTCTCCCCCCGGTCGGACAGGACCGCGAGCAGCGCCCGCCGGGGCCCGGATCCCTCGGGCGCCGCCGAGGCCCGGAGCAGCCACGCGTCGAGGGCCGCCGGCTCGAGGGAGCGCAGCAGCCCGCGGGCCCGGGCCACGCGCGCCGGATCCCCCGACTCCAGCTCGAAGACGGCGCGCCCCGCCACCACGGAGGCGGGAACCCCCGCGAAGGTCTCCGGCAGGACCAGGTCCCGGCCCGGGACGGAGGAGGAGCTCCGCGGGGCCGGGGAGGCGCAGGCCGGGAGGAGGAGCGCGGCGCAGAGGAGCGCGACAGTAAGGGGGAGGCGCATGGGGGAATGGTAAGGGATGGGGAGGGGAGGAGCCAGCGCGAGGGGGGAGAGGCGAGGACTCCGGGCGACCTGGCGTCTCATGCGGGTTTTCCCCGGCGTTGCGCGCCTCCGGCGCGCGGCTCCCGACGGGGAGCATCGGGAACGGATCCGATGCTCCCCGTCG
>CAYJMF010000011.1:65501-70366 GCA_964370855.1 uncultured Planctomycetota bacterium | reverse complement strand
GTCCGGTCCGGAGAGGATTCGGACCGGACCCTCTCGAAACGGGCGGGTTGGACGTCAACGGATGGGAGAGGCGGGGGGACCGGGACGCCCTTCGGCGCCTCGGGGAGATCCCGCGGGATCGGGAACATGGATCGTGGGGGACGGCGGTCGACGTTCGCGGCTTGACGGCATCGGGAATCCGGGGGGATGCCCGGCGTTTCCTGCTCCCTACTCAGGACAGCGGGGCCCCGCAGGATCCGCAGAACTTCGCCTTCCGGTCCCCGGGGTGGCCCTGGGGGCAGAAGTGGAAGTGGTCCCTCGCCTTCGCCTCGCCCCTGCAGAAGAGCATGTAGGTGTTGCCGATGCGAATGTTCTCCGCGGTGGCGAGGCTCACCCTGCCCTCGACGCGGCGCTTGCCCACGTAGGTGCCGTTGCGGCTGCCGCGGTCCTCGAGGAAGTACTTCCCCCCCTCCTCGACGAGCTCCGCGTGGAGCTTGCTCGCCAGCGCGTCGGGCACGAAGACGTCGTTGTCCGTGCGGCGGCCCATGGTCAGGCGGGAGCCCCCCACCAGGTGGTCGTGGAGCTCCTCGCCGAGGTTCACGAAGAGGTGGGCGCCCACGGGGAAGTTCCGGGAACGGGCGCCCGCGGGGGGATGGGGGACGACGACGATGCGGGGGGGGCGGGCGGCGCCCGGGGCGGACGGCCTCGGGGGGAGGTCCGCCGTGGCGTCCTGGGCGTCCCCCTCCTCGGTGGTGCCGGGGGAGGCCCCGGGCGTGGCCGGGGGCGGCGCGGGAGGGGCCCTGCCGGCCGCGGAGGGGGCCGCGGCGGGGGCGCGGACCGGGGGGGCGGGGGGAGCGCCTCCCTTCCGCATGAAGGGCTCCAGGGCGGCGGCCACCTCCGCCATGGAGGCGGGCCGGCCCGCGGGCCGCTTGGCCAGCATGGAGGTGACGAGCTCCTCGAGGCCCGCGGCGAACTGGAGCTCGGGCCGGCGCTTCCTCAGGGAGGGCACGTCCTTCTGGATGTGGGCGAGGATGAACTCCCGCGCCGTCTCGCAGGTGAAGGGGAGCTCCCCCGTCAGGCACTCGAAGAGGACGATGCCGAGGGAGTAGATGTCGCTCTTCGGCGTCAGGTCCGATGAGGCCATCGCCTGCTCCGGGGACATGTACTGGGGCGTCGCCCAGATCTCCCCCTTGCGGGTGAGGGTGAGCATGTCCTCGCGGGAGTCGGGGGAGCGGATCTTGGCGATGCCGAAGTCGAGGACCGTCGCGTGGTCCTCGTCGGTGACGACGATGTTCTCGGGCTTGATGTCGCGGTGGATGATGTCCCGCTGGTGGGCGGCGGCGATGCCGAGGGCGGCCTGGCGCACGATGTGGGAGGCGCGGTCCACGGGGAGTTCGCAGAGGGAGATGAGGTCGCGGAGCGACCGCCCCTCGACGAACTCCATGATGTAGAAGGGGACGCCCTCGCCGTCGAGGTCGGTGTCCACGCCGAAGTCGTCGATGCGGATGACGTTGGGGTGGCGGATCTGCTGCGCGAGGCGGACCTCGCGCTCGAAGCGCTTGACCATGACCTCGTCGGCGCCGGGGCGGAGGATCTTCACGCACTTCACGATCCCCATGCGGGCGTGGACCACCTGGAAGACCTGTCCCATGCCGCCCCGCCCGATCCTCCGGACGAGGCGCCACTTCCCCTCGAGGAGGGATCCGAGGATCCGGTCGTCTTCGAGATCCAGGTTCATGCGCCCCCGCCGCCCGCGCACCGTCCGCGGAAGCAGAGCAGGATAGCGGGGAGAGGCGGGGACGTTCCTTACTAACTAACTAACTCCACCTCCCCCTCCCGCGATGCGGGGGGGGCTCGCAGGAGTTAGTTAGTTAGTAAGGAACGTCCCTGCCTTTCGCGCCTTTCACCGCACGCCCTCGGAGGCGGCGGAGCCGACGACGACGCGGAAGCCGATCCACTTCGCCTTCCGGCCCGCGGCCACGCCGCGGCGCTCGAGGAGGTCCATGGCGCGCCAGGTCCGCACCGGGGGCGGAGGGGCGGCGGCCGCCTCCTTCCCCTCGGCGGGGGCCGGGGGCGGCTCCCGCTTCTCGGCGAGGGAGGGGCCCGGCGGCTCCCCCGGCGCCTGGTGGAAGAAGGACCCGCCGCGGACGGCCATGACCGTCTCCGGCCCCTTCCGCAGGTCCGGCGGGAGCAGGGCGACCCCCACCGCGACCCCCTCGGCCACCCCGGCGACGGGAAGATCGAATGTGTCCATGGTCCACTCCGAGACGCGCCCCATGACGCCGCGGACGCCGGAGGGGGCCAGGTCGAAGGGGCTGATGTCGATCCCGTTGTCGGGCCAGAAGCCGGTCCATTGCGCTCCCACGACCCGGCGCCACCAGGGGTAGAGGTCCTCCCCGGCCCGCAGGCGCCCGCACCACCGCGCCGCCTTCTCCCACTCCGCCTCCGTGGGCAGGCGCCCCCCGAGGAACTTCGCGCAGGCCCATGCGTCCCACCAGTCCACCCCCCGCACCGGCTCGTCGGGGGAGAGGGAGGAGCCGGGCAGGAGGTCCCGCGCCCCGGGAGCCTTCTTCGATTCCGGCTCCGCGGGATGGGCGAACCGCTTCGCCGCCTCCGGGTCCTTCATGGCATCGAGGTACTTCCGGTACTGGGCCACGGTGACCTCGTGGATCCCCACGAGGTAGTCCTCGAGGAGGGTGTCGCGGGCGGGGAGGACCCGCACCTGGACCACGGCGCCGTCGGGGAAGGGGGTCTCCTCCACGGGAGGCCGCGGCTCGTCGGTGCCCACCCGGAACCGGCCCGCGGGGATGGCCAGGGTGAGGTAGCCGAGCTCCTCCATCTTGGCCGGAGTCCGGAGCGTGAACTTCGCGAGGACGGCGTCGCGGAGCCGCACCGCCTCGCGGTCCCCGGGGTAGAGGTTGAGGTATCGCTGCAGGACCTCCAGGGCCGTCTCGTTGGCGCGCGTGAGGAAGGCCACCCGGGCCCCCTCGAGGAGCGCCGCCCCGGCCAGCTCCGCCGGGAAGGACTCCCCCTCGGGCTCGAAGATGGTCTGGTAGACGTTCCACGCCCCCTGCCAGAGGACCATGGCGTCCTTCTCCGATCCCTCCCCGGCCCGGAGGTCCCCCCACCACCCGAGGGCGCGGGCCAGCAGCAGCCGGTCCCGCTTCGTCAGCGTGTCGATGCGCGCCTTCGGGACGGCCCGCTCCGGCGTCCACGTCCGATCCCCGAAGAGCCACCCCACGGCGCGGTCCGGGGCGCCCCTCAGGTCCTCGATGCGGGCCCGGAGCCTCTGGTAGTCGAGGGTGTCCTCGATGCCCGGCCAGGCCCGGCGGGCGAGGTCGAGCCAGGCGGCGGCGTCGGGGCCGGGGACGGAGGGGGCCTCGCCGAGGGCCCGCGGCACGCGGGTCTCGCCGCCCCTGTTCCACACGGGCCAGGCCCGCCGGGCGAGGATGTCCCCGGCGACCTCCCGCTGCAGCCGCTCCCGCACCTCGGGGAAGACGAGCTTGAGGTCCTCCGCCACCATCCGCTCCACGGCGGAGAACTCGTCCCTCCCCTCCCCCTCGGGCGGGGCCTGGACGGCGGCGGAGGGCGGGAAGTTCCGCCACGCCCGGATCTCGATCTCCGCCCAGCGCGCCCTCTCCGCCCCGGCGCCGCTCTCCCCGAGCACGTCGGGGCGGGCGCGGGCCCGGGCCTCGCGGACGCTCCAGACGTCCCCCGCCGCGGCGGCCTCCGCCGCCACCTTGCGGAGGTGCTCGTGCCACCCGAGGAACAGCTCCCGCGCCCCTTCGGGGAGGGGGTCCGGGGCCGAGCGGAGGTCCTCCATGTAGGAATCCACGGCCGCCCATGCCCCGTCCTCCATGCAGACGCGGGCGAGCGCGATCTTCACGGCGGGGTCGCCGAGGACCACGGGGTCGTTCTCGTAGCGGGCCGAGAGGCTGCGGCGCTTCTTGATGTCCTCGAGGGCGATGGAGACCTTGTTCCCGGCGTCCTCCTTGAGGTCGAACTCCACCACGTGCGGGTTCTCGAGGAGCCGCACCCGCTTCTCGTCGGACCTGTACCCCTCGGCCTCCACGCGCACCATGACGTCGTCGCCGAAGCGGAGGCGGTCCTCGGGCCCGTCCTCGACGAGCCCGAAGGCGACGATGCCGACCCCCCTCGTGACGGGCTTGCGCGCGGGCTCCCCGAACCCGTGGGCCGCGGAGACCTGGCCCAGCTCCTGCCGGACCCGCACGTGGAGCACCGTGGGCCGGCGCAGGATCTCGTAGCGCTCCGTCTTCGGGGAGTCCTTCACCTCCACGGGCGGCCGGGCCTCCGTCTCGCCGTAGCGGAAGGAGGCGCGCAGCGCGTAGCGGCCGGCGGGCACGTCGAGGGAGAGGGAGAAGACACCCTCCGGCGGCGGGCCGCGGAACTCCCCCATGGCGAAGAGGCGGGGGGGGGCGGACTCCGCGGCGCCGGGCTCGCCGCCGCTCCCGGGGGCGGCGGCGGCGGGGGCGAGCCGCTCCAGGGTCCAGGTGCCGTAGAGGGCGTCCCCGCCGGTGCCCTCCAGGGGGAAGTTGATCTCCGGGGGCAGGGGGAGGCGCAGGGTGAGGGGCCAGACGGGCCTCTCGGGGACCCGGTTCCTCTCCGTGAAGTGGGGCGTCTCGTGGCGGCCCGTGAGGGTGCGGAGCCAGGGCGGGATGGACCAGTCGAGGTACCCCGCCCAGACGGCGGCGTACAGCCCGCCCGTCCCGAGGAAGAGGAGGATGGAGAAGACGGCCACGGGGGTTCCCACGGACCAGGGGCCCTTCGCCTTGGCCGCGGGGGCCGGGGCCCCGCCCGGGGGGGGGGGCCCCCCCCCCGCCCGGGGGGGGGGGGGGGGGGGGGGCGGGGGGGGGGGGGGGGGGGCC
>CAYJMF010000011.1:35201-65491 GCA_964370855.1 uncultured Planctomycetota bacterium | reverse complement strand
ACCCCCCGCCCCCGGGGGGCCCCCCGCACCGGGGCCCGGCCCCCGGGGCGGGGGGGCCCGGCCCCCCGCCGGCGGCCGCGGACCCCGCGGCCGCCGGAGGGGGCGCGGCGGGCCGGGCCACGGCGGCGGTGTCGTCCCCGGCGGGAGGGGGAGCCGGGCGGGCGGGAGCGGGCTTCCTCGCCGGCTTCGCGGTGTCCGCGGATCTCGCCGGGGGCACCTGCTTCCGCGGGGGCGTCACGACCCGGGGAGCGGCGAGGGTCTCGTCGGGGGAGGGAGGGGGAGGCGGAGGGGAGCGGCGGGGCGGCGGGCCCGCCGGGCGGCGGGGGGCGGCCATGGTCTCGTCCCCCGATGCGGCCGGGGACGCGAGGGGGCCCTGGACCGTGGCGTCGTCGCCGCGGGAGAGGAGGCCCGACGCCGTGGCGTCGTCCCCCCCCGCCACGGGGGCGATGCCGATGGGGGCGCCGGTCTCGAAGGAGGAGGTGGCGCGGGCCGCCCCCGCGGGAAGGCCGGCGGCGGCCTGGCGGAGGGCGCGCAGGAACTCCTCCGCCGAGGCGAAGCGGTCCCCGGTGGACTTGGCGAGGGCGCGATCCACGACGCCGTCGAGGGCGGCGGGCAGGCCGGGGAGCACCTCCGAGGGAGGGCGCGGGAAGGAGCGCTGGATCTCGTAGAGGAGCGGCGGCCCCTTCGCGGCCTGCCACGGCGGGAACCCCGTGAGGAGGTAGTGGAGGAGGGCGCCGGCGGCGTGCAGGTCCGACGCGGGGACCGCCTTCCCTCCGGAGGCCTGCTCCGGGGAGAGCCACCGGCCGCCGTCGGAGCCGAGGGCGGCGGGGTCGTCCCCGCCGGGGACGGCGAGCCCCGCGGCGAGGCCCGCGTCGGCGACGCGCACGCGCTCCCCCTCCTCGAGGAAGAGGGCGGCGGGGTGGAGGTCCCCGTGCACGCCCCCCGCGGCGTGGAGGCGGCCGAGGATCTCGAGGAGGTCGGCGATGACCGCCACCGCCCGTGCCGGGGGGAACCGCGCCTCGCGGGAGACCGCGGCGGCGAGGGTCGGACCGCGGGAGGCGTCGGAGACGGCGTACACGACCCGCAGCCCGAGGCCGGCCACGGACTCCTCGGCCATCTCGCGGACGGCGAGGAGGCCGCCGGCGGGGAAGGTCAGCGCGGCGCCGGCGTTCTCGAGGAAGCGGCGCCGGCGGTTCGCGTCGGCGGCGGGACCGTCGGCGAGGACCGCCACCACCACGGGGCCGGAGCCGGCCCGGGGCTCCGTGGCCCACTTGGTGAAGAAGGGGCCGCGATCGAGGACGGAGGAGAGGGTGTACCGGCCCCCGAGGACCCTGCCCGAGAGGGGCTCGTCGATGCGGGTGCCGCAGCCGGGGCAGAACTTCCCGCCCCCCAGGGAGCGGCCGCACCGGGGGCAGGCGTCGAGACTCATCCGTCCCCCTTGACGGGGAGGTCGGAGAGGAGGCGGTCGGCGGCGTCGGCGGCGGCCCGGTCGATGGTGCGGGGACGATCCTCCATGGTCCGGGAGGTGATGCCGGCCTCCACCCGCACGTCCTTGAGGCGGGCCTCGTAGAGGACCTCCCCGGTGGACGCGGCGTGGAGGCGGGCCGTGGCGGACATGCGGACGATGCCGACCCCGTGGAGGGCGGCGTCGTCCCACCTCTCGACGGTGACGACCAGGACCGCCGTGGAGCCGCCGGGGGCGAAGTCCTCGCGGTGGCCGTCCACGGCGGTGGCCCGGAGGGGGGCGAAGCGGCGGTCGAGGAGCCCCTGCCGGAGGGAGTCGCGGAGGGCCTCGGCGGCCTTCGCCGGGAGGGCCCCGGCCACGGGGAGGACGGCGATGTCCGCGGGGCGACGGGAGGCGAAGCCCTCGGCCACCCTGTAGTCGGTGCGGGGGTTCTCCACGGGAGGGGACGCGCAGCCGCAGGCGAGGGCGGCGACGAGGGAGGAGGCGGCGGCGAGCAGGAGGAGGCGGGACGGGATGGGCATTTCTGGGTTCCTGTCGGGACGGACGGGGACCTCCGCCGTTCCTCTCCTAGTATCGTCGGAACGGGCCCGGAGCATGGGGAATCAAGCCCCGCGCGCGGGGGCTACTTCTCCGGGGCGGGGCCCGCGGGCTCCGGTGCCCGGGCGACGACGTCGATGCGCCACGCGAGCCGCTCCTCCCGCAGGCGGGCGGCGTCCTTGATGACCCATGGGTAGGGGTAGCCGGGGACCCGGGTGTCGTCCCGGACCCGGGCCGTGAGGCGCCATGTGCCGGGCTCGAGGCCCTCGACGAGGGCCGAGGAGCGGAAGGCGTTCTTCGGGAGCTTCTTCACCTTCGGCTTGAGGGCGAAGCCGAGGGGGTCGCCGTCGGGGAGGGGGTCCTGGCGGCGTGCGAAGCCGCGGTCCCCGTCCCCCCGCCACATCCGCCCCGCCCGCTCGTCGGTCACGGAGGAGACGTCGTCGCCGGAGGGCGGGGGCGGCTCCGCCGGGAGGAGCTCCCCGGTGGAGAGGCGCTGGAGGAACCAGTCCACGGACAGCTCGTGGCGCTTCGGGGCCATGGGGAGGACGAAGAACTCCTTCGATTCGCCGGGGGCCAGGGTGACGACGGGCTGCACGGGGCCGTACTCGTCCACGGGGCTGAGGTAGGAGTAGATGCGGAGCACCCCCTCCTCGCGGCAGACCCAGCAGTACTTGCCGCCGCCGGTGTTCATGGCGCAGCCCTGTGCCGGGCGGAAGACGCCGGTCTGGTAGGTGGCGCCGCCGAGGATGACGTCCACCTGCTTGTTGCCGATGGCGAGCCAGTGCTTCCAGGGGATCTCCTCCCGGGGCGGGGGCTTGCGGGGGTCCTCGTCGTTGGTGGAGACGGCGTTGGCGGCGAAGATCCTCCCCTGGGGGCGCTCGGGGTTGTTCACGTACTCGTCGAGGAGGCCGATGAAGGCGTGGCCGAACTCGTGGACGACGGCGACCCGCTTGCCCGTGGTGGCGATGCCGCCGCCCCCCATGCCGAGCTCCCCCTTCTTGGCGAAGGCGATGGTGAGGCCGTCGCTCTCGGGGAGATAGCGGCGCCAGCGGTAGACCTGGTCCGGGTCGGCCCAGACCTGGTTCTGGCCGCCGGCGGCGACGCAGTTGAGGGCGGTGGAGAACTTCTTCGGGCCCTTCTTCCTCCTTCCCGGGGTGGTCGTCGGCTCCGGGGGCGGGCCCCCCATCTTCTCCTCCATGGAGAGCTCGTCCACGCCCTCCTCCTTGGAGATGAGGTCGAAGCGCCAGACGTTGAAGTAGTTCTCGTACTCGTCGTAGAGGGTCTCGGCCCAGAACTCCTTCATCTGGTTGGGGGCGTCCTTCCAGAAGGACTTGAACTTCGCCTTGATGTAGCCGTCCCCCATGAGCTCGACGTCGATGCGGCGGGCCGAGGGGCCGGCGTCGTGCATGAGCTCGATGCCGGCGAGGCAGTTCTCGCCGGAGCGGTCCTCCGCCTCGCGGAGCATGTCCTCGTTGGCGCCGGGGTACGCCTTGAGGAACTTCTGGAAGAGGACGCGCGCCTCCTCGAAGCCGCCCTTCCCCTTCGCCGCGAAGGCCTTCGCCTCGGCGAACAGCTTCTCCGCCTCCTTCTCCTGCTCCGGGGTGAGGGGGGGCGGCGCCTCCTCGCCGAAGGGGTTGCCCTCGGGCTTGCGGTCCTGGGCCGCGGCGGGGAGGGGGAGGGGGCCGGCGGCGAGGAGGAGCGCCGCTGCGAAGAGGAGGACGGGGGTGGCGGCGGAGCGCATCGGTACGGGCATTGTACGGCGGCGGTCAGCGGTCCGGGTGGCTCAACCGGCCGCGGGGAGCCGGGGCTGGGAGGGGCCGACCGGGAGGGGCCGGGGGCGGAACTCCCCGGTCAAGGGCCGAGGTCCTTCGCAGGGGCGAGGCGGGGGACTGTTCAGGAGGCGAATCGAGGAGGAGATGTGTGCAGGTTTCGTGAAGACGGCGAGCGGCAGTTGATTTCACCGGCGAAGACCACAGGCGCTGGGGCGGCGACGGGCGACGCGGTCCCCAGGACCTCCCCCGCGGTCCCCGCCCCGGCCCCCACAGGCACGCCCTGTGGCGCCGCCCCGCCCCAGTGGCCACGGTCGCGCCCGTCGCGGCCGGCGCCAACACGGAGGCCCTGCCGCGCCCACGCGGGGTACCTCGCCCGCGCCTCCCCGGGCTCCCGTCCCGCCGGCCGTGCCCCCGCCACCCCCCGCGGAATAGGACACATCCACACCCGGCAACGGACTTACCCGTTGGTGCCCCTGTGGGAGCCGTGGCAAACGCGTTTTGGCGCCGCAAACGCCCATGATCGACTGTCGCGCCGTGTGGGGGGCCGCGGGGAATCCGCCCGAACGGATTTGAACCGGTGTCGCAACCTTGAGAGGGCTGTGTCCTTATCCGGAAGTCGCGGAGAGGGCGGGAGGTACGCGGGGGCGGGAAGGCGATGGTGCCCCGGGAGGAGCCTTGCGCGATTGCCGCAAGCGACCGGATTCGTCTACAAACACCTGATTCTGCCGATGAGGGCACCTCGTAGGACACCCAACCGGATGGTCCGCCTTCAGCACCGAGAGGCCCCACCAGGGGCTCGGCGACCGGACGCCCGACGTGGCGCACCGGGCGAAGCGACGACGAAGGTCGCGGCGTCGACCGATATGTGCGGCGCTCCGGGTGTCGTACCTGGGGAATGACCGTGCGCTTCCGGTGCTGCGCCTGGTGGCGGCAGCGTAGAACTCTCTCCTTTGCCGAGCCGACCTTGACGCGAGCCTCCCGGGTTCCGCCCCCACCTCATCTCCCTAGACCGAGCCATCCCTCGGATTCCCCCGAAGACTGGGTGCGGCGGCGTCCAATGCTACCTGGGCCGCTACAGGCGCAACAGCCGGAGTACCTTACTTGGGGGAAGCAAACAGATCCTGCCCCTTTGAGTCCCGCACGGTGATGCTCGGAACCCCACCCAATACTCTCATCCTGACTTCCGCCTCGCTTCTGTCGCCATCATATACACACACCGCAGCATCCTCGGCACTGCCCGTGCCACCCCACAGCCCGACTTGGACCATCCCCTTACCCTTCCTGTCAAATATGGTCAGTCCTGCCAACTCAATATCTCTCTCGCCGCTGCGGAGGCCCGCCGACAGGGACATTCGCACCGTCCCATCCCTTTGAATAAAGGAAAGGCTTGGTGAGCCGGACTTCGCAGATAGAACTGCGATTGCATTTGCGTCAGGGTCATCCACAACCAATTTCTTCACCCTTACCTCCTCGACCCTCAGGAGTCCTTGCTCTCCCTTTGCAAGCCCCATCACCGCGACGGAGAGAATTCCAGCCACCATGAGCCCCATCCACCGTCGTAGGCGCCGAATTTCCATCTTCAATTCCAAGACGTCGTCCGAAAGCCCGTTACCCCTCATGACATCTCCTTCCTAATCACCTGGGGGTGACCCGGTCCACCAGAACCCCGCACTGGGTCGTCAATGCGCAAGGCCACCGCTCCATCGTTCAGCCCCACAGTATCGGGCAGCCATCGGATATCCTTGGGACGAAAATTGGTGTCCCATGGCGGAATCACTGGCCCCCAAGTCCCCGGAGGTGCGTCAGGAGTGTCCCACGCGACCCCGTACACCGCCAGCGAGTAACAATGATATGGGAAATAGGTGTCCGTGTAGGTCTTCGTGGGATTCCCGAATTTCTCAGACGAGATGCCCTCCCTACCCTCCTGCGGTTGGATTATTGACACCTGTTTCCGGTAACCGTCCTTGTCCACTGTGTCCACCTTCTTTTGCCACATGATGAAGTCCTCATCATCCGCCGCTCCCTCGACAATCTCAAGTGACAGCTTAATAATCTCCGTGCACCAGATGGCGCAGGAGCCCTCCGCGTGTACCCAATGCGGATCTGGCAGGGTCAGCCCGCCTGCCTTTATCCGCCATGACTCATCGAAAAACATCTCATAGTACTTAATCTCTCCTGACAGATAATAGATCCAGTAGTCAAACTCCAGATCCAATCGCAAGAACGTATTCGCAGGAAGTGGATCCAGCTCCGGTTTGGACTCTACCCTATACACCCAAATCGACTCCCATCCGGCACCATCCCCTTCCTTGCAGATACAAGGAGACGATTCTCCATCCCCGTGGACTCCCTTTACTGACCCATTGCTGTGTTCGGATCTGTACTTCTGCTCCGCCTCCACCACCCATCCTCCGACCGGCACCCTGAAAGTCACGGCCGGAAGCGTAGAGTGATTGACAGGGATGGCCGAATCTGCTCGTACGGATTTTACGGAGGTGGCGTTGCCCTCCTGATTCCTCCCCATAAACCAAATGGTCCGATCGAGCCTACCGGCTCTACTCTCACACCCCACGCATGGCCTTATCCCGACTGACGAGGTCATGCGCTTCAGGACCGACCCGAGGCCGACGGACTGCCCCGCCCTCATGCCAGGGAGCGGGATGGAGAACCTCGCCGGCCGGCGTCCTTCGCTGTTCACGGGCTCCATGGTACCTCCTCCGTCCCAGGGGGCAATCCCCTACTGGTCCCTCGCCACGATCCTGAACTCCACAAGCGGCGACTCGTCCGCCGCCAAGACCAACCGGATGCGGATGAGCTTCATCGGATCCTCGACGACCCCAGTCTCCGGAGTGTTGAAGTTCGGCGTGATCCCCCCCGGCGTCAAGTTCACCCAGTTCCCGAAGTGAATCACGTTGCTCGTCTCGACGTACGCCGTGAACGGATTCGTGATCGAAGCCGGGAACGACCCTAGGACCGCTGCCCAGTAGGCGAGGCTCTTCGCCTCTTCCACATCGAAGGGTTCCGAGTAATAGGTGGTGGTGGACATCAGGGTCCCCACCAGCAACCCCCGCGGGAACGGCTCCAAGATCCGGCCGCTCATGACCTCTCCCCCACGGTCTAGACCTCCCTCGCCAGGCCCAGCGCCCAGAACGTCGCCGCCATGGCCGACCCCGAGGAGAACGAGAGGTTCGCCCGCAGCCTCACGTACCGCAGCGGGCTGCTCACCGTGATCTGCACCGGGGTTCCTGTGAGGGTCTCCTCCGATCCGATGTCCTGCCATGCGGTGAAGTCGAGGTCGCTCCCCGTCTGGAGCTGGATCTTCACTGCCGCCCCGGTCCCGATGGCCCCGATGATCGTCCCCTCCACCACCAGCGACTTGTAGGGGACCACCTCGTAGACCTCCGAGAACACGTCCTGCCCCGGCGACGTCCCCCCGCCGGCCATGGAGGTGTACTTCGGGAAGAAGGCGAGCACCTGTCCGTTCATGGCCGCCTCCTATCGCACCCGGGCGACGGCCTTCGCCCACACCACCACCATGCGCGCCCCGCCCCCCGAGACCGTGACCTTCAGGCGGACGTATCGGACCGTCCCCGACACGACGGCCCTGTCCATGCCGCCGACGCTCGGGGCGAGCCCGCCCCCCGTCACCGCCGACCAGGTCTTGAGGTCGCTGCTCTGCTCCAGGTCCCCCGTCACCGTCGTTGCCCCCCCGACCGCCGAGACAAAGTTGAGCTCGGCGACGATGGACTTGTGGCCGGTCGCGTCGAAGGGATCGGAGACGTAGGAGACGCCACCGGACTTGGAGCACAGCGACGTGTACTTCGGGAACAGGATCACTGTTTCGCCGGTCATCGAACCTCCGAGCCTCTTGAAACGCCCTCCGGGACCGCTCTCCACATCCGCCGGTCGAACCGCCGGACGGGACCCGCCTAGGACTCGCGGGCGACGGCCTTGGCCCAGAAGGTCACCACGCCGCCGGTGGCGCCGATCACGATCTTCAGCCGCACGTAGCGCACGGTGTCGGAGAAGTCGTCCGTCGCGGAGGCGCCCGCGCTGGGAGCCAGGGACGTGGTGATGTCGGTCCAGGTCTCGAGGTCGCTGCTCTCCTGGAGCGTCCCCGTGATGGTCCCCGAGGTGATGGCCGCCGCATTGAACACCTCGACGGAGAGGGACTTGTAGGGGGTCACCTCGTAGGGGTCCGAGTAGTAGGTCCCCTCGACCAGGGTCGTGTACTTCGGGTAGAAGACGATCGGCTCGGCCATTTTCATCTCCTTGCGCTCGCGGCGCTAGTTTTACGGCGTTCCTGCTTCCCTTGTCTTGCCCGCCCCGGTACCGGGGCCGCGGCGGATTTCAATTTCAGTCCGATCCGCCCCCCAACCGGCGAAGGCGCGGGCGAATCCTGCACCGGACGCGGCGAGGAGGCCCGTCTGGCACGGCGTTCTCCAGGCGCACCCGCACGAAGCGGCGGGCGGGACCCTCGGGGAGGCGCACCGTCGCTGCGTGTCCCACCCACGCGGTCACCGGGTGGGAGACCCAGTCCACCATGTCCACGGATTCCTGCACATCGAGGAGCGAATCGTCTGCGAGGGGAGGATCCACGGCGACGTCCATCTCGATGGACTCGGAGCCTCGAACCTCGAAGGGACGGGAGTATCCGGACCCGCCCTGGCAGTTGAAGGTGCCCATGAGGTCAGGCCTCCGGATTCTCTGAGGAAGGAGGCTCGGTGGAGTGCGGGTCCTGCTCCTCAGGGTTCTGGGGCGCCGCCCCGTGGTCCATCCAGGTCTGAATGTCCTGGCTCTCGGTGATTTCGATTGTGATCGATCGGAAGCCGGAGATATCGAGCGGCGTTTCCTCGAACGCCGGAGTCGCCATCGCACCGGGGACGTCGGAGAATCGGGGGTAGAGGGTGATTGCTCGCCGGTGCCACCTACCCTGGCTGTTCTCGTTTCCTGGCTCATTTGGCTGCGTCGCCATCATCTTCCTCCGTTTCCGGCGGGGCCCGAGTCGAGATCCCGATTGGCTGGCGGATTGTCGTTCGGGGCAGAACCTCTGTCAACCGGGTGCAGGGGGACAGATTGTTCGAGTTATCCACACCCTTGGTCGGGAGGGCGTCCTCCCCATCGAGTGTTCTCCTCGCCCTTCGAAGACTGCGGGGACTCGAGTAGCCCAGGGCGTCCGCGATCTCGGCCATGGTCCTGCCGAGCTTGGATCCCAGCGAGATCGCACATCGCTTCATCCGGTTCAAGATCTCCCGAGGGGCGACCCCCAGGCACTGCTTAATCAGGCGCCAGAGGCTCGTCACCTTCATCCCGAGGCGCGCCGCCCATGCCTTCCGTGTCGGCTTCCGGAGTTGCAGCGCCACGCGGAGGTACCCGGCACAGCGGCCGCACGAGCATTTCCGGAGCCAGTCGGCCGCCCACTCCGCGAGGGGGGAAGCCAGGCGGGGGGGAGTTCCCCGGGCATGGGCGATGCTCGCGGGCAAGGATGCCACCGACTTCACATGGGTGAACTCATTGCGGGATGTCCATCGGCCCGCGGTCGCAGGAGGCGAGAGAACCGGGCAGAGGAGGACCTCCCAGTCCATCAGGACAGCGGTCTCGCTGACCACCCCGGGGTCGAAGACCCCCAGGGCGAGGTCCCCCAGCACGACGACTGCACAATCAGGCAGGTCCTTGAGGATGTCCTCGAACCGGCCGTCGCCGGCTACCACCACCCCGAGCCCCTTGAGCGGCCCGGCGAGGCCCATCACCCCGATGGAGAAGACGGATCTCCGCCCCATTCCCAACTCTCCCCGTACCCCCGGGACCGGATGGCTCCGTCCTTCATCCCGGCCCCTTCACCCCGCGACTTGCTCTTCCTCTCGCCAGCGGGAGGGACCGTGAGGCCGGTCACCCCTGCCGTTCCCCTGCGGACGGCCCATTGCGATCCCATTCACCTCTCCGACTCCCTGGCGACGCGCCTGATGCGCCCCACCACGGAGAGAACGCCCGAGACCCTCAAATTGGTCGCGGGATCCCGAGAATCTTCCGTGAGCCTCCTATCCACCGGGCCGGCCCCGCCCACCCCCGGGGCCCGACACCCCCCGGGGGCCTCGAACCCGCCCCGGAATCGAAAGGGGCCGTTGATCACAGACCGTCCCCCCTGCCGATGCGGAACGCCACCCCGGCGAGGGGGACCGCTGCCTGTGATCAGCGGCCCTTCGAGGGCGAGGATGCCCGCTGCGCGTTCCGGGAGTCAACGAGGAAGCCCCGGTGGCGACTGACGGGAATCACGGCCCCTGGAACTCCCGGAAATGGGCGGCGGGCACGATGGCCAGGGTTCGGCCCCCGCCGGTCGGGACCGGCGCGAGGGGTGCCCGGGCGCGGGCCCTTGAACTTCATCCGGCCTCCCCTTGTGCTCCGCCGGGTGAGAGCCCCAGAATGTCCAGGAACACGCAGGTTGAATCCCCCTTCCCTCGAGGTCCCCCTGAACCCTCCAGCGCCCGAGCCGGCCACCCCCCTCTCCCCCGCCCCCGTCCTCCTCGCCGCCGCCTGCTCCGGGGCCGCCGTGATGATCGTGGAGATGACCGCGGTCCGGGCCCTCCAGCCCTTCTTCGGATCCACCACCTTCGTCTGGACCAACGTCATCGCCGTGGTGCTCGCCGCCCTCGCCCTCGGCTACGAGGTCGGCGGCCGCCTCGCCGACCGCCGCGCCTCGGCGGCACTCCTCTTCGGACTCATGGCCGGCGCCGGGGTCCTGGTCGTCCTCTCCGCCCACGGCGTCCCCGCCGTCGCCGCCCTCTTCCTCGACGAGGGGGTCGATCTCGGCGGCCTCCTCACCGTCCTCGTCAAGGGATCCCTCGGGACGACGCTCCTCCTCTTCGCCCCGCCGCTGTTCTTCCTCGGCATGGTCTCCCCCGTCGCCGTCCGCCTCCTCGGGGCCCGCGGCCTCGGCCGCGCCGCCGGCCGCGTCTTCGCCGTCTCGACGCTCGGATCCATCGCCGGCACCTACCTCCCGACCCTCGTCCTCCTCCCCTGGCTCGGATCCCGCGGGACCCTGGTCGCCGCCGGCCTCCTCCTCATCGTGCCCGCCATCGCGGGCCTCGCCCTCGCCGCCCGCGGGCGATCCGCCCGCTTCCTCGCCCTCCCCCTCCTCCTCGTCGCCTCCCTCGCCGCCGGCGCCGACTTCCCCCCGCTCCGCGCCGCCCCGCCCCTCCCCGGCGGCGGCACCGCGCTCCTCCTCGAGGAGCGGGAGTCCCCCTACCAGTACCTCGCCGTCCGCCGCGACTCCTGGCCCGGGGAGGAGCCGCGCACCGTCCTCTGCATCAACGAGGGGGTCTTCACCTACCACGCGCTCCGGGTGGAGGGGCGGGTGCTGACGGAGGCGCGGCCCTACGACGACTACTCGCTGATCCCGTTCCTGCTCGACGTGGAGATCGGACAGGAGATGAGGGCCGGGGTCCTCGGCTACGCCTGCGGCGTGGACGCCGGCCAGTGGCGCCACTTCTGGGACGAGCCCTACGGGCTCGTCGTATCCGGGGCGGAACTCGACCCCGACGTCCTGGAACTCGGCAGGACCCACTTCGCCGATCGCCCCGGTCCCGGGGTCGTCGCCGCCGACGGGCGGCCCTGGCTCGCGGCGCTGCCCGAGGTGACGGCGCTCCACTTCCTCGTGGTGGACGCCTTCGCGCGGGAGCTGTACGTCCCCTTCCACCTCGCGACGCGGGAGTTCTTCGCGCTCTGCCGGTCGCGGCTCGCGCCCGACGGGATCCTCGCCATGAACGTCTACGCCGTCGGCAGCGACGCCCCCCACCTCGCGGCGCTGGAGAACACCATGGCGACGGTGTTCGGCTCCTGCGTGCGGGCGAGCCAGCACGGGGGGACGAACTTCCTCCTGCTGGCGCGGAACGGGGAGGGGCCGCCGGACCTCGCGCGGCTCGCCCGCGGGGCGGCGAAGGCGCGGTTCGGGGATCGGCCGGGGACGGCGGAGTGGGAGCGGCTCCTCGACCACGGCGGAGTGCTGGCGGCGGAGGCGATCGTGGTGGCGCCGCGGGCCGACGGGATCGTCCTCACCGACGACGACGCGCCGCTCGAGTGGATGACGGACCGCTTCCTCCGCGGGAACGAGGCGGCGGTGCTGGCCGGCGGCGGGGAGCGGGTGGAGGCGCTGCGGGCGCTGGACCGGCGGCAGACGTGGCTGCTGGCGGGGATCGCGGTTCTCGGGGCGGCGTGCGCGTTCGGCACGTTCCGGGTGGTGACGGGACGAAGGCGCGCCGGGGGACAGGTGGCCGGGGAGGCGACCTCGTCCCAAAGTATCATACTGTGATACTTTAGGACGAGGGCTCCCCGCCCCTCCCCTACCTCCCCCGCCGCCGCCCCTCTCCGGCACCGGAGAGCCACTGGCGGAAACCCGCCACCGTCGTCGCGAGGTTCCCGCGGCCGTCCCGCGCGGGGGCGCCGGTGGCCGGGTCCCGGCCGAGGACGAGGAGGGCGTCGAGGACGGCGGTGCGGTAGGACGCCCAGCGCTCCTTCGCCCCGGAGACGAAGTCCTCGTCCGCGGGCTGGAGCCGGGCCGCCGCCTCGAGCCCCTCGAAGGTCCCCACGATGCGGGCGGCGCACTTCCGCCGATCCCCGCCGTCGAGCCCCTCGAAGGAGACCATCGCGCGGAGCGCCTCCAGGCACCGCTCCGCCCGCGCCCCCGATCCCTCCGTCGAGAGCGTCGCCTTGAGCAGACCCTCCGCCGATTCCCCGCCCCCGTGGCGCGCCAGCGCCCCGAAGGCGGCGGCGAGGACGCGGGGCTCCGGATCGCCGGCGCGGCGGTCGAGGAGGGACTCCTCGATCACCGACCGCAGTCCCGGCACCACGCGCGGATGGCACTGCGCGAGCAGGAGCCCCGCGATGCGGGCCGGCCCGGCGCCCGTGCGCCGGCCCGTCGCCGGATCCTCCCGGCCCCCGGCGAGGACCCGGAGGAACGCCTCCTCCGCCCGGCGGTGCCAGACGAGGGCCGCTTCGTCGGAGAGCGCGCCGTCGCCGTCGGGCCCGAGGTGGTTCATGCAGCGGCCCACGAGCCGGAGCGCCTTCTCGAGGGAGGATTCCGGGACCCGGGGGTCCCGCAGGGAGGACTCCAGCAGCGCGAGCGCCGCCTCGGCGTCCTCGAGCGGGATGCGCCCCCGCGGCGGGAGCGCGCCGGGCTCCGGCCACTCCGGCCCCGCCCCCTCCGCGGGCCGCACCGGGGCCGGCGCCTCGGGGCGGAGCGCGTCGAAGGAGCGGGAGAGCACGAGCACGGCGAAGGCGGTGGCGACGAGGTCGTCCACGGGGGCCCCCCCGTCGAAGGAGCCGTCCTCCCCCTGCGCATCGAGGAGGTCCCCGGCCAGCACCGTCCAGACGTCCCGCCCCCCCGCCTCCTCGGCCCCGGCGGCGGCGCAGGCGGCGGCGAGATCGTGGACGGCGACGTTCCCCCACGCCGTCCCGCGGGGGGTCCGGCCGCGGAACGCGAGGAACCGCTCCGCCTCGGCGCGGAGCGCCCCGCGGCCGGCGGCGAGGGCGTCCTCGAGGCGCCGCTCCATGGAGGCCGGCAGGGCGGCGCGCCGCCGCAGCGCGTCGGAGGCGAGGACGAGGCAGGAGATCCCGTGGAGGGTCCCCTCGCTCCCCTCGCCGCGGTGGAGGAGGGACCATCCCCCCTCCTCCCCCTGCGAGGCGGCGAGGCCGTCGAGGAGCCGGGACCAGAGGGCCGCGGGGGCGCGCCAGCCGCCGGCCTCGGCGGCGGCGAGCCCCTCCGCGGCGAAGCGGGAGGCGACGAGGTCCGGAGGGGGGACGACGGAAAGCGCAGGGGAACCGGGGATGAGGCCGAAGGGGACCCCGGGCCTCGTCCAGCGGAAGGCCCACCAGCCGGAGACCGGCTCCTGGGATTCCGCGAGGTTCTTCGCGAGGAGGCCGAGGGCCTCCTCCGATCCCCCGTGGTCCCGCAGCAGGCGCAGCGCGAGGCCCGCGGCGTAGGCGTGGCCGAGCACCTCGCGGCGGACGGAGACCCGGTCCGGCGAGATCCACCGCACCGCGCGCCCCGCCGCGGAGCGCCGCCCCGCATGCTCGAGGGCGAGCCCGCAGAGGGGAGTGATGCCCTCGGGATCCGGACCGAGGAACCACGAGCCGATGTCCTTCCTGTCCGCGAAGGACCCGTCGGCCCGCATCCTCCCCGCGAGCCACTCCCCGGCCCTGTCGAGGGAAGCCTGGATGCGGCCGCGGAGCCCCGCGGGGACGCCGGCGCGGAGAAGCCGCTCCTCCGTCCCGGGGGGCGTGGACTGGTCAGCGTGAACCGGGGGAGGGGACGCCGGGGCGAGAACGCAGAGCGGGAAGAGGAGGAGAAGCAGCAAGAGGGTGCGAGGAGTGCGCTGATTGCCGCCCATCGCCCGAATTCTACATGCCCCCGCCGCAGGCGGGGGCCTAGCGGTCCGCCACCGGCGTCCTCCACTCCCCGTACTTCGAATCCTCCCCGCGCACGGCCTTGAAGAACACCTTCTGGATCCTCTCCGTCACCGGGCCGCGGACGCCGGCGCCGATGGCGTAGCCGTCGATCTCCCGGACGGGGGTGATCTCGGCGGCGGTGCCGGAGAAGAAAACCTCGTCGGCACCGTAGAGGTCCTGGCGGGTGAGGGGGCCCTCGACGGCGGGGATGCCGAGGTCCCGGGCGATGCGGAGGACGGAGTCCCGGGTGATGCCGGGGAGGATGGAGTCCTCGCGGCCCGGGGTGCGGAGCGCGCCGCCCTTCACGGCGAAGATGTTCTCGCCGGCCCCCTCGGAGACGCGGCCGTCGCGGTCCAGCAGGATCGCCTCCTCGAAGCCCTTGTCCTTCGCCTCGCGGGTGGCGAGCATGGAGTTGAGGTACTGGCCGCAGCCCTTGGCCGCCGTCGGGAACATGGAGTGGTGGAGGCGGGTCCAGGAGGAGACGGTGGCGCGCACGCCCTTCTCCAGCGCCTCGGGGCCGAGGTAGGTGCCCCAGGGGAAGGCGGCGACGGCGGTGACCGTGGGGCAGTCCTTCGATCCGACGCCGAGGGAGCCGAGGCCGGCGAAGGCGACGGGGCGGATGTAGGCGTCGGCGAGGCCGTTCTCGCGGAGGACGGCGCGGCAGGCGTCGGCGAGGACCGCGGGGGTGTGGGCGAGGGGGAGGCGGTAGGCCTTGGCCGAGGCGACGAGGCGCTCGCAGTGCTCCCGCAGGCGGAAGACGGCGGCGGAGCCGTCGGCCTGTTTGTAGGAGCGGATCCCCTCGAAGACCCCGGTGCCGTAGTGGAGGCCGTGGGAGAGGACGTGGGTCGTGGCGGCGGCGAAGGGGACGAGCCTCCCGTCCACCCAGAGCACGCCCTTCTGTTCCAGCGCCATGGACACCCCCGGGCCCGGAGGGCTCCCCCGACGGCGGGAGGCGCGGGCCGGGGCGCGATTCTAACCGGGGGACGGGGAGAGAGCGTCCCCGGGAGAAGGGGAGGGGAGTGACACCGGAGGCGGAGCCGTCGCACCGATCCCGTCGCGTCGGGGAGGGGGGAGGGACCGTCCACCCGGCCTCGAGACTACCTGGGCTCCTCCACCGGGTGCATCACGGCCTCGACCGTCGTGGTCTCGCCCTCGCGGACATCCACGCGGAGGATGGCCGGCCGGTGGCCGGACTTCGAGGCGACCAGCTCCCGCGCCCCCGGTTCCACCTGCACCTCGCAGGTGCCGGGCGCAGGCCGTGCGGGATCCAGCGTCGCATAGGTGCTGGTCGAACCCTGCCCGACCAGGACGCGGCTGACCACCAGCCTGAGGGTCGCCTCCTCCACGGGCCGCCCGGCCTCGTCCCGGAGGACGACCAGGACGGTCCCCGTCCGCGGTGTCTCCAGGAGGAAGTCCACCCCCTCCTTCCTCTCCCCCGGTCCGAGGTCGATGTCCCTCTCCGTGTCCCGCAGGCCCGTCGAGGAGTGCACAACCAGGCGGTAGCGGCCTGCTCCCAGCCCGCGGAACCGGAAGCTCCCCTCCGGGTCGGGGAAGGCCATCCCCGCCGCCGCCGCCCCGGGCTGCGCCCCGGCCCCGCCTCCATCGAGGGGGAACAGGGACATCTGCACCTCCCGGACGGAGAGGGGCTCGCCCGTCGCCTTCCCGGTGATCCGCCCCGCGATCTCCCCGTCCCCGAGCCGGAGGTCCACCCGGTTCGCTCCCTTCACGACCGTGCGCTCGGCGAGAACCGCGTAGAAGCCCCGGGGGCCCGCGGCCAGGACGGACAGGCGCCACCGTCCCGGCATCAGGCCCGCGATCCGGTACTGGCCGGCGTCGTCGGTGGTCGCGTCCAGGGACCTGTAGGGCCCCGTGGCGCGCTCCGCCCGCACCAGCATCCCGGGGACGGTCTTCCCCGCGGAATCCAGCAGGGTCCCCGAAACGACGCCCGCTTCGGACGGGTCGATGGGCGGTGCCTCGTCCTCGAGCGCGACTTCGATTCCCTCGACTCTCTGACCGGGTCCCAGTTCGACGTCCCGCTCGCAGGTGCGCTGGTTCCCCGTCCGCGAGTAGGCGGCGATCCGGAACCGGCCCGCGGGGAGGGACTGGAAGCGGAAGTTCCCGTCCCTGTCGGCGAAGGCCATCCCCGCCTGACCGGCATCCCGGGTCCACACTCCCTCCTTCCGCTCGACGAGCGGAAGGAGGGAGAGCTGCACCTCCCTCATGGTCAGGGGTTCGCCCGTGGACTTCCTCGTGACGCGCCCGGCGATCTCCCCCGTCCGGTCGCCCTGGCCGAGCCGGATGTCGAACTCGTTCTCTCCAGGGACGACGGACACCCGCGCGACTTCGGCGACGAACGCCCCTGCGCCGAAGATCTGCACCTTGATGCTCCACTCCCCGGGCTCCATCCCTTCGATCCGGTACCGCCCCGCGTCATCGGTGCCCGATTGCAGGTACGTGAAGGCTCCTCCGGGTCTCCGGGCCGCCACGATGGCCTTCGGGACGGGGCCTCCATCCCTGTCCATGAGGACCCCGGCGAGGGCGCACTGTCCGGCGAAGTCGAGCCGCGTCACCTGCCCCTCGACGACGGAAACGCTGACCACATGCTCCGGCGCCGGAGGCGGCTCCCTGCGGAGGCAGACCTCGTAGCTGCCGGGGAGGACATGCTCGAACCGGAACTGACCGTCCGCATCGGTCCTGGTGGTCGCGACGCGGACCGCCGGATTGCCCCTGTCGATCCACACGGCCAGCCCCGCGCCGGGGGCCCCCTTCGAGTCCGCCACCCGGCCCTCGATGCCCCCTCCCGGGAGGAGGAGCACCTCGATGCCCGCGACGCCGGAGTCCTCCTCCATCACCGCTCGAAAGGCGCGCTGGGGGAAGCTCTCATGGGTCACCTCGAATGTGTAGGTCCCGGCCGGGAATCCGCCGAGCCGGAACCCGCCATCGGCCCCCGTGGGAGCACTGGTGACTCCCGGGAGGACCGCGCCCTCCGCAAGCCCCTCGCTCTTCGCGAGGGCTACCGTGGCCCCTGCGGCGGGAGTCCTGTCGGGGAGGACGAGCACGTGGCCCGACACCTCGCCCGGGAGGGCTCGTGGGCTCGCGGGGGCCCGTGCCGGGACCGCCGGGGAAGGAGCGGCCGCCTCCGGTTCCTGTTCGACCGCACCCTCCGGCGACTGCTTCGGGGAGGAAGCGGGGGCTTCGACGGCGGCCCGTTCCGCCGGCCTCCTCGCCATGGGATCGACCCTGCCCGCGGGCCCGGGTCGCAAGGCCCACAGCAGGAGTCCGAACAAGGCAAGGAGCGCCATGGCGATGGCAGCCTTGTTCGAGGTTCTCACGCGTGGCCTCCCGACGGAGCGTGGTCGCGATCCGGGCAGGACGTTCAGGAACGCCGGCCTGCCCGGGCCAACGGCCTTCGGGAACGAACCACCGCGACTCCGGTTCATCCCGGCGCCTGATGGGCGTCACGGCGCCCCGGAACCCCGCCACGGGCGCCCCTCCGGCGCGGAATAGTATCATAATATGATACTATTCCGGCCGTTCGCGAGTCTTCGGGGATGAAGCCCGCGCCCGCACCGTGGTTCCTTCCGCAAGTCACTCCTCGTGCCGTTTCACCAGCAGCGAAATCTCCAGGACGATGACCCCCACCACCGCCAACGCCAGAATGGACTTCGACAGGAAACCGAACTTCTCCGAACCGATTGCCGAAAGCCCCGCCAACGCCACGACGGACCACATCACCCCCCTCAGTGCCATCAGCTCTCGCCTCGGAGATGGGGTCTCTTTCGCCATGGTCGCCCCGGATGCTATCGGGGCTCCCGCCCCACCGCTTCGAGGAACCCATCCCCCTCCCCCCGGCTCCGGAGGATGACGACCGCCCCGCCCCTCCCCTCGAACTCCCGCAGGATGGCCAGCACCTCCGGCCGCGTCCTCTTCCGGTACCCCCCGATCCACCGCAGGAACTCGAGGTCCACCCTCTCGGGGCACCCCGGCGCCGTGTCCGGCCGCACCGATCCCCGGAGCCGGATCCAGCGGGAGAGCGCGCCCCGGAAGCAGGCCCGCGTCGGGAGATCCAGGAAGACGACGGCGTCGGCCCGCTCCGTCCGGGCGCGGAGGGTCCGGTGGTAGCTCCCGTCCATCACCCACGCGTCGGCGGCGACGAGGGAGGCGTGGACGCGGTCCCACTCCCCGTCCGGCGTCGGGACCCACCCCGGCCGCCAGTAGTGGGCGTCGAGGTGGACCACGGGAAGCCCGAGCCGCCGCCCCAACTCCACGGAGAACCGGGACTTCCCCGCGCCGCCGCAGCCGACGACGGCGACACGATTCCAGGAGGCGGGGGAGTTGGAGGGCGGCATGGGCGCAGGACGCCGGCAGGAGCCTCCCGAAGAAGCCGTCCGCGGGGGCCCCGTCCGTCAGGGGCTTCCGCGGCCCTCCTCCAGCCAGTCCCGGAAGGCGCGCAGCCGGGGAAGGGACTCCCGGTCCTTCACCCTCCCCGCCGCCTCCTTGCTGCGGAGGATGTCATCGATGTGGCACACCCGCATCCCCTTCACGGAAATCCCGCGCCGATCCGCCTCCTCGAAGGTCTCGATACCGTCGGGAGCGAAGATCAGGTCGAGGTCGAAGGGGCCGTACCGGATCTGCACGAAGTCCTTCCCGGCGAGGATCTCGCCGCGGTGCTCCGCCGTCAGAGGGAAGCCCATCTCGACGAGGGCGGCCACGAGGGCCCGCCCGTTTTCCGGGGACTTCTGGACGAAGAGATCGGCGTCCTGGGTGGTGTCGGGGTACCCGAGGAGGATGGCACCGGACTTCCCCAGGAACAGGTAGCGGACCCCGTGCCTGCCGAAGGCCGAGGCGATCTCCTCGGCCTGGCGGTACTCAAAGGGTGCGGCCATACCCTAGCCACGCGGGGACATTCGCCTCGCACCAGCGGCGGTAGTCCTCCATCGTGTCGAAGGACCGGAAGGGCGCGTCGTCGAGGACCGGCTTGTAGGTGTGGATGAAGGCGTACTTCATGCGCTCCCGCAGGGGCCGCCGTGCGGCAGCCTCGAACTCCTCGATCCACTCCCGGGGGACGGTCGTCGGCGCCATGTCCCCCATCCTACAGCATCGCTCTCCGCCCGCCCCTCCAGAGTGCGGGGGCCCTTGGAATCCGCAGCCCCCGGACCACCCATGACAGCATCCCGAGGACGCCGCCGACGACCAGCCCGATGGGACCCGCGACGAAGACGGCGATGGGCGGCCCCAGGTTTGAATCCGATCCCATCACCCACCCGTAGGCGACGGCGCAGCCGGCCATCGCCCACAGGGCCAGGGAGAGCAGCACTTCCACGACCAGGATCCTCGGTGACCGTGCCGGCAGCCGCGACCGCATCGCCACTCCCGACCACAGCCCCGCACCCACCACGATGGCCGCCACGAGCTGCCACGCGGGAGTCCATGCCGGGAGTCCCCACTCGCTCAGGGGCCATCTCCAGACCCACTCGGCCCAATCGAGGAACACCCAGGCCACGCCCGCACAGACCGGCAGCATCGCCCACTTCCAGGGCCCGATCGTCGGAGGGTGGTGTGCGGGTGTCGGGCTCAACCCCTACCTCCTCCACAGCGCGTACGACCCGTCCTTCTCGGCGACCACGGAGAACGAGCCGCCCACTTGCCCCGCCTCGAAAACCCCCCTCGCGTCGGTGAAGCCCTGCGCCTTGATGGAGTTCCCGTCGGCGACCTTCACGTAGACCTCGGGCACCGGGTCCCCGGACTTCGCGTCCGTGAGGTAGACCCGAAGCCGCGGCCCCGCTTGCTGCACCTCCACCTTGAGATTGGAGAGCACCACCACCGACGCCCCCGACGCCTTCCCGGCGAACTGGACGAGGTAGACCCCCTTCTCGCTCACCGGCAGCGTCGCCGTCTCGGCGCTCCAGCGGTGGGGCGGCCCCTTCGCCGGCCCCGCCTCGATGTCCGCGGCGGGCACGATCCCCGTGAGGTCGATGCGGTTCAGCGACGACAGGTCCTTCCGCACCGCGTACAGGATCATGAAGTCCACCGGGTAGACCCGGATCCGGAGGTCGTCCACGTTCCGCCGCCGGTACTCGAGGTCGGGCCGCGCCCCCGGCACGAAGGAGGCGATTTCGGGCACCTCCAGCGCGGGAGACGTCAGGAACGTCCATGCGTCGGCCGCGTCGGGGACGGAGGAGCGCGCACGGTCGTACCACTTCACCGCCTCCGCGAGATCCCCGCGGAGGTGGGCCACCTTGCCCCGGAGGTGCCACGCCTGGGGCCGGAACGGGCTCCGGTCCCGGCGGCGCGGATCGTCGTCCCGCGGGAAGGTCCCCTCGAGCAGCGGCTCCGCCAGGGAGACGGCGCGGTCGAACTCCCCCTTGTCGAAGGCCGCCGAGGAGAGGAACCACGTCACGTCGTCGAGGTAACGGCTGTCGGGGAAGCGCTTCACGAAGCGCGCCCCCTCGGACAGGGAGTCGTCGAGCAGGTCCATCCGCCGCAGCGTGTCCACGAGCAGCATGTCCGCCTCGTCGGCGGCGGGCACCTCGGCGCGGTGGGCGAGGAACATGCGCAGGCGCTCCGTGGCCTCGGGCAGGAGGAAGCCCGCCGCCGCCGAGGGCGCCGGGGCGCCGGGCATCGGCTTGATGGAGCCGTCGGAGACCCGGCGGGTCTCGCGGAGCGCGCGGATGAGGGCCATCTCCTCCCCGTCGGACTGCGCCCCGTCGGGGAAGCGCAGCAGCGTCTCGGCGCGGTGGACCAGGGCGCGGGCCCGCTCGCCGATGGACTCGTAGGCGTCGGCCACGGCCCGTTCCCGGGCGTAGAACCGGTCCGCCAGGTTCCGGAAGAGGGACGCCGCCCGCTCGAACTCCCCGATCCCGTGGTAGGCCTGCGCCATGGCGAGGGCGTCGGCCTCGGAGGCGGGGACCCGGCGGGGGTCGCGGTCCATGAGGGCCTCGTGGGCCTCCACGGCGCCGCGCTCGTCCTTCAGGCGGAGGCAGGAGGTCCGCACCGCGGCCCAGGCCTCGGACTCGATCTCCGGGAGGAGCTTCCAGCCCTTGAGCAGGGTGCGGAAGCCGTCCCGGGCGTTCTCCCAGCGGGACTCGGCCAGCGCGCGCCGCCCGTGCCACAGGATCTCGTCGGGGGTCACGGACTCGGCGTCCCCGCGGCGGGCCGCGGCGCCGGACTCGGCCTCGACGGAGAACCGCGCCTCCGCGGAGCGGCCGCGCACCTCGGGCTCGTACATCCCCCAGGCCTCGGCGGGCATGGCGTGGTAGGCGCCGGGGAAGACCCCCTGCGCCACGTAGGAGAAGGTCCACTTCCCGGCGGGGATCTTCGAGAGGAAGAACACCACGCGGTCGTCGCGCCGCTCGAAGCGCTCGAAGCGGCCCTCCTCGCGCCCCTCGACGACGTCCACGCCGGCGGGCAGGGGATCCTCGAGGAGGACGTAGTCCACGGCCTCGCGGGCCTCCACGGTCAGGCTGACCCGGAAGAGGTCCCCGGAACCGACCCGGGCGAGGGAGGGGAGCGCCTCGTCGCCGGGGCGCGCGGCGGGATCGCAGCAGGTCCAGCCGGGCACCGCCTCGCCGGTCCCCTCCGCCGGGTTCTCGCGGCGGGGGAAGTACCGGACGTAGCGGCGGCCGACGCGGAGCAGGTTGCCGGCGGCCTCGATGTCCTCGGCGTCCACGACGGCCTCGGCGACGGCGGTCCAGTGGACGGTGCCGCCGCCGCTCTTCTCGAGGCGGAAGGTGTTGCGCCCGGCGCGGAGGACGCCCGCGGGGAGGACGGCCTCGCGGATACCGCCGGGGACGGGGCGGACCTCCAGCGTCGCCGCGGGGGCGTCGCCGTCGTTGACGAAGACCGTCACGGTGCACTCCACGGCCTCGACGCCCCGCCGCACGAGCACCGCGGCCAGCGCGTCCACGACGGCGGCGGTGTCCCGGGTGGAGCGCCAGCAGGAGCCGCGGCGGTTGGCCAGCAGCCAGCGCACCGCCGGGTCCACGGCGGGGTCGTCGGGCTGCACCTCGAGGAAGGCGAGGAGGGCGAGCGCCGTCGGCCCGGCGTCGCGGACGAAGTGGGCTGACTTCTCCCCGGCGTCCACGGGGAGCCCGCGCCTCATCGCCGCGGGGGAGCCGTCGTCCCAGTGGAGGCGGTCCCCGTCGGCCACGGCGCGGCCGCGGAGCAGCGCGACGCACTCCGCCGCGCGGTCGCGGCGGCCCGAGAGCGCCATGGCGAGCGCGAGGTGGGCGAGGCCGCGGTCCGTGAGCGTCTCGCGGGAGCGGTGCACGGTGCTGAGGTCGCCGGCGTCGGCGGCCCCGCCGAAGGCGAGCGCGTGGAGGAGGAAGGCGCGGACGTCGGGTTCGGCGCCGCGGGAGAAGGTCGTCGCCGCCTCCACGGCCCGGGCGCGGTTCCGGGGGGAGAGGGCGTACCCCTGCCGCTCGGCGCGGAGCATCCCCATCACGGCCCAGGCCGTCATGGCCGGGTCGGCGTCCCCCTTCGAGGAGGCCCAGCCGAAGCCGCCGTCCTCCCGCTGCAGGGCGTAGAGCGCGAGCAGCCCCCGCTCCACGCGATCCCGGAGCCCGTCCCGCAGCGCGAGGTCGGGGACGCCCGCGCGCCGCAGCGCGTCGTCGGAGGCGAGGGCCGGCAGGAACCGGTTCACGGTCTGCTCGACGCAGCCGTAGGGGAAGCCGCCGGTCCAGGAGACGGCGTCCAGGAGGACGCGGTCGAGGTTGGGCGAGAGGGCGACCCTCGCCGCCGCGGTCCCGGGGACCATGCTCTCCGGGAGATCGAGGGAGGCGACGGCGGTGTCCCGGAGCGGCCCCGAGGCGGCCCGCACCCAGCGCAGCCCGTGGGGCAGGACCGGGAGCCCGATCTTCTGGGCGTCGGAGGCGGCGGGGGAGAGGACCTTCGCCTCCAGCGTGGCGAGGCCCGCGGCGGAGCCGGCGAGGCTCCAGGGGAAGGCGCGGACCTCCCCCTCCTCGAGACGGGCCTGCGTGGAGACGGCGCCGCGGACCTCGAGGCCCGCGGCGGCGAGGGAGACCTCGACGTCGAGGGCCCCCCCGGTCTCGTTGTGGACGACGGAGGCGGCCACGGACTCGTCCCTCTGCCCGAGGAACCGCGGGGCCTCGGTGCGGACGAGGATCGGGAGGCGGACCGTCAGGGAGCCGCGCCCCTCCCCCACCAGGGTGTCGGCGGAGGCGCCGCGGGCGACGATGCGCCAGGTGGTCAGGTTGTCGGGGAGATCGATCTCGATCCGGGCGGTCCCGTCCTCGCCGGTGGCGACGGAGGGGGCCCAGAGGGCGGAGTCGAGGAACCGCTCGCGGAGCGACGCCGGCATGGAGAGGGCCGGGAGGGCGCCGTCGAAGCCGCCGAACCCGCCGTTGACCTTGAGATTGCGATGCCCGCCGCGCCGTCCGCCGAACATGCCGCCGGCGCCGCCGCCGATGCCGATGGACCCGTTCTCCGCGACCTCCGCGTCGTCCTCCGCCTCGCCCCCCTCGGCGTCGGCGGTCATCGGCGCGTCCTCCGCCGGCGCCCCGGGGGCGCGGCGGGAGCGGGAGGGGCGTCCCGCCTTGGCCGCGGGGGGGGTCGGGGTCCCGCCGCCGGAGTCCGGCGGGGGGGGGGCCTTGTCCTTCAGCTCCTTCAGGTCCGCGTTCTTCTCCATGGATTCCGCCTTCTTCCGGAGTTCCTCCCGGGAGAGGCGGTCCCCGAGGGCGGCCCCGGTGGCGGGCTCCGGGGACTTCGCCGGATCCCGGGCGTCCCTGAGCAGGGCCGAGGCGCGGGCGAGGAGGACCCTCGCCTCGTAGTGGCCCGGGGAGGCCTCCAGCGCCCTCGTCAATTCCGTCACGGCGACGTCGAGGTCGCCGCGGCCGAGGGCCGCCTTCCCCTCCTCCACGTGGCGCACCATCCGCTCGTACCCGGCGCGGCCGAGGCGGCGGGCCTCCTCGAAGAGGAGGTCCTTGTTGGTGGGCCGGGTGACGCCGCCGGGGAGGAAGGCGACGCTGGCCGCGGTGGCGACGCCGAGCGTCCGGCGCTGGTCGTAGAAGGTCGGGCGCGGGTCCGGCGTGCGGTCCGCCTGGAGCTGGAGAAGGGCCCGGTCCACGGCGGAGACGGCGACGCCGGCGGGGACGGGGTTGCCCCGCTGGTCCGTAGTGCGGACGAGGAGGCCGACCTTCTCGCCGGGCTTCGCCTCCGCCCGGTCCGGCTCCACGGAGACCTGGAGGTAGCGGAAGACCAGCACCTCGTCGCCGCTCTCCCGGAGGACCCCCTCGCGGAGCAGGGTCGCCCGCACGAAGACGTTGGGGGAGAAGAGGGGCTTCATGGCGGCGCGGAAGGTCGTGGAGCGCTCCGTCGCGCGGAGGACGCGGTGCTCGAGCACCCGCTCCCCCTCGAAGGTGACGAGCACGGAGCAGGGCGCCTGCGGGACGTTGACGAGGATCTCCGCGTCGTCCCCCTCCCGGTAGGTCTCGCGGTCGCAGACGAGGCGGAGGTCCTTCGAGAGGTCCTCGGACTCGCCGGAGAGGGTGACGAGGGCGCGGCCCTCGACCACGTTGCCGCGGACGTCCTTCGCCGTGAAGACCAGCGCGTACTCGCCGGGGCGGTCGGCCTTCACCTTCACGGCGGCGCGGCCGTCGGCCCCCGTCGTCACGGGGACGGAGGAGACCTCCTCCTCGGCGGTGCGGTTCCCCCCGGCGCGGCGTCGGGCGACGACGACGCGGCCCGTGGCCGCCACGGGGGACTGGTTGGCGTCCACGGTGAAGACCTCCAGCGCCATCTCCTCCTTCGGCCGGTAGACCTTCCTCTCGGCCCGGGCGACGGCGTAGAAGCCCTGCGTGGTGACGGGGAACTCGGCGGCGTCCCGCACCCAGGTCCCGCCGGAATCCCGCACGCTCACCTCGAGGACGTACTTCGCGTCCCTCTCCCCGGCCTCCGTCGGGAAGGTGATGCGCGCCGCGCCCTTCGCGTCCGTGAGGAGCTCGCCGGAGGCGACCTCGACGACGTCCCCCTCGATGGAGGCGCGGCGGCGGCGCTCGGCCTCCCGCGCGGGGTCCTTGAACCAGGAGGCGAAGGAGGCGAGATCGGAGCCGTCGAAGGAGAAGCCCTGCCGCGCCACGCGCCAGCGCAGGGGGGCGCCGCGCACGACGCCGCCGGCGCCGTAGCGCACCGTGACGTTCGCCCCGATCTCCTCCCCCGCGAGCCACGTGTCGCGATCCCCGCGGAGGGAGATCTCCACCTCGGGCTTGCGGAATTCCCGCACCTCGAAGGTCGTCCCGAAGGAGCGGTCGGCGTAGGAGGCGGTGATGCGCCACGTGCCGAGGGGTGCCCCGTCGGTGACGGGGATGCGCGCCTCGATGCCGCCGAAGCGGTCCGTGCGGACCTCCCGCGCGAGCACCGTGGTCCCCCGCGGGTCCTCCACCGTGAGGACGACCTTCTCCCCCTCGAGGCAGACGTAGGCGCCCCGCTCGACGCGGCGGGCGAAGCCCTTGACGGCGGCGTCCTGCCCGGGGCGGTAGAGGGGGCGGTCCGTGAAGAGGTAGACCCGCGGCGTGTAGCCGAAGGTCGTGGCGGGGCCCGTGTCGCCGAGGACGAAGGCCGTGGAGCCCCCCTTCGAGGCGAGGAGGCCGCCGGCGACGGATCCGCCGATCCAGACGCCGTCCTCGCCGGTGACCCCGGCGGCGGTGCCGTCGGGGAGGATCACCTTCGCCCCCGGGACGGGGGCGCCGTCCCGCTCGCCCTGGACGAAGACCAGGGTCTGGCCGGGGCTCCGCTTGACGACGGCGGCGAGGTCCGTGGAGATCACCAGCAGGGTGGCGGAGAGCTCCTCGTCCTGGGCGCGCACGATCCAGGCGCCGGGGCCCTGCACCGGCACCTCGCAGGTCCGCGCCAGGAGGCGGAAGGGCTCGTACTCCGAGGGCTGCCAGACCCACTCCGCGTCGGGCTTGACGACGTCCGTCACCACGTTCTCCGCCCCGGCCAGGGAGCCGCGGGCGCGCACGTAGGCCTCGAGGTCCACGCGGTAGGCCTTCATGCGGAGGCGGTCCACGTTGCGCAGGCGGAAGGCGATGCGGGGCTTCCGGTCCGTCCCGAGGGGACGCTCGAGGGAGGCCTCCAGCAGCTTCCCCTTCATCTCCGCGAGGATGGTCCGGGCCCCGTTCCCCTCGGGGGTGTTGCCGTAGCGCGCCGCCAGCCCCTCGTACTCGCGGATGGCCGCGGGGAGGTCCCCGGCGACGTCGGCGAGGAAGTCGGCGACCCGCTTCCACGCCGTTGCGGCGCGGGGGTCCTCGGGGTGCTTGGCGGGGACGAGGCGCCAGGCCTCCAGCGCCGCCTCCGTCTCCCCCTTCTCCTTCAGGGCGTCGCCGAGACGGAGGCGTCCGAGGGCGGCGTCCCCGTCGGCGGGGAACTCGTCGAGGTAGGCGCGGAAGGCCGCGACGGCCCCGTCCCAGCGCTTCTCCCGCATCTCCGCCTCGGCGCGGGCCAGGGCCGCCTTCGGGAGCATGGCGCGGGCCTCGCTCCAGAGCGCGTGGTTCGGCCAGCGGGCGAGGAGGTCCTTCCAGGCCGCCGCGGCGCCGTCGAAGTCCTCGAGGCCGAGCTTCGCCAGGGCGATGGCGTGCACCGCCGAGGGGGCGAGGTCGTGCTTCGGCCAGAGCCGCAGGAACTCCTCCCACTCCTTCACGGCCCCGGGGCGGTCGCCGAAGTTGGCCAGCGCGAGCCCGATGCGGAAGGAGACGGAGGGGCCGTCGGCGTGGCCCGAGAAGAGGCGGCGGAACTCCCGCCATGCGTCGAGGCCGCGGCGGAGCGCGTCGGCGTTGTCCGTGGTGAGGGGGCCGAAGGTCTCGCCGAGGGCGACGAGGGCCCGCGGGGCGAACTCCGAGTCGGTCCACCGGTCGGCGACCTCGCGGAAGCGCTTCCGCGCCTCGACGGGGTTGCCGGTGGCGGCCAGCGCCCGGCCGAGGCCGAAGGTCGCCTCCGCGGCGAGGTCGCCGGGCTTCCCGTCCCTGAGCAGCGTCGTCCACTCCGCGGCGGCGGCGCCGGGGTCCCCCGCCTCGAGGGCGGAGGCGGCGATGCGGTGGGAGACGCGGCCCTCGTCCCCCTCGCGGAGCTTCACCGCCCGGGCGCGGCGGTAGAAGTCCAGCGCCCGCATCCAGTCGTGGACCCTGGTCTTCCGCCCGAACTCGTCGGAGACCTCCCGGCCGTCGTAGGCCTCGTCGGCCACGTCGAGGTAGAGGCCGGCGATGGAGCGGAGGTGGTCGTCCGAGGCGAGGAACTCGTCCCGGGCGCGGAGCACGTCGGCGGCCCCCTTCCAGTTCCGGAGCGCCGCGCAGGCGTCGGCGGAGAGCCAGCGGGCCTTCTCCGTCCAGAGGCCCGAGGGCGAGGAGCGGACGAGCTCCACGAGGGTGGAGAGGGCGTCCTCGGGCCGACCCGCCTGGAGGCGCGCGCGGGCGAGGAGGAGGGCCGCCTCCTCCACGGCGTCCCCCTGGCGGTGCTTCGACACGAAGGCCTCGAGGGCCTTCTCGGCGCCGGCCCAGTCGCGGTCGGCCATGAGGGAGCGGCAGGCCGCCATCTCCCGGTCCCGATCCGCGGCGTCGCCGGCGAGGAGGGAGGCGCCGCCCGCGAAGAGGGCGGCGGCGGCGAGGGAGCACGCGAGGAGGGAGTTTCGAGGGAAGGGGCGCATGGGGACCTCCGGTCTGGGAAGCGGCAACGGGCCCGGCGACGTCGGGTTCGGACGGGATTGGGACGCGCGCGGCCCCGCGGCGGTTCCCGGATCCCCCATTCTACGGCGGGGAGGGGTGCGGCGCCCGGATACCTTGGAGCGATGAACCCCCTGAACCCCCTCCTCACGGCGGCGCTGCCGGGCACCGGCGGCGCCGTCAAGGACCGTCCCGAGGACTTCGTCGTGGACGAGATCCCCCTCTACCAGGCCATGGGGATCGGGGACCACGCCTACGCCCGCGTGGAGAAGATAGGCATCCCCACCCGGGAGGCGATCCGGCGCATGGCGCAGCACCTGCAGATCCCCGAGAGCCGCATCGGCTGCGCGGGGCTGAAGGACGCCCAGGCGGTGACCCGGCAGACGCTCTCCTTCGAGCGGGTCCCGCCGGCGAAGCTCGAGGGGCTGACGCTGCCGGGGCTGAGGGTGATCTCCGTCAAGAGGCACAAGAACAAGCTGCGGCCGGGCCACCTCGCCGGGAACCGCTTCGAGATCCGCGTGCGCGGCGTGTGCGCCGACGCCGCGGAGCGGACGGCGGCGATCCTCGGGGTGATCCTCGCCCGCGGCCTCCCCAACGGGTTCGGGCCGCAGCGCTTCGGGACGCGGGGGGACACCCACCTCGTCGGGCGGAGCCTCGTGCTGCGGGACTTCGAGGGGGCGGTGAAGCGGCTCTGCGGGATGCCCTCGGAGGTCGAGGGGGACCCGCGGGTGCTGGAGGCGCGGCGCTGCTTCGAGGCCGGGGACGTCGAGGGGGCGCGGAAGGCGTTCCCCCACTCCTTCGCGACGGAGCGGCGGGTGCTCGACCGCATCGCCCAGGGGGGGGACGCGGCGGCGGCGGTGCGCATCATCCCCAAGGGGGTGCGGCGCTTCTACGTGAGCGCCTGGCAGTCGGCCCTCTTCAACCGGGTGCTGTCGGACCGGCTGGAGACCATGGACCGCCTGGAGGAGGGGGACCTCGCCTGGATCCACGGGAAGGGTGCGGTCTTCCGCGTCGAGGACGCGGCGAAGGAGCAGGAGCGCTGCGACGCCTTCGAGATCTCCCCCAGCGGCCCGGTGTACGGGACGAAGATGGTCTTCCCCGGCGGGGCGCCGGGGGAGCGGGAGCGGGCGGTGCTCGCAGCGGAGGGCTTCCAGCCCGCGGACTTCGACGTCAAGGGCGTGGACCGCTTCGAGGGGGAGCGCCGCCCGCTCCGCGTCCCCGTCGGCGACCCGACCTTCCGCGTCGAGGGGGAGGACCTCCTCCTCGCCTTCTCCCTCCCGCGTGGCTCCTACGCCACCAACCTCCTCGCCGAAGTGACGAAGTCCGACTTCGGAGGCGGGGACGTTCCCAACTAATAAACTTACTCGCCGGGCGGTCCCCCCCGACCGGGCCGGGAACCCTCGCCCGGCGAGTTAGTTTATTAGTTGGGAACGTCCCCGCCTTTCCCTCTTGGTCCGGGGGATGGACCGGCAAGTGGATCGGTGGTAGTCTCCATGGAGGAGAGACCGACGGACGGGGAGGTCGGCGGCCCCAGGGAGCGCCGGTTTCCGGGAGGGATCCATGGTCGGGGAGAACGAGCCCACGGTCGGGGAGTGGCTGGATCTGTTCGAGATCGACCCGCGACGAGCCATGGAGACGGCCTGGTCGTCCTGTGTGAGTTCCGGGGACGGAGAGGCAGACGGCGAAGTCCTGCTCCGACTCGTCGAAATGGAGGCTGCGGCGGCACGGCGATTTGACCCGGGAAGTCCGCTGGGCTTGCTATGGGCCGGCATCCGGAGGAACATCGCCCGGGAGGAGTGCCGGAGGGGAAGCCGGGCGAGGACCCTCCCCGATTGGTCCTCCATCCCCTCCGCAAACAGGGAAGGGGCCCCCGCCACCTCCGAGGCCATGGAAGGCGAGGGAGTACCCGCGAGAACACCCCTCACATCGTGCCAGAGCGTGGTCATCAAGGAGGTTCTACGTGGCCGGCACCTCCCGGAGGTGGCCCGGGATCTGGGCATCTCGCTGGGGTCCGTGGTCGACAGGTTGGCGCGGGCCATTCGGAACCTGGACGGGTCGGCAGCTCGAACCGGGGCCAGGGGAAGGGACTTCAATGCTCGCCAGAGCAGGGGTTCCAGGAAATGGGCACGGCGGTCCGTGTCCCGCCCCCAACCCCCGTTGTCCCCCTCCTGTCGGGCACTTCTCGATGAGTATTCTGCCGGAGTCCCCCTCAAGGAAATCGCCCGGAGGCGCGGAATCTCCAAGGAAGCTGTCCGTTCTCGAATAGGGCGGCTCAGGAGGAAGTTCCCTGTGGACGGCTAATGCCGGACGGTCGCATCCCCCCACCATCGGCTCCCCCGGACAGGGATCATCGCCGTCCGCCCCCCCCCCCCCCCCGCCCCGGCCCCGAGGGGGGGGGGGCTCCGG
>CAYJMF010000011.1:31425-35191 GCA_964370855.1 uncultured Planctomycetota bacterium | reverse complement strand
GGAAGTTCCCTTGGGCCGGGAAATGCCGGACGGGCGCATCCCCCAACCCCCGGCCCCCCCCCCCGGGGCGCCCCGCCCCCCCCCCCCCCCCCCCCCTGACCGGAGTCATCATGGGTAGGTGACCGGCAATGGGGCTCCAGGAGATGGGGACCCGGTGGAACCGGTCGCGGGAGAGGGCACAGGGTGCGACCCATGGCGGGCGGGGATCAGGAAAGCGCGAAGTCCCGGGCCGGGAAACGGAAGGTCTGGATCCTGCTGTCGCTCCCTCTGGTCATCGTCGCCTGGTGGATCCTGGGTGGAACCTCGTCCCCGATGGCGAATCCGAAGGGTCCGACCCGGACGGGGGTCTCTTCGAGCGGGTCGGAAGGACGGAGCGACCACGCGTCCTCCCCTGAAGGGGCCGCCTCAGGGGAACGGAACCCCATGGAGGCCCTCGCCGCCCTCATGCGGTCCCGGATCGGTACCTTCGGCGGACGCCTCCTCGACGCCGGGACCGGCGAGTCCCTGGAGATCGAGGCGGAGATACTGCTGGAAGCGGGGGTGGAGAACCGGATCCGGGGGCGTTCCGACGCGCACGGGGTGTTCCGGTTCGAGGAGTTCCCCTACCCCACGCCCGTGCGAATCACCGTCGCCAACGAGGATGAAGGCATCGACCACGTGGAGTCGCTGTTCGTGGAGAACGGTGAGACGTCGGTGGACTTGAGGATCGTGCGACGCACGCTGCTGCGGGGACGGATCGAGGGCATCGACGGCCGGGGCCTGGCCGGGGCGACCATCGCCGTGGCCTGCTTCGTCCGGGACGGGGATCCGGTCCCCGCCGACGGTGACGAGGTCGTGAGCCACGCCGATGGGCGCTTCCGGCTCCTGCTCGACGGCGCATGGGGCGGGCTGAAGGTGGCAGGGAAGGGGGGAGCCGGCTGGCAGGCCGCCCTCGGTGTCGTGACGAGGCCGCGGGACCGGGTCTTCGAGGCGCTCATCCGCGCCGAGTACTGTTGGGCGGTTCATGGAGAGGTGGTGGACGGGGAGGGCAGACCCGTGGCCGATGCCCGCGTGCTCCTCGGCGCCTGGAAGTCCATCGCGGCCGGGGAGCCACTTGCGGACATCGGGGAGAGGCGCCTCCTGGGCGTCGCCGGCATCCAAGTGCGCAGCCGGGTGGACGGGTCGGGATGGGAAGTGCGGAACACCACTGTCCGGACCGATGCCCGGGGTCGATTCGAGGGGTCTCCCCTCCTGCCCGCCGAGAAGGTCTTCATCACCATCCACAAGGAAGGCTGCCCACCGAAAGTCCTGGAGTTTGACGGAAGGGAGGAACGAGGGGCCACGGACAGACTGGACATGGGGCGAATCGTCCTCGATAAGCCAGCCAGTCCGCTGAGGGTGCGCCTCCGAAGGGAGAATGGCGACCCCGTTGCCGGTGTCCCGGTGACGCTGTCCCTCCATCGACTCCCGACCGGTTGCGGAGTCAATTCCCCGGTCCTGCGAAGCGACGGGGATGGGTGGATTCAGTCGGACTTCCTCGAGGCGGGGACGGAGTACATCCTGTCCATCCACGAAGCCGGGGTCACCGACATGTCGCTCCCCATGCCGGTGTTCGTTGCTCAGGACGGCGGGAGCGTAGTCATTCCCAATCCAGGGAGGAACTGACGGGGAAGTCCCCCGTCCCTCGTTGGCATGGGAGGGCCGACTTCAGAATGGCGAGTCTGCCCAAAGGGCTCATGGAGAATGGGAGGCAGGTCATGCGGCATCATCGAGTCGCCATCGTCGCGGCAATGTTGGGATTCACTCTAGTGGACTACGGAGTTCCGACCCATGCTTGCGAGTACCCGACCTCATTCAGCTACCCCGGCACCGACGGTACTGCCGGTACGGACGGTACTGCGGGTAGCGGTGGAGGTTCTACCGGAGGCCATGGGACATCGGGAACTGATGCCACCCACCTGGCCAACCAGACGCCCTACAGCCCCACTCTCGGGAACAACATGATCGTCGGCATCTACACCGGCCTGGGAATGAAGGGCGGGGATGGTGGCGCCGGAGGTTACGGCCACTGGTATGGCGGAATCGGGGGCCCTGGTGGAAAGGGAGGGTGTGGTGAGGACCTGGTCTTCACCTGCGGCATCGACTGTGACGTGACCATCTGGGGCGGGAACGGCGGTAACGGGGGACGTGGTGGCCAAGGCGGTCCCGGCGACTTCAACGGAGGGATCGCTGGAGACGGAGGCAAGGGGGGACGCGGCGCGTTCCTGAACTGGACTGTCGGCAACGGCACTATCCTCGTAGTCAACGTGAGCAGCCCCCCCGGCTACCACTCCGACGCCGGAAACGGGGGGAACGGAGGCGCTGGCGGAGTGGGTGCCACCAAGGGATCCCGCGGGTTCGGCGGCGACGGAGGCGTCGGCGGGTGGGTCGACGGGAACTTCCCCCAGCCCAGCAATGGATGCGCCTCCTCTCTCACCGCCCAGGCGGGGAACGGCGGACAGAAGGGTACGGCAGCGGCCTACGGCTACCCCGGGTCCGGAGGCGACGGCGCCGACGGGACGGGCGGATCCTGCTATGACACGAGCGGTTCCCCCGGAACCTACAGCACCCCGGGCACCGGGCCCGGCGGCAGCGGAACCGCCTACTCGAACGGGACCACCTACGCCACGGACAGGGCCGCCGCCAGGAACAACTAGGGACCCCGTCGGCGGATCCAACCTGAGGTAAGGGAGGGCGTACCCGGATGGCCGGGTGCGTCCTCCTACTCGTGGATGGCCGTTCTCGGGAGACCGCCGTGCATCGGGGCTCACCTCCTCCGGGAAACTGGCGGACCGGGGAACGACTCCTCTCGTAGACTGCGCGCCTATGGGCATGCGGCGCATCGCGTTCATGAACCAGAAGGGGGGGGTGGGGAAGACCACCACCTGCGTGAACCTCGGCGCCGCGCTGGCGCGGCGGGGGCTCCGGGTGCTGCTCCTCGACCTCGACCCCCAGGCGAACCTCACCGTCCACCTCGACATCCGGGCCGACGGGCTCGACCGCTCCGTGTACGACGTGCTGGTCGGGCGCGCGAAGCTGGCGGAGGTCGTCCGCCCCACCTCGACCCTCGGCATGGACGTCGTCCCCTCCTCCCTCGACCTCGCCGGCGCCGAGATGGAGCTCGTCTCCGCCGTGGGGAGGGAGCAGATCCTCAAGGACGCGCTGGACCGCCTCGAGGCCTCCGCCACCGGCGACGGGACGGCGCCCGGGCCCTGGGACGTCCTCCTCGTGGACTGTCCCCCGAGCCTCGGCCTCCTGACCGTCAACGCGCTCACCGCCGTCAAGGAGGTCATCGTCCCCCTCCAGGCGGAGTTCTTCGCCCTCCAGGGCATGGCGCGGCTCCGCGACGTCATCGCCCTCGTCGAGAGCCGCCTCAACCCCGGCCTCGCCATCATGGGCATCCTCCCGAGCATGGTGGATTCCCGCACCACCCTCTCCCGGGAGGTCCTCGCCGAGATCCGCGGCTACTTCGGCGCCGCGGTCTTCGGCACCGCCATCCGCCGCAACGTCAAGCTGTCGGAAGCGTCGAGCCACGGCCGGACGGTCTTCGAGTACGCCCCCGGGAGCAACGGCGCCGCGGACTACGCCGCCTTCGCGGAGGAAGTCCTGCGGCGGGGGGCAGTGAAGCGATGAGGTGCCAGTGAAGCGATGAGGTGCCTGGCACAGGGTGGAGTGAAAAATTCACCAGGGGGGTGTGGGGGGGGGCGCGCCCCCCCAGCCCCGGGGGATTTTTTAAAGCCCCCCGGGG
>CAYJMF010000011.1:24129-31415 GCA_964370855.1 uncultured Planctomycetota bacterium | reverse complement strand
CCCCCTCATCCCCCTGGGGAATTTTTCACTCCACCCTGTGCCTGGCACCTCATCGCGCTTCATCGCGCCGAGCCGGGGTGGTACAGTCCACGCGACCGACGGCACCGGGGGGGCCCGACTTGCAGAGCATCGAGATCAGGATCGTCAGCGGACCGGGGAAGGGCAAGTCCATCGGGCTTTCCGCCGAGAGGCCCTTCACCATCGGCCGGGGCCACTCCAACGACCTGACCCTGCAGGACCGGCTCGTCTCCTCCCACCACGCCCGCATCACCCCCGAGGGCGGCCACTTCGTCCTCACGGACCTCAACTCGAAGAACCACACCTTCCTCAACGGCAACCCCGTCTCCGGCTCCGTCGTCCTGCGCAACGACGACCAGGTGGGCATCGGCAACTGCCTCCTCGTGATCCACGAGACCTCCTCCACGGCCGTGGAGCTCTCCGACCGCCCCGACCAGAACCTCGTCAAGGCGGCCATCGAGACCGTCAAGACCGTGGCCATCGACCCGGGGGCCATCAAGACCGCCATCACCGGCTTCGGCCGGGCCGAGAAGAACCTGGCCGTCGTCTACGCCGCGGGCCGCGTCCTCTCCGACAACCGAGAGCCCGCCGAGTTCCTCCCCCGGCTCCTCGACCTCATGTTCGAGGTCGTCCCCGCCGACCGCGGCGCCGTCTTCCTCCTCGAGCGGGGGGAGATGCGCCCCCTCCACGCGAGGGACTCGAAGGGGGGGACCCTCGCCAACCTCTCCATCAGCCGCTCCGTCCTCCGCAAGGCCGTGGACGAGGGGGTCTCCGTGCTCACGGGGGCGGGCTACGCCGCCGACGGGGTCGGGATCCAGGAGTCCATCGTCCTCCACCAGATCTCCTCGGCCATGTGCGCCCCCATCCGCGGCCGCACGAGGGTGCTGGGCGCCCTCTACCTCGACTCCAAGGTCACGGGCAAGGCCTTCGAGCAGGAGGACCTCGAGCTCCTCACCACCGTCGCCACCCAGGCGGGCCTGGCCCACGAGAACGCCCGCCTCGCCGCGGAGTCCGCCAACGCCGAGCGCATGGCCGCCATCGGGCTCGTCGTCGCGGGCCTCGCCCACGACATCAAGAACTACATGGCGGGCATCTCCCTGGCGGAGGACCTCGTGGAGCCGGAGGTGAAGGAGAAGCTGAGCACCGACGGCCTCACGGCCTGGGCCTCGCTCAAGGACTCCCAGAAGCGGATCTCCGACCTCGTCATGGACATGCTCGCCTACAGCCGCCCGCGGGACCCCGACTGGCAGCTCGTGGATCCCAACCAGATCCTCGGCTCCGCCGGGAAGGCCATGGAGCGGCAGGCCGACGCTCGCGGCGTCATCATCGAGGCCAAGAGGCACCCCCGCGCCGGGCTCTGGTGGCTCGACCCCCGCGGCATGGAGCGCTGCCTCGTGAACCTGGCCTCCAACGGGCTCGACGCCACCTCCGGCGGCGGCACCGTCTCCCTCAAGGTGACCCCCGGGGAGGACGGCGAGTCCATCGAGTTCCACGTGTCCGACACCGGCGCGGGGATCCCCCCCGAGGCCCGGGACAAGGTCTTCGACTTCTTCTACTCGACGAAGTCCTCCAAGGGGACCGGCCTCGGCCTCGCCGTCACCCGCAAGATCGTGGAGGAGCACGGCGGGACCGTCACCTTCACCACGGAGGTCAACGAGGGCACGACCTTCCTGGTGAGGATCCCCCGCTACGACGAGAGGCCCGCTCCCCGGGTGCAGTCCTCCTGATCCCCCGTCCCCGCCACGGCCATTGACCCCCGGGCACGGTCCTTGACCCCCGGGGGGCCGCGGCGGGAGAATCGCCGTTTCGCCGGCCGCGGAGGAAGCGAATGCCCGCCTTCGAAGTGAACGTCAGCAAGGGACCGAGGCAGGGGGCCGTCGTGGCCCTCGTGCCCGGCCGTCCGCTGACCATCGGCCGGGCCCCGGCCAACGACCTCTGCCTCGCCGATCCCGCGGTGTCCTCCTACCACGCGCGCCTGGAGCTCCGCGACGGGCAGGCCCACCTCACGGACCTCAAGAGCAAGAACGGGACCTTCGTGAACGGGACCCAGCTCCACGGCTCCACGCCGCTCAGGACCGGGGACGCGGTGGAGATGGGCTCCTCCTCCTGGTCCGTGCGGACCGCCCCGGAGACCCTGGACACCTCCGCCTCCCGGGCCCCCGCCGCGTCCGCCGCCCAGGTCGCCGCACCGGCCGCCGCCCCCCGGGTCCCGGCGCCCCCCCCGCCGCCGGCCCTGAACGTCCCCGCCGGGAACCTCCGCATCGACACCCCGGGGCACGGCGTGAGCATCCACGAGGCCGCCTCGGGGCCGGTCTTCGCCTCCATCGACACGAACAAGTCCATGGCCATCGATCCGAAGATGCTGAAGTCGGCCCTGGCCAAGTTCTCCAAGGCGGAGAAGAACCTCGCCACCCTCCACGCCGTGGGCGCCGTGCTCGCCACCGCCAACGAGCCGCAGATCTTCTTCGCGCGGCTCATGGATCACATCTTCAACGTGGTGACCGCGGACCGGGGGGCCATCTTCATCAAGGACAAGGGGCAGCTCATCGCCCAGGTGACCCGGACCGGGGACGGGGGCCCCGTGGAGATCGCCGTCTCCCAGACCATCCTCCGGAGGGCCGTGGAGGACGGCGTCTCCCTCCTCACGAGCGACGCCGCCGCCGACGACCGGTTCAAGGCCGGCGCGTCCATCATCATGCAGCAGATCCGGTCGGCCATGTGCGTGCCCATCCGCGGGCGGACGGAGGTCTTCGGCGCCATCTACGTGGACAGCAAGATCGCCCGGGGCGCCTTCATCGACGACGACCTCGAACTCCTCACCACCATGGCCGTCCAGGCGGGCATCGCGCTCGAGAACTCGCGCCTGGCGCAGGACGCGGCGCGGGCGGAGCGCATGGCCGCCATCGGCCTCGTCGTCAGCGGCCTCGCCCACGACATCAAGAACTACATGATGGCGCTGAAGGGGGGGGACTTCATCCTCGACGCCATCATCAAGGGCATCCCCTCCCCCGAGGCGCAGCAGTCCTGGAACACCCTCAAGTCGACCCACAAGAGCATCAGCGACCTCGTCATGGACATGCTCTCCTACTCCAAGGCGCGGGATCCCGAGTGGGCCAACATGGACATCAACGGGGCCGTCGCCGAGGCCGCCACGGTGCTGAAGGAGAGGGCGGCCCAGAAGGGCATCGAGATCGTGCAGGAGATGGACTACGCCATCGGCCCCTTCTACTACGACCCGAAGAACATCTCCCGCTGCATCATGAACATGATCGGCAACGCCATCGACGCCACCCCCGAGGGGGGCGGCCGGACCATCACCCTCCGCACGAGGTCCGACCCCGACCCGGCTCCGGACGGCACAGCGGTGGTGGAGATCGCCGACCAGGGCACGGGCATCCCCCCCGAGGCCCGCGACAAGGTCTTCGACCTCATGTTCTCCACGAAGGGCTCCAAGGGGACCGGCCTCGGCCTCGCCCTCACCCGGAAGATCGTGGAGGAGCACTCCGGCACGGTCACCTTCCGGACGGAGATGGGCAAGGGGACCACCTTCGTCCTCCGCCTCCCGCTGCGCCGCAGGCGCCCGGCGGCGGGGCAGAGGTAGGGGTATACGGTACCCGACCCGATTCATCGGGGTTGGGCGCTCCCCCCGCTCTTGAACCTCCGGGAGGTTCGATCCCGCCGCCTCCCTCCTCTCTGCGCTCCCGACGGGGGAGCATCGGATCCGTTCCCGATGCTCCCCCGTCGGGAGCCGCGCGCCGGAGGCGTGCAACGCCCGGGCAGTGACTCCCGTCGCCGGAGAGCACCGAAACCCTTCCCCGGCTCCCGCGGGGAGGCTACACTCTCGCGGCCCCCGAGGAACCCAGCCGTGATGACCCCCGCCCTCGACCCCGCGCTCGTGGATCGCTTCAAGGGGCGCGACATCCTCTCGACCCGCGATTTCACCCGGGAGGAGATCCTCTTCGTCCTCGACGCCGCGTCCCTCTTCGCGGGCCGCGCCGCCGGCGACCGCGCCTCCGACGACCGCGCCTCCGACGACCGCGCCTCCGACGACATGGGCCTCCTCCGCGGAAAGGTCCTGGCGACGCTCTTCTTCGAGCCCTCCACGCGCACGCGGCTCTCCTTCGAGACCGCCATGAAGCGCCTCGGCGGCAACACCATCGGCTTCGCCGACGCCGGGGTCTCCTCCGCGGCCAAGGGGGAGAGCCTCCACGACACCGTGCGCGTGGTGGAGGGCTACTGCGACGCCATCGTCATCCGCCACCCCCGCGAGGGGGCGGCCCGCGTGGCGGCGGAGGCGACGCGGCTCCCCGTCATCAACGGGGGGGACGGCTCCAACCAGCACCCCACGCAGACCTTCATCGACCTCTACACCATCCGCGAGGCCCAGGGGAAGGTGTCCGGCCTCAACATCGGGTTCCTCGGGGACCTCAAGTACGGTCGCGCCGCCCACGCCCTCGTGACGGCGGCGGCGGCCATGGGGAACCAGCTCACCCTCATCTCCCCCGTCGAACTGCGCCTCCCCTCCCCCATCATGGACGAATTGCGGGAGTCCGGCGCGAAGCCGGTCCAGACGGCGGACCTCGGCGCCGCCCTCAAGGACCTCGACGTCCTCTACGTGACCCGCATACAGCAGGAGCGCTTCCCCGACCCCCTCGAGTACGAGCGGGTCCGCAACGCCTACCGCATCGACCGCGGGACGCTGGAGGGGGCGGGGAAGCGCCTCTCCGTCCTCCACCCGCTTCCCCGGGTGCGGGAGATCGACCCCGAGGTGGACTCCATGGACTGCGCCCTCTACTTCCGCCAGGCCCACAACGGGGTCGTCGTGCGCAAGGCCCTCCTCTCGCTGCTCCTCGGGGTGCTGCCGTGAGCCGCGCCTCCGGGAAGCCCGGGAGGGGGAAGGCGGCCGGGGGGAAGGCGGCGCGCCGCAAGGGCGGCCCCGCGAAGGCGGAGCCCGGCCCCGACGCCGATCTCCCTCCCTCCCAGAGGGTGGCCAAGCTCCGCAACGGGACCGTCGTGGACCACCTCTCCGCCGGGTCGGCGCTCCGCTGCCTCGGCATCCTCGGGATCCCCGCCGACGGGGTCGTCACCGTGGGGCTCAACCTCCCCAGCCGCCAGATGCGCCGCAAGGACATCCTCAAGATGGAGAACCGCCAGCTCACGGCGGCGGAGCTCGCCCGCATCGCGCTCCTCGCCCCCCGGGGCACCGTCTGCACCATCGAGGACTACCGCGTCGTCCGGAAGACCCCCCTCGAGCTCCCCACGGTCATCGACGGGGTCGTCCTCTGCCCCAACCCCTCCTGCATCACCCACCACGACCTCGTGACGCCGCGGGTGCGGGTGGAGTCGGAGGACCCCATCCGCCTCCGCTGCCACTACTGCGAGAGGCGCATCCGCGCCGACGAGGTGGACTTCGTTCCCGCGGCGTCCCTGCCCTCCGTCAAGTGACCGCCTCGCCCCGGCGGCTTCGCATCGCCTTGCCCCGCGGACCCCGGCGGGCCACAATCGGGGGATGACCACCCGAGCCCGAGCCTCCAAGGCGGCACCCGCCGGCCTCCCCACCGTCATCGACGGCTACGACCTCGCCGCCGAGAGGAAGCGGTACCGCCTCGTGAAGGACGTCGTCGTCCGCGGGAAGAAGCTCAACCGCGGGAACGCCGTCGTCCGCCTCGACGGCCCCATCGAGACCGACTACCACCGCGAGGCGCGGAAGAGCCACGCGTCGGTCATCGTGACGACGACCCTGTCGCCGGATTCCCCCGTGCTGGAGCTCGGGTGGCCGCTCAGCGGCCCCTTCGTCCGCTGCGGCGCCGGCGTCTACATGGACCTCTACCTCGCCGTGGCGCAGAAGATCCTCGACCCCTCCCACCCGCGCATCCGGGAGGAGATCCGCCGCCTCGCGGACTTCGACCTCCTCACCCACCGCGAGATCAACACCGACGACTACCTCGTCCGCGCCGAGGGGGTGGAGGGGATCCACACGCCCCAGGACCTCGCGGGGCTCGCCGCGGGCGCGACGGCCGCCGCCTTCCCCGGGACCGGGGCGTGGAAGGTCTTCCTCTCCAACTCCGGGGCGGAGGCCGTGGAGGCGGCCCTCAAGACGGCGTGGCAGGTGAAGTACAAGCGCTTCCTCGAGGCCCACGGCTTCGAGACGCTGGAGAAGGTCGCGAAGGACCTCGGCATCCCCCGCGTCCCCGAGATGGACTCCGACACGAGCCGGCCGGAGCCGCTGCTGGCCGACTACCCGTTCTTCATGGTGGGCTGCTGGCACGCCTTCCACGGGCGCACCCTCGGCGCGCTCCACTTCACCACGAGCAAGAAGGCGCAGCGGGCGGGCTTCCCCCAGGTGCGCTGGATCCGCAGGATCCCCTTCAACGGGGCGCCCTCGGACCTCGCGGACCTGATCGATCCCCGCCCCGTCAGGGAGATCCTCGCCGCCCCCGGCGGCGTCCGCGCCGTCGTCGAGGCGGGGCGCATCCCACGGGACCTCTTCGCCGGCTTCATCGCCGAGCCCTTCCAGGGGGAGGGCGGGTACCTCCCCGGGGACCCGGCGTGGTTCCGGGGGATCGCGAAGGTGGTGCACGACAACGGGGGGCTCCTCGTCGCCGACGAGGTCCAGAGCTTCGGCCGCACGGGGACCCTCTTCTTCTCGCAGCAGCTCGGCATCGAGCCCGACGCCATCGCCCTGGCCAAGGGGATGGTGGTCGGCATGACCCTCGTCCGCGCGGAGCACGCGAAGCACTTCCACGGGGGCTGGCACTCCAACACGTGGGGCGGCGGGAAGCTCTTCGACACCCACTGGGCGTGGGCGGTCCTCGACACGCTTCTGCATTTCGAGGACCCCGTCCTCGCCGGGCTCCCCTACATGGAGAACTGCGCCGTCAAGGGGAAGTACCTGGCCGCGGGGCTCGAGCGGCTCCGGAAGGGCCACGAGGACCTCGTGAAGGGCTTCGACCAGCGCGGGCTGATGGTCGGCCTCTCCGTCCGCCGCCGCGCCGACATCATCCGGGTCGGCTGGACGCGGGGATTGAAGCTCCTCGGCTGCGGGTCCTCCGGGGAGGTGTCGAGGCTGCGGATCCTGTTCCTCGCGGACACCCTGGTGCGGGAACTGGACGAGGCGCTGAGGGTGATGGACGAGGTGCTGACGGAGGTGGAGGGCGGGAAGGGGGGGTGAGGGGAGGGCGGGTTCCGCCGCCCAGAACCTTCCGCGCGGGGGGGCGGGGGGCGCGGGGGGGGCCGGGGGGGGTGGGGGTGGGGGGGGGGGGGGGGGG
>CAYJMF010000011.1:0-24119 GCA_964370855.1 uncultured Planctomycetota bacterium | reverse complement strand
CGCCGCCCAGAACCTTCCGCGCCGCCTTCGGCGGCGCGGTTGCGCCCGTTTCGAGAGGGTCCGGTCCGGAGAGGATCGGACCGGACCCTCTCGAAACGGGCGCGTTGCTAGAGGCGCCCGCTGGACCACCCTTCGAGCCCCGGACGGGGGGGGGCGGGTTCCCTGCCCCAGGGGGAGGGGGGGGAGCCGGGCAGTCCTCGGAGTTCCGTCGGTTCCGCGGGTTCCGCGCGTTCCCCGCCCGTTCCTACCGGCCCTTGATCCTCCGCTTCACCTCCGGCCTCTTCATGTACTCCCGGAGGTCCCGCGGCGTCTTGAACTCCTCCCCGGTGATCGCCTTGAGGGCGGCCATCAGCGCGCGGTGGACGACGGGACGGGCGCGCCTGCGGTCGGGGTCGCCGAACTTCGCCATCCAGCGGCGCTTGGCGGCCTGCTGGTCGGTGCTCCCCGACGCGCCCGTGTCCACGGAGACGCTGCCCGTCTCGAAGGAGTCGGGCTCGGGGTAGATGTCGAACATGTCGGCGAGCTCCGGGAGGACCGACCACTCCTTCCACGCGCCGAAGGACTGGAGCACGAGGGCCACGAGGTCGTCGTTGCCGTCGGAGAGGAACTCCGTGAAGACCTCCACGCTCTTCGCGTCGCGGTACTCGAGGTCCCGCACGAGCTTGACGGCCTCGGCCAGCATCTTCCCCCGGTCCCGCTTGGTGCGGAGCGCCGCCTGGCCCTCGGGGGACTCGGTGTCCACGTCCCCGGTCTTCGGGTCCACGAGGACGCCGTAGTCTCCCCGTGCCTTCTTCTTCGCGTTCACCCTCGCCGCCTCGCCGAGCCAGCGGGCGACCTTCGCGGCGACGACCTTCGCGGAGGTCTTCTGGAAGCGGAGGCCGCGGAAACCCTCCCCCTTCACGAGGAGGTGGACCTTCGGATCCTCGGAGAGGGCGAGTTCGAGGAGGCGATCGGCGACGGTCGGGTGCACGACCTTGCGGAGGCGGCGGACGGCGTCGATCTGGTAGTCGAGGTCCTCCGTGTCGAACTCCCGGACGAAGGTCTCGAGGGCGGTCTTCGCCGCGGCGTCGGGGACGTTCTCCACCCTGGCGGGAGGCGCCTCCTCGGCGCCGGGCCTGTCGGGGGCGGGTTTCGGCGGCTCCTCGGCGGAGGCGGGCCGGAGGGGCACCGCGGCGAGGAGGGCGGCCAGGGCGAGCAGGGCCGCCGCGGGGAGCGGCGGGATCGGGATGCGGGGCACGGTGCACCTCCCACGGACGCGCTTTCCGGCCGCCATTCTACCCGGCCGGGGGCCCCCGCGTGGGGCGATGCGCCGGGGCCGCGGGAGGGCTGCCAATCTGTCAGATTTACCTGACAGAGATGACACCTCCCGCCCCGCGGATCCCCCGCGCGAGTCGGCGGAGGACCGGCACGACGGTTGCGATTCCCCCGGCGGGCCGCGGCGGAAGCGGCCCGGTCATGAACGGACCGGCCCCGGAGCGGGGCCGGCGAAAGGAGGAACGATGAACACCAGGCTGACCCGCTTCGATCCCTTCACGGGCGTCACCCGCTGGAGCGAGAACCTCGACCAGTTCTTCAACGACTTCTGGCGCAAGGGAGCGGAGGGGGAGGCGTCGCTCCTCTCCCCCGCCATCGACGTCGCGGAGAACGAGGCGGCCCTCACCGTCTCCGCGGAGCTGCCCGGCCTCGAGCGCAAGGACATCGACCTGACCGTGAAGGACGGGGTGCTGATGCTCCGCGGCGAGAAGCGCATGGAGGAGGAGTCGCGGGACCGGAAGTACCACCGCATCGAGCGGCGCTACGGCGCCTTCTACCGCGCCCTCGCCCTTCCCGACACCGTGGACGCGGATCGCGTCGAGGCCGCCTTCCGCGACGGGGTCCTAACGGTGACCCTGCCGAAGCGGCCGGAAACGAAGCCCCGCAGCATCTCCATCGGCGGGTAGCCGGCGATCCGCCGGCCGGGGCCCTACCCGCGGAGGCGGGCCAGCCACCCCGTCTCCGCGGCGGGCACCGGCGGCGTCCACCCGTCGGGGGCCGGGACGGCGGCGAGGAGCTGGTCCACCACGGCGTCGGGCTTGAGCCCCTCGGCGGAGGCGCGGAAGGAGAGGACGAGCCGGTGGCGGAGGACGGGGCGCGCCACGGCGCGCACGTCGGCGGCGCCCGCGGCGGGCCGGCCCTCGAGCAGGGCCCGGGCCTTGGCCGCCAGGACCAGGGCGCCCGCGGCGCGGGGGCCGACGCCGAAGGCCACGGCCTGGTCCACGCCGGGGGCGGCGCCGGGGGTCCGGGGCCGCGTGGCCCGGGCGATGGCCACGGCGTAGCGCATCACCGCCTCGGGAGGGGTCGAGGCGCGCACCGCCCGTGCGAGGCCGAGGACCCCCTCCCGGTCCAGGATCCGGGCCAGGGGGTCCCGCGCCCTCGAGGTCGTGCGGCGGACCATGCGCTTCTCGTCCTCCCGGTCCGGGTAGTCCACCTGGATCTTCACGAGGAAGCGGTCGAGCTGGGCCGCGGGGAGCGGGTAGGTCCCCTCCTGCTCGATGGGGTTCTGCGTTGCCAGCACGAGGAAGGGGGGCTCCAGCGGCCACCGCTTCCCGGCGCTCGTCACCTGCCCCTCCTCCATGGCCTCCATGAGGGCGGCCTGGGTCTTCGGCGGCGTGCGGTTGATCTCGTCGGCGAGGAGGAGGTTGCAGAAGACCGGACCCCGCTGGAAGCGGAAGGCGCGGCCCGCGTCCCCCTGGGGGGCGAGGATCTCGCTGCCCACGATGTCCGAGGGCATCAGGTCCGGCGTGAACTGGATGCGCTTGAAGGAGAGCTCCAGCATCTCGGCCATGGAGGAGACGAGGAGCGTCTTGGCGAGGCCCGGCACGCCCATCAGCAGCCCGTGGCTGCCCGAGGCGACGCACCAGAGCACCTGCTCGACGACCTCCTCCATGCCCACGATGCGCCGCCCGATCTCCCGGCGGAGGGCGGCGGCGGAGTCGGCGACGCGGGGCGCGGGCGCGAGGGGCATGCAAGCGAGGGTACCGCGGGCGGAGGCGGGGACGTTCCTAACTAAGTAACTAACTCCGGGCGTTCCGCGCCTCCGGAGCCCAAGGACGTCTCGACCCCGCTGTATGCGCGATCCTCAGGTTCCACGCCCGGCCGCTCATGCGAGCGGTGCCGTCGCGTCGTATCGGTAGACCGGCCGTACCGCCTTCTCGAACGCGAAGTTGAACAGCGGCGCCGGCAGGTGATCGCGCAGGAACACGGCCGGTCCGCTCCGGGCCTGTCCGACGACTCCGACCCATCGGGTGACCTTCACGATCCGCGCCGCCCTGGCGGTTCGCGCCCTGTCGAGCAGGCTGAACGCGTGCTCCACCGAACCCGCGCCCTGGAGAACCTGCGAGAGCGCGAAGGCGTCCTCGAGCGCGAGGCAGCACCCCTGCCCCAGGTTCGGCGTGACCGGGTGGGCGGCGTCGCCGATGAGGATCGCACGGCCCCGGAAGCACGGCCTTCGCGGCCGCAGATCGGCCGCATCGTTCTCCAGTATCCCGAGCGCCGGAGTGGCCCGGAGGATCTCCCGGATCGGGCTCGGCCAGCCATCGAACAGCCTGAGCAGCTCGGCCTGGCGATCCTTCGGGGCGGCGGCCGCTCTCTCCGGTCTGGTTCTCGTCGCGTACCAGCAGAGGGTGCCTTCGCCGATGGGCAGGATTCCGAAGCGCTGCCCCCTTCCCCACGTCTCCTGGATGCGGTGGGACGCGGAGCCCGCCCGATCGAAGTCGGCCACTCCGCGCCAGATCGCGTATCCACGGTAGACGGGTGCCTCGGCGACGCCGGTCACGTGCGTCCGGACGATCGAACCCGCGCCGTCCGCCCCGATCACGGCATCGAAGGACCGGGAGTCCCGCCCATCGAAGGCCACCGTCACGCCGGACGCCGTCGACGACATGCCCGTGCTTCGATGACCCAGCTTGATGCACTTCCCGGGCACGACCGAGTGCAGGACGGACAGCAGGTCCGGCCTGCGCATGCAGATCACGGGAGAGTCCTCCCGGTCGAGGCGCGCCTGGAGCAGCACGCGGCCCTTCAGGCTGTTCACCTCGATGGACGAGAGCGGCGTGCTCTTCTCGAGGCAACGCTCCAGAAGTCCCATCTTCGCGAGCACCCGCGTGGCGTTCGACCATAGATTCACGCCGGCGCCGGTCTCCCTGAGTTCGGACGCACGCTCGAAGACCTCGATCTCGTCGCCCGCCTTCGCGAGGCACGCCGCCGAAGACAGACCGGCGATGCCTCCGCCGATGATGCCGATCCTCATGCGCAGATCTCCCGACGCGGCGCCTCGAGGTCGAGCGACCTCGAGCCCCGGTGAATCCGAGCAGGTCCGGGTCGAGATGGTAGACGACGCAGGCCCGCCCCCGGCATGGGGCGGAACCCCACCCCGGCGGCGGGGTCCGCGTTCCGGTGGCCCGCCGGAGGCGCGAGAGGCCGGGAGCCTGGAGCCTGGAGCCGGAGTTAGTTGCTTAGTTAGGAACGTCCCCGCCTCCCCCTCCCTACACTCCCCCGGTGCGCGTCCTCCATCTCGTGACGACCCTCGACCGCGGCGGGGCGGAGAAGCAGATCCTCGTCCTCTGCCGGGGCCTGGCGAAGAGGGGCGCGGTGGAGCCCTCCGTCGCCTACCTCAAGGGCCGGGGGGAGCTCGCCGCGGAGTTCCTGGCCGCGGGCGTGCCCGTGGCCCGGCTCGGCGCCTCGGGCCCGGGGGCCCCCGTGGGCGTTCTCCGCGCCGCGCGCCTCCTGCGGGAGGTGCGGCCCGACGTCGTCCACACCCACCTCTTCAAGGCCGACCTCCTCGGCGCGGCCCTCGCACGACGGTGCGGGGCGCACCACCTCGTCTCGACCAAGCACAACGAGGACCAGCCCCTCCTCCGCGCCCCCTGGCAGGGGCTCGGCCGCCGTGCCGCCCACGCCGCCGACCGGGTGGTGGCCATCACCGGGGCCGTGGGGCGGTTCACGGAGGAGGCCCTCGGGCTCCCCCGCGGCTCCATTCGCGTCATCCGCTACGGCCTCGACCCCGCCGACGGGCCCCGCGGGGATCCGGCGGCCTTCCGGGCCTCCATCGGCATCGACGGGGGCGCCCCCCTCGTGGTGGCCGTGGCGCGCTGGACGAGGCAGAAGGGGCTCGACGTCCTCGTGGAGGCGGCGGCGCTGCTCCGCGGCTCCGTGCCCGGCCTCCGCGTCGCCCTCGTGGGCCGCGGCGAGGACGAGGCGGAACTCCGGGCGCTGGTCCGCGCCCGCGGCCTCGGGGCCACGGTGCGCTTCGCCGGCTTCCTCGGGGACCCGGGCCCCGCCCTCCTCGCCGCCGACGTCCTCGCCCTCCCCTCCCGCTGGGAGGGCTTCGGCCTCGCCGCCATCGAGGCCATGGCCGCGGGGCGGCCCGTGGTCGCCTCCGCCGTCGGCGGCCTCCCCGAGGCCCTCGGGGACACGGGGCGCCTCGTCCCCCCCGGCGACGGACCGGCCCTCGCGGCGGCGCTTGCCGACCTCCTCTCCCCCGCGGCCCTCGAGGCGGTGCGATCCGGCGCGGCGGGGGGACCGCTCCGGGAGCGCGTCCGGCGGGAGTTCCCCGTGGAGGCCGCCCTCGAGGCCCACGAGGCTCTCTACGCCGGGCTCCCGGGCCGCGCCGCGCCGTCCCCGGGGCGGCGCCGCGTGCGCCTCCTCCTGGTGGCCCGCGCCGGGACCGGGGGGGCCGCCCGCCACCTCCGCCTCCTCCTCGAGCACCTCGACCGGGACGCCTTCGAACCGACGGTGGCCGTCTCCCCCGTGGAGGAGCCCCGCTTCCCCGCCGCGCTGGAGGCCCTCGGCGCGCGGGTGATCCCCGTCCCCATGGAGAGGGACCCGGCGCCGCTGCGCGACCTCGCCTCCCTGCGGGTGGTCCGCCGCCTCGTCCGCTCCGGCGCCTACGACCTCGTCCACGCCCACGCGAGCAAGCCCGGCGCCTTCGCGCGGCTCGCCGCGGGGAAGGCGAGGGTCCCGGTCATCTACACGCCCCACGGGTGGTACTTCGCCTACGCCGGATCCGCGGCGGCCCGGGCGCTCTTCCTGCGGGTGGAGCGGCGCCTCGGCCCCATGACCGCCCTCCTCCACTGCGTCTGCGAGGGGGAGCGCGGGGACGCGCTCCGGGAGGGGCTCGTCCCCGCGGAGCGCATTCGCGTCATCCCCAACGCCGTGGCCGCCTCCCCCGCCCCGGACCCCGCCCGCGTCGCCGCGCTCCGGGCCTCCCTCGGCCTCGCCCCCGGCGACCGGACGGCGCTCATGGCCGCGCGCCTGGCCGCGCCGAAGGACCCCCTCGCCCTCGTCCGCGCCGCCGCCTCCCTCCCGGAGGGGACGCGCGTGATCCTCGCCGGCGCGGGCCCGCTCCTCGCGGAGTGCCGCGCCGCCGCCGGCCCCCGCGTGATCCTCGCCGGGGAGCGCACCGACGTGCCCGACCTCCTCGCCCTCTGCGACGCCGCCGTCCTCTCGACGCGCTACGACGCCTGCCCCTACTTCGCGCTGGAGGCCGCCGCCGCGGGGAGGCCGGTGCTGGCCCCGCCGGCCTCCGTCCCCGGGGCGCTGGCGCCGGGCCTCGTCCCCTTCGACCCGGAGGAGGAGGGGAGCCTCGCGGCGGCCCTCGCCGGGATCCTCGCCCCCCACGCCGCGGCGCGCCGCCGCGCCCTCGGGGCCGCCGCCCTCCTCGCCTGGGAGTCCTCCTTCTCGCCGCTCCCGTGGATCCGCGCCATGGAGGGGATGTACCGGGAGGGGCTCAGGACGGCCGCGGGAACCTCGCCATGAGATCCACCGCCGCCTCCACCGCCCGCTCGAAGGGGATGCGGGTCATGCACTGGTGGAAGCGGGCGTTCTCGAGGGGGCAGGCCTTCTCGTGGCAGGGCCACCGGTAGGGGGCGCAGTCCACCTCCTTGCGGAGGACGACGGTGCGGTCGAGGTTGCAGTTCGTGTAGACCGGGTCCGTCGGGCCCATGACCACCACCGCGGGGACCCCGAAGGCCGACGCGACGTGGCGCGGCCCGGTGTCCGTGGTGACGATGACGGAGAGCCGGGCCGAGAGGCTCTTGAGGCCCGCGAGGCCGAGCACCGTCCCCGCCCCCACCACGGGCCTCGTCGCCATCCGCTCCTGCACCGCCGCCGCCACGGGCTCCTCCCCGGGCCCGTGGAGGACGGCCACGCGGAGCCCCCGCGCCGCCAGGGCGTCGCCGGTCTTCGCGAAGCCCTCCGCGGTCCAGAGCTTGGACGGGCCGAAGGAGGCACCGACGGCCAGCGCCGCCAGGGGCTCCCCCTCCCGCCAGCCGCCGGCGCGCAGCGCGGCCAGCGCCTCCTCCTCCCCGTCCGGCGTGACGCGCAATTCCGTGTGCTCGTCCGTCACCTCGGCGCCGAGGTGGCGGGCGAGGTCGAGGTAGTAGGAGGTCATGGGCCGCGGCACCCGCTTCGCGAAGCCCCGCTTCTCCGGGCGCAGGGGATCCGTCAGGAGGAACCCCCGCCCGTTGTAGGACCAGCCCACGCGCCGCTTCGCGCCGGCGAGCACGGCCTGGAGGGCCGCCGAGTGGGAGTTGGGGCAGAGGACGGCGAGGTCGAAGCGCTCCTTCCGGAGGCCCCGCGCGAAGCGCAGGAAGCCGCCGGGGCCCGCGTCCTCGCCGTTCCTCCGGTAGGTCGCCACCGCGTCCACGGTGGCGAGCCCGCGGTAGGCCTCGGCGCCGGAGGGGACCGCCACGACGGTGATGCGCGCCTTCGGCCAGGAGCGGCGGAGGCAGCGCAGCAGCGGCGTCGCCATGACGGCGTCGCCGAGCGGGTTGGGCGCCCGGACGAGGATCCGCTCGAAGGGCTGCATCAGCCCCTCCCCCCGCGGGGGGGCGCCGCCGCCACCTGCGCGAGGAAGTGGGCGAGGGGGGGCCCGAGCACGTCCACGGACCAGCGGGAGACGGCGTGGCGCCGCGCCGCCACGCCGAGCCGCGCGCGGAGTTCCCCGTCCCTCCCCAGGCGCACCATCGCCGCCTCCCACTCCGTCGGCGTCGAGGCGAGGAGCCCCGTCCGCCCCTCCTCGAGGATGGCGCGGTTCGCCCCCACGGGGGAGGCCACGGAGGGGATCCCCGTGGCGGCGTACTGGAGGAGCTTGAAGCCGCACTTCCCGTGGCTCCAGGGATCGTCGGTGAGGGGCATGAGCCCCACGTCCATCCCGCGGAGCGCTTCGGCCTCGCCCTCCCCGCTCCAGGGGACCGGCTCCACGACCACGCCGGGGAGGGAGGGGGCCCCGTCGGCCACGACGCGGAGCACCGCCCCCGGCAGCGCCGCGGAGGCCGCCCGCAGGGGCTCCGCCAGGGCCTCGAGGTAGAAGAGCGTCGCCCGGCTCCCGATCCACCCGAACCGCAGCGGCTCCCCCGCCGCCCGCGGGGAGGGGGCCGGCCCGTAGGCCGCCGGGTCCACGGGCGTCGGCGCCACGAAGAGGGCCCGCGGCCCGCACTCCCGGGCGAGCCCCGCCAGCTCCTCGCTCCCCGCGATGACGGCGTCGCTCTCCGCGCAGTTCCTGAGGAACCGGTTCCCCCGCGCCGTCGAGAAGGGATCCTCCCGCCGCGGCTCCCGGAAGGGCATGGCGTCGTCGAAGTCGTAGACGAGCCGCGCCGCCGCGGCGCGCAGCCGCTCGAAGTCCCCGGACCGCAGCAGCCGCCGCTGCAGGACGACGACGTCCGCCTCCCCGGCCCGGGCGAAGGCCGCGGGCCGCGCCCCCCGGTCGTGGGGCAGGGGGATCACCTCGAGGGAGAGTCCCGCGGCGCGGAGGTGCGGCTCGACGCGGATCCAGCGGTGCCGGGCCGAGGGCCCGCCGGGCTCGGGGCTGAGGAGCGCGATGCGGGCCGTCACGCCGCGCCCCCGCCGGCGGCGGGCCGGCGCGCCTTCATCCCGTACCCGTTGGTCCAGGTCCGCTTCCCGTCCAGCGGATCGAGGAGGACGCAGATCCACGGGCAGAACCACGCGAAGAAGGCCTTCGAGAGGAGGGAGAAGGGGAGGAGCGCCGCCCGCAGGAGCAGCGCCCGCCTCTTCGGGAAGAGGTAGCGGTGGAAGGCCGGGAGCCGGTCCCCCATGAAGGCGAAGTAGCCGCCGAGGGGCTCGACCTCGATCTCGCGAAGCCCCGCCTCCTCCGCCAGCATGCGCAACGAGTACCGCGTGAACCGCCAGTAGTCGTGGGGCGCCTGGTGCTCGCGGAAGGACTGGGGCGCCGTCAGGAAGAGCCGCCCCCCGGGCCGGAGCACCCGGGCCGCCTCCCGCAGGAAGAGGCGGGGGTCGGCGACGTGCTCCAGGGTCTGGGTCGTGAGCACGACGTCGGCGCAGCCGTCGCGGAAGGGGAGGTGGTGGAGGTCGGCGCGCACGTCGAGGCCCCCGTAGTCCCAGCGGGGGTCCCCCTGGGCGAAGTCCACGGCCAGGTACCTCCGCCCCGCGAAGTCCTCCCGGTACCAGCCCTCCCCCGCCCCGAGGTCGAGGACCCGCGCCCCGGGGGGCACGGTGGCCGCCGCCTCGCCCACGAATCGGGTCACGGCCCGTCGCCCGATGTCCATCCGGGAGCCGGGTTTGCGGCGAGGGACGGGGGGGCCTATGACCAATGGAAGTGTGTCCGCTGGGATCCGCGGGCGGTCTGCCGTTATAATCGGGTTGTAGCCCGCACGGAAGGGCCAGCAGGCGGTCCCCCGCGCAGGAGGAGGTCTCCATGAACGTCCGCACCCGCAGTCTCCCCGTCTTCCTCGTCGCCGGGGCCGTCCTCGCCGGCGCGCTCCTCGGCGGCTCCCCGCCCTCCGCCCGGGCCGACGTCGTGGAGGACAAGATCAAGCTCTTCGAGGACTACGTCAAGAACAAGCCCGAGTCCCAGGGCCTCCGGAACCAGATCGCCGAGCTGGCGCTCTTGAAGGATCCCCGCGTGGCGACCGCCCTCAGGCCCCTCCTCAGGGACAAGGACGACGAGGTGAAGATCGCCGTCGCCCAGAACATCGGGAAGCAGGGGGACCCCAAGGTCGCGGCGATCCTGGTGAACATGGCCGAGGCCAAGGACCTGGACAAGGAGAAGCCGAAGCTCATGGCGGCCCTCATCGAGGGCGTCGGGGACGCCGCCGCGAAGCAGAACTACAAGTGGCTCATCGACCTGGCGAAGAAGTACCTCGACTCCAACGGCGACATCGCCGCCGCCGCCTACCGGGCCGCCTCCAACTACGTGACCCGGGACACCGTGGACGACCTCATCAAGGAGCTCGGCCGGGCGGATTACACCACCACCAAGGACAACGCGGTGAAGAGGGCCTCGCGCAACGCCTGCAAGCCGGTCCTCCTCGACATCCTGAAGAAGGTCACCGGCGAGCAGATCAACGACGTGAAGATCTGGAACGAGTGGTGGACCAAGGAGAAGAAGACCTGGAAGCCGCCCCTCGCCGGCTCCGACGGGAAGAAGGACATCAACGCCGCCGACGAGTTCGACGACGCCGCCTACGGCTTCGTCATGAAGAAGCCGAGCCGCGCCTGGTTCTTCCGCAAGCCCGAGGGGAACCAGCCCTACCTCGTCGTCGAGGCCCTCGACGAGGGGCAGCGCGCCGCCTGGGTGGAGCTGACCGTGGTCGGGACGAAGAACTACAAGTCCAAGACCCCCGAGGCCTGGGCCGAGGAGATGAAGGCGGGCTTCGAGGGGAAGTTCCGCGACATCAAGGAAGCGGAGTGGGCGAAGAAGGGCCGCGTCGCCGGAGAGAACAGCGTCGAGCAGGTCGTCTTCGGCCAGCACAAGGACTTCGACGCCGTCTCGATGCACAACGTCTACCTGTCGCGCAGCGAGGTCATGTACCAGCTGGTCTGCTTCTGGAAGTCGGGCAAGCCCGAGGCCCTGAAGGACGACATCGAGGAGATCATCAAGACCTTCAAGCTGACGCGCTAGCCCGCAGCCTCTCCAGCACCTCGAAGAGCCTTTCGACGCCGCCCGCCGCCGCCGCCGAGCGCCGGGCGGCGTCCTTCGTTTCCGGGGCGCGCGCGGTCGCGGCGACGGCGGCGAGGGCGGAAGCGAGGGCATCGACGTCCCGGGGATCGGCGATGACGGCGCCGGCCCCCTCCTCCATCCACGCGGCGGCCCCGTTGGCCTCGGTGGTGACGGCGGCGAGGCCGGCGGCCCATGCCTCGAGCACGACGAGGGAGCAGGGATCGTAGAAGGTCGGGTGGAGGAGCAGATCCGCTTCGCGGAGGAGCCCGTCCGGTCCCTCGGCGGCGCCGGGGAAGGCCACGGCCCCGGCGATCCCGAGGCGCTCCGCCCGCCGCCGCCAGGGACCGGGATCGAATCCCGCGGCGAGGAGCCGAAGGTCCACCCCCCCCTTCCGTACGAGGGCAAGGGCGTCGAGGAGGGGTGCCAGGCCCTTCAACCGAGGCTCCCGCGCGAGGAACAACGCCACGGGCGAACCCTTCCGCTCCCCCGCCGCGGGCCGGAACCGGTCGAGGTCCACGCCGGGGGGAATCACCACGGCCCGCTTCGCGGCGTCGGGGTACCAGCGCTCCATGTCCCGGAGGACGCGGGGGGAGAGGGCGATGACGTTCCGCGCACCGCCGCCGGAGAGGAGTTCCTCCTCGATGGACAGCAGCGCCCTCTGCTTCGGCGACAGCGCCCGGGCGGCGCGCCGCGCGGCGCGGGCGGCGGTCCCCTCCATGGAGGCGAGGGTCCCCTCCAGCGCGGCTCGGTGGACGCCGCCGTGGGGCTGGTAGAGGGAGCAGGATCGGACGTGGCGGATGCAGAGGGTGGCGGCGGCGCCGGCCTTCCGCGCCGCGTCCTCGGCCCGCTTCGCGAAGGCGCGATCCTTCGCGAACCGGGGGCCGGGAGGCGTCGGCACCGGGATCCACCCGGCGAAGGCGCTCCCATCCGCTCGGGGGTCGCGCCCGTCCCGCGTGACGAGGAGCGGCTCGTCCCCCCTCGACCGCGCCGCCGCCGCGAACCGCTCGAGCCAGATCTCGGCCCCTCCCTTTCCGGGCCGGAACCGATCCATCAGCACCGCGAACCGCATCGCGTCCTTCTACCCCGGGAGGGGGGGAGGGCCTCGGTTCTTCGGCGTCCCCCCGATCCGCCGGGGGGCGGGGCGGGCTCCCTCCGCTAGGATGCTCCCCATGCTCCAGGACCTCTACGCGGAGGCGGGGAGGTGCGTCCTCCTGCTCCGGGAAAACGGGTTCGCCGCCGAGGCCGAGGCGCTGGACCGCGGGCTCCACGGCGCCACCTCCGGGGAGGCGCTCGCCCTCATCGGTGCCGCGGCCCGGGACGCGGTGCGCGGGAGGCGGGATCTCCCCCCGGCCGTGCGCGAGAGGCTGGGGAGCCTGCGGCGGAACGTCGATGCCGTCCTCCGGAGCCCGAGGTAGTCCATGGCATCCACAACGGGAGCCCTCCCCATGCGAGCCCTCCTCCTCTCCGTCCTGGCGTCCCTCATCCTCGCCTCCTGCGCCCTCCCTTCGCCCTCCCCGCAGGCGCCGGCGCCGTCATCGGGAGATCCGGGACCCGCCGGGCCCGGCCCCTCGGCGCCGCCGGAGGAGATTCCTCCTCCCGTCGCCGGCCCCGACGCCGTGGACGCGGCCCTCGCCGAGTTCCGGGAGTACATGCACTCCGGCCCCGAGGCCCGGGGAGTCTGCAGGCAGATCCGGCGCCTCGGCGCACTCGGGGATCCACGGGTGGCAGCGGAGCTCCTTCCCCTCCTCGACGGGAAGCACCTCGAGGTGCGCATCGCCGCCGCGAACTGGATCGGGCGGCAGGGGGATCCCGCGATCGCCGATCACCTCGTGCACATGGCCGGCCTCCCGCGGGTGAAGAAGGAGCCGGCCCACCTCGCCGCCGTGCTCGCCGGGATCGGGGACGCCGACGCCGCGGGGAAGCAGGACCGGCTTCTGCGCATCGCCCGGGAGTGGGCCGACGAGGACGCCGGCGTGGCGGCGGCGGGGTACCGGGCCGCGGCCCGCGTCGTCGAACCGGAGACCGTGGGCGCGCTGGTGAAGGACCTCGCCGCGGCGGCGGAGCGGGCGGCGGCCGGACCGGCGGAATCCCGGGAACGCGCCGCCCGCGTGGCGGCGGCGCTGGTGGACGTCCTCCAGCGGCTCACCGGGGAGTCCTTCGGCGATGCCGACGCCTGGTCCCGCTGGTGGAAGGACCACCGGCGGAACTGGACCCCCCGCGGGAAGGTTCGTCCGCGCATGGAGCCGCTGCGGGTCGAGGCGCTGGAGGGGGAACCTCTCGGCTTCGCGCTGGAGCGGCCGGGGCCGGACTGGGTGATCCACGACCACCGCGACGGGCAGCCGCGGGCCGTCGTCTCCCTCGTGGCGCCGCCGGGCGGTGAGGCGTGGGTGGCGCTGTCGATCTTCGACGAGAAGACTTTCGCGATGAAATCCGCCGAGGCCTGGGCCGCGGAGGCGCTGGCGGCGGAGGAGCGGGCCTACCCGTTGCGGCGGGAGATCCCCGCCGGCTCGCTGGCGGCGACGCCCCGTTTCGTGAAGCGGGGGAAGCGGATCTACCTCCTCACCACCGTCCACGGTCCCGGCCTCCCCCGGGACCGGCGGGAGGAGATGGAGCGAATCCACGAGACGTTCCTCATCGTCCGGTAGGCGGGGGTAGGATCGACGGGATGCGGGCACCGCTCCTCGCCGCGACCGCTCTCCTCCTCGCCGCCTGCGCCGGGAACGGCGAGCCGCCCGCCGCGAAGGAGGAGCGGAAGGAGGAGGAGGTCGCCTCCCTCCCGCCTCCGCCGGAGGCCCGTCTGGAGGAGAAGCCCCCCGCGGAGACGGCACGGGGGCCGGTGCCCGCCGCCGGCGACGGCGCCCAGGAGAAGCCCCTCCCTCCCCGGGAGGACCCTCCTCCCGCGCCCGACCCTCCGTCGGACGCCGTGGAACTGGCCCTCGGTCCCTTCACCCAGTACCTCGCCAGCAGGCCCGAGTCCCAGGGAGTGCGGAACCAGGTCGCCGAGATCGCACGCCACAAGGACCCCCGGGTGGCCCAGGCCCTGAAGCCCCTCCTCAGGCACAAGGACGACGACGTGAGGATCGCCGTCGCCCGGTGCATCGGGGAGCAGGGGGACCCGAGTGTCGCCGCGCTCCTCGTGAGCCTGGCGGACGGGAAGGGGATGAAGGAGAAGCCCCTGCTCCACGCCGCCCTCCTCGAGGGCATCGGGGAGGCGGACGGGAAGGGGCACTACAAGTACCTCATCAAGACCGCGAAGAAGCACCTCGACACCGACCCCCTCGTCGCGGCCGCGGCCTACCGGGCCGCGGCGCAGAACGTCTCCCGGGAGACGGTGGACGACCTCGTCCGGGAGCTCCAGCGCGCGTTCTACGTCTCCGCCAATGACGGTCCCGTGAAGATGGCCTCGCGGCACGAGTGCCGGGCGGTCCTCATCGGGCTCCTGGAGGGACTCACCGGGGAGCCCCTGGGCGGGGACGTGAGGATCTGGGCGGCATGGTGGAGCGAGAACGGGAAGACCTGGAAGCCCCCCCTGCCCGCCGCGGAGGAATCGGCGGCCCTCAACGCCACGGACACGTTCGAGAGTCCCGGCTACGGCTTCTCCATCCGGAAGCCGGGCCCCGCCTGGTTCTTCCGCCGGCCCGGGACGAGGGGCCCCCTCCTCGTCGTCGAGACGCTCCACGAGGGGCGGCGGGCGGCCTGGGTGGAGGTCACCGCCGTATCGACGAGGAACTACAAGTCCAAGACTCCCGAAGCCTGGGCCGCGGAGATGAGGGCGGGCTTCGAGAAGAAGTTCCGCGCCATCGACGAGGCGGAGTGGGAGGGGACCTCCCGGGTCGCCGGTGAGTCCGCCGTCGAGCAGGTCGTCCGCGGGACGCACCGGGAGCACGACGCCATCGTGATGCGCAACGTCTACGTCTGCCGATCCGGCGTCATGGTCCAGTGCATCAGCTTCCGGAAGGAGGGGACGCCCCCGGAACTGGCCGAGGACATCGAGGCGATCCTCGGGAGCCTCCGCTTCACCCGGTAGGAAGGGGAATACGGTACCCGACCCGATTCATCGGGGTTGGCCACGAGGCCTCCGGCCGGGCGAAAGGGCTCCTCGTGATTTCGTGCGGGTCGTCCTTGGCGTTGGGCGCCTACGGCGCGCGGGTCACGGGAGGGAGGCCGGGCGAGGAGCCGGCGGGAGCCCATCTCCCAACCCCGATGATTCGGGTCGGGTACGGTATCCCCCTACGTCGCCGTGCGGGGGCGGTGGGCGGCCATCGTCGCGGCCTTGCGGAGGACGGCGCGGGCGAAGGACTTCGCGCGGCGGTCGAGGCGGGGGATCCGGAAGTACGCGCGGAGGAAGCGGACGCCGTCGGTCCGCGTGAACGGGGTGCGGCGGGCCGAGTGCCAGAGCGCGGCGGCGTCCTTCACGAACCAGCGCTCCTTCCGCAACCCGACCCTGCCCCACCGCTGGAGATCGATGAGGGCGAGCTCCCAGCCGGCCCCCGCGCTCCACCTGCCGATCCAGTGGTTGAGGTAGAGGTCCCGGTGGAAGAGCCCCGCGCGGCGCAGCGCCGCGGCGTGGCGCCCGAGGATCCCCGCCAGTTCCCGCCGGGCCGGAACGGGCACCCCGCCCCCCGCCAGCAGGTCGTCCAGCGGCTCCCCCGGCGCCGCCGCGGCGCACCAGAAGGAGCCGGCCTCCACGTCCTCCCCCACCGCCGCCGGCAGCGCCGCCGGCACCCCGCCCCGGCGGAAGGCCAGCGTCCCCTCCAGTTCCTCCATCCCGGCGCGGGAGCCGTGGAAGTGGCGCTTGAGGAAGTAGGTCCGCCCCCCGGCTTCGAAGCGGCGGTTCTCGCGGTCGGGGAGGAGGCGGAGCCGGACCCCGGGCTCCCCCTCCATCCAGGAGTGGAAGTGTATCATATTCTGATACTCTGCCAGCAACCGATCCCGCTCCCCCGGCGCGATCTCCAGCGCCGAGTGCCGGTGGCGGGAGAGGCGGCGGACCCGCGCGGCCTCCTTCGCGACACCGCCGGCCACGAAGCGCCGGGCCTTCCGGTCCAGCGTCCCGAGGCACTCCCTGAGGAACCGCAACCGCGCCCGCTCCGGGACCGCGAGCCGCGGCAGCGTCCCCATCAGGACCCCGAGATCCCGCGCCCGGCCCCGGGCGAGGAGCCGCCCCGGCCCCTCCAGCCGCGCCACGTCGATGATCCTCACCTCCCCGTCGGCCCCCACCCGGAGGTGGCGGGCCAGGAGGTCGGGGAACGCGAAGCCCGCCCCGTGGAGCGCCCGCACCGTCCGCGCCGCCCGGGAGAACCGCGCCCGGAGTTTCGCCGGGAAATGGCCCTCCAGCGCGACCACGTCGTCGAGCCCCGGCCCCGCGTCGGAGAGCACGAGGGCGAGGCTCCTCCCCTCCTCCACCGCCGCCAGCAGCGCCGCCGCCGGCACCCCCGTCACGGCGAGCATCCGGTAGGCCGTCGCCTCGGCCCGCCCCTCGGCGAAGCGGGACCGGGAGAACCGCTTCACGAAGAAGGAGTCCGGCCCCCGCCCCCCGCGCAGCACCGCCCGCCCCGCCTTCCACTGCACGAGGGAGAACCCGGGGAGCGCCGCCAGGGAGTCCCGCTCCTCCCCGGCCTCGAGCACCGCGCGGGCCGCGGCCGCCGGGTCCGTCACGAGCGGCGGATCCGCTCCAGGAGATCGCTCGTCGCGTGGTCCTTGGGATCGCCCACGATGGCGATCTCCGCGCCGATCTCCTTCACCGTCTCCCGCTCCGGCAGGTTCTCCGCCGTGTAGTCCCGCCCCTTGGCGTGCACCTGGGGGCGGAGGAGACGCAGGAGCCCGTCCACCGTCGGGTCGTCGAAGACCGTCACGAGGTCCACGCAGGAGAGCGCGCAGAGCACCTCGACCCGCTCCGCCTCCGGCACCACGGGCCGCCCCGGCCCCTTGTTCCGCCGGATGGAGGCGTCGGAGTTCACGGCCACGAGCAGGAGGTCGCCGCGGCTCCGCGCGTCGGCGAGGGAACGCACGTGGCCCACGTGGAGGATCTCGAACCCCCCGTTGGTGAAGACGACCCGCTTCCCCGCGGCCTTCGCCGCCGCGACGAGCCGCTCCAGCTCCCCGTGGTCGGGGACGAAGCGCCCGCTCACCGCTTCCCCGCGGGGGCGCCGTGGGCGCGGTACTGCCGGCGGAGCTCCGCCGGCGTGAGCGTCGCCGCGCCGGGCTTCATGACGACGACGCCGCCGGCGTGGTTGGCGAGGCGGGCCGCGTCGATGCCGCAGGCCCCCGCCGCCAGCGCCACGGCCAGCGTCGCCGCCACGGTGTCGCCGGCCCCGTTGTTGTCCGTGATCTCCTCGTTCCCGCCGCTCACGGGGACGAAGACCGGCCGCTCCCCGCGGGTGAAGAGCGCGAGCCCCTGGTTCCCGCGGGTGATGAGGACGTGGGCCGCCCCGGACCGCCGGAGGAGCTCCGCGCCGCAGGCCTCCACCTCGGCGCGGCTCCCCACGGGGAGCCCCGCCGCCTCGGCGGCCTCGTCCTCGTTGGGGGTGAGCGCCGTCGCCCCGGAGAACTCCGCGCCGCGGCGGCGGGAGTCCACCACGACGATCCGCTTCGCCCCCCCCGGCCCCTCGCGCAGGGCCTCGAAGACGCGCGGCGTCACGCCGCCGTAGCCGTAGTCGGAGACGAGCCATCCGTCGAGCTTCCCGTTGAGCCGCCGCACCGCCGCGAGCACCGCCCGCTCCGCCGCCGGCGAGGGGGGCCCCGAGGGCTCCCGGTCCACGCGGATGACCTGCTGCTTCGAGCGGTGCCGGTCGCCGGCGAGGATGCGGGTCTTCTCCACGGTCCGGGCGGCGCGGGAGAGGGAGAGGTGCTCCACGTCCATCCCGTCGGCGGCGAAGCGGGCGCGCAGCGCGCGGCCCGAGACGTCCTGCCCGAGGACCCCGGCGCAGGAGACCCGGGCCCCCAGCGCGGCGAGGTTCGCCGCGGCGTTGGCCGCGCCCCCGGGGCCGATGTGCTCCCCCTCCCAGCGGAGGATCACGACGGGGGCCTCCCGGGAGAGCCGCGACGGGGCGCCGAAGATGTAGCGGTCGGCGAGGAAGTCGCCGACCACGCCCATGCGCACCCTCGGGAAGCGGCGCAGCAGCGTCTCGTACCGGGCCGCGGATTCGGGAGGGACGGGCATGGCCGGGAATCCTACCCGCGGGGCCCGGGGAAGCGGGCCTCCAGCCAGGCCGGGAGCGCGGCGAGGGAGTCGAGCACGGCGTCCGGCGCCTCCGTCCCCGTCAGCAGGCGCTCCGTCGCGAGCCCCTTCCCCGTGCGGACGAGGACGCAGGCGGCCACCCCCGCGGCGCGGCCCGCCTCGATGTCCCGGGCCGCGTCGCCGACGAGGACCGACCGGGAGAGGTCGAGGCCGCGCTCCTTCGCGGCGCGGAGGAGGAGGCCGGGCTTCGGCTTCCGGCAGTCGCAGACGAGGGACCAGCGGAGGTCCGGCGCCCCGGGAAGGTGGTGGCAGACGTGGACCGCCTCGAGGTCCGCCCCCTCACGACGGAGCGCCCCGCGCACCGCCTCCTCCACCTTCGCGTACTGCTCGACGGTGAAGAGCCCGCGGGCGACCCCCGACTGGTTGGAGACGACGATGCGCTCCCAGCCCGCGGCGCCCACCGCCTTCAGGGCCGCCGCCGCACCGGGCAGCAGCCGCACCCCGGCGGGATCGCCGAGGTAGCCGTCCTGGTCGATGATGGTGCCGTCGCGGTCGAGGAGGACCGCCCGCTTCGCCTTCACCGCGCCCCCCTCCGGATCCTCTCCATGAGTGCGGTCGTCGAGCGCCCGGGGACCATCCTCGCGAGCACCACCCGGCCGCCCCGCGCCTCGACGTGGGCCCGCCCCACGACCCCCTTCGTCCTCCAGTCCTCCCCCTTGACGAGCACGTGGGGGTCCACGGCCTTCACCAGCCGCTCCGGCGTGTCCTGCCCGAAGCCGACGACGAAGTCCACGCAGGAGAGCCCGGCCAGGGTCTCCGCCCGCTCGCCGAAGGGGACAACGGGCCTCCCCCGCCCCTTCAGCCGCCGCACCGACGCGTCGGAGTTGAGCCCCACCACGAGGAGGTCCCCCTCGGCGCGGGCCGCCGCGAGGTAGCGGAGGTGCCCCACGTGGAGGAGATCGAAGCAGCCGTTGGTGAGAACGATGCGCTCCCCGCGGGCCCGGCGGGCGCGGAGCGCCTCGCGGAGCGCCGGGAGCGGGAGGACCTTCCGCGCCGTGTCCGAACCGGGGGCGTGGACCGCCTCGAGGATCTCGTCCCGGGTGACGGGGACGACGCCGAAGCGCGCCACCTCGATGCCCGCCGCCACGTTGGCGAGGCGGGCCGCCTCCTCGAGGGTCGCCCCCGAGGCGAGCGCCGCCGCCGCCGCCGCGATGACCATGTCGCCCGCGCCGGTGACGTCGAAGACCTCCCGGGGCACCGAGGCCACGTGGACCGGGGGGCCCTCCCGGGGGACGAGCACCAGCCCGTCGCGATCCAGGGTGACGAGGACCGCCTCGAGGCCGAGCCGCCGCGCGAGGCGGCGGCCGGCCCGCTCCGCGTCGGCGACGGTGGCGATGCGCGCCCCCGCGGCCCGCTCCGTCTCGGCGCGGTTCGGCGTGACGACGGTGGCCCCGGCGTAGGCCCGGAAGTCGGCCCGCTTCGGGTCCACCAGGGCGGGGATGCGCCGCCGCCGCGCCTCCGCGAGGACCGCCCGGAGCACCGGGTCGGGGAGCGCCCCCTTGGCGTAGTCGCTGAGGACGACGGCCCGGGCGCCGCGGAGCGCGCGGCGGGCCGCCGCCGAGAGCGCCCGCACCTCGGAGGGGCGCAGCGGCGCGTCCTCCTCCCGGTCCACCCGCATCACCTGCTGGAAGCCCGAGGCGTTGCGCGCCACGATGCGGGTCTTCACCGTCGTCGGCCGCCCGGCGAGGCGGATCACCCCCGCCGTGGAGGCCCCCGAGGCGCGCAGAAGGGCGATCATCCTGTCGCCGGATCCGTCCCGGCCCACGATCCCGACGGACCGGCAGCGCACGCCGAGCCCGCCGAGCAGGGCCGCGACGCTCCCCGCCCCCCCGGGCCGCTCCTCCTCGCGCTCCACGCGCACCACGTGGACCGGCGCCTCCGGGGAGACCCGCCCCACGGCGCCGAAGAGGTAGCGGTCGAGCAGGAGGTCCCCCACCACCGCCACCGTCGGGCGGCGCAGCGAGCGGAGCACCTCGGGCAGGGGGCGGGCGGGCTTCAACGCTTCCTCCCGCGGGGGCGGCGGCGGCCGCACTCCCGCACGACCAGCGCGTGGAACAGCGGGATGAGGATCTCGTGGTGGCCGAGGAGGGAGTACCCCCTCTTCGGCGGGCGCTTCACGACGTTCGTCTCGGGGCGGTACATGCGGAACATGTCGAAGGAGCCCGTGGTCAGGTCCTTCACGGGGTGCCCGGTGTTGCGGGCCACGGTGACGGCCTTGAGGAACACCTCCGGCAGGACCACGGCGGAGCCGAGGTTGAGCCAGACGCCGCCGGAGAGGCCCGCAACGACGGAGCAGGCGATGCGGAAGTCCGTGAAGGTCGCCTCGCCGAGCTCGGCGCCGCGGCAGGCGGGGTGCATGTGCACGATGTCCGTGCCCACGGCCACGTGCACCGTGGCGGGGATCCCGAGGCGGGCCGCCGCCGCCAGCAGCGAGCGGCGCCGGTGGGGGAACCGCTTCCGCGCGATGACGTTCCCGAGGGCGCGCCCGAGCCCGATCCCGTCCCCGGCCCCCTCCGCGGCGGCGGCGGCGAACCAGCGCCCCGTCTCGTCGGAGGTGCCGTACTCCCCCTCCTCGAGGCCCGCGGCCACGTCCTCGCTCGTCTCGCCGACCATGGCGATCTCGAGGTCGTGGATGGCCGTGGAGCCGGCCATGGCCAGGGACGTGACGACGCCCCGCTCCATGAGGTCGAGCACGTAGGGGGAGCAGCCGGTCTTCACGACGTGGCCCCCCATGGCGGCGGCGACGCCGCGGCCCCGGCGGCGGGAATCCCCGACGGCGGCGGCGAGGGAGCGGAGGCTCTCCATCCCGAGGAAGCGCGGCATCCCGTCGAGGAAGGCGTCGAGCCGGGCGCCGGGGGCCGCGGGCCTCCCGAACCCCTCGACGGTGACGAGGGAGCGCCGCCCCTTCAGCGGGGCGGTCCGCACGCGCCGGAGGTCGAAGGGCTTCGCGTCCCGTCCCCGTCCGCTCATCGCTTCCGTCCTCCCTCCGTGGGCTCCACGGGGAATCCCCAGTCGGCCTTGATCCTCCACCGCCGGTGCAGCCACATCCAGTCTTCCGGCCTCCGCCGCACGGCGGCCTCGACCTGGCGGTTGAGCTCCTCGACCTCCGCCTGCTCCCCGGCGTCGTCGTCGGGGACGAGGCGGGGCGGGCCGACCCGGAGGCGGTGCACGCCGACCCTCCCCCGCTCGAGGCAGCCGAAGGCCCAGGGGATGCGCATCCGCCGCGCCAGCGTGATCCCCGCCGACTGCGTGGAGCAGGGCCTCCCGAAGAAGGACGCGAGGGTCCCGCCGCGGCCCCCGTTCTGGTCCGCCACGATTCCGACGCAGCGCCCGTCGCGGATCACGCGGATGAGGCTCCGGAGGGCCCCGTACTTCGGCGTGGGCAGGGTCCCCGTGGCGGCGCGGATGGAGGCCACCCAGCGGTCCAGCAGGGGGTTGTCGAGGGGGCGGGCCACGGGGACGATCTCCATGCCCACGGTCCTGGCCGCCGCGATGAGGTGCTCCCAGTTCCCGAGGTGGGCGCCGTGGAAGACGACGGGCCCGCCGCCGGTGGCGCGGAGGATCTCATCGACCCCCTGGACCGCGAACCACTTCCGGACGGCCCGGCCGCGGAGGCGCCGCGGCCCGTGGAGGAACTCCGCCGCCGTCACCCCGATCCGCTGGTAGACGCGGATCGCCGTGCGTGCGATCTCCCGCTCGGACATCGAGCCGCCGTAGGCGCGCCGGAGGTTCTCCATGGCGGTGAACCGGTGCCTCCGGTCCACCCGTCCCACGAGGCCGCCGAGGAAGGAGCCGATGCGGGCCGCCCCGCCCACGTCGGTCGAGAGCATGACGAAGGCGAAGGCGCGGACGGCGAGGTACTCCAGACGGTGGCCGAGGGTCGGCTTCCTCTCCTCGCCCGCCGTGATGGAGTCGTTGCGCTTTCCCATGGGAACGGGATTCTACGCGCGGACCCGCCGCCGGCCGACCTCAAGCGCGGCGCCGAGGGCGGACCGGAGGGCCGCCTCCCCCTCCCGGAACACGAGCCGGATCCGGAGGGAGGAGACGGGCAGCGGCCCCTCCCCGCCGGCGGCGGCGATCTTCACGGCGTCCTTCTGGGTGACGACCAGCCGCGCCGCGCCGGCCCGCCGCGCCTCCTCGAAGGCGGGGCCGAGGTCGGCCATGGAGGCGAGCCCGTGGTCGGGCCAGCCCCGGGAGCCGACGACCCGCGCCCCGAGGGCGGCGAGGGTGTGGATCAGGGAGGAGGGGTCGGCGATGCCGGCGCAGGCGAAGACGGGGACCCCCCGGAGGGAGCCCGGGGGGGCGGACTCCCCGCCGCCGAGGGGGACCACGGAGGTGGGCTCGTGGTCCGCCACCGCCGGCTCCTTCCCCAGGAGGGCCGCAACCGCGCTCCTCGCCGCCGCGAGCTCCGCGGGGGAGGCCCGTCCGGCCCGGGTGAGGACGGCGAAGCCGGCCCGGCGGAGCCCTCCCCTCCCCTCGCGGCGGACCTCCCCGCCGAAGGGGTCCCGCGCGTCGAGGGCGACGATGTCGAGGTCCCGCGACAACCGGAGGTGCTGGAAGCCGTCGTCCAGGACGAAGCAGTCCCCCGCCCCCTCGGCCAGGGCGCGGCTCCCCGCGGCGAAGCGGTCGGGGTCCTGGTACTGGCGGAGGCCCGGGAGGTTCTCGGCGAGGACGCATCCCTCGTCGTTGAGTTCCGTCCCCGGGACGAGCGGCCCGTAGCCGCGGGCGAGGACGACGGGGCGGGCGCCGAGGGCGCGGAGCTCCCGGACCACGTGCTCCACGAGGGGGGTCTTGCCGGCGCCGCCGGCGGCGAGGTTGCCGATGGAGAGGACCGGGGCGGGGAGGACGCGGATCCGGAGGAGGCCCGCGCCGTACAGGGAGCGCCGGATCGCGGTGCCCGCGGAGAGGACCGCCGAGGCGGCGGCCGTCGCGGCGCGGCGCAAGGAGGGGGAGGCGGCTACTTGCCGCCCGTCTCCTTCACCGGCTCCTTCACGGGCTCCTTCGTCTTCCCCTTCTCCGCGGCCTGCTTCCGCTCCAGGGCGGCCTTCCACAGCTTGAAGCCGTCGATGAAATCCCGCTCCTCGTCGTTGCGGAAGATGTGGTTGACGACCTCCCTGCGGAGGATCTCCTTCAGCCGCTTCTCGCTCCAGTCGGGGTCGGGGAACCTCGCGAGGAGCTCGTCGCCGCGCCTCGCGTCCTCCGCCGCCTCGTCGGCCTCCTTGTCGGGCTTCTTCTCCGCATCCCCCTCGCCCTCGGCGTCCTCCTCGCCCTCCTTCGCCTTCTCCTCCTCGGCGGTGATGCGGGCGAGCTCCTCGTTGATCCGCGTCTCGCGATCCTCGATCACCTTGCGGCGATCGCTCAGGATGCGCTCCCGGATCTCCGCCTTCTGGGCCTCCGTCAGCTCGCCGAGATCCCGGACCTGGAGCTTGCGGCGGTCGTCGAGGCCGATGTCGCCGCGGCTGATGAAGAGATCCCCGTCCATGTTGAGGACGTAGTAGAGCCGGATCCCGACGCCGGCGTCGGAGTCCTTCGCCACGGTGTAGATCCCCAGCTCGTCGGGCTTCTCCCAGACGAGCCCGTTGGGCATCACGCCCACGAGGATGTTGCCGTTCTTGAGGGTGACGCTGAACCGGTTGCCCTTGAGATCGACCCGGGTGTCCACCTCCTCCGCGGCGGGAGCGGCGGGGGCGGGGGCCTCCTCCGCGCCTTCGGGAGGGTCGAGGCGCGCGTCCTGTGCGAACCCGGCGGAGGCGACGGAGGCCAGGGCCGAGAAGGTCAGCGCGAAGGCGAGGCTCGGGCGGCGAAGCATGGAATCTCCTCCTCTATGGAAGACGGGGGGAAGTGTAGCACAGGGGGAGGGGGGGAGGCATGGTCCTGGAAGGCGTCGGGAATCGGGGACCGGTCGGTGGATCGAGAGGATCGTTG
>CAYJMF010000010.1:61398-87084 GCA_964370855.1 uncultured Planctomycetota bacterium | reverse complement strand
GGCCTTCACCCCCCCCGTGGGGGGGGGGGGGGGGGGGGGGGGGGGGCCCCGGGCCCGCCCGGAGACGTCGCTACTTGAAGGAGCCCGCCCTTCCCTTCTTCGCCTTCCAGGTGTAGTACCCGGTCCCGGCGAAGGGCGACCCGTCCACCTCGATGCGGACGATGCACTGGACGGGGATCGCGATGTTCTCGTCGATCATCCCCTCGTCGGCCCAGGCGTTCGCGAAGGAGCCGCCCTTGAGGGAGATGGAGTACTTCCAGGTGCCGGTCTTCCTGCTGAACTTGAGGGAGACCTTCCCCTTGCCGTCCCCCGTGGTCCCCTTCCCCTTCCCGTCCAGGGTGAAGGTGGCGGCCACGCCCCCGGCGTCGAGGACGAGGGTCTTGCCCGCCGGGGAGAAGGACTCGCCGAGGTCGATCTCCCCCTTCACGCGGAAGCTGTCCCCGTCGGCGGCGGCGAAGTTGACCTTCCCGGCCGCCTTCAGGGGGCCGAGGGGGGCACGGTAGGAGCCGCGCGTGTAGGAGAACCCTCCTCCCCGGTCGTTGGAGGTCCAGGAACGGAAGGTGATGTCGAGGTAGATGTCCTCCGCGATGAGGTGGACCACCGCGGGCTTCCCGATGGTCTCGAGCGGGTTGTGGTCGTGCCAGTCGATCCAGGAGCGGAAGGTGAGGTTCTCACGGTCCGCGGCGCGGCCGTAGGCCCACTCCGTCCCCGTCGGGGGCGTCCCCTCCGGATCCGGACCGATGGGGTCCTCCCACCCGTACTCCATGACCGGGTTGAAGGGCCCCTGGTTGTCGCCGCGGGCGAACCAGACCATGTCGGTGATCCGATCCGCCGAGCCGATGGGGTCGGCGCCGTTGGCCTTGGCGATCTCGACGGGGGGCCCGGACCAGACCGTCTCCCCGGGGACTCCCTCCGTGGCCCGGGTGTAGGTGAACCCGCCGCCGTTGTCGTTGGAGGACCAGAACGAGAAGAGGACGTCGATGTAGACGTCCTCCTCGATCAGGTGGAGGACGGCGCTGTTCCCCACGACGTCGGGGGTCTTCGCGTTGTGCCAGTTCCGCGTCCAGGGCCGCCAGGGGAAGAAGGAGAGCGTCTCCCGGTCCGCGGCGGTCCCGGTGGCCCACTCGGTCCCGATGGGAGAGGCGTCGCCGGGCTCGAAGTGCCAGCCGAACTCGTAACCCGGCTCCCGGGCGGCGTTGAAGATCCCGCCGTTGTCCCGGCGTGTGATCCACACGGTGTCCGTGATCCGGTCCTGGTTGGCGGCGAGGCCGACGTCGGCCCCGTCGGCCTTGGTGAAGGTGACCTTCGTCCCGGTCCAGACCTTCTCGCCGGGGACGCCCTCCGTGGCCCGCTCGTAGGAGAACCCGCCTCCTCCGCCGGACTTCCAGGACAGGAACTTGACGTCGAGGTAGACGTCCTCCTCCATCAGGTGGAGGACGGCGTTCACGCCCACGATGCCCGGGGTCGGGTCGGGCTTCCATGACTCCCACGTGTCGAAGGAGAGGCTCGCCCAGTCCGCGGCCGTCCCGCTGGCCCACTCCGTGAGGACGGGGGACTGGAACTCGCTCGAAGACTCGTACCCCCTCTCGAAGGCGGCGTTGAAGAGCCCCTGCGTGTTCTGGCGCGTGATCCAGGTGCGCGGGGTGATGCGGTCCTGGTTGGCGGGATCCCGCCAGTCGACGCTGCTCGGCCGGGTGAAGGTGGTGGGGGCGCCGGACCAGACCTTCTCCCCGGGGACCCCCTCCGTCGCCCGTTCGTAGGAGAAGGAGCCGTTGGAGCCGCCGCCGACGTAGGTCAGGAACTCGATGTCGATGTAGACGTCCTCCTGGACGAGGTGGAGGACGGCGGCCTTGCCGACGGTGCTCTGCGGATCGCCGCCGTGCCAGTTGATCCAGTTCTTGAAGTGCAGGGTCTCCCAGTCCGCCGCGCTGCCGTAGGCCCACTCCGTGTTGTAGGGGGAGCCGGGGTAGGCGAGGGAGTTGCCGTTGTAGGACAGCTCCTCCACGACGTTGAAGAGCCCGCGGCTGTCCTGGCGGGTGATCCAGACGTCGTCGGTGATCCGGTCCTGGTTCGCCTCCAGGTTCCAGTCCGCGTAGTTCGCCTTGGTGAAGGTCGTCGGGGCCCCCGTCCAGACCTTCTCGCCGGGGGTCCCCTCCGTGGAACGCTCGTAGGAGAAGCCGCCCCCGTTGTTGTTGGAGGTCCAGCTCAGGAACCTGATGTCGATGTAGAGGTCCCCCTCGAGGATGTGGAGGACGGCGCTCTTGTCGAGGAACCCGTCGTTGTCGCGGCCGTACCAGGACCTCCAGGAGACGAAGGCGAGGTCCGGCAGGTCCGCCGTCGTCCCCCAGGCCCACTCGGTCCCCCGCGGGGAGGTCTCCTCGTCCGAGACCTCGTACCCGGCCTCGCGGGCGATGTTGAAGAGCCCCCGCTTGTCCCGGCGGGTGATCCACACCCCGTCGGCGATGCGGTCCTGGTTCGCGGCGAGGCCGAAGTCGGCGTAGTCGGCCTTGGTGAAGGTCGTGGGAGCCCCGGTCCAGACCTTCTCCCCGGGCACCCCTTCCGTGGCCCTCTCGTAGGAGAAGCCGCCCCCGTTGTCGCTGGAGGTCCAGGACAGGAACTTGATGTCGACGTAGACATCGAGGTCCAGCAGGTGGAGGACCGCGTCCTGCCCGACGGAGCTCGGCGGGTCGTCGTTGTGCCAGTCGTACCAGCTCCTGAACTGGAGGGTCGCCCAGTCCGCCGCGCTCCCGTAGGCCCACTCCGTCCCCTGGGGGGACGGGGTGTCCCACCCGAGGTCCTCGACGTAGTTGAACAGGCCCCGCTTGTCGGCCCGGGTCAGCCAGACGCCGGGGGTGATGCGGTCCTGGTTGGACGCCATCCTCCAGTCCGCGTAGTCCGCCTTCACGAACTCGACGTCCTCGCCGCTCCACACCTGCGGCTCGTCGGCCTCCACCATGCCGCCGACGACCGCCAGGATCGCGGCGACGAAGACCGACTTCAGGGTTCCCGCCATGGCCGCCCTCCCTCCGGTCCGGGACCGGACGCTGCGAGCCGGAACGCGACTCCCCGTGCGCCGCCCGCCGCTCCAGGGAGGCGGGACGCACCCCCTCACACTACGTCTTCCGGTGCTCCGGAGTCAATGGGCCGCTCCTCTGGAGATTGCCGGATGCCCGGCTCTCGTGGAGATCACCGGGAGCGCACCGGAAGGAGGCCTTGCCGCAGCGCTTCCGGTTGGCCTGGAGGGACCAGTGGAGGAGCCCGGGGGCGGCCATAAGCGCGTGGAGGCGCGCCCCATCGGTGTCAGACGCTTTTCGGCGGCGGTGGGGCCGGTTCGGGCGCCGCTCCACTACTCCCCCCCGCACCGGCAGTCGAAACACCCGTGCTCCGCGCAGGTGCCGCAGGAGGCGACGACCCGCTTGCGCAGGGCCTCCCGCGCGCGGTGGACGCGGACGGCGGCGTTGCCCGCGGTGATGCCGCCGGCGGCGGCGTACTCCTTCACCGGGACGCCGTCCACCTCGATGCGGGCGAGGGCCTCGGCGTACTCCGGTTTCAGCGTCCCGGCGAGGCGCGCGACGCAGGCGCAGATCTCCCCGTGGAGATCCTCCGGCGCCTCCGCCGGGTCCTTCAGCTCCGCGGCGAAGCCGGCGAGCGCGCGGTCGGCGGACCCGCGGCGGCGGTGGTGATCGACGACCGCGTTCCGCAGCATCCGGTAGAACCAGGCCACCGCCGCCTCCCGCTTGCGCAGCGCCCCGGCGCGGCCCAGCGCCTTCCCGAAGGCGTCCTGCAGGATGTCCTCGGCGGCGGCCCGGTCCCGGACCCGCTTCTCGAGGAAGCGGAGGAAGGCCCGGTGGTTCTCCACGAGGACGGCGACGACCTCGGGATCCGGCGGGCTCCCCTTCACGCGCCCTCCCGGGTCCCCGGCGGGGCGGCGGGGCCCGCCCCCCGCTCCAGCCGCTTCGCCAGGAGATCGAGCTCCGCCCGGAAGATCCGGGGCGCGCCGGCGCGGATCATCCACCACTCCACCCGCGCCGCGACGCCGTTCTTCGGGGGCCACGCCGTGGCGATGGTGACCCGGCAGCGGGCGCCGCCGTCCAGCGGGTCCACGGTGAAGGTCGTCCGCACCCCGTCCTCGAGGCCGACCTCCTCCAGCACCCTGCCCGGCTCCGGCTCGGAGACCCGCATCCGGATCGCCTTCGTCCGCCCCCACGGCCGCATGCGGACCGTGAAGACGGTGCCCGCCCCCCGGCCCCCCTCCTCCACGTCGATCCCCTCGAACCAGGGGCGGGGGAGGATGGAGGGGTGCCCCTCCCGGTAGTCGGAGAGGAGGTTCCACGCCGCCCCGGCAGGGGCGTCCACGACCCGGTCCACGGCCACCCGTCGCTCGGCCACGCCGCCTCCTCGCTGGTTCCCGGGTCCCGCCCGGGCCCGGAAGTGTAATGCATCGGCCCCCTCCGCGTCGGCAGGAGTGAAAGGAGGTGCGCCATGACGACGAGGTTCTTCCCGATGGAGGAGACGGCCCTGGACCGCTGCCCGGTCTGCGGGATGAAGGTGGACCCGGCCACGGCCCGGTGGACGGAGGAGGTGGACGGGGTCGTCCTCCCCTTCTGCAACGCCCGCTGCCGTGAGCGGTTCCGCGCGGCGCCCACGGCCTTCTGGCCGAAGGAGCCGGCGGCGGCGGCGCGGTTCCGCGCGGGGGGTGCGCGATGAGGGGGGGCGCCGTCCCGGCCCCCGCCGCCGCCCTGGTCCACGACCCGGTCTGCGGCATGGACATCGACCCCGCCGACGCGGCGGGAACGGCGGTCCACCGCGGCGTGGTGCAGCACTTCTGCAGCACCTCCTGCCTCGCGAAGTTCGAGGAGGAGCCGGGGAGGTACGTCGGCGGGGAGGAGGGGGGCCCGAAGGAGGCGCCGCCCCCCGCCCCCGCTCCCGCCGGCGGATCCCTCCCCGAGTACACCTGCCCCATGCACCCGGAGGTCGTACAACGCGGCCCCGGCGCCTGCCCCCTCTGCGGCATGGCCCTGGAGCCGAAGGTCCCCGCCGCCGTCGCGGAGGAGAACGTCGAACTGCGGGACATGACCCGCCGCCTCGCCGTCGGCGCCGCGCTGGCGCTCCCGGTCTTCCTCGTGGCCATGGCGGACATGCTGCCCGGCCGCCCGGCGGAGGGGCTCCTCCCGCCGGCGGCGCGGGCCTGGCTCGAGCTCCTCTTCTCGGCCCCCGTCGTGCTCTGGGCCGGCGCCCCCTTCTTCGCGCGCATGGCGGCCTCCTTCCGCCACCGCAGTCCCAACATGTTCACGCTGGTGGGCATCGGCACCGGCGCCGCCTTCGCCTACAGCGTCGTCGCGACGGTCCTCCCCGGGGTGATCCCCGACTCCTTCCGCGGCCACGACGGGCTGCCGGACCGCTACTTCGAGGCGGCGAGCGTCATCACCGTGCTCGTGCTCCTGGGCCAGGTGCTGGAACTGCGGGCGCGGGAGAGGACGGGGGGGGCGCTGCGCGCTCTGCTCGGCCTCGCGCCGGCGACGGCGCGCCGGGTCGGGCAGGACGGCGTGGAGGAGGAGATCCCCCTCGAGGCGGTCCGCGTCGGCGACCTCCTCCGCGTGCGGCCCGGGGAGAAGATCCCCGTGGACGGCGTCGTCACGGAGGGCGCGAGCGCCGTGGACGAATCGATGCTCACCGGGGAATCGAAACCGGTCCCCCGAGAGGCCGGCGACCCGGTGACGGGGGCGACCCTCAACGGGACCGGTTCCCTCCTCGTCCGCGCCGAGCGGGTCGGGGCGGGGACGGTGCTCGCCCGCATCGTGAAGCTCGTGGGGGAGGCACAGCGCAGCCGCGCCCCCCTGCAACGGCTCGTGGACCGGGTGTCGGCGGTCTTCGTCGTCGCGGTCCTCGCCGTCGCCGTCTTCGCCTTCGCCGGCTGGGCGGCCTTCAGGCCGGAGCCGCGCCTCGCCCACGCCCTCGTCGCCTCGGTGTCGGTGCTCATCATCGCCTGCCCCTGCGCGCTCGGCCTCGCCACCCCGATGTCGGTGATGGTGGCCGTCGGCCGCGGGGCCTCCCTCGGCATCCTCGTGCGGAACGCGGAGGCGCTGGAATCGCTGGGGAAGGTGGACACCCTGGTCGTGGACAAGACCGGCACCCTCACGGAGGGGAAGCCGCGGGTCGTCGCGCTCCTCCCGGAGAAGGGGGTCTCCCCGCGGGATCTCCTCCGCGCCGCCGCCTCCGTGGAGACGGCGAGCGAGCATCCCCTCGGGGCGGCGCTGACGGCGTCGGCGAGGGAGAGGGGCGTGGCCCTCGTCCCGCCGACGGAGTTCCTCTCCTTCACGGGCCGCGGCGTCGAGGCGCGGGTCGCCGGACGTCGCGTCCGCGTCGGGTCCGAGGCGTTCCTTGCCGAGGAGGGGGTGGAGACGTCGGGGGTGCCGGCCGCGGATCTCCGCCGGGCCGGCCGCACCGTCGTCTTCGTGGCCGAGGAGAACCGCCTCCTCGGCGCCGTCGCCGTCGCCGACCCGGTGCGCGGGACCACGGCGGAGGCGCTGCGGCTCCTCCGTTCCGAGGGTGTCCGCGTCGTCATGGCGACGGGGGACGACCCGGCCACGGCGGCCGTCGTGGCGCGGGACCTCGGCATCGGGGAGTGGGAGGCGGGCGTCTCCCCCGAGGGGAAGCTCGCCCTCGTCGCGCGCCTGCAGGGGGAGGGGCGGGTCGTCGCCATGGCCGGCGACGGCATCAACGACGCGCCGGCCCTCGCCCGCGCCGACGTCGGCATCGCCATGGGCACCGGCACCGACGTGGCCATGGAGAGCGCCGCCGTGACGCTGGTGCGCGGGGACCTCCGCGCCATCGCGCGGGCCCGGGCGCTCTCCAGGGCCGCGGTCCGCAACATCCGGGAGAACCTGCTCTTCGCCTTCGCCTACAACGCGCTGGGAGTGCCGCTGGCGGCGGGGGCGCTGTACCCTGTCCTGGGGGTCCTGCTGTCGCCCATGGTCGCGGCGGCGGCGATGAGCCTGGGATCGGTGTCGGTCATCGCGAACGCGCTGCGCCTGAGGGCGCAGAAACTGTAGGAAGGGAGTTCCGGAAGGGAGGCTGTCACCATGATCGACAGGTACGCCGACGCGCTTCGCAGGGGCCGCATCGCCGGACTCGTCATCGCCGCCCTCCTCGCCGGGGGCTGCTCCGCGCGGGGAGGGGGAGCCCTGCATCTCCACGGGGAGCACCCCGCCCACCCCGGAGCCGCGGCGGCGCCGGCCGCGCCGGCCGCACGTGCGGCGCCTGCGGCGCAGGCGGCTCCCGCCGCGCCGGCGGCTCCCGCCTCTCCCGCCGCGCCCGCCGCACCGGCCGCGTCGGCCGCTCCCGCGGTGGCGACGGTCTACACCTGCCCCATGCACCCCGAGATCCTCTCCGACGCGCCGGGGCGCTGCCCGAAGTGCGGCATGAACCTGGTTCCGAAGCCCGGGAGCGGGGGAGGGAAGCGGTGAGGATCCTCCGCGCCTCCGGTCTCCCCATCCTCCTCCCCCTCGCGCTCCTCGTCTCCTCCTGCACGGCGCCCCGCCCGGAGCCCATGGCCGCGTCCGCGACCTCCCTCGTCGCCGACCGGACCGGGGTCGCCCCCCGCTGGCGCGCCGGCGAACCGGCGGGGAGCGGGGAGGAAGCGCGGATGCGCGACCTCCTCGCCCGCCCCCTCGGCGAGCGGAACGCCGTGGACGTCGCCCTCGTCCGCAACCGCGGCCTCCAGGCCCTCGTCGAGGAGGCCCTCGCCGGCGCCTACGCCGCGGGGGCGGAGGCGGAGCCCGGAAACCCGGTGGCCGATCTCGTGCTGCGCTGGCCCCACGGCGGCGGCGGCCCGGGCATCGCCGCCGGCCTCGCCTTCGGGCGCACCTCCCGCCCCCGCCTCCCCGGCCGCCGCGCCGCGGCGGACCTCGCCGCCCGGGGCGCGGCGCTCGAGGCGGCGGAGGGGATGGTGGGGATCCTCACCGAGGTGCGCTCCGCCTGGATCGAGGCCGTGGCCGCGGGGCAGGAGGCCGCCCTCGAGGAGACCGTGGCGGAGGCCGCCTCCATCGCCGCCGACCTCGCGGAGCGCCAGGTGGCGGCGGGGACCCTCTCCGCCCTCGACGCCGACCGCCACCGGGCGGTGCGGGACGAGGCGTTCCTCGCCCTCGAGCGATCCCGCGCCGCCGCCGCCGCCGCGCGGGAGCGGCTTCTCCGCGCCCTCGGCCTCTTCGGGAAGGAAGCGGCGATCCTCCTCCCCGCGGAACTCCCCCCGCTGCCCGCGGCGGAGGATCCCGCCACGAGCGGCGAGGCCGCCGTCGTGACCCGCCGCCTCGACCTCGAGCGGGCCCGCGTCGCCGTCCTCGAGGCGCGCCTCGCCGCGGGCCTCGCCGCCGACGCGCGCCTGCTCCCCGACCTCGAGGCCGGCGTCCATTTCGAGCAGGATCACGACGGCGACCGGTCCACGGGGCCGGGGATCTCCGTGGCCCTCCCCCTCTCCGGCCGCGAGGCCTCCCTCGAGGCGGCCGCCCTCGCGCGGGCCCGGGCGGCGGAGGACCTCCTCCACGCGCTGGCGGTCCGGGTCCGCTCCGAGGCCCGCGAGGCGGCCGCCGCGCTGTCCGCCGCGCGCTCCGCGGCGGCGCTCTACGGGGAGGCGATCCTCCCGCGGCGCGCGGCCATGGTGGAGGAGGCGCAGCTGCGCTACAACGGGATGCTCATCGGCGTCCACGAGCTCCTCGCCGAGAAGCGCGAGGAGCTCATGGCCCGGCGCGAGGGGGTGGAGGCGCTGCGGGACTACTGGCTCGCCCGGCTGCGCTTCGAGGAGGTGCTGGGCGGGGGGACCGTCCCCGCGGCGGCGGACGTCCCCGCCGCGACGGCCGGCCCCGCCGCCGTGCCGGCGAAGGAGCCGGAGTACCCGCATCGCGGCCACGATCACGGAGGCGGGAAATGAACACGCGCCGGGAACTTCTCCGCACCTCCCTCGCCGCCGGGGGGGCCGCCTTCCTCGGCCGGGCGCTGGCCTTCGCCGCCGACGGTCCGGCGCCTCCGCCCCGGCCCCCCGCCCCGGGCGCCGCCGGCTACGGCTACCGCCCCGTGGCGACGCCGGCCGTCGGCTCGCTCCCATTCACGATGGTGGACGGGGTGAAGGAGTTCCGCCTCGTGGCGGAGCCGGTGCGGAGGGAGTTCGGGCCGGGCACCGTGGTGGACGCCTGGGGCTACAACGGCTCCACGCCGGGGCCCACCATCGAGGCCGTCGAGGGGGACCGGGTGCGCATCTTCGTGGAGAACCGACTGCCGGAGAAGCACGCGGTGCACTGGCACGGGCTCCTCCTCCCCAACGGCATGGACGGAGTCGGCGGGCTCACCCAGCCCCACATCCCGCCGGGGCGGACCATGGTCTACGAGTTCCTCCTGCGGCAGCACGGGACGCAGATGTACCACTCCCACTCCGACGAGATGTTCCAGATGGCGCTCGGGATGTACGGCTTCTTCGTCATCCACCCGAAGGAGCCGGAGGAGGCCCTGCCGGACCGGGACTACGCGCTCTTCCTCGGGGAGTGGGCGGTGCACCCCGGGACGCGGGTGCCGGACCCGATGGTGATGCTCGACTTCAACCTCTTCACCTTCAACGGGAAGATGTTCCCCGCGGTGCCGCATCTAACGGCGCGGACCGGGGAGCGGGTGCGGGTGCGGCTGGCCAACGTGACCATGGACAACCATCCGATCCACATGCACGGGACCTCCTTCAAGGTCGTCGGCACCGACGGGGGCGTCGTGCCGAAGTCGGCACGCGTCCCGGAGACGACGGTGGACGTGCCGCCGGGGACGACGCGGACGCTGGAGTTCGTCCCGGCGTTCCCCGGCGACTGGGCCTTCCACTGCCACAAGACCCACCACACGATGGGGGCCATGGGGCACGACGTGCCGAACCTGCTCGGGGTGAGCCAGGCGGGGATCGAGGAGCGCATCCGGAAGCTGCTGCCGGGCTACATGGCCATGGGGGAGAAGGGGATGGGCGAGATGGGGGAGATGGCGATGCCCCTGCCCGCCAACACCGCCCCGATGATGACGGGGAAGGGCCCCTTCGGCCCCATCGAGATGGGCAGCATGTTCACGGTGCTCAAGGTCCGCGACGACCTCGACGCCGCCGGGGCCGACCCCGGCTGGTACCGGCATCCGGAAGGGACGCTGCCGCGGCTGGTGGAGGAGTAGGAGGGGAGCCGACCGGCTCCCCTCCTGCCTACCCGGGGAACAAACCCTCGCCCCCCGCGAGCGCCGCGAGGGGCACCGCCTCCACGGACTCCGCGAGTGGGTACCGCTTCGTCCCCGGATACACGACCGCCACCCGGCGCAGCCCCAGGTCCTCGAGGGCGATGGCCATGGATGGCGTCATCCGCGGCGCGTCGGCCCGCTTGCACTCCACGCCGAGGAGCTCGTCCCCCCTCTTGAGGACGAGGTCGATCTCCGCCCCCTGGTGGGTCGCCCAGAACCACGCCCCGTCGTGGGGCTCCGAGGCGAGCACCTGCTCGACGACGAACCCCTCCCAGGAGGCGCCCACCTTGGGATGCTCCATGAGCCCCTTCGCCGTCGTGATCCCGAGGAGCTGGTGGAGGAGCCCGGAGTCGCGGACGTAGATCTTCGGCGCCTTGACCTGCCGCTTGCGGAGGTTGGCGTGCCACGGCTGGAGCTGGCGGATCATGAACGCGTCGGTCAGGAGGTCGAGGTGGCGCCGCATGGTGCCGACGCCCACCCCCAGCGCCCGGGCCGGCTCCGCGCCGTTCCACGTCTGCCCGTGGTAGTGGGCGAGCATCGTCCAGAACCGGAGCAGCGCCGTGGGCGGCACGCGCACGCCCCACTGCGGGAGATCCCGCTCCAGGAGGGTGCGGATGAAGTTCCGCCGCCAGGCGACGCCGTCCTCCTCGCTCGCGGCCAGGGTGGACGGCGGGAACCCTCCCCTCCGCCACAGCGTCTGCTCCTCCTTCGCCCCGAGTTCGCGCAGGGTGAAGCCTCCCATCTCGACCTGCTCCACGCGGCCCGCGAGGCTCTCCGAGGACTGCCGGAGGAGATCGCCGGAGGCGCTGCCGAGGATGAGGAACCGCGCGGGGGCGGACCGGCGATCCGCGAGGACGCGGAGGACGGGGAACAGGTCGGGTCGGAGCTGGACTTCGTCGATGACCACGAGACCTTCCAGGGGGCGGAGCGCCGTCATCGGCTCTTCGAGGCGGGCCAGGCTGGCGGGATCCTCGAGGTCGAACCAGTTGACGGATTCCTCGGGGAGGAACTCGCGGGCGACGGTGGTCTTGCCGCACTGGCGGGGGCCGGTCAGGACGACGACCCGGCTGCGCCGCAGCGCGGCGGCGACCTGCTCCCGGAGGATCGGGCGGTCGATCATGCCGGGAAGAGTACCATGAAAATCGACCATGTGATGGTCGATTTTCATGGTCTTTGAGGCTGGCTAGGCCGGCGGGCCGGCCGGAGGCGGGGCGAACAGCCCCCCGCGAAGAACCGCGCGGGCCCAGAGGACGCCGACGGTGCCGGCGGCTCCCATCGCGAACCCACCGGTCCTCTCCGCCCCCTTGGCAATCAGCGTCAAGGCGAGGAAGAAGACCACGTACCCGGAGACCACTCCGGCGCCGAAGGCCGCGGTGGAGCGCAGGAGCCCGGGCGCCGGGTCCCTCCCCCGCGGTTCGAGCCCGAGCCGCCGGGCGAGCCGCTCCCCGAGGGCGGCGGCGCACTGAATCCCGAACCAGGCGAGGAGGGTGATGAGGGCCGCGTTCACCCCGGGGTGCCGTTCCATGAGGAACTCCTCCGGTCCGACCCATGGGTAGACGAGGGACGGCGCGACGGCCGCCGCGAAGGTCAGGACCGTTCCCGTCAGCAGGACGACGGCCACGCACACCGACTTGCGGAGGAACCTGTTCATGGGAGGGCTCCGGTTTCCTCCTTTGGACGGTAGCGATGTCCGTGACATGCGGTGGCCGCGGCGGGAGCGTGCCCTCGACAGTCGCCGGGAACGGATCTAGGATGCCCGCATCGACCGGGGAGGAGTTCCGATGGGATCCCGCTGCGCGCTGTTCCTGGGCCTTTTCCTCTCGATCGCCGCCTTCCCCGCGCCGGCCGCGGCTCCCCCGGACGCCATCGACGCCGTCCTCCGCGTCGTGGACGACGAGACCGGCGAGCCGCTCCCCGACGCGCGGGTCTCCCGGGTCCTGCCGGGCGAGGGCGGGATGTCCTACCATGAGTCCCCCCTTCCCCGGGGAACGAAGGCCGGGGAGTTCCTGTACCGGCACCGGGGGGAGTTCGGCGTCGTCCACTTCACGGTCGCGGCGCCGGGCCACGTCCCGATGGACGGACCGACCGACCTGGCCGTCGAGATCCGACCGCCGTCCCCCTTCACGCACACCATCCGCATGCACCGCGCGGGGGAGGTGCGGGTGACCCTCAAGGGGCTCCTCCCCGCGACCCCCCTCGCGAGCATCACCCTGAACCGCGGGAAGACCACCCCGGAGATCCGCTGGTCGGGCCATTCGATGCGGGTGGAGGAGGGGACCGCGCACATGGACGGCCTTCCTCCCGGCGACTACTCCCTCAAGATCGATCCCGGGGAGCGGTACGAGGCCACCCCCGATCGGAAGTTCCAGGTCCGCGCCGGGGAGACTGCGGAAGTCGAGGTCCTCCTCGTCCCCCGCGATCCCGGGACCGAGGCCGCCGCCGGGGTGCGCGGGACCGTCACCTTCCACGCGGGGTGGGGCGCGATGTCGTCGGAGATCCGGTTCCGGATCCTGGGCGCCGGGAGGACCGGGATCAACGCGAAGGCCGCCCTCCGTGGATCCGCCCCCGGCGCGAAGATCCCCTGGTCCCTCGGGAAACTCCCGCCCGGGAGGTACCGCGTCGAGGTGGATCCGCAGTGGTACGCGTTGGTGGAGGTCCCCGAGGGGGGCGGCGCCTTCGACTTCCCCATCCCCGAGCCCGCGGTGGTCACCGTCCGGGTCGTGGCGGAGGAGAGCGGGGAGCCGCTCGACGGCATGCGCCTCTGGTGGTACTACCGTGCGGGGGAGGGCGGCGGCGGCCTCCCCTATACGGCGGACAACGGCAAACCCGGCGCCAGGGCGGGGGAGTTCCGGCTGGTCGTCCCTCCGGGGTCCGTCGAGATCGTGGCGAAGGGACCGGGCAGGGTGGAATCGACCCTGAAGGAGGAGGGAAGCGACTTCTGGGGTTTCAACCCGACCTTCGGCCCCGGCGAGAAGGCGGAGCGGGTCCTGCGGCTTCCCCGCGCGGGGGCGGTGCGACTCCTCCTCCGGTGCGGGGGGCGGCTCCTCGACCGGAGCACCGTGGACGTGAAGATCCGGACCGTGTACGGAACGCCGGGGAACGGGGGAAGCGTGACCCGCGGCATGGAGGGGAGGACCGGGACCCTCTCCTGCGAAGGTCTCCCCCCTGGCAAGCACACGATCCGCATCCTCGACCCGGACGGGCGCTACGAGCCGGTCCCCGACCGGGAGATCGTGGTGCGCGCCGGGGAGACGCTGGAGCTGACGCAGGAGCTCGTGGAGCGGCAGTAGCGGCGGCGCTCCCTCGACTCCATTCCCGCCCGGGGCTACGATCCGTGAGCAACCCGGAGAAGATGCCGCCATGAAACCCGCCGCCGTCGCGGTCTTCGCCCTTGCCGCCTTCGCCCTCGCGGCTCCGGCGCAGGAGGCGGAGCCGAAGAAGGAACCGCCCCCGCCCCCGGCGAAACACGTGAACCAGGTCTCCCCCGAGGCGAAGGCCTGCATCGAGGCCATCGGGAAGGCGATGTACTCCCCCGTGGCCGCGGGGCTGAAGCGGCTCGAGGGGACGATGACCTCCACCGAGGGTTCCGGGACGGAGGCCGTCACGGTGGAGTTCCGCGAGCCGGCGGACCTCAAGGTGGTGGACGTCGAGAAGGACCCGCCCAACGGCCGGGAGAAGGGCGCGACGGAGTCGAGCATCTCCCGCTACGTCCGGGCCCTCCTCCTCGAGTCCTTCGCCATGGAGCCCTTCCTGCCGGAGCTGGCGTCCGGCGAGTACGACGCCGACCTCGTCCCCGACGGGGAGGGCAAGGCCCTCCGCCTCAAGGGCTGGTTCGAGGGGGAGTTCGTCTACGAGTCGATGGTCACCCTCGACAAGAACGGCCTTCCCTCGAGTTCCACGGGGACCGAGGGGACCGGCGGGGACGCCCTGAGGACCGCGCGCACCTTCGAGTACGCCCGGGTCGGCGGGAAGTTCGTCCTCGTCCGCCACGTGAAGAAGTTCGTGGACGCCCCCATCCTCGGCGGCGTGGAGGTCGCCAGCACCTGGACCGAAGTGGACGGCCTCCGGATCCTCACCGCCATGGAGCTGAAGGTCCCCCTGGGCGGCCCCGTCCTCACGCGGTGGAAGGAGCTCACCGTCAACGGGAAGAAGGTCGACCTCCCGCCGGAGGAGAAGCCGCCCGCCCCGAAGGACGGGGGAGGGAAGTAGCGCGGGGAGCCGGATCTCCCGGCGGACGAACCCTCCTTCTCCTTGCACGTTGGAATCGCCGAAAGAGGTGCCTCCTGGTTCGGACGAAGCCCCGGGTCGCGGTCGCGGCCGCGGCGATCCTCCTCGCCGCGCTGCTCGCGTGGCGCGCGGCGGCGACTCGAGTTCCGCCCGCCCCGCCCGCGCACGCCGTCCCCGCCGGACGACTGCCGGTCCTTGGGACCGTGGGGGACCTCCCCCCGGAGGCGGGGCGGCTCGTCGTCGAGGTGGACGCGGCGAGCCGGATCTTCGTGGACGGGAGGGAGATCCCCTTCGAGGGGCTCCAGGAGCTCCTCCGGCGCCGGGCCGACGAGACCCGCCAGGATGTGGGGGGCAAGCCGTCGAAGCTCGATGTCGTCCTTCGGGTGGACCGGGATCTCCCCTGGACGAGGGCCCTCCGCCTGATGGAGGCCTGCGCCTTGCCGGAGGTCCGCATCTACCGGGTCCACTTCGCCGCGCTCCCCGAAGGCGGCGGCGAGGAGGGCTCCTTCGCGACGTTCCTCCCCGGCGGGCACCGCCCCGGCGTCAGCGACGTGTCCGCGGGCGCCGCCGGCCCCGTCCCCGTTCCCCTCCGCCTCTCCCCGGACCCCGCGCGGACGACGAACCTCGACCGCGATCTCCTCCCGTTCCTCGGGACCACGTGGACCGACCTCGGCTGGAGTTCCATCCAGGTCACTTTCGACGCCGCCCCCGAGACGTCCGCCGGCGTCGCCCTCCGGGCCGTGGAGACGATCCTCCGGTCGGGGGTGGACTCCGTCGTCTTCCGCTGCCCGGCCTCCTCCGGGGCGGCCGCCGACCCGCCGGCCCCCGCCGGGCCGCCCCGCGGCTGGGCCGTGACCGTGTTCGATGTCTCCATGAACCCCTTCACCGGCGCGTTTCCCCCGCTCCCACCGCCGGGGAGGATCAACGGACGCGCGGCCGGCCAGGCGGTGTCCCCCGTCCCCGACCACTGCCGGGATCACGTCCCCCCGCCCCCCGGATCGGCGGCCGCCCGCGAGGCCCGCGCCGCCGCCGTCCGCGCCGGGGGGGGCGAGGGGACGGAGGAGGCCGTCGAGGCGGCCCTCGACTGGCTCGCGCGGCACCAGGCGGCGAACGGGTCCTGGGACGCCGAGGGGTTCGAGGCGGAATGCAAGGAGTCCAGGTGCGGCGGCGCGGGGAACGGGATGTACACCCCCGGCGTCACCGGGCTCGCGTTGTCGGCCTTCCTCGGCCACGGCGAGACCCACAAGACCCCGATCCGCGGCGCCGTCGTGCGCAACGGGCTCAAGTACCTGAAGGGGATCCAGGACGTCGCGGGGCGGTTCGGGACGAGCAGCGCCGCCGGCGGGAGTGCCCACTTCTTCCCCCTCATGAGCGATCGCGCCATCTACAACCACCCCCTGGCGACCCTCGCCATGGTCGAGGCCTGGGAGCGGACCGGGTCCCCCCTCTTCAAGGAGAGCGCCGAGAGGGCCGTCGCCTTCGTGCTCCAGGCGCAGAACCCCTACCTCGGCTGGAGGTACGGCGAGAAGGCCATGGACAACGACACCTCCGTCACCGCGTGGATGGTCCTCGCCCTCCGCGCGGCGGACAGGGCCGGACTCGACGTGGACCCCGCGGGACGGGACGGTGCGGTGGCGTGGCTCGATCGCGTGACCGACCCGGAGACGGGGCGGGCGGGCTACACGGACCGCGGGAACGGGCCCAACCGGCACCAGGAGCTCATGGACCGCTTTCCCCCCGACCGCTCCGAGTCCACGACGGCCATGGCCGTCCTCGTCCGCCTCCTCTCCGGCGCGGCCCCCGACGACGCGGAAGTGCTGCGCGGGGCGGATCTCTGCCTGCGCCTCCCGCCGGCCTGGGACGACGCGGCGGGATCCGTCGATCACGTCTACTGGTTCTTCGGCACGAACGCCCTCTTCCGCGTCGGGGGGGATCGGTGGAAGGCGTGGAACGGGGCCCTGAAGACGGCCCTCGTCGGGAACCAGCGGGTGGATCGCGCCGACGACCGGTTCGGGTCGTGGGATCCGGTGGACCCCTGGTCGAAGGAGGGGGGCCGCGTCTGCGCGACGGCGCTCAACGCGCTCACCCTGGAGACGTACTACAGGGAAGGGCCGTCGATGGAGGACCGCTGAATCCCCGGAGCGGCGCGGGGGATGCCCTCACCGGTCACCCGGCCCGTGGACGAGCGGACGGATTCCCGGTGAGGGACTGATTGCGTGGTTGCGACGTCTACTTGCGCCAGCCGCGCCCCGGCGGCGGGCCCTTCGACCTTCCGCCCTTCCCGTAGTCCCGGTCGTGGTCGGCGTTGCGGTGGTGGGGCTGATCGCCCGTCACGTTCACCGTGAGCCAGGGCGTGTCGTCCCGGATCACGATTGTGGAGGGCCGCACGGTGTGGTGGGCCCAGGACCCCGACTCCATCACCCACCAGTCGTTGCTCGACTCGCGGTAGTACGCGTGGTGCGAGGGGAAGTAGACGTAGCCGGCCTCCGCCCGGACCTCGACCCCGGCCGAGACGTGCCCGGTGGAGCGGCGGCTTTCGAAGAAGCAGCCCGGCAAGGCGAAGGCGGCGACCGCGGCGAACGTTGCGACCGTGACCATGGACCTGCTCATGAGACCTCCTTTGTGGAATCCCACCGTACGCCCCTCTTCGGTCCCGCACGATGGGGTGGATCCCGACTTCGGGCAATTGTGGCTGACAGGCCCGCGGCGCACTCGTTGACGAAACGTTGACGATGTCCCCGCGTGCGTTTACGATTAGGCCGTGAAACGTCAACAGATCGATGGAATCGTCAACGAATTGCTTGCCGAATCCGGGGAGTTCTCCAGCGGGGAATTGGCCCACCGGGCCGGCCTGACCCGCCAGGGGATTCAACGCCACCTCCGGCGCCTGGTCGCTGCAGGGGCCATCGTCCGAGCCGGGGCGGGCCGCGGGACCCGGTTCAAGGCGGCCCCGGGGAGGGGATTCCCGGCCCCACCCGCCTCCCGGGAGACCCCGCAGGAGGAGCGGCTCGGCGGGGAGGTCCTCCCCCTCGAGGGGCTCCGCGAGGACGAGGTCTGGAGGCGCATGCGGGAGGGCATCGAGGCGCTCCGGGTCCTCCCGGGGCGGGCGGGAAGCGACCTCGAGTACGCCTTCACGGAGATGCTCAACAACGCCATCGACCACTCCGGATCCGGCAGCGTCGAGATCGCGTGGACGCGGCGGGGCGGCCGGATCGCCTTCGAGATCCGGGACCACGGGATCGGCGCCTTCGAGAAGGTGCGGGCGGGATTCGGCCTCCGGGACCACCTCGAGGCGCTGCAGGAACTGTCGAAGGGCCGCGTGACGACGGCGCCGGATCGCCACACGGGCGAGGGCCTCTTCTTCGCCTCCCGCGTCGCATCCCGGTTCGAGCTCGAATGCAACGGGCTGCGGTGGGAGGTGGACAACGACCGGGGGGACTTCAGCGTCCGCTCCGTCCCTCCCATGGCCGGGACCCGGGTCCGCTTCGAGATCGATCCCTCCTCGGCGCGGGACCTCCTCGGGATCTTCAACGCCCACACCGACGACGACAGGACCTTCGATCGCACCACCATCGTGGTCCGCCTGTTCGAGAGGGAGGGGACCTTCGTCTCGCGCTCCGAGGCGCGACGGCTCGTGCACGGGCTGGAGAAGTTCCGGCGGGTCGTCCTCGACTTCCGGGGGGTCGAGGCCGTCGGGCAGGGGTTCGCGGACGAGGTCTTCCGCGTCTGGGCCCGGGATCATCCCGGGACGGAGGTCGTCCCCGTGAACATGGGCGCCGCCGTGGAGTTCATGGTGCGCAGGGCCCGGCCCCGTTGACGGGGACGGCGCCGCGGCCCCGCCGCGCTCCGCCTCAGGTCGCGATCCCGTGCAGGATCCCTCCCTCCCCCTCCGCCGGGGACCCGGCGGAACGCGGGGAATCAGGGGGGGCCGCCCCCGCGGCCTTCCCGACGGGGAACAGGGCGCGGAAGGAGGAGCCCCGGCCGGGCTCGCTCCGGAGTTCCAGCCGGGCGCCGTGGGCCTCGGCGACCCAGGCGACGATGGCGAGGCCGAGGCCGGCGCCCTCGACGCCGCCCCGGCCGCCGGCCACGCGGTAGAAACGGCGGAAGACGCGGTCCTGCTCGGCGGCCGGGATGCCGGGGCCGCTGTCGGAGACGTCGAGGACGACCTCCTCCCCGGCGGACTCCACGGAGACCGTCACGCGGCCCCCGGCGGGCGTGTACTTCACCGCGTTGGAGACCAGGTTGTCGAGGAGCTGCCGCAGGTGGACCGGGTCCCCCTCCACCACCGCGGGGTCGCACCTCCCGAGGGCGAGGCCGACGCCCCCGTCCCCGGCCAGGTCGGCGAACTCCCGCACCGCCCCGTCGGCGACCTCGTCGAGGCGGACCGGCCTCCGCTCCGGGACCTCCGCCCCCGCGTCGGCCCGCGCCAGGACGAGGAGGTTCTCCGTCAGGTGCTTCATCCGCCCGGCGATGCGGAGCTGGCGGCGGAGGCCCTCGCGGTACTCCTCCCCGGTGCGGGGGTTGCGGAGCAGGTGCTCTGCGTTGGCGGCGAGGATGGAGATGGGGGTCCGCAGCTCGTGGCTCGCGTCGGAGGTGAACTGCTTGTGCCGGGCGAGGGCCTCCCCCAGGCGGTCGAGGGCGGCGTTGAGGGTGGAGGCGAGCTCGTGAAGCTCCAGCACGACGGTCCCGGGGTCGAGGCGGCGGGTCGCGTCCTCGGGGGCGAGGGAGGCGGCCTCGGCGGTCATCCGGCGGAGGGGGCGGAGGGCGGAGCGGACCACGACGAGGGCGCCCGCGCCCACGAGCAGGAGGGCGCCGGTCCCGGCGGCCCAGAGGAAGCGGGCCAGGGAGGCGAGGGCGGCGTCCCGCCCGCGGCGGTCGAGGGCGACCTGGACCCGGTAGCGCCGCGCCTCCTCCGGCGGGGGGGTCCACGCCGGCGGCTTCCCGTCCTTCGGCTTCGGCGCCGGGGCCCGGGCGACGAAGGAGAGCGCGACGGCGGCGCAGGGGATGCCGTGGGGGCCGTCGTCGATTTCGGAGAACGCGACGCCCCCCGGGGTCCACGGGCCCGGGTCGGGCAGATCCTCCCCCTCGAGGGAGGGGGAGCGGACCACGGTCCTCCCGTCGGGGGCGAGGATGCGCAGGTAGGCGCCGCGCCCCCCGGCCTGGAAGTCGCGGAGCATCTCCCGGGGGACCTCGAAGTCGAGGCCGTCCTTCTCCACCTCGAGGAGGCCGGAGAGCGCGTCGGCCCGGAACCGGAGGTCCCCCTCCATCGCCCCGTGGGCGATGGACCGGGCGCGGGCGTAGACCGTCGTCGCCAGCCCCCCGACGACGAGGGAGCCGACCCCGAGGAACCCGGCCACGATGGACGCGCGGAGGCTACGCATCGACGCCGCCCGCGAGCGAGTAGCCCACCCCGCGCACGGTGCGCAGGAGGGGGGCCTTCCCCGGGGAGCCGAGCTTCCGCCGGATCCGGCCGAGGAGGACGTCGACGGTGTTGCTCATTCCCTCGTGGGAATCGTCCCAGGCGTGCTCCTGGATCTCCGTCCGGGTGAAGACGCGCCCCGGGTCGCGGAGGAACACCTCCAGGATGGCGAACTCCTTGGGGGTGAGGTCCACGGATCTCCCCCCGCGGGTGACCGTGCGGCGCGCGGGGTCCATGGCGATGTCGCCGTGGCGCAGCATGCCGTCGGTGCCCGAGGGGGCCCGGCGCAGGAGGGCGCGGACGCGGGCGAGGAGCTCCCCCAGCGCGAAGGGCTTGACGAGGTAGTCGTCGGCGCCGGCGTCGAGGCCGGCGACCCGGTCCGCCGTGCGGTCCCGGGCCGTGAGGAGGAGGACCGGCATCGCGCGGCCCTTCCTCCGCGCGCGGGCGAGGACCTCGAGGCCGTCGAGGCGGGGGAGCATGACGTCGAGGACGATCACGTCGTAGTCCACGGTGGTCGCGCGCCACAGGCCGTCCTCCCCGTCCATGGAGAGGTCCACGGCGTACCCCTCCTCGACGAGGGCGTCGCGCACGACCTCGGCCATGTCCCGGTTGTCCTCGACCAGGAGCACGCGCATCCCCTCCTCCTTCCCGCCGCCGGACCCGCTACCGGGCCCCGCGGCGGCCGCGCGCCAGGGTCGTCCCGGCCCGGAGCGCGAGCCGCTCGCCCCGGGTCCTCGACTGCACGAGGCCGACGCCGGGGGCGTAGATCTTCCACTCCCGCGTCGTGGCGGCGACGCCCCGCTCCTCGACCACGAGGCAGCCGGGGAAGCGGCCCGCGGCGGTGCGGGCGAAGGCGTCGGCGCGGACCACGCGGTCGGACTGGTAGGCCGCCCCCCCGAGGTCCTCGGACACCCAGGCGTCGCCGGGGCCGGGGGACGCGGGCATGCGGAGGAACGGGTCCGCGGTCGCGAGGGTGCCCGGGGGATCGGTGGGCGCGACGGCCCCCACGACCCAGGAGACCTCGTCCTCGTCGTCCTCGTCGTCGCCGTCGTCGTCGTCGTCCCCGTCGTCGTCGTCGCCGGACTTCACCGTCGTCTCGCCGAAGGCCCAGACGCTCCCGTCGTCGGCCTCCGCGAACCAGGTGGTGGACTCCTCCACCACGGCGCCGTCGACGAAGACGCTCTCCTCCACGGCGCGGCAGGGGACATCGAGGCCCCTCCAGGAGAAGGTCCGCGTCTCCTCGAGGTGGAACTCCACCAGGGTGATGGCGACCCCCCCCTCCCGGCCGGCGTAGACGCGGAAGGAGCCCGGGTGGATCGGGTGGAAGGGGTGATCCACGACGGTGGGAGCGGAGAAGGCCGGGGTGCCGGCGGGAACGTCGGCCCGGGCCGCGGCCGGGGCCCCCGGGCCGGACAGGGGCCAGGGTCCGGCGAGGGCGCAGGCGAGGAGCAGCGCGCTGCGGAGGGAAGGGGCGAGGGTCCGGGCACCGTTCATGACGACCTCCTGGGACGGCGGGCTCCGGTTCTCCCGGCCCGCGACGCCGCGGGCATCCTCCGGGGTCTCCATGAACCGTTCATGAACGATACCCCAATCAACGGCCCGGGGGAACCGCCCGGGGCCAGGGCGGCCCCGGGCGGCGTGCGGCAGGAGGCGCGGCAAGCGGCCTCCCCCCCCTACTGCTGGAAGTCGACGAGTTCCAGGCGCTCCCCGGTCTCCGGCTTCACCTCGAGGATGAAGCCGATGCCCGGCGCGTAGTACTTGTGCTCCAGGGCGTCGGGTTCGAGGGTGGACGCGTCGAGGGTCTTGAGGAGCCCGGTGCGCTCACCGCCGAAGGGGACCGTGGCGACGGCGTCCAGGGCCAGGACCTCGGCCCAGTCCTCGGCCTCGCCCAGGAGGAACTCCAGGCGGTAGACGTCGCCCACCGCCGGCGCGGCCTTCATGACGATGCCGGGAACGGCGCCGTCCACGCCGGCCTTCCAGGAGCCCTCGACGTCCACGATCTCGCCGTCCTCGTAGTTGAAGGAGATCTCCCCGAAGTACCAGACGTTCCCGTCCACGTCCTGCGCGAACCAGTCGTAGGTGTCCTCGACGACCTCGCCGTCGAGGGAGGCGGTGTCGCGGACCACGGTGCAGGTCACCCCGAGGATCTCCTTCGTCTCCTCGAGGACCTCGACGACGACGGTCTCGGTGCCGTCCTCCGTCTCCCCCGAGTAGGTCCATGTGCTCCCCGGGGAGAGGGGCATGAGGGGGTGGGTGACGGCGGCCACGAAGTCGGCGGGGTCCACGGTCCCCGTCGGGGGGGCGTCCTCGCCCAGGGCCTCGGCGAGGTCGAGCCGCGCCTCGTACTGGTCGTCGGGCAGCCCCTTCTCCTCGGCGTACGCCTCCGCGGCCTCGTCGAGGGCCTCCTCCCTCGCCTCCTCCGAGCCGAGGGCCATGGCCCGCGCGCGGGCGAGGAGGTAGTCGGCCTTGAGCTCCAGGGCGGCGGCCTTGCGGAGGTCCTTCGCGATCTTCTTCCACGCGCCCCCCGCCGGCGGGGAGGCGGCGGCCCCGACGGGGCCCGCGGCGAGGGCGGCGAGGAGGGCGAAGGTGAGGGGGATGGCGAGGCCGGTGCTCCGGTGCGGCGGTGCTGCTGCGATGGCGCGCTGCATGGTGCTTCTCCTTTCTCGGGTCCGCTCCCGCCGGGAGCGGACGGCCGGGTTTCCTTGCGTCGGGCCCCATCCTGCGCGGGGACCATGAACCCGCCGTGAACGGCCGGATTTCCGGGATCGAGCCGTCCGCGGAGCGCCGGGCGGCGCATCGAACGGGAACGGGGGAGCGCATGAGGATCATCGCCTTCGGGCCGGAGGAGGCCCGGCCCATCACCGGCTTCGACAGCGTGGCCGCGGCGAGCGTCCCCCTCGGGGACGGGACGGGGGAGAGCCACATCTACGCGGTCCGCATCGCCGCCGGGGGCTCCATCGGCCGCCACCGGGCCGGCTTCGACCAGCTCTTCCTCGCCGTGGAGGGTTCGGGCTGGGTCGAGGGGGAGGACGGCCGCCGCATCCCCATCGCCGCCGGCGAGGGGGCGCACTTCGCGAAGGGGGAGATGCATGCCAAGGGGAGCGACGGGGGGCTCGTCGCCGTCATGATCCAGGTGGACGCGCTCCGCGGGCCCGTGCCGAAAAGCGTCTGACACCGAAGGGGCGCCCGGCCCCGTAGGATGGGGGGGTGCGGCGGCTCCTCCTCCTGCTCCTGCTGCTCCTGCCCCTCGACCCGGCCCTCGCCGACGGGGGGTACTTCAAGTCCGCGCGCATGGCCGTCGTCCCCTCCATCCCGGCGCAGCGGGCGCTCATCGTCCACCGCGACGGGGTGGAGCGGCTCGTCGTCGAGTCCACGGTGGACGCCGAGGCCCAGGCCCTCGGGTGGATCGTCCCGCTGCCGGCGCGGCCGACGTCCGTGGAGGCGGCGACGCCGGGGATCCTCGACACCCTCGACGTCGCCACGCGGGCGACGGTGCCGCCGGACGGGATGTGGCTCGAGGTCCTCCTCCTGCCGGGCCTCCTTCTCCTCCTCGGCGCCCTGCTGATCCTCCATCGCGCCCAGGTCGCCGGCACCGCAGGGCCCGGGTCCCCGGCCCTCCGCATCGCCCTCCTCCTCGGCCTCCTCTTCTCCCTCCTCTTCCTCGTCGCCGTGCCGAACCTCCTGGCGGCCCGGCTCGGCATCGGCGGCGCCCCCGTCACCGGCGTCGAGGCCACGGCGTCCCGCCGCATCGGCTCCTACGACGTCGTCGTCCTCGAGGCGAAGGACGCCTCCGCCCTCGGCGCCTGGCTCGAGGGGGCCGGCCTCGCCCCCCTCGCGCCGGAGGCGATCCCCGTGATCGAGGCCCACGTCTCCGAGGGCTGGGTCTTCCTCGCCGCCCGCCTCGCCCACGAGGGGGGAGGCCGCGCCGCGCCCCATCCCCTCTCCGTCACCTTCCCCGCCGAACGGCCCGTCTACCCGATGCGGCTCACGGGGCTCGCCGGGGGCGGGACCGATCTCCGGATCCACGTCGTCGCGGAGGGATCGGCGGCCTGCCGCCCCCTCCGCGTCACGCGGTCGCGGCGGTTCGAGGGGATCCCCGACGGCCGGGTCACGGGCGACTACACCTTCGAGGAGCGTCCCATGCTCTCCGACGGCGACGGTTGGGAAGGCCGCCGCATCGCCCACCCCGATCTCATGGCCCTCCTCTGGGACGGCTGCGTCGTCACCCGCCTCGAGGGGAGGATGGAGGCGGCGGCCATGGACCGGGACCTCCTCCCCGAGGTGGGGGAGTACCGGCCCGTGGAGCGGCTCCTCCGCACGCCGGGGGAGGCGTGGCGGGCGGCGGGGACGACGGTGTCGCTCTTCTGGTGCCTCGGGCTCCTCGTCCTCCTGCTGACCCCGGCGCGCCTCCTCGCCTTCCCGGGGGAGGCCGGGCTGCCCCACTTCCGATGGATCGGGCTCCTCACCGTCGGCGCCGTCGCGGCGACGGCGGGGCTCCGCGCGTCCATGGAGACCATCCCCGCGGAGGAGTTGCGCTCCTCCCGGTGGATCAGGATGCCGGCCCTCATGGTGCTCGACGACTCCGACGGCTACGCCGGCCGCACTCTTGAAGAGGCGCGGGCCGCCCTCGAGGCCGCGTTCCGGAAGGAGCGGATCCAGGATCCCTTCGCCGGGGGTCCGGTGCGGTGGGGGGATTCGCCGGGATGCGTGGAGCTCTTCGAGGACCACCGGGGGCCGGTGCTGCGCGTGTGGAGCCTGGAGGGGGCGCCGGTGGAGCGGGCGTGGCACGAGGCGAGGGTCGAGAACTCCATCATGCACCACCGGTTCCAGGTGGGGCCCGGCCCCTTCCCCACGGTGGTGGATCTCCGCGAGCGCCTGCACGACCAGGGGCTCCTCCTCGGCGGCCTCCGCAACCCCTTCACGGGGGACCTGCTCCGCGAGGGCACGGGGCCCGGGGACGTGGAGATCCTCATCACCGCCGAGAAGAAGCTCCTCCTCCGCCTCCACGGGCGGGCGGGCAGGACCACGGACATCGACCTGCGGAGGTGAGGAGCCCCCTTCGACCGGGTCGCTCTCCCCCCTTCCCAGCCCCCCTCCTCCCCGGGTACCATCTCGCACCCGCCGAGCGGGCGCCGGACGCGGGTCCGGACCCGGGGAAATGTGGTGGGAGAAAGGGAGATGCGCCATGTCGAGTGGATTCCTCCGCGGCCTCGCCGCGGCCCTCTTCGGTGTCGCGATCGCGGTGACTCCGTCCTCGGCGGCGGCCCCCCTCGAGAACATCCAGGGGGAGTACGCCGGAACCCTCAAGTCGAAGAACCAGGTCATCGATCCCCAGCAGGAGGAGTCGGGCAGCGACACCTCCCTCATGGGGCTCGTCGTCAACCAGGAGGGGACCTCGACCTCGGGCACACTCGTCGTGTTCGGGGAGGGGACCGACGAGGACTTCGTCGTCTCCCTCGACGGCGCCGCCGGAAACGGGAAGTTCCACTTCAGCGGCTCCAACGGGGAGGGTTCCCTCTTCCTCGTGGGCGCCATGAAGGGGGCCGAGGGGAAGCGGGTCCTCAAGGCCAAGGGGGCCTTCCTCGCGGGGTCCCACTACTCCGACATCAAGGTGTCCCTGAAGGAGGGGCCCTCGGGCATCGAACTGTAGCGATCCGCAACGGGCCCGCGGCTCCGACGGGGGGCCCCGGCCCCCCCCCCGGGGCCCCCGCCCCGCCCCCCCCCCCCCCCCCGGCCCCCGCGGGGGCCCCCCCCCCCCCCCCCCCCCCGCCCGGTAAATTTTAGCACCCCCC
>CAYJMF010000010.1:58820-61388 GCA_964370855.1 uncultured Planctomycetota bacterium | reverse complement strand
CCCGGGGCAAGCTCAGTCTTGCTCTCCCCCCGGGGCCCGGGGCGCGGGGGGGGGGCCGGGCCCCCCGACGGGGGGCCCGGGCCCGTTCCTCCCCCGCGGCCCGGTCACGGGCGGTGGACCGCCGCCCGCCCCCCGCGCGTCCGTTTCGTTGTGAGCAGCGGCCCGCAGGGCCTAGGATGCGGGGTCCAGCCCGAAGCCGGGCTGCGGTCCCCATGGGAGGGACCCCCGGTACCCCCGGAACGTGTCCCGGGGCCCGATCCCGCCCGGCGTCCGCTCCAGGAGGTGTGAAGTGTCGAAGAAGTCCCGGAAGTCCGCTCCGAAGCCGAAACTCGCAGCGCCCGTCAACGCCCCCGTCGTCGCCCCCGCCCCCGCCCCCGTCGTCGCGCCGGCCGCCGCCGCGCCGGTGCCTGCCCCGAAGGCCGCCGCCGCGCCGGTGCCTGCCCCGAAGGCCGCCGCCCCGGTGCCTGCCCCGAAGGCCGCCGCCCCGAAGCCCGCTCCCGCCCCCAGGCCCGCGCCGGCGAAGGCCGACGTCGCCCGCGTCGCGCGCGAAATCTGGGAGGAGCGCCGCCGTCCCGTCGGCCAGGACTTCGAGATCTGGCTCGAGGCGGAGCGCCGGCTGGCGAAGTAGGCCCGCCGGCGGGAGGGGGGGGAGTCGCCGGTCCCTCCGAAGCCCGATGAATCGGGTCGGGTACGGTATCCCCCTCCTCTACTCCGGGAGGCCGGCGAGGACCTCCTCCACCTCGGCGACGAGGGGCTCCAGCATGCGGCGGGAGAGGTCGAACTTGAGGCCCGCCGTCGCGAAGAGCTCCGGGAGCGGACGGCTCCCGCCGAGCGCGAGCCCGGCCTTGTACTGCGCCAGCGCCTTCGCCGGGTCGCGGCGGTGGTTGACCCACAGCTGCAGCGCCCCCATCTGCGCGATGGCGTACTCGATGTAGTAGAAGGGGTAGAGGAAGACGTGGAGCTGGCGGTGCCACATCCAGTCCCGCGCCTCCTCGAGCCCGCTCCAGTCGATGTCGTTGCCGAAGCGGGCCACGAGCCCGCGGAAGGCCACGCTCCGCTCCTCCGCCGTGTGCCCGGGGTTGCGGTAGATCCAGTGCTGGAAGGCGTCGATGGTGGCGACCCAGGGCAGCAGCGAGATGGTGCCCTCGAGGTGGGCGCGCAGGCTCCGGGCCGCCTCCTCCTCGTCGTAGAACGGCGCGAGCCGGTCCTGGCACAGCAGCTCCATCCCCATGCTCGCGACCTCGGCGAACTCGTGGGGGACGCCGCGGTAGGACAGGAGGGGCTGCTTCCGCGACAGCACGCTGTGGAAGGCGTGGCCCCCCTCGTGCAGCAGCGTGAAGACGTCGCGGTCCATCCCCGCGGCGTTCATGAAGATGAAGGGGAGCCGCACCTCGTGGAGGGTGGACTGGTAGCCGCCGGGGGCCTTCCCCCTGCGGCTGCCGAGATCGAGGAGCCCCCGCTCCTTCATCATCCCGAAGGCCGCGCCGACCTCGGGGTCGAGTCCGCGGAAGATCTCGAGGCAGCCGTCGGTCAGCTCCTCCGGCGTGGCGAAGGGGCGCAGCGGCGGGCGGCCGGTCTCGTCCACGCCGAGGTCCCAGGGGCGGAGAGCGGGGAGCTTCAGGCGCGCGCGGCGGCGGGCGTCCATGCGGCGGAGGAAGGGGACGGCGCAGGCCTCGGCGGCTTCGTGGAAGGCGACGCAGTCGGCGGGGGTGTAGTCGAAGCGGTGCTTGCGGGGGAAGGTGTACTCGACGAAGTCGGGGAAGCCGGCGTTGCGGGCCATCTCGTGGCGGAGCTTCACCAGGCCGTCGAACATCCCGTCGAGGGTCGCGCGGTCCCGGAGGCGGCGGTCGGTGACGAGCCGCCACGCCTTCTCCCGCTCGGCGCGGTCCGCGGACTGCTGGAGGACGGCCATCTGCTCGAGGGTCCGCTCCTCCCCGTTCCACGTGACGGACATGGCGCCCATGGCCTTCTGGTACTTCTGCTTCTCCATGGATTCCCGCTTGCCGAGCTCCACGTTCTCCTGGCGGAAGAGGCGGACGTCGATCTCCTCGTTGCGGTCGTGGACGGCGTAGAGGGCGGCGTCGAGGGCCTTGCGGTGGGGACAGGCGAGGTACTTCCGCGAGAGGCGCTCCGCCACGGGGGCCACCAGGGGGTGGAGGTCCCGGACGACGTGGAGGTGGCGCTTCTCGGCCTCGGGGTCGTCGGTGGCGCAGGTCATCTCGATGTTGCGCCGGGAGGCCTCCTCGACGAAGCAGGAGAAGACCTCGTCCATGTCGGCGAGCCACTTCTCCAGGGCGGCGGGGGAGTCGAGGGGGCGGGCCTCGAGCTCGTCGAGGAGTCCCTTCAGGGTCGCCTCGTCGGCGAGGTCGGCGGCGGCGGGGACGTGGACCCGGGGGAACTCGCCGGGACGCTGCACGCGGATGGGGGAGGGCATGGGGGGGGGGCTCCGTGGGGAGGACGCCGGAGGGACCACGGTACCCCGACAGCCGAACGGAGTCGACAGCAGAACGGTGTCTGACAACCAGTTTTTTTGGGGGGGGGGGGGGGTGCCGCGCGCGGGGCGGCCCC
>CAYJMF010000010.1:0-58810 GCA_964370855.1 uncultured Planctomycetota bacterium | reverse complement strand
TCGGAGGCGGGGCCCTTTCGCCCGGACGGGGGACTCCCGCCTCCGACAAATAGGTGTCTGACACCGTTCTGCTGTCCGTATCGTTCGGCCCCGTGAACGGCCCCGGCCCCGGCCCCGCCCGCCCCTCGACGCTCGAGAGCGCGCTCCTCGGGGTACCCCTCCGCTCCGCCCACATCCTCCTTCCCGGGGTCGCGGCGGCGGCGGCCCTCGTGTGGGTGGCCTCTTTCGGGGCGGAGGGGATCGGGGGGCTGGTCCCGTCGGGGAAGAGCCCGGTGCCCGGCGTCACCCTCGCCGTGCTCCTCGGCCTCCTCCTCGCCAACACCGTCGGCGTCCACGGGGTGTTCCGGCCCGGTCTCGACTTCTGCGTGAAGAGGGTGCTCCGCCTCGGCATCGTGCTCGTGGGGATCCGGTTGAGCCTGCTGGCCGTGGCCCGCTCCGGCGGCGTCGCGCTCCCGGCGGTGGTGGTGATCGTGGTCCTGGCGCTCCTCGTCTCGCTCCGGCTCGCCCGCGCGCTCGGGGTGTCGGAGCGCCTCGGAGTCCTCGCCGCCGCCTCCACGGCCATCTGCGGGGTGACGGCGACGCTGGCCGTCGCGCCGGCCATCGACGCCGAGGAGCGGGAGGTCGCCTACACCGTGGCCAACGTGACGCTCTTCGGGCTCCTCGGGATGCTCCTCTTCCCGCCGCTGGCCCACCTGCTCTTCGCCGACGCGCCGGGGGCGGCGGGGCTCTTCCTCGGGACCGCCATCCACGACACCTCCCAGGTGACCGGCGCGGCGCTGGCCTACAGGTCGGCCTTTCTCGACGACGCGGCCATGAACGCGGCCCTGGTGACGAAGCTCGTGCGCAACACCTTCCTCGTGGCCGTCGTGCCGCTGCTGGCCCTCTCCCACGCGCGGCGGACCGGCGGCGCCGGGAAGAGGATCGCCCTCGGGAAGCTGTTCCCGCTCTTCGTGCTCGGGTTCCTCGCCATGGCCCTCCTCCGCACGGCGGGGGACGCCGGCCTCGAGGGCGGTCTCGCCCTCGGGCTCTTCGATGCCGGCGCGTGGAAGTCGCTGACCCGGGGGATCGAGTCCTTCGGCTCCGACGCCTGCCTCGGCGCCGCCATGGCGGCCCTCGGCCTGACGACGCGGTTCGCGACGCTGAAGGAGCTCGGCCCCCGTCCCCTCCTCCTCGGCGCCGGCGCGGCGACGGCGGTGGCGGCGGCGGCGCTCGGCATCGCCGCCCTCGCGGCCCGCCTCGCCGGGTGATGACGGGCGTCGCGGACCCCGTCACGGTCCGCTCCCGGCGAACCCGGCGATCCCGTCCCGCGGTGATCCAGGATCGGAAGGCAGCACCGTGCGGCCCGCCCCTCCCGGAACCGGCCCCGGCGGGGCCCCGCCCCATCGCCCATGCAGGGGATGATCCGACTCCTGGCCGGGAATCCGCTCCTCCTCCTCCTCGCGGTGGCGGCGGTGGGCTACGCCGCGGGGAAGGCGACCCGTCTCGGCCTCGCGGCGGTGCTCTTCACCGGCCTCGCCTTCGGCGCCCTCGACCCGTCGCTCCGCCTGCCCGAGGAGGCCTACCTCTCGGGCCTCGCCCTCTTCGTCTACGCCCTCGGCCTCTCCTACGGCCCCTCCTTCTTCGCCTCCCTCCGCCGCCGGGGAATGCGGGACACCGTCCTCGTGCTCGGCGTCCTCGTTCTCGCCACCCTCGTCGCCGCCGGAACGGCGCGCCTCCTCGGCGTCGGCGGCGCCCTCGCCGCGGGGGCCTTCTCCGGGGGGCTCACGAACACGCCGGCCCTCGCCGCGGTGCTGGAATCCCTCCAGAACGCCGGCGGCGCCGACCTCGAGCGCCGCCTCCTCGAGCCCGTCGTCGCCTACTCCCTCGCCTACCCCTTCGGCGTGGGGGGGATGCTCCTCGCCATGGAGGCGGCGTGGCGGCGGTTCCGGCCCGACGCGGGGCGGGACGCGGCGGGCCTCGCCGGGGTGGTGCCCGGCGCCGGGGGGCTCGACGCGCGCACGGTCCGCGTCTTCCGCCCCCGGGCCGTGGGGCGGACCCTCGGCGAGCTCCTGCGGGCCCACGGCTGGCGGGTCGTCTTCGCGCGCCACCGGCGCCGCGACGGGCTCCTCGAGGTCGCCCTCGACGGCACGCTCCTCGAGGAGGGGGACCAGCTCACCCTGGTCGGCCCCCCGGAGGAGGTGGCGGCGGTGACGGAGTTCCTCGGCGAGGAGAACCGGACGCCGCTCGACCTCGACCGCGCGGTGCTCGACTACCGGCGCATCTTCGTGTCGAGACGGGAGGCGGCGGGGTTCACCGTGGAGGAGCTGCGCCTGCCGGAGCGGTTCGGGGTGGTGATCACGCGGGTGCGGCGCGGGGACGCGGAGTTCGTGCCGGAGCGGGAGACGACGCTGGAGCTCGGAGACAGGGTTCGGGTGGTGGGCCGCGTGCCGGACCTCGAGAGGGCGGGGAAGTTCCTCGGGGACTCCTACCGGGCCGTGAGCGAGATCGACCTCCTCTCCTTCAGCGTGGGCCTGACGCTCGGCATCGTGCTCGGGATGGTGGCCGTGGAACTGCCCGGCGGGGTCCGGTTCCGGCTCGGGCTCGCCGGGGGGCCGCTGGTGGTCGCCCTGATCCTGGGTTCGCTCGGGCGCACGGGGCCGCTCCTCTGGACGATGCCCTACAGCGCGAACCTGACGCTGCGCCAGTTCGGGATGGTCCTGTTCCTCGCGGGGGTGGGGACGCGGGCGGGGGGCGCCTTCGTGGGCACCCTCTCCGGCGGCGGGGGCTGGGCGCTGCTCGGGCTCGGGGCGGTGATCACGACGACGACGGCGGTGGCGCTGTTCATGGCGGGGCGGATCTGGCTGCGCATCCCGATGACGCTGCTCGTCGGGATGGCCGGGGGGATCCAGACCCAGCCGGCGCTGCTCGCCTGGGCCGTGGACCGCACGGGGAGCGAGGAGCCCAACGTCGGCTACGCGTCGGTCTACCCGGTGGCGTTCATCGGGAAGGTGATTCTCGCCCAGTTGCTGCTGACGATGCTGGGGTGAAGAGCCCCTCCCGGGCGAGAATGGCGTGCCAAAGGAGGCTCCCATGGCCGCAATCCGGATCGCCGCTCCCGTGCTCGTACTGCTGGCCGCCGCCTGCGCGGCGGACGGCGGCAGCGAAGTCCGGGACGCCGGGGGGACGCCCGTCCCCGCGTCCGTCCCCGCGCCGGCGCCCGCGGCCATCGTCTACCCGCCCCCGCCCCCGGCGCCGCCGGAGCGGGAGCCGGAACCCGTGGAGGGGGGATTCTGGACCCTCGACGAACTGCGCCTCGTGGACGAGGGGCTCACGATCCTCAACTGCAATCGCAGGGACCTCGCGTTCCAGAAGCAGCCCATCGACGACCCGTTCCGGCTGCAGGTCGTGCGGCGGGCGCTGGACGATCCGCTTTCGGTGGGGAACGAGGCGGAGGCGTGGGACAGGGAGGCGAGGAGCGGGGATCCGCTCCGGCTCCTGGTCCGGGCGGGGGGCCAGATGGCCGGGGGGGACCCCGTGACCACGGCGACACCCTTTCCGGCTCCCGCGATCCCTCTTTCTCGGGTCGGGCCCGGTGTCCGGGATGCGGTGGGGCGGATGACGCTTGCCACGGAACTGGTGAAGGGCTCCCTCGACGGGGGCCTCCGGGAGATCGACCCCGGGACCGGAAAGGTCGTTGCCGCGAGGCGCCCCGTCCTCCCCGGAGGAGCTGACCGGGCCCCCTTCCTCCGCAAGGCCATGGGAAGCCAGGTGGAAAAGCCTGCTCTGGTCATCGACGCGCCGGAATTGGAGGACGCGCGGTTCCTCGAATTCCTGAAGGAGCACTCGGAGGGGCTGGCCGACCTCGGCGTGGACTCCCAGTTCGCCCTCATCCTGGCTCAGGAGTTGATCGATGCGCTCCGCGCGGAGGGTGGCTTCGAGAAGGAGTGGAGGGGGGGCGAGCGAATCCGGACCGATGCCGGCATCGTCGTCCTCTACGGCACCGGCGACGACGTCCACGCCCTCGACGAGGACGCGATCCTCGTCATCGACCTCGGGGGGAACGACACCTGGCTGGGCGGCGCCTCCGCCTCCATCCTCAAGGACCGCCCGGTCTCCGTCTGCATCGACCTCTCCGGCGACGACCGCTACGTCGGCCGCGGGGACCTCTCCTTCGGCGCGGCTCTCGGCGGCGTGGCCATCCAGTGGGACGGGGGCGGGAACGATCTCTACGACGCGGGGAACGCCTCCCTCGGCGCCGGCATCGCCGGCGTCGGGATCCTCGTGGACGAGGGCGGGGACGACGTCTACCGTTGCGGCGACTTCGGCATCGGCGCCGGCGCCTTCGGCATCGGGATCCTCCTCGACAGGGGGGGCAACGACCTCTACCACGGGGACCTCTTCAACGAGGGCTTCGCCTCCACCCGCGGCTGCGGCGTGCTGGCCGACCTCGACGGGAACGACGTCTACGACGCCGGCGGCGCCCACCTCCACGCGCCGCTCTACAACGACCGCCACCAGTCCCTCTCCCAGGGGTTCTCCATCGGCATGCGGCCCGACGCGTCGGGCGGCGTCGGCGTGCTCGTGGACGTGAAGGGCAATGACCGCTACACCGCCGACATCTACGGACAGGGCGCCTCCTACTGGTACTCCCTCGGCATCCTCGTGGACGACGACGGCAACGACACCTACAACCTCGGCCAGTACGGTCAGGGCTCCGGCATCCACCTCTCCGCGGGCATCCTGCTCGATCGCGCCGGGAGCGACCTCTACTACCTCAAGAACGGCGTCGGCATGGGGGGCGCCCACGACTACGCCGTCGGCATGCTCGTGGACCGCGGCGGCGACGACTACTACGCCGGCTCCGGCGGCACCCAGGGCGGCGCCCTCACCAACTCCGTGGCCTTCCTCATCGACATGGGGGGCAACGACGGCTACGCCGCCGTGAACGACGGGGTCCAGGGGTACGCCTCCCCGGCGCGGGGCACCGGCGGCATCGGGATCCTCGCCGACGCCGGGGGGAAGGACGTCTACACGGAGCGGACCCGCGACGGCGCGGCGTGGACCTCCTCCATCGTCGGCGCCGGCATCGACCGGCCCGACGCGGAGGTGGCCGCCGGCGGGAGCGGCGACCCCGGAACCACCTCCATGACGGAGGAGAAGGCGCGGGCGGAGGTGGACCGGGACGGCACCGTCGCCGGCGCCGACGGGAAGACCGTGGACGATCTCGAGAAGCTGTGGGCCGTCTCCTGCCGCTGGGAGGTCGGGGACAACCGCGTCATCGTCCCCATCGCCCGGGAGCGGCTCGTGGCGCTCGGGAAGCCGGCCCTCGCGCGGGCGCTGGAGCGGGTGGGCACGAAGGACGGGCTCGAGTACCGCGCCGTGGAGGTCGTGTTCTCGAAGTTCCCCCGGGAGGAGGTCGTGCCTCCCCTCCTGGAGAAGACCCGCGACGCCGAGGGGATCGTCCGCCGCGGCGCCGTCCGCGCCCTGGCGGGGCTCCAGGCCGCCGAGGCGGAGGGCCGCTTCGCGGAGATGCTGGGCGAGGACCCCTCCTCGCGGGCCACGGTGCTCGGCGCGCTGGCGGCGCTGAAGAAGGCCCCGCCGGCGGTGGCGGGGTTCCTCCGCTCGGAGAAGGAGAGCGAGGGGGTGGCCGCGGCGGGCTGCCTCGGCGCCGCGGGAGGGGAGGAGGCGGTGCGGGCCCTGATGGGGGCGCTCGGGGCGGACGTGCCGCTCCCCGTGCGCCTCGCCGCCGTGGAGCGGCTCGGGGCCCTCGGCGAAGCGGCGGTGCCGGCCCTCGTCGCCTTCGTCGGGACCGAATTCCCGAGTTCGGCGTGGGAGAGGCGGAACGCGCTCCGCGCCCTGGGGAAGTCGAAGTCCCCCGCGGCCGTGGAGGGGATCGCGCGGGCTCTCGGCGATTCCAACCGCTGGGTGCGGCTCGCCGCGTTCCAGGCCGGGGACGAGCTCGCGAAGGAACTCGGGGCCGAGGCGCCGTCTTCCCTGGCGGCGGCGATGGCGGCGGCGAGGGCGGCGGAGACGGATCCGCTGCTGCGCCGGCTGCGGTAGAGGGGCGGGGTTCCGGACCGTCCGCGAAGGGGAGGGGTACAATCCGCGCAGGAGGTCTCCCATGAACTTCGCCATCCGCGCCGCCGCCTTCGCCGCCGTTCTCGCCCTTCCCGCCGCCGCCTTCGCCACGGACCTCAAGGTCCCCGGCGACCACCCCACCATCCAGGAGGCCGTGGACGCCGTGGACGGGACGGGGTTCCGCATCGTCGTCTCCGGGGGGCCCTACACGGAATCCATCCTCGTCTCGGAGAAGACCGACCTCGAGATCGTCGGCCTGAAGGGGGCGGTGATCCAGCCCCCGGAGGGGCAGCCGGGCCTCCTCCTCCAGGGCGGCGACATGATCGCGATCTCGGGCTTCGTCTTCGAGGGCGGCCTGTCCGGCGTGGACGCATCCAACACGCAGAACCTCGTCCTTTCGAAGCTCACGGTCCGCGACACCCTCGGGGCGGGCATCAAGGCCACCGGCGTGCGCGGCCTCGAGATCCTCTCCTGCGTCGTGGAGAACGCGTCCGGGGCCGGGATCCAGTGCGAGACCGTCCGCAACCTTGTCGTGTCGAAGTGCAGGATCACGGGGGGCGAGGCGGAGGGGATCCACGTCATCTCCGCCACCACGGGCCAGGAGGGCGGGGTCGCCGGCGTCCTCACCGGGAACACCGTGGTGGGGACCGCCCTCACGGGCATCGCATACTCCGGCGGGAACGGGACCATCGAGAAGAACAGGGTCTCCGACTCCGGCGACGTCGGCATGACCATCCTCGTCAACCCCGACGCCGCCATGTCCGTCTCGAAGAACCGCGTGGATCGCCCCGCGGGCGTCGGCATCGAGGTCGAGGGTACCGACCTCGTGGTCGTGAAGAACCGCGTCTCCGCCTCCGGCGGCAACGGCTGCACCGTCCAGGGTTCGGGGGCGCTCATCGAGAAGAACCAGGTCACGACGGGCACCGTCGGCTTCGCCCTGGCCGGCTCCGGGGGGCACAGCCTCCTCAAGAACAAGGTCAAGACCGTGTCGGGGAACGGCATCAACGTCACCTCCCCGGACAACATCCTCGAGAAGAACAACGTCACGGCCCCCGGCGGGGACGGGTACTTCGTCACCACCTCCGGGAACACCTTCACCTCCAACAAGGCGAAGGGGAGCGGGGGCGCGGGCCTCCACTCCCTCGTCGCGGAGCTGGAGAACACCTTCGCCGGGAACAAGTTCGGGACGGAGTCGTTCCCCGAGTAGGGGACGGGAGCCGTCGACCGTGGACGAGGCCGCCGTGCTGGTCCGCGCGCTCCGCCTCGCGCCCCATCCCCGCGAGGGGGGCTTCTATCGGGAGACCTGGCGCAGCGGGTCCGTCGTGGCCACCCCGGCGGGGGCGCGCTCCCTCGGCACCGCCATCCTCTACCTCCTCGCGCCGGGCTGCTTCTCCGCCCTCCACCGCCTGCCCGGGGAGGAGATCTGGCACTTCCACCGCGGGGACCCCGTGGAGATGCTGCTCCTCGGGCCCAGGGGCGCCGTAGAGGAGCCGGTGCTCGGCCCCGACGTCGCCGCGGGACAGCGGGTCCAGGTCGTGGTGCCCGGCGGGACCTGGCAGGGGGCGCGCCTCCGGGAAGGGGGGCGGTACGCGCTCCTCGGGACGACCATGGCCCCGGGCTTCGACTTCGCCGACTGGGAGGGCGGGGACGGGGCGGAGCTGTCGGCGGCGTGGCCCGCGGCGGCGGACCGGATCCGCGGCCTCGCGCTCCCCCCGGGCGGCGCCCGGTGACGGGCCCGGCGCCCCATCCCCATCCCGCGGCGGCGCCGGAGGAGAGGCTCCGCGCCGCCTGCGACGAGACCCGGACGCGGGGCTCGGGGCCCGGCGGCCAGCACCGCAACAAGGTGGAGACGAAGGTGGTCCTCCGCCACCGCGCCTCGGGCATCGTCGCCGCCGCCGGGGAGCGGCGCAGCCAGACGGAGAACCGCCGCGTGGCGATCCGCCGGATGCGCCTCGCGCTGGCCGTCGGGCTCCGCTGCGCGACCGCTCCCCCCTCGGCCCTCTGGCTCTCGCGACTTCGCGGGGAGCGCATCCACTGCAGCCCCGACCACGGGGACTACCCGGCGCTTCTCGCCGAGGGGCTCGACGCGCTGGCCGCCGCCGGCTGGGAGCCCCGCCCCGCGGCGGAGTCGCTGCGATGCACGCCGACCCAGCTCGTCCGTTTCGTCGCCGACCACCCGCAGGCCTGGGCCCTGTTCTCCGCGGAGAGGAAGAGGCGAGGCAGGGACGTTCCCAACTAATCAACTAACTCGGGGGAGCGAACCTCCCGGGCGCGGGCGGAATCCAGCCCCCCCGAGTCAGTTGATTAGTTGGGAACGTCCCTGCCTCTTCTCGCCTATTCTCCCCCCCCATGCGCGCCGCGGCGCTGCTCCTGGTGTTGACCGTCGCCGGGGATCCGGGGCTCACGGATCTCGACCGGCGGGTGGAGGCCTCCCTCTCCGCGATCCACGAGGAGGGGCCCGTGGTCGTGCACTACGACCCCGCGGCGCTCTCGGAGGGATGGGCGGCGAAGGAGGGGCGGCGGGCCCTCGACGCGCTCCGCCTCCTCGAGGCCCGCCTCGACGTCCCGTGGGAGGGGCGGGCCCACGTCTTCCTCCACCGCGACGAGGAGTCCTTCCGCGCCGCCACCGGGGCCCCCGCGGCGTGGGGGGCCTTCGCCTCGGGCCCCCGCTCCCTCCACCTCCCCCGGGGCGCCCCCGTCGTCCACGAGATGACCCACCTCGTGGCCCACCGCATCCCCGGCTGCGAGGGCCGCGACCCCGGCGGGTTCCTGCGCGAGGGCCTCGCCGCGGCCATGGAGGGGGAGGACCGCTCCATCCCCGTCGCCTCCTGGGCGGCGGTCTACGCGCGCCTCGGAATCCTGCCCGCGCCGGGGGAGCTGCGCGCCCGCTGGCCCGAGGGGGAGCCGCGGGGGCCCCATCCCTACCACGTGGCCGGTGCCTACGTCGCCTGGCTGCTGGAGACGCGGGGCGCGGCGAAGGTGAAGGAGCTGTACGCGGCGCCGGACCGGGTCGAGGAGATCCTCGGGAGCCCGTGGGCCGCCCTCGACGGGGAGTTCGCTCTCCGGCTCCTCCTCCTCTCCGTGCCCGACGCCGAGGAGGACGCCGTGCGCCGCGGCCTCGGCCTCCCCGCGGCCCGCCTGCCCGACGCACTGGCGAAGGGACGGGCGGAGGATCTCCTCGCCGGCGCCCCGGACCGCGGCTGGACCGCGCTCCGTCCGGAGGCCTGGACCCCGGGGGAGCGGGGCGGCCTCCGGGGAGCATCGTCGGAGGGATGGGCGATCCTCGAGACGAAGCGCCGCCTCCCTCCCGGCACCGCCCTCCGCCTGCGCGTCCGGGCGGGGGCGGGCGCCTCCCTCCTCCTCCGGATGCACCGCACGGAGGAGGGCTCCGACGAGGCGCTGCTCACGCCCGGCGGCGGGCTCCTCACCGTCGGCGGCGGCGCGGAGGGCTTCGCCGGCACGGAGGTGCGCCTCGTGCCCGACCGCGCGACGGAGGTGATCCTCCACGCCGAAGGGACCACGGCGCGGCTCTACCTCGACGGGCGGCTCGTGCGCGAGGTGGAGGAGGCCTTCCGCCCCGCCGAGGGGGCCCTCGGCATCGGCGTCTCCGGCGGCGAGGTCGAGGTGGAGGAGGCGGCGGCGGTGCTTCCGCTTCCCCGGTAGCGGCTACAATCCCCCCCCGTGAACGCGGGCACGCCGACCGGGGACGGGGAGGGGGGGCTGCGCGCCTTCCTCGACGGCGGCGCCCTCGACCGCGCCGCGGCGGAACTGCGCCGGCGCCTGCGCGAGAACCCCTCCGACGCGCGCACCATGCGGGACCTCGCCCAGGTGCTCCGCCAGGCCGGCGATCTCGCCGGCGCTTCGCGGGCCTTCCGCCGCGTGGTGGACCTCGATCCCTCGGACCTCCACGCGGCCCGCCTCCACGCGCTTCTCGAGGGGGTGGCGCCGGCGCCGCCGGACCCGGTGCCGGTGCGCTTCTTCCGCCAGGCCGGCTTCCTCGGGGAGGAGCGGCTCGCGCGGCTGCGCGCCTTCGTCGCCGCCCACGCCGATGCCTTCGCCGCCACGGCGGTGCGCCGCGAGGACGGCCGGCAGGACGAGGACGCGGGCACCCGCCGCTCCGCCTCCCTCAAGGAGGTGGACGGTGTGCGGGAGTGGTTCGACCCGCTCCTCGCGGAGGTCCTCCCGGGGGCGCTGCGCTCCCTCGCCCTGGAGGAGTTCACCGTCGACGTCCTCTCCTGCAAGGTGACGGCCTGGCACGACGGCTGCTTCTTCCGCCTCCACCAGGACGAGGCGACGGGGGCGGCGGCGACGCGGCGGGCCGGGTTCCTCTACTACTTCGACTTCCCGCCGCGGCGGTTCGCCGGCGGGGAGCTGCTCCTCTACGACCGCAACCCCGACACGCTCTGGCCGCTCCCCTCCTTCACGAACCTCCCGCCGGAGACGGACACGCTGGTGGTGATCCCCGCCAACGCCTGGCACGAGGTGCTGCCCGTGCGCTGCCCCGACCCGGACTGGAGGGCGGCGCGCTTCACCTTCAGCGGCTGGATCCACGACGGGGACCTGCTGGACGCGATGGAGGGGGCGGGGGAGTGATTCGCCGGACTCGACGCCCCGGCGGGCGGGTGTACAGTGTGGGTGGCGGTGCGGGCCGCCGGAGGACGAACCATGGAAGACGTCCCTTTCTCTCCCTACGAGGAGTGGATCGACTTCCGCGCCCGCGAGCTGCTCGGGAGCGACGTGCGCCTGCGACAACGCCTCGTGGTGACGAAGGCGGGGGGCCGCACGGGGTGCCTGGTCGTGGGGTACCGCATCGTGCGGGTGCAGGAGGACGGCTACGAGGTGATTCTCGGCGCCTCGCCGCCGGAGGAGGGGCGCATCGACCTCTCCGACCTCGGCAACCCCGGGGAGGCGCTCCGCGCCGCCCTGGTGGCGGCGGGCATGAAGGTGCTCCCCGCCGACGGCGGGAAGCGGCGGACCCACGCCCCCGGGGAGGATCTCACGGGGACGACGTCGGAGCCCTTCGAGGAGGTCCTCGCCTGCTAGGAGGGGCGCGGTTCTCCTCGCGGGCCGGGGCCCTCCCCGGTGTAGACTGCGCGCCGTCGCGAGCACGCCCCCCGCGGAGAGATGGCCGAGTGGCCGATGGCGCCGGTTTGCTAAACCGGTGTACGGGGTAAGACCTGTACCTCGGGTTCAAATCCCGATCTCTCCGCCACCCAACAAGTTAGGACGACGGGCTCCGCCTGCCCGAAGCCCGGCCTCTTCTTGCCACATTGATGTACTTGCCTGATGTTGGCAAGTGCCCATTTTCTGGCAAGTCCATGGGTTGGTGGTACCCTTTTTCCATGCGCGAAGGCCCGCCGTCCGAGAGTGAGACCCTCCGCCTGGGACTCCAGGAGGTCCGCCGCCGCCTGCCCGTCGGGTGGAAGGTGGACACCTCGCCCAGGGCTCAGTCAATCGTTTCCGAGGGGCTGCCAGGTCCGGACGCCCTCGCCCGCCTGAAGGGCCCGGATGGCAGGAGCGCGGACCTGGTGATCGAAGTCAGGACGGACGGATCACCCCGCGCGACCCGGCTCGCGACACGACAGATCCTCGGTTGGAAGTCGAACGCCGAGCCCCTGTTCATCGCCCCCTACCTCCCCCGCCGCTCCCGCGAGATCGCGGAAGAGGCCGGCGTGAACTACACGGACCTCACCGGGAACATGCGGCTCGCGGTGAGCCGCCCCGCCCTCTTCCTCCGGGACAGGGGCGTGAACGTCAACCCCTACCCGGGCGAGGAGGTCGAAAGGAGCCTCGCCGGAGCGGCGGCCGCGAGGGTGATCCTCGGGATGTGCCGGATGTCGGCCCCTGTCTCCTCTCTCGTTCCGACGGAGGTCGCGCAGAACACCGGGGTGTCCCTCACGAAGATCGCGAAGGACTCCGGGGTGTCCCTGGCCTACGTTTCCCGGCTGATCAGGCTCCTTGAGCGGGAGGACCTCGTACGGCGGGACCCTCGCGGACCGATCCGCGGAATGGACCGCCCCGGCATGGTGCGCCGATGGGCGCAGGACTACGACCTGCTCCGGTCCAACAGCGTTCGTCTCTTCCTGGATCCCCGTGGAGCCCGGCGAACGCTGGAGGCGCTCGGAAGCCGGGAGTTCGAGCGGCGGCGGATCGGACGGATCGCCGTGACCGGCTCCTTCGCGGCCAACCGCTACGCCCCCGTCGCGGCACCGTCCAGGCTGGTCTGCTACGTGGAAGACGTCGAAGCGACGGCCAGGGCCCTCGACCTCACCCCCTCCTCCACTTCGGGCAACGTCCTTCTCCTGACTCCCTACGACGGCATCGTCTTCGAGGCCATGCGCGACGCGGTCCGGACCTCCGACGATTCGACGGTCCCGATGGCTCCCCCGGCGCAGATCGCCGTCGACTGCCTGACCGGCCCCGACCGCATGCCCGAAGAGGGGGAGGCCCTCCTCGGATGGCTTCAGAAGAACTGGTCCGGCTGGAAGGGGTTCGGGAGCGAGGAGCAACGGTGATGTCCGCGCGTCTCCCTGCGTTTCCGGATCGCCCTTCGGAGAGGATGAACCCCTCCCCGCCCCGGTGACGATCCCCCTGCAGGGAACATGGAACGACCGCCCGAGCCCGTCCGGTTGGAGGACCTCCTCGCGGAGAGGGCGTGGGTGCGGCGGATGGCCCGCGCGCTCGTCTTCGACGAGGCCGGGGCGAGCGACCTCGAGCAGGAGGCCTGGGCCCGAATTCTGAAGCGGCCGCCCCGGGGCCCGGTGCCGTCGGTGCGCGGGTGGCTCGCGCGGGTGCTCCGGAACACCTCGGTGGACTTGCTCCGCTCCGAGGGCCGCCGCCACCGGCGGGAGGAGGCCGCGGCCCGGCCGGAGGGGGAGCCCTCGGCGGCCGAGGTCGTCGCCCGGGCCGAGATCCTCCGGCGGGTCGTGAACGAGGTGATGGCCCTCGAGGAGCCCTACCGGTCCACGGTGCTGCTCCGGTACGTGGAGGACCTCGGGCCCGCGGCCATCGCGGCGCGCCAGGGCCTCCCCGTGGAGACCGTCCGCACGCGCCTGCGCCGTGGACTGGCGCTGCTCCGCGAGCGGCTGGACCGGGATCACCGCGGCGACCGCCGGGCCTGGGCGCTGCTCCTCGTTCCCTTCCTCCGTCGGCCCGCGCCCGCGGCCGCCGGGGTGACCGCGGCGGCGGGCCTGGCGGGGGGGCTCCTCATGGCGGCCAAGGCGAAGGGGATCGTGGCGGCGGCCGTCGTGCTGGCGGCGGCCGGGGTCGGTTTCTGGGTGACGCGGGAGGACGAGTCTGGAGGAGGCCCGGCCCTTCCCGAGCGTCCGGCCGCCGTGGACCTGGCCGGCGTCGAGGCGGCGCCGCCGCCTCCCGAGCCGGCGCCCCTGGAGGCGCCGAGGGGGGAGGAGAGCCTCGACGTGCGCGTCCGGGACTTCGAGGACCTCCCCGTCGCCGGGGCCGCGGCCACGCTCCACCCCGTCCCGGTCTTCGAGCGGAGTTCCTACGCGCTCCAGGAGAGCGCCGTCCCCGAACCCACGGGCAGAATCGGAGGGGGCGCCACCGGGGCCGACGGCACCGTCCGGCTCGACGGAGTCCCGGCGGGAACCTGGATCCTCCAGGTCCGCGCCGAGGGGTACGCCCGGTGGGCGCAGAGCGTGACCTTGCCCCGGGGAGGCGGGCGGCCCCCGGTCGTCGTCCTCCTGGCGCGGGGATGCTCCCTGCCGGGGACCGTGAGCGAGAGGGGCGGCGGACCCCTCGCCGGCGTGGAGGTCCTCCTCCGCGATCCCTCCTGGGCCAGCGGCGCCCCCGGGTTCTCCCACGCCTCGGCCCGCACCGATGCAGGCGGCCGGTGGCGCATCGGGGGCGTGGCCCCGGGCATCCACGAGGTCTGCGTCCGCCTGCCGTCGGGGACCCTGCGCAGCGAAGGGAGCGTGGTCCTTCCCGGGCCGGACCGGTTCGACATCGTGCTCGATCGCGGCGGCTCCATCGCCGGCCGCGTGACCGATGCAGCCACCGGTGAACCGCTGGCGGGAGCGATCGTGGTCGCCTCCGTGCAGCCCCAGGGACCGCCGTTCCGCAGGACCTATCCGCGGGGCGTCTCCGCCGCCGACGGCTCCTACCTCCTCTCCGATCTCCCGGAGGGGAACTTCGCCGTGCTGACGGCCGTGCGGGACGGGTACCTGACCTTCAACGGGGAGGGGAATCCCAACGTCGACACCTTCCTGGAGTCCGGGGCCTCCCTCCGGCGCGACATCCACATGGAGCGCGGCGTCGTCGTCCGGGGGCGCGTCACGGACGAGGCGGGCGCCCCCCTGCCCGGTGCCGGCGTGGGGCTCCTCTTCGAGGGAGAGGAGACCGGCTCCGGACCGAGGACGGATACGGACGCCGGGGGCGCCTACCTCCTCAGGGTCCGTGGCGGGAGGCGCGCCCTGTTCCTCGTGGACGAGCAGCGCCACCCCCATCCCGATCTGCCGCCCGACGCCACCCGGGCCTTCCAGCAGGGCCGCGTGCCGGACTCCCTGGTCGTTCTCCTCCCGGAGACGGGCGAGGTCGTCCGCGACTTCGCCCTGCCCCTCGGGGCGACGGTGGAGGGGAAGGTCGTGGACCCCGAGGGGAAGCCCGTCGCGGGGTTCCGGGTCCAGAGCCGCGGAAGGGGCTACTCGCCGGGCGGCGTGGCCATGCCGTCATCGTCGGACGGGAGTTTCCGTCTCGAGGGAGTCCGCCCCGGACTCGGGATCACGGTCTCCGGCTGGTCCGAGGGACCGAAGGGGACCTCGGGGAGTTCGGAGCCCTTCGATCTCGAGGCCGGAGCCACCGTGCAGGGCGTCGTGGTGGTGGTCCGTCCCTTCGCCGCCGGCCGCCTGGCCGGTCGCGTGACGGGACCCGACGGCTCGGCCGTTCGCGGGGCCGTGCTCCGGCTCATCCACGGAGACCCGGCCGGTTCCGCGACCCCGGGACGGAACCTCTGGGAGGAGGCGAGGATCTACGGTTCCCTGCATCCCGTGGCCCCCGACGGGACGTTCCGCATCGAGGGTCGCAGGGACGGCGTGTTCACCCTCCAGGCGGAGGCCCCGGGCTTCGGCCCCTCGAGGGGGCCCACGGTGACCCTGAAGGACGGGGAAGCCGTGGAACACATCGTCGTCCGCCTCGCCCCCGACGCCCGGATCACCGGGAGGGTCGTGGACGAGGCCGGGGCGGCGGTGGAGGGGGCCGCGGTCGTCGTCCGGGAGGACGGGTTCGGGTCGGTGGAACTCGATGCGGTGAAGGCGGTGAGCGACGCTGACGGCCGGTTCGCGGTGGAGGGGCTCGCCCCGGTCGAGTACATCGTGCGCGTCACCCGCGACGGCCTCCTCGGCGAGCGTCTCCTGGCCCGGCCCGGGGGCGGAGACCTCGCCGTCACTCTCCACGCCCCGGTCGCTATCTCCGGCGTCGTCGTGGACGAGACGACGAACCAGCCCATCGCCGGCATTGCCCTGCAAGCCAACTGGTACAGGGAAGGCCGGAGCAGCTGGGGTACCGGCCGCTCCCGGGCCGACGGGACCTTCACCATCGGCGGCCTCCTCGCGGTCCCCCACGAGTTGCGGACCGAGGAGCCGTCGGCGGACTACCTGCCCGCGACGGTGAGGGGAGTGGAGGGGGGAACCGGCGACCTCAGGGTCGCGCTTCGCCGCGGCCTGGCCATCGGAGGGAGGATCGTCGACGAGGAGGGGCTGCCGGCGGCGGTCCCGTTGAGGGTGTGGCTGTTCCGGATCATGGCCGGCGGCGGCCGACCCTCCTACGTGCGGGAGGGCCACTCCCGCGAGGACGGGACCTTCCGCGTCGGCGGGCTCGAGCCCGGCGCCTACGACATCCAGGTGAGCCCGGAGAACCAGGCCATCCACACCTCCCAGGGCGGATACTACGCCCCGGCGAAGGTGGAGCAGGTCCCGGCGGGGACGGAGGACGTGGTCGTCCGCGTCGCCCGGGGACTCCCGATTTCGGGGCGTCTGACGAACGAGGACGGCAGTCACTGGAGGGACGGGGGTTGGCTTCTCGTCCGACCTTCCGAAGTCCTGCAGGACGGTGAATCCGTGAGCGCCTACGTGGACTCATGGGGGTACTTCCGGTCTCCGGCCCTTCGGACGGGGCGGACCTACGACGTGACCGCGGACCGGGGGAGTTTCCATGGGACGCGGGGCGCGCGGATGCAGGGCGTGGCGCCGGGGACGACGGAACTCGTCATCGTCCTCCCCCGCGGCCGGGAGATCTCCGGCCGGGTGATGGGCCCCGACGGACAGCCCGCGGGCGCCGGCGTCGCGGTGCGGGCGTGGATCGCCGGGGAGGACCCCCACAGGATCGGCGTCGCGGGCTCGGCGAAGACGGCCGCCGACGGATCCTTCACGGTGGCGGGCCTCGAGGATCGGGAGTACACCGTCGCCGCCGGAGGCGATGGCGGGGTGTTCGCCCCGTCCCGGGCCCCGGGCGCGGTGCGACCCGGGGATGTCCCGGTGGAGATCCCCGTGGCGGAGGGAGTGGCCCTGGAGGGACGGCTCGTGGACGAGGCCGGCAAGCCGGTGCAGGTCCAGGGCCTCGTCGCGCGCCAGGCGGACCCGGTCCCGACCATGGTCCAGGTGTGGCCCTGGGAGGACGGCCGATTCCGCCTACGGGGCTTCGCGCCGGGGAAGGTGACCCTCGAAGCGTACCTGGATGGCAAGGACCTCGATCTCGGGGAATTCGACGTTCCCGGGACGGGCATCGAGGTCGTCGTCGTCGCGAAGTAGGGCGACCGGCAGGGGGTCCACCTCACTCCGGGAGCCGCAACGTCAGCCCCTCCGCGGGCGCCGTGACGGTTCCGAGGTCGTAGTCCCTGCCGCGCAGGGTGGCGCCGAGGTGCACGGGGCCGGGCGCGAGGCCGGAGATCGTGAAGGTACCGTCCTCCTTCGACGTGACGGAAGCGTGGGTGCGCTTTCCGTCCTTCCCCAGGACCAGCGCGTAGAGGTACTCCGTCGGCTTCCCGTCCGCGCCGAGGAGCGTGCCGGAGAGGGAGACGCCGCCGCGGGCGGTGGCCCGGACTCCGGTGGCGCCGACCGCGACCTCGTCCTCCTGCTCCATGCGGGCGAAGGGGGAGCCCTCGCCGCCGGTGGTGATCCCGAAGACGTAGCGCCCGAGGCCCGTCAGCGTGAAGGCGCCGTCGGGCCCGGAGTAGACCGCCGCGCCCCGGCCCGGCTCGCCATAGAGCACCGGCTCCCCCGTCGTCCAGCGGAGGGCCTTCGCGAAGACCGGGACCTGGGCCAGGGGATGCCCCTCGTCGTCGGTGACGGTGCCGGTGATCGTATCGCCCATCCCGAGCTCGATGACGACGTCGGAACTCCCGGCGACGACGTTGCGCACCATCCCGCCGATGTTGCGGGGGGGCCCGCCGGTGGTGGCGTAGAAGTTCGCCGCTACGATGTCGTAGGACCGTCCCGGTTCCAGCATCTCCGTCGTGAAGGCGAAGGCGACGGGATCCCCGTCGGGCAGGAGGCGGAGCGGCGGTCGTGTCCCGTTGTCCATGGGGGCCGGGGAGTCCGCCGTTCCCGCGAACCGAACGATGAGCTGGCCCGCCATGTGGAACTTGATGGAGGGATCCCGGGGGAGAACCACCCTCCCCGAGATGGCGGCGCCCCGTCGGACGGTCATGACGACCTCCCCGGCTCCCGGGGCGACGCCCCCGACCCTCGTCCGCAGGATCGGCGGGGGGCCCGCCGAGGATCGCGCGGCCTCGGCGACCACCTCGTAGGAGAAGGACCCCGGAAGGACGACCATCCGGAAACGGCCGTCGGGAAGCACGGCCGCATCGTAGAGCAGGCGCTGCGACCCGTCGGGGTAGCGCCCGGTCCCCGGGTCGGGCGGGTCCTCCCTCCGGGCCCAGACATGGAGCCCCCAGGTGACGGGACCGCCCTGCTCGTCCACGACCCTTCCCGAGAGCGTCGTCCCGCGGTCCACCTCCACGACGAGGTCCCGCGTCCCCGCATCGATGCCGGGGACGGTGCGGTAGAGGCAGTTCGCGTCGAGGTCGGTCCATCCGCGCCCGACGCTGAGCCTGAAGGTCCCCGGCGAGAGCGGCTCGAGGGAGAAGGTGCCGTCGGAGGCCGTCGTCGCCTCGCGGCTCACGCCCGCGGCCCGGGGCCGGGGATCCGGGAGGGCCACGATGTAGAGGCCCCCCACGGGAGTCCCCGTCCCGGATTCCACGACCTTCCCCGCGATGGAGAGGGCCGGCGGGAGGACGACGGTCAGGTCCCTGGTCCCGGCCTCCGCCTCCAGGATCCCGTCGGTGAAGCCGGGGGCGCGGATGGCGATGCGGACCTTCCCCTCGATGAGGCCCCCCTGGCGGAAGCGGCCCACCCCGTCGGTCACCCCCGTGGACCCCACCTCGACCCCGAGGAAGTGGAGAGGCCGGAACTCCGGGCGGTTGTACGTCCGGGTCTCCGATCCGTCCTCCCCCTTCACAATCGTCGGCTCCGCGTACTTCGTCCCCTCGGCGGGGATCACCAGGACCTCCGCCCCGGGGACGGCATTGCCGTCGCCGTCCACGGCCCTCCCCTCCACGGTGAGTTCGGGGGGGAGGAGGATCTCGACGTCGTCCCGGGTCTCCCCGTCACGGACCTCGACCTCGGCGCCGATGAGGGTCCCGCAGCCCTCGGCGCCGGCCTCGATCTGGTAGGAGCCGGGCGCCAATCCCTCGACCCGGAAGGCCCCGCCCTCCCCGACGGGGAGGGCCCCCGCCCGCTGGCGGTTGATCTCCTCGCCACCGGTCGTCCAGGGTTCCCAGGCCCGCCGACCGGGGACGAGGCGCAGGCGCGGCGCGGCCAGGGGTTCCCCGTCGCTCCGGCGCACGGTCCCCGCGATGGCCCCGCCGCGGGAGAGCGTGAGGGCCACTCCGCGCACCCGTTCGCCGGGGCGCGTCTCGATGGTCGCCGGTGTTCCCCAGTTCCCCGTTTCCCCGGTGGCGCGCACCGTGAGCCGGCGGCCGGGAGGGACGTCCACGATGAGGAAGGCCCCCGCCCCGTCCGTGACCCCGCTGGGCCCCGTCGGCGCCGGGGAGGGGGATCCCGTCGGGACCCGCGCATCGAGGAAGACCGGCGCCTCGGTCCAGGGGATCCGCGGCGCCCCGGTCCCGAAGGTGGAGGCCGCGTCCTCGATCCCGACACGGACGCCGGGGAGCGGCCGGCCCTCCCCGTCGGAGACGGTCCCCTCGATGGAGGAGCCGGCGACGAGGCGGAGATCCCGCTCCACATCCCCGGCCAGCGGGACGGCGATGACGGCATCGCTCCCCGGCTTCGGTCCCTCGACGACGCGGGACCATGCCTCCTCCGTCGCCCCGGGGAGGAAGAGCCCCCGGGCCCTCACCGCGAGCATCCCCACGCCGGGCCGCGCCCCGGAGATGCGGTAGGCGCCGTCGGCCCCCGTCGGCGCCGACAGGGCGCGGGGGAGGCGGAGCGGGTTCCCGCCGGTGTCCGTCGTGATGCCGAAGCGGGTCTGCGCGTGGGAGAGGAACACCACCTCCGCCCCCGCCACCGGTTCTCCCTCGGGTCCGAGCACCCTTCCGCGGATGACGGTGCCGCGCCGCAGGCGGATCTCCCTCTCGACCACCCCGCCGGGAACGAGGACCGTCGGTTGGGCGGAGGCCTCGAAGGAGGGGTCCGGGTAGTCGATGAAGCCCTCGGAGAGGACGGCGAGGGTCTGGAGCCGGCCCGCGGGCAGATCCCCGAAGGCGAAGGTGCCGTCGGCCGACGTGGCCGCCGCAGCCTTCGCGCCGCGCGATCCGTCCCACCCATCGGGAGACCAGTTTCCCCGCACTTCCACGACGACCTGCGCCCCGGCGACGGGTGCGCCTCCGGCGTCCTCGAGGACCCGGCCGCGCACCGATCCCCCGGCCGCGAGCCGGATGTCGTAGGTGGAGACCTCGGGGACGAGGACGCAGCCCCCGCCCCGCAGGACGCCGGAGGGGAGGAGGACCCAGAGGTCGTGGGTCCCGCGCCCGAGGCCTTCGAGGCGGTAGCGCCCCTCGTCGTCGGCGCGGCACTCCACCCGGTTGAAGCCGCGGTCCCCGCCCGCCCAGGGGCGCACGGCCCGGACCGTCACGCCGGGGAGCGGCTTCCCGTCGGCGATCAAGACCCTCCCCGCGAGCGCGCAGGCCGGGACGAGGATCACCCGGATCGGGGGGAGCGCCTGGCGCTCCGCAAACCGCACGTCCTCGAAGTGGGCCGAGAATCCCGGGGCCCGCACGGAGAGGACCCATTCACCCGGGGGAACGTCCCGGAGGACGCAGGACCCGTCGGGGCCGCTCGTCCCCGCCGTGGCCGCCTTCCCGAGGGAGACCGGGTGGAGGGAGGCGGCCACGGGATCCGACGGCGCGCCCGGTTCCGCGGCGAGGGCGACCTCCGCCCCCGGGACGGGGCGGTCCGAGGTGTCCCTGACCTCTACATCGAGATCTCTCGTCGCGGCAGGGGCGGGAGATGGCGGGGCCGCCTCGGGGGCCGCGGGCGGCGTCCCCGGGTCACCCCCCGCTCCCGGGATGGCCCGCGCCACCGCCGCCCCGCCGGTTCCGGTCCCTCCCGAGGAGGGGGCCCCATCGCTCTTCCCCGAGAAGGCCCACACGCCCACACCGGCTGCCACGAGGAGGACTGCCGCCGCGATCGTCTTGGCCTTCACACCCATGATGAGCACCTCCGTGGCGACGACGGCCGCGCCTCCGGGGATCGTCCCCGGGGGGAACCCCGTTCCATCCCCGGCGACGGGGAGGAGGGCCGCCATCCATGCGCCCCTTCCCCCTTCGCCGTCCCCGTCGAGGCGTTCCCGCAGCAGCGCGACGGCCCTCTTGAGCCGCGTGCGGACCGTCTCCACGGGGATTCCCTGGCGATGGGCGATCTCCGCGGTCTCGATGTCCTCGAAGTAGCGCAGGAGCACCGTGGTCCGGTAGGGCTCCGCGAGCCCGCGCACCGCCCGGGCGACCCGCTCGACGATCTCCGCCCGCTCCAGGAGCTCCCCGGGACCGGGCAGCGGACGGGGCGGCGGCGCCGCGGACTCGTGCCCGTCCCTCCGCCTCTCCCCGCGACGCATGTTGGAGGCCGCATTCCGTAGCAGCGTCCCGAGCCAGGCCCGGGGCGACCGCGGCGCCGGCCGGGCGAGGGACCGGAGCCAGACCTCCTGCTCCAGGTCCTCCGCGCGGCTCTCGTCGGCGACCAGCGCCCGCGCCACGCGCCGCACCCACCCGCGATGGGCGAGCAGCTCTTCCAGACGGTCGGAGGGGGGTGAACGGTCCATTCCTTCGCCCATGGGACACCGGCGGGCGCGGGAGCGGTTCATTTCCGGAACCGGGGGGGTGGGGTCGCGGCCGGCGTCCGTGTCCTTCGGCGGGGAGCAGGCCGCGTCGGGGCGGTGATCCCGAAGCGTCTTCATCCGTTCGGTTTTCAGTGCAACGCAAGCCCCTCCCCGTCCCCAGTCTCCCGTTGATGGCCCCGATCACGGCGACGACCCCGGCGTCCCTGGAGGTCCTCCTCCGGCGATACCGGGCGACGGGCGACCCGGAAGCCCTGGGGCTCCTCTTCGACGCGACGGCTCCGGCGCTCTTCAAGGTGGCGCTCGCCGCGAGCCCGGACGCGGCGACGGCGGAGGACGCCCTCCAGGAGACCTACCTGGCGGTCATCGACGCGGCCGCCGCCTACGACCCCGCGCGCCCCGCGTGGCCGTGGCTCCTCGGCATCCTCCGGAACCGCGTCCGGGAGGCCCGGGACCGGGTCCGACGGGTCCCCGACCGGGCCCGGGTGGCCCCGCCGCTGGCCCCCCCGGGCCCGGCCTCCGAAGCGGAAGCCCGCGAGCGCGAGGAGCGGGTCCGAAGCGCACTGTTGTCCCTGCCGGAGACCTACCGGGAGGTGGCGCTGCTCCGTTGGCGGTACGGGCTCGAGCCCTCGGAGATCGCCGAGGTCAAGGGGGTGCCGCCCGGCACCATCCGATCGCTCCTGTCCCGCGCCCGGGAGCGCCTCCGCCGGACGCTGGCGGGACTGGCCTCGCTCCTCGTCCTCTGGCCGGGACCCGAGCCCCGGGGGCTCGCGGCCGTGCGGAGGGAGATCCTCCGCCGGGCATCGCGGAAAGTCCTCGCGGCCTCCGTCGCCGCGGGCGGGCTCATGGGAGGTGTCCTCATGGCGAAGAAGACCGTGGTCGCGGTCGCGGCGCTCCTCCTCCTCGCCGGGGGGGTCTGGATCCTCCGGCCCTCCCCGGAAGAGCCTGAGGGAGGGAGGGGAGCGGACATGCCGACTGCCTCGGGGAAGACGGAGGGCCTCCTCATCCCTCGCGAGGAGGAGAAGGTCCCTTCCTCCTCGACGGCGACGGCGGATCCACCAGCCCCACGGGAAACGGCCTCCGTGATCGTCCTCGTGCGGGACTTCGACGACCGTCCCGCCGAGGGGGCCCGGGTCGAGGTCCATCCGGCGATCCAGCCGGGCATCACCATGCCCCGGGCGATCCTCGAACTCCTCGACACCCGATCCTCGCCCGCCGCTTTCGCGGTCTCGGATCCACAGGGGAGGGCGGAGCTCCGGGGGTTCGCCCCCGGCATCATGACGGTGTCCGCCTCCAGGGACGGCCTGACCCGCGCGGCCCGGACCCTCCTCCTCGAGGCCGGCCCGCGGGGGGACCCCGTGCTCCTCCGGCTCGGGCGCGGCCACTCCCTGGAGGGCCGGGTGCTGGATCCCGACGGCCGCCCGGTCCCGGGGGCCTGCGTGGTGGCCGGGGAGGAGTGGGGCCAGGTCACCCGGACCGACGCGGAGGGGGCGTACGCCTTCGGGGGGCTCCCCTGGGGGAACCTCATGCTCCGGGCGGCCCGCCGGGGAGGCCTCCCCGTGGAGGTGGGAGGGGTGGAGGTCCCGGCGGTGGCGCGCTTCGACATCGTGCTGCCCGGCGTCGCCGTGCTCGCGGGGACCGTCTCCGACGGGGAGACGGGGACGCCGCTCGCGGGAGTTCGCGTGGAGGCGATGACCTGGTGGGGGGCCCTGGGCGCCGGCGTGGCCACGACGGACGCCGCGGGGAAGTACGCCATCGACACGATCCCCCCGGGGACCGTGAACTACGTCACCGCCGAGAAGGAGGGCTGGCTCCTCCCGCCGCCGCCCCCGGGCCCCGCGGGCTTTCGGATTGCGCTGAGACCGGGCGAGACCACCGTGCGGGACCTCCGGCTCGTCCGGGCCGGCCGGCTCGAGGGCGTCGTCTCCGGCCCCGAAGGACCGCTCGCGGGCGCCTCCGTCTTCGCCGGCGTGAGGAAGGGGGAGGGCGCGAGGAACCGCTCGGCCACGACCGATGCCCGGGGACGCTACGAGTTCCCGATCATCGAGGACGGCCGGGTCCAGGTCACCGCGATGATGCCCGGGTACCAATACCCGGAGTGGTGGAAGGGGGTCCAGGGCAGGGACCTCTCGTCCTGCACGGTGGAGGTCCATCCCGGGGAGACCGCGACCCACGACATCCGCCTGACACGCGGGGCCACCATCAGCGGGCGGGTGGAGACCGTGGATGGTGCCCCCGTCGAGGGCGCCCGCGTGGGGGGCAGCGCGGTGATGGGGGCCCTCTGCCGCTCCCGCGCCGACGGCACGTTCGACCTCACGGGGCCGGGCCCCGACGTCACGGAGTGGGTCGTGAGGAAGGAGGGCTTCGTGGAGGGCCTCCTCCGCGTACCCGGTGAGGTGGACCGGACACCGGAACCCCTCGTCGTCCGGCTCACCCGGTGCCCGAGGGTGACGGGGACGGTCAGGTCGAGTTCCGGGGATCCTCTGGAGGAGGCCCACGTCAAGGCCTTCGTGGTGACCGGCCGCCAGGTCCGGACCCCGGGAGGAGGGGCGGAAACCCTCTGGTCGGAGCCGGCTCCGGTCGGGCCGGACGGAACCTATGAGATCGCGCTCCCCTCTGCGGATTCGGGGCAATTCCGGGTGTACGCCTACGCTCCGGGCCACGCGGGATCGAGCGCTGCCGGGGACGTGACCCTCGTCCCGGGGCAGGAGGCCTACACCTTCGACATCGTCCTCGAACCCTCCCGTGCGATCCGCGGCCGGGTCCTCCGACGGGGAACCGGGGAGCCCATCCCCGGGGCCCGGGTCAAGGCGGGCACCGTCGTCGGAGCCCTCACCGACGCCGAGGGGCGCTTCTCCGTCGCCGCGGCGGCACCGGCGCCGCCGTTCCTCTTCTCCGTGTGGGCCGACGGCATGGTGACGGTGAACGCGCGGGCCGACACCGACGCCGCGGAGACGACGGTCGAGATGGACCCCGCGCTCAATATCCGAGGCGTCGTCGTCTTCCCGGACGGGAGGCCGGTCCCCCGGGTGGTGGTGGAAGCCCGGGGCCCCGTCACGAACCGCCATTCGCCCGGACCGGACGGGGTGTTCGGGATCGAGCAACTCCCCCCCGGGGAGTACACCGTCGTCGTGATGCCCTACGTCAACGAGCCCACCTGGCCCTTCGAGACGGCCATCCTCGAGGGGGTCCGGTCGGGCACCGCGGGGCTCCGGGTGGTGGTGCAGCCCGTCGCGGGCCGCCCGGGCCGGATCACGGGAAGGGTGCTGGGGCCGGACCGGAGCCCGCTCAACGGCGTTCTGGTCCTGGCCACGGGAGCGGGGCAGCGGGTCCAGGCGACCACCTCATCCGACGGCACCTTCTCGCTGGCGGGCCTCGAGGCCGGCTCGTTCACGGTGGTGGCCAACCCACCGGGATCCGCCATCGGCCCCTACGCGGGGGGACGCGGCTTCGCGCCGGCGACCCGTGAGGAAGTCGAGGCCGGGACCGGGAACCTGGCGTTCGTCCTCGAGGCGGGCCTCTCCCTGGCGGGGACGCTCGTCGATGCCGGGGGGCGGGCGCTGCCGATGGTGGGGCTCGCCGCGGGCGGGCAGGTCGCCACGACCGACGCCGAGGGGAGGTTCGCGTTCGGAGGGCTCGGGGCGGGGGAGCATGCCATCGCGGTCTACCCGGGATCGGACGGCGGAGTCGTCCTCGTCCAGCGGAACGAGAAGTTCGTCGCGGGCTCGACCGGGATCCGCCTCCAGGCGGAGGCGGAGAAGAGCGTCTCCGTCCTCGGGTCCGTTCTCGACGGGAAGGGATCGGGTGTCGCCGGGGCCTCCGTCACCGTGACGGCCGCGGACGGGACCCGGCGCTCCACGGTCACCCGTCCCGACGGGACCTTCCGTCTGGGGGGGCTGCTGCCCGGAACGGTCATCCTCTCCGCGACTCGGGAGGGTTTCGAGGAGAGGAGCGTCGAGGTGGAGGCGGGTTCCGGCGAGGAGGTGCGCATCGTCCTTCCCCAGGAGGCCAGGTAGGGCACTCTGCCATGGGGGAGCAGGCAGGTTTGGATGGTAGAATCTCCCTTCTTGGTAGTATATTGTTAGTATGCGACCGGAGCGGACCGATCGGCAGCGGGCACGGAGGGGGGGCGCCGTGGGGGAGAGCGCACTCATCCTGGCGGGCAGGGGGTTCTACTCGATTCCCGAGGCCAGCCGCCTGACGGACCTCCCGGTTGCCACGATTCGGCGGTACGCCATCGGCTACGACTACGTGGGGGCACGCGGGCCCGGGCACTCGCAGGCCTCGTTCCATGCGGACCTGGTCTCGGAGGGCTCCACGGGGGCCAGGAGGACACTCAGTTTCCTGGACCTCATCGAACTCCGCATGGTCAGGCTATTCCGTGAGCAGGGTATTTCCGGAGCGGAGATCCGCGAGGCCGAGAAGGTGGCTGCGTCGAGGTTGAAGGTGGATCACCCCTTCGCCACGGGGCGCTTCCGGACGCTGGGAAAGAGCATCCTCGTTGAGGCGGGAGAGTCCCGGGATCTCAAGCGCCTCGTCGAGATTGCCCGGAGCCAGGAACTCCTCTCGAAGGTCATCGAACCGATCACCAGGGAAGTGAAGTACGAGGGAGAGACGCCGGTTCTCTGGACCCACCCGCGCGGCGGGGGGCTCGTCCTGCTGGATCCGCACCGGTCCTTCGGCCATCCCATCGTCGCCGTGAGCGGAGTCCCGACCCACATCCTCGCGGAGGCGGCATCGTCCTGGGGTCCCATCGAGAGCGTCGCCCGGTGGTACGAGGTGGGCGAGGACGAGGTGAGGGCCGCCCTCGAGTTCGAGGGCCGGAAAGCCGCTTGAGGATCTTCTTCGACAACTGCGTTTCCCCTCGCCTCGCGAGGGCCCTCGCCGCCTTCCACGAGGGGATCCACGAGGTCGCCCACATCCGGACGAAGTACGCGGAGCTTCACGACTCGGCCGGTCGTCTCGATGACGACGTCTGGCTGGCGGAACTGGCCAGGGAGTCCTCGCTGGATGCCGGGGAACGGGCCTGGATTGTCGTCACGGAGGACCTGGCCATCCTCTCGAAGACGGCCAGGTCGGGGAGTGCAAGGGCCGCATGGGAGCGGGCGAGGCTCCGCACGTTCTTCCTGCCGAAGGGGGCGAAGAAGCCTCCCCTTCAACAGATCATGCTTCTCCTTCGCCAGTGGGATCGGATCCTGAGCCACGCGGAGACGATGGACCCCCTGCACCCGGTCCGGATTCCAGAGTCCGGAGTTAAGTTCAGGCGGGTCGAATAGAGGGCGGCACGGCAGGGAGCCCCCCCGCCTCCCCGCCTCCCGAATGGTGAACCCTCCCGGCTCCGGCCGGTGCTTCACTCATGGCGGCATGAGCGAAGGGGTCCCCCCGATCGGCGTCGAGGCCCTACTGGTCCACCGGGACTGGGTGCGGGGGCTCGCCCGATCCCTGGTGCTCGACGAGAGCCGGGCCGACGACCTCGCCCAGGAGGTCTGGCTGACCGCGCTCCGGAAGCCGCCGCGGCACGGGGGCTCCCCGAAGGGATGGCTGGCAACGGCGCTGCGCCACCGGGCTTCCAACCTGCGGCGGGAGGAGGGGCGGCGGCGCCGCCACGAGGAGGCGTCGGCCCGTCCCGAGGCCGCGCCCCCGCGGGACCTCGTCGCCGAGGCGGAGGCGCAGCGGGCCGTGGTGGAGGCGGTCCTCGCCCTCGAGGAGCCGGGGCGCACGACGGTTCTGCTGCGGTTCTTCGAGGGGCTCACCCCCTCGGCCATCGCGGCGCGCCAGGGGGTCCCGCTGGAGACGGTGCGGACGCGGCTACGGCGCTCCCTCGATCGCCTGCGGGAGCGGCTGGACGCGGCCCACGGCGGCGATCGCCGCGCCTGGGCCCTCGTCCTCGCTCCGCTCGCGCTCGAGAATCTGCCCGCCATCGGGAATCCACTCACGGGAGGACTGCTCATGACCATGAAGGCGAAGGCCGCCGTCGCTGCCGCCGTCCTGCTCCTCGTCGCCGGGGCGGCGGCGCTCCTCCTCCCGCGACCCCCCGCGGGGGAGCCGCCCCTGGCCGACGCGCCCCGCAGTGTTCCCGTTTCCCCGGCCGCGGCCCCCGCGGCGACGGCGTCCGCGCCAGGCCCTGCCGAGCCGCCGGCCGCCCCGGTGGACTCCGTCCTCCCGGTCCGCCCCGCCCCGACGGCGACCCTCGTGGTCCGCGTGGTGGACCTCTCCACGGGCGCGGCCGTCCGGGACTTCACGTGCGGTTTCGAATCGGCGGGTCTCCATGAGGGCCGGGCCGACGGCGAGACCCTCCGGATCGAACTCCCCCTCGAGGACGCGGCGGCGCCCGCGACGGTCCGCTGCCGCCTCCTCTCCCCCGTGGGCCGGGAGCCGGTCGCGCGGGACGTTCCCGTGCGCCCGGGGGAGACGGTGGAGGTCGCCCTGGCGCTCCGCTCCGGCGACGAGGTGCGCGGCCGCGTCCTCGGACCGGAGGGGACCCCCGTGGAGGGGGCGCTGGTCTACCTCGGGACGCTGGTGCGCCTGCGCGGGGACGAGCCCTTCAAGCCGTTCCGGCCGGAGCGGGTGAAGGACGGGGTGCGCACCGACACGGCGGGCGCCTTCGCGCTCCGGGGGGAGGGGCGGTGGGTGAGCGTGTGGCATCCCGACTTCTCCCCCGTGACCCTGAAGGTGGAGGACGTCGCCGAGGTGCGCCTTCCGCCCCGCGCCCGGCTGCGGGGGCGCCTCCTCGACGGCGCCGGCGGCCCCGCGTCCGGCGTCGAGGTGGCGCTCGACCGGGACCGGAAAGCGACGACGGACGGGGAGGGGAGGTTCGCCTTCGACGGGGTGGAGGCCGGGGTGCGGGGGCTGCTCCTTCCGGGGAAGAGGTTCGTGGCGGTGCGCGTGGGCGCGGGGGAGGAGGCGGAGGTGGAGGTCGGGGCGGCCCTCCCTTCGGTCCTGATCGAGGTCCGGCGGGAGGGGAAGCCCTTCGCCGGGACCCTGGCCGGGGTCCTCGTCGGACTCGACCGGGTGGGCTCCGTGGTCCCCTTCCGGCTCGTCGACGGGAGGGGGACGGTGGAGGGGGTGATGGCGGGGCGGCACGTCCTCCTCGCGTCCTCGGGGCTGGTGCTCCCCGTGGAGATCCGCGGGCCGGAGGCGACGGCGGAACTGGGCGGCGGGACCCTCACGGTGCGTGCGCCTGCCGGGACGAGCCTCGCACTGGCCCCGTCGCCGGCGGACGAGCTGGTGGATCTCCTCGCGCTACGAGCCGCCCACCGGGCGGTGCCGGAAGGGGGAAGCCTCGAGTTCGCCGGGCTCCGGGAGGGGGAGTTCCGGATCCTCGTGGAGGAGGGGAGCGGGTCGGGGCGGGTCGCCGAGGAGAAGGTGGTCCGGGTGGCGGGGGAGGGGGGGACCGAGGCGGAGGCGGGGGTCCGGTAGGGAAGGGGGGGGATCGGGCCGAGGGTCCCCTTCCGCGAGGAACGCGCGGAGGTGACCGACGAACTCCTCCGGCCTCTCGATCCAGGGAACGTGCCCCGCCCCGGGGAGCACGACCGTGCGCGCCCGCGGGACCTCCCCGATCCAGCCCTCGTGCGCCTCCGCTGGGAGGAAGTCGTCGTCCCCGTGCAGCACGAGGATCGGGACGTCGGCGCTCCGCAGGTCGGCGCTGAAGTCCCACTCCGGCGGCATCGTGGCCGCGGCGGCGGCGCCCGCATCCCCCCGGTGGAAAAACGCTCCCCCGAGGAGCGGCCAGCGCTCCACCCGGTGGAGGTTGATGGCGGCCCAGGTGATGCGGTGCCAGAGGGATCGCTGGCGGTCGGTCCACGAGGCGGCGGGCTCCCTGTCGAGGCCATGGGAACGCAGGGTCGCCAGGACCTCCGGCCGTTGCCACCGCTCCAGGGCGGAGCGCTCGACGGCGCCGAACTCGGCGAGGCTCCAGCGCGCCGGCGGGGACCCGACGAGGACCAGCCGTGCGACGCGCCCCGGGTGGCGCGCCGCCCAGGCCATCGCGAGATACCCCCCCATGGAGTGCCCGACGACGGCAAGGCGCTCCTCGCCCAGGGCCTCGCGGACCGCCTCGAGGTCCGCCACGTGGCGGTCCACGGAGATCTCCGCCCCCGGCGGGCAGGGGGACCGGAGCGAGCCGCGCTGGTCGTAGAGCACGACGCGGTGCGTCGCGGCGAGGGGGGCCAGCGCCTCGGCGAGGGGGCCGCTCTCGGCGCCCCAGCCTCCGTGGAGGGCCACGACCACCGGCCCCCGCCCGATTTCTCGCACGTAGAGGCGGCAGCCGTCGGCCGTCCGGAGCATCCACTCCCCGGCCGGCGGAGGCGGCACCGACGAGACCGCCGCGGGCGCGAGACAACCCGCGAGGAGGACCGCGAGGGCGAGAAGACCGGTGCCGCGGGAGTTCCGCCCGATACGGACGACGTCCACCGAGGTCCCGATCCCGCATCCCGACGAAGTCCGGTGCATCGCTCCTCCCCCCCGACTTGCGACGGGATGACCGTCCCTCGGCCCGTCGGCCCAGGGAGATCCTCGCCCCAGCGTATCGCCCGGATGCGCGGGTCCGTCCTACTCGCCCCCCCCGAACGCGATCGCCGCGCCGACGCCGAAGACCGCCGCGTCCACGAGGGCGTGGCTCAACCAGCCGGGGCGGACCGAGCCGTAGCGCACCCGGAGGCCCCCCCAGACGACGCCCCCGGCGAGCACGCCCACCGACGCCACCGCCGCGGTGGACGTCGAGGCGAGGGTCAGGACGGCGAGGAAGTGGTGGAGGGTGAAGAAGAGGGCGGCCAGGGGAACGGCCCACCGGTCGGGGAGGAGTTCCCGGCAGCGATCGAGGCAGAACCAGCGCCAGGCGTACTCCTCGAGGAGGGAGTTGACGAGGACGAAGTAGAGGCCCCCCGCGAGGAAGCGGGCCGGGGAGTCGAGGCCGGTCCCGCGGATGCGCCGCCCCATGGCCTCCGCGTCCACGAGCCGGTCCCCCCACAGGAGCCAGGCCCCGACGACTGCGGCCGAGAGGAGGAGCCCGGAGACGATGCCCGCGCCGTACCCGCCGCGGCGAGCGGGCGAGAGGCCGAGGGGCTCCCGGGCCACCCACCGCGTCCACACCGCGGGGAGGGCGAAGAGCCAGAGCTTGCTGAACGAGAAGAGGGCGAGGCCGATCGGCGTCCCGGGCCACAGCACGAGCCCCGCGAGGACCCCGAGGCTCGGGGCCGGGACGAGGAGCGCCAGGGCGAGGGCGGCGCGCGGTCCGGCCGGGCGCTCCATGCGATTCCCCCTTCGTGCTTCCGGCCTCTCCCTGAACCAACCGGGCCCCGCCGAACACTACCATGGGTGGATGGCCGACCGGCGACCGACAGGGACCGTTCCGCTGGAAGCGCTCCTCGAGCACCGGGCGTGGGTCCGGGGGCTGGCGCGGTCCCTGGTCGCCGATCCGAACGACGCCGACGACGTCGAGCAGGAGACCTGGCGGATGGCGCTGGAGCGGCCTCCCCGCCACGCCGGATCGCTCCGGGCCTGGTTCGGGACCGTGGTCCGCAACGCGGCGAGCGCGGTGGGGCGGGGGAGGGGCCGCCGCCGGCGGCTCCTCGAGGCCGCGGCGGCCGGGACGCGGGACGCGGCGCCCCCGGAGGACGTCGTGGCGGAGGCGGAGATCCAGGCCCGGCTCGTGAGGGCGGTCCTCGACCTGGCGGAGCCCTACCGGACGACGGTCCTCCAGAGGTACTTCCACGGCCTCGAGGCCTCCGCCATCGCCGCCCGCACGGAGACTCCCGTCGAGACGGTGCGGACGCGCCTCAAGCGGGGAGTGGCGCTTCTCCGGGAGCGCATGGGGAGGGAGCTGGGGGAGGACCGGGAGGCGTGGGGCCTCCTCCTCTTCGGGGACCGACGCCTCAGGGCGGAACTCCCCCGGGCGGCGGCGCCGGCGGGAGCGGCGGCGCTCGCGGGAGGAGGGCTGGCCATGGCCATCGGGGGGAAGCTCGTGGCGGGAGCCGCGGTCGCGGCGGCCGTCGCCCTGGGGTGGTGGCTCTGGCCGGGTCCGCCGGCGGGGACCGGACCTGGACCGGGGGGGGAAACGGCGTCCGCAGGGGGTTCGCCCCTCATCGATGGCGCGAAGGATCCCGCCCGGGAGGAGGCGCCGCCCGCGGAGCCCCCGGCCGGGGGCGCCCGCTTCGCCGGTCGTGTCCTCAATCCCGCGGGGGCCCCCGTCGGCGGGGCCGTCGTCGGAGCGACGGAACTCCGCCCCGCGGAGGCGATGACCGCCGTGGCCCCCGCCCGGGCGCAGGGAGCCTCCGCCGCGGACGGCTCCTTCGAACTGCTCCTCCCCGAGGGGACGGCGCGGGCGGACGTCGTCGTGTCGGCGCCGGGGTACGCCGTGGCCTGCGTCGAGCGGGCCCGGGCCGGGACCCCCGTGGAGGTCCGCCTCCGCCGCGAGGGGGTCCTCTCGGGGCGCGTCCTCGATCCGGAGGGGAGCCCCGTCCCCGGGGCCGTCGTCCGCGCGTTCCGCGTCCTCGGCCACGAGCACGTCGATGGCGTGGCGGCGACCACCGGGCCCGACGGCGCCTACCGGCTCGGGGGGTTCGACGCCTGTGCCACGGAGAGGATCCCCGAGGCGCCCATGCGGCGGCCCTTCCTGGACGTGCGGGCGGCGGGCTTCGGGGGCGTCCAGGCGGGGGGGCCGTTCCCCGGCCCCGGCGAGGAGCTGCGGCGCGACCTGGTCCTCTTCCCCGCGCGTCCCCTCGAGGTCCTCGTGACCGACGCCGACGGGGGGGAGCCCCTCGAGGGAGCGACGGTGACCCTCGGGCTCCATGCCACGGGGCTCCAGGTCCAGGTGCCCGGGGATCGGGGCCGCATCCTCCCCCACCCCGCGCCCTACCTGGCGGAGGGAAGGACGGGCGCCGACGGGCGGTGCCTCCTCGAGGGGGCGCCGGGGCGCCTGGCGCCCTACGAGCAGCTCGTCGTCCGCGTCTGGAGGAAGGGGCACACGGCGGAATTCGTGATCCTCCGGGGGCGGCGGCCAGCGGGCGACGACCAGGTCGAGGTGCGGCTCTGGCCCGCCGTCACGGCGAGGGGGCGCGTCGTCGATCCCTCGGGGAATGCCGTGCCCGGCGCATGGGTCATCGCAGGGCCCGACACCGGCTCCTGGTTCCCCGCGCCCTTCGGCGACCTCCCCTGGCTGGGGGGAGTGCGGACCGATGCCGGGGGCCGCTACGCCCTTCCCTGCATCGCCGCGAGCGCGGATGGTTCCCGCTCCGTCCGCGTGGCCACCTGGGGATCCATGAGTCCGACCGGGGACGGGAAGCTGTTCACGACGCAGCAGCAGGTCGCCGTGGAGGTGCGCCCCCGCACGGGGGAGGACGCCGTCGCGCCGGACCTCGTGCTCCCGGAACCGAGACCGGCCCGGGTCGCGCGGTTCGTGATCGTGGACACGGGCGGGGCGCCCGTACCCGACGCCCTGATCTCGAGCCTCTCCGACGCGGCCCGGAACGCGCCAATCCGGACCGACGACGGGGGGGAGGCGCTCCTCCTCTGGGCCTCGGAGATCAACATCGGCCATGGTGTGGAACCAGAACCGACCCTCCTGGTGGCGGCCCCCGGGTTCGCGCGGACGGCGGTCCGCTGCAGGCCGGAGATGGACGGCGTCCCGGAGGTGCGCGTCGTCCTCGCGCCCGGGCTCCGGATCGAGGGTCGCGTCGTGGAGCCCGACGGGACCCCCTTCGCTGCGGCGTCGGTCTTCGCGCAGGGGGAGGGGGTCGAAGGCTCCACCGTCTCCGGCCCGGCCGCGGAATCGGGGCCCGACGGCTCCTTCGTTTTCGAGGACCTGCCGGCCCACCCCTTCCGGGTCACCGCGTCGACGGCCCGCGGGTACGACCCCGCCGCACGGGTCGTGCAGGTCGAGGGGGTCCTGCCCGGGGGCCCGCCCCTCGAGTGCGTCCTCCCCCCGTCCCGGGTGGCCTTCGGCACCGTCGTGGCGACCATCGTGGCGGAGGAGGACGGGTCGCCCCTGGTGGAAGGCCTCGCGACCGTGCTGTCCGACCCGGGGACGCCCAACGCCCTTCCCGATGGGGGGACCCCCGGGGTGGTGACGATGACGCGGGTGCCGGCGGGCACATGGAGTGTGCGGGCCTGGGCGCGGGGGAGGCTCGCCGCGTCGGCGGTGGCCGTCGTCCCGGGGGGCGGGACGGTGCGCCTCCGGTTCGCCCTCGCCCGCGGGACGCCGGTGGCGGTCACCGCCACGGGGCTTCCCGATCTCCGGGAGCGGGGGATCCCGGGAGCCCGCGCACTCCGCGTGGACGGGGCGCCCGGGGAGGCGGGGGCCGGGGAGAGCGGGCACGGGATCTACGAGGGGGGGGCCTGGCGGTTCGACGCCCTGAGGCCGGGCCGCTACGTGCTGGTCGTGAACGTCCGGGGGTCGCCCTGGGAGGAGACGGCTCCGAAGGGGGAGGTCTACGTGTCCCCTTCCCCCTTCGAGGTCGGCCCGCCCGGGCGGGACGTCGAGCGGGCCGCCGTGCGCCTTGTGCACGGCGGGACCCTTTCCGTGGGGATCGAGGACCCGGAGGTGCCGCAACCGGTGCCGCCCCGGCGCTCGATGAGCGGTGGAGGCGCGGGAGGGGACCGCGCGAAGGACCCCGTGGACCCCGAGGCGGAGGAGCGGATCCGGGTGCACGCCCTGGAGCACTCGGCCTCCCTCGAGGTCCTCGGGGCCGATGGCGCCCGGTGGTTCCTCGCCGTCGGCGTCTCCCGTGGCCCGCAGGATCCGATCCCGCTCCCGCCGGGGGAATACGTCGTCCGGCTCCATCTCCCGTCGGGCGGGATCCGGGACGCGACGGCGTCCCTCGCCGCGGGCGGGCGGGCGATGGCCGAATTCGGGGGGAGGTGAGGAGGCGGGGAGGAGGCCGGCTCCCCGGGCATCCAGGAGATGACGACGAGCCCGGTCTTCCAGGGATAGGCTTCCCCTCGGTGCTGCCGTTCGCCAGGATCCTCTCCGGCTCTCCGGGGGAGGACTCCACGGCGGGCCCGGCGGGGAGGGAGTGGTGGAACCGAATCGCGAAGGGATGCTGGTGCCCGTGGGGCAGGAGCGCCTCCTCCTCGGGCCGAACGAGATCACGTGGAAGGGGAAGTCCATCCCGTGGGCGGGGATCACGGGGCTCGCCTGCGGGATCGTGCCGTCCCCGGGCCGGCACAGCGAGGGCCACTTCGTCATCTCCCTCACCGACGGGGTCACCCTCCTCCAGATCGACTGGACCTTCAACCGCTGGAGACTCGAGTCTCCCGGGGAGTGGGAGGTCTCCTGCTTCCACGCCGCCTCCCAGGTCGTGTGGGACATGGTCCAGATGCGAATCGCGGACGAGATGGTGGCGGCGCTGCGTGCCGGAGGCGCGCTCGCGGTCGGACCCCTGCGCATCGACGGGGAGGGCCTCGCGCTCACGGAGGCCGCGCCGGAGGAGGGGGTCCTCGGCGGCCTCGGCCGGTACCTCTCCGTCGGGAACGGCACGGCCGGCGCCGGGGAGGCCGGGGGGAAGCGCCTCGCCTGGGCGGACCTCGACGTCTGCCAGCAGGAGGAGGCCGGCATCGCCGTCTACGGGCGGGGGGAGGAGCGCCCCTGGTGCACCCTGGAACCCTGCAGCACATGGAACGCGGTCTGCCTCCCGGGGGTCCTCCAGAGGGTGGGCGGCTTCCATGAGTTGGAAGGCGAGGCGTCGGAGGGCGCGGGGGCCTGATAGGGAATCCGTTCGGGGAGTTCCCTCCCCGCGGGGTCCGTGGGAGAATCCCCCGATGACCACAGCAATAGAACTCGCCTCCCTCCTCGAGCGCACCGTCGCCGCCGAGGTCGCCCGCCTCCGCGCCGTCCCCGACGGGCCGGGGACGCGCCGGCCGAACCGGCCGTCGGGGAAGGGGTGGTCGATGCGGGAGGAGCTCGGCCACCTCGTCGATTCCGCGGTGAACAACCACGACCGCTTCGTGCGGGCGGCGTTGTCGCCGTCCTTCGAGGGGCCCGGGTACGAGCAGGAGGGGTGGGTCGCCGTCCACCGGTACAACGAAATCCCCTGGCCGATGCTGGTGGAGACCTGGTACGCCCACAACGCGATCCTCGTCCCCCTCGTCGCGGCCCTGCCCGAGGGGAAACTCGCCACCCCGTGCGCCGTCGGGGGCGGGGAGCCGGTCACCCTCGGCTTCCTCGTGGAGGACTACGTCCTCCACATGCGCCACCACCTCGATCAGATCCTCCGCGGGAAAGGCAGGGACGTTCCTAACTAAGTAACTAACTCGGGGGCCCCAGGGCTTCCGCGCGGGCGAAGCAGCCCCTTCCCCCGAGTTAGTTACTTAGTTAGGAACGTCCCTGCCTTTCCCGCAATCCGGTTGTGGGCGGTGTGCGTCTGGGAGGGTGGATGGACCAGGGTGACCGGCCGGAGGCGGACGGCGACGCGCTGACGGGGGTCTTCCTGGACCGCGGCGATCGGCTGCTCGGGACGGCCTATGCCGTCCTCGGCCACCGGGAGGACGCGCGCGAAGCGGTCCAGGAGGGGTTCCTGCGGTGCTGGCGCCGCCGCGCCGACGGGTCCGCGCCGCGGAACCTCGAGGCGTGGGTCGTCACCGTGGTCCTCAACGCGGCGAGGGACCTGCGCCGCCGGCGCAGGGTGCGCCGGGCCGGGTCCCTCCCGCCGGAGGACGCCATGGCCCCGGACGCGAGGACGCTGGAGCCGCCGGCGGCGGCGGAGCGGAGGGAGACGGTGGAGCGGGCCCGCGCGGCCCTGCTCGCGCTCCCCGACGCGGAGAGGGAGGTCTTCCTCCTCCGCCAGAACGCCGACCTCTCCTGCACCGCCATCGCCGATCACCTCGGCATCCCCGTCGGGACCGTCAAGACCCGGATGCGCTCGGCCCTTCGCCGCCTCCGGGCGGCCGTGGACCCCGCGCCGGAAGGAGCGACGTCATGACCTGCGACAGGGTGCAGCCCCGCCTGCTCGACCACCTCTACGGCGTCCTCGAGGACGAGGAGGAGGCGACGCTCCTCCGCCACCTCGAGCGCTGCGAGGGGTGCCGCGCGGCCCTCGCGCGGGCCGAGGAGCAGAAGTCCCTCTTCGCCGAGGCGGCCCGCCTCCCCGCGGGCGACCTCCGCCTGGTCCCCCCGGGCCCGCCGCCCTCGTTCCTCTCCTTCGTGGCGCGGAAGCGGTTCTGGATTCCCGCCGCGGCCCTCCTCCTCGCGGCGGTCCTCCCCTCCGCCCACGGCGCCCTCGCCCGCCGCGCCGCGCTGCGCGCCCACCCGGTCCTCTCCCTCGACGTTCCCTGGAAGGTGCCCGCCGGCGCACCGGCGGAGATCCTGCTGCGCTGCGCCACCGTGGACGGGGATCCCCTCGCCGTCCGCATGAAGAGCGAGATCGTCGGGGAGGGGGGCCGCGTCCTCCTCGATGAGGAGGCGTCCACGGACGGGGAGGGGAACCTGCGGGTCGTGCTGCCCGCGGATGCCCTCCGCCCCGGCGAGGGGGCGGTGTTCCGGGTGAAGGCCCTCCGGGGCGACCGGGTCGTGGCCTCGGGGACCTCCCGGATGCTCGACTTCCGCCCCCTGCTCGGACGGATCTCCCCGGACAAGCCGATCTACCGGCCCGGGGAGTCGGTGCGCTTCCGCGTGCTCGCCCTGGAGCGGTTCCGGCTCGTGCCCGCGGCCCTCGACGCGGTGGAGGTCCGGCTCCTCGATCCACTCGGCCGCGAGGTCGCCCGGACATCGCTCGGGACCCGGGAGGGCGTGGCCTCCGGCGAGTTCCGCCTCGCCGAGGGCGCCCCCGGCGGGGACTACGCGCTCCTCCTCTCCGATCCCGCGGGCCTCCTCCCCGCGACGGAGCGCCGCCTCGAGGTGCGCGCCTACCGTGTGCCGCGCCTCCGGGCCGACATCGTCCTCGACCGGGATTCCTACGGGCCCGGCGGCTCCGGGCGGGCCTTCGTCTCCCTGGCGCGGGCCGAGGGCGGGGTCCCCGCCGGCGCCGCCGTCGAGGCGGTGCTCACCGTGGACGGAGTCGAGGCCTCCCGCTCGAGCGCCGTCGCCGACGCGCGGGGGGGCTTCGCGGTCCCCTTCACCCTCCCCGCGACCATCGGCGCGGGCCGCGGCCTCCTCACCCTCACGGTGCGCGACGGCGGCGCCGTGGAGACGGTGGCGAAGGGGGTCCCCGTGGCGACGGGGTTCCTCGACGTGGAGTGGTTCCCGGAGGGAGGCGACCTCGTCGCGGGGCTCCCGAACCGGCTCTACTTCCGCGCCCGCACCGCGGCGGGGGAGGCGGCGGATCTCGAGGCCGATCTCCTCGACGGGCGGGGGGCGAAGGTGGCCGAGGCGAGGGTCGAGACCCTCGGCATGGGCTGCTTCGACTTCGTGCCGGCGGCGGGGGAGGCCTACGCGCTCTCGGTGCGGAGCCCCGCGGGGATCGCGGCCCGCGGCCCCCTCCCCCCGGTGCGCGCGGGGGGCGTGGTGCTCCGCGCGGCGTCGCCGGAGACGGCGGCGGGGGAGCCGGTGCGGCTCGACCTCGCCTCCACCGCGGCGGGGGAGTTCCGCGTCGAGGCCCACGGGCGCGGGGCGCTTCTCGGGCAGGCCGCCGTGCGGCTCGAGGCCGGGGCGGCGCGGCGCGTGGAGATCCCCGTGGACGGGGACTACGGCGGTGTCGTGCGGGTGACGGTCCTCGACGGGACGGGGGCGCCGCTGGCGGAGAGGCTCGTGGCACGCGCGCCGTCGCGGCGGCTCGACCTCGTCGTGGCCGCGGACGCGGCCCGCGTCTCCCCACGGGGGAAGGTCCGCGTGGTCGTGGAGGCGAGGGACGAAGCCGGCGCCCCGGTGCGGACGGTGATCGGCGCGTCCGTGGTGGACCGGTCCGTCCTCGCCCTGGGGGAGGACCGGAAGGCGCCCTCGCTGCCCCTCCAGTTCCTCCTCGCGACGGAGGTGGACGCCCTCGAGGACGCCGCGCTCCTGGCCGGCGGCGAGGGCTCGGCCCGGGCGGTGGACCTCCTCCTCGGCGTGCAGGGGTGGCGGCGCTTCGCCTGGAGGGACCGCGGCGCGTTCCTCGCCGCCCATCCCGGCGAGGCGGCCCGGATCCTCGGGCTCCCGGAGGGGGGCGGGGTGATGCATGCCGACAACGGGGCGGCGGCGCGGAGGATGGTGGAGCGGGAGGAGTCCTCCCTTCGGAGGAGCTACCGGGACTCCTTCAGGATGATCGGGCTCATCGGGCTCGTGGTCCTCGTCGGGTTCCTCGTGGGCCGCTGGATGCCCCGCGGCGACGGCTGGGCGGTGCGGCTCGCCACCGTGCTGATGATCGTGGGGGCGGTCGTCGGGGTAGTGGCGGGGGTGGTGGCTCTCATGATTCCGAATGCGGGGAGGGGCGCCGGGAGAGACCTGTACGTCATCGATGGGCCCGCCCTGCCTCCCGGAGCGGCCGCTCGCGGGGGGGAGTACATCCCCGAGGAGGCCCGGATCAACATCGAGAATGAACGGGATGGATCCGGCTGGCTCGGTCCGTGGGAGGAGGAGGAGCCGGTGCTGGACGAACCCCCGGAAGCAGCGCCGGTCCTGGCCGCCGTGGGCTACGTGGGGGAGGAGCGTAACTTCCGCCGGCCCGTGCGTCCCGCCCTCACTCCCGTCCGCATCCACGCCCCCTCCCCCGCGGGCCCCGCGGGGGTGCGCTCCGACTTCGAGGAGGTGCTCTACTGGAACCCGATGCTCGCCACCGGCGCCGACGGGCGGGCGGTGTTCGAGTTCACGACCTCCGATTCCATGACCACATTTTCGGTCCGCGCGGAGGGGGCCGGCGGCGGGGGCGGCCTCGGCGCCGCCGAGGCGTCCGTCGAGAACCGGCTCCCCTTCTTCGCGGAGCCGAGGATGCCCCTCGCGCTGTCCGCGGGGGACCGGGTGCTGCTGCCGGTCACCGTCGCCAACGACGGGCCCGAGGACCTCGACGTCGCCCTCACCGTGGCCGACGCGGGCCCGCTGCTCTCCGTCTCCTCCGCTCCCGTCCCGCCGCTCCGCGTCCCCGCCGGGGGGCGGTCGCGGGCCCTCCTCCCCATGGAGGCCGGAGAGGGGCGGGGGACCGCCGTCCTCTCCCTGGAGGCCCGGGGGCCGGGCGGGCTCTCCGATCTCCTCCGGAGGACCGTGGCGGTGGAGCCGCGCGGCTACCCCGTCGCCCTGGATCGCTCCGGGGTGATCGAGGGGAGCGCGTCGGCGGTGGTGGACCTCCCCGCGGACCTCGATCGCTCCACGCTGTCGGGGTCGCTGCGGGTCTACCCCGATCCCGTGTCCACCATCGTGGACGGGCTGGAGGCGCTGCTGCGGATGCCCTCGGGCTGCTTCGAGCAGGCCTCCTCCTCGAACTACCCCAACGTGCTCGTGATGGCGCTCCTCGACGGGGAGGGAACCGGCGACGGGGACGGCGGCGGCGCGGTCTCCGCCGACGTGGTCCGGCGCGCCCGCTCCTACCTCGACGAGGGGTACCGGCGGCTCACCTCCTTCGAGTGCGAGAAGCGCGGGTACGAGTGGTTCGGGAAGGACCCGGGCCACGAGGCGCTGACCGCCTACGGGCTCCTCGAGTTCACGGACATGGCCCGCGTGCATCCCGTGGACGGGGCGATGCTGGCGCGGACCCGCGGGTGGCTCCTCGACCGGCGCGACGGCGAGGGGGGCTTCCGCGCCCGCGGGGGGCACCTCGACACCTTCGGCGGGGCGCCGCAGGAGGTCCTCGACGCCTACGTGGTGTGGGCGCTGACGGAGGCCGGCGAAGGGGCGGACCTCGCGAAGGAGCTCTCCGTGCTGGAGGAGCGGGCCCGGGGGAGCGGCGATCCCTACGTCGTGGCGCTGGCGGCGCGGGCGCTCTCCAACGCCGGCCGCCCGGGGGCCGGGGCGCTCCTCGAGAAGCTGGCGGGGATGCAGGGGGCGGACGGGAGCCTCGCGGGGACGACGACCTCCATCACCTCGAGCCGGGGAACCGACCTCCTCGTGGAGACGACCTCCCTCGGCGTGCTCGCCTTCCTCGAGGACCGGGCCTTCCTCGCCCGGGCCGAGGCCGGGGTGCGGTTCCTCGCGGGGCGGAGGCGGGGCGGCGGGGCCTTCGGCTCGACGCAGGCGACGGTGCTCGCCCTCAAGGCGCTCTCGGAACATGCGCGGAAGGCGGGGCGCGCGGCCGCGGACCACGATCTCGCGGTGTTCGTGAACGGCGAGGAGGTGACCCGCCTGCGGGTGGACGCCGGGACGCCGGGCCCCTTCGAGATGGGGGCGCCGGTGCTCGGGGCGCTGCGCCCGGGGAGCAACCGGATCGAGGTGCGGGACGGGGCGAAGGAGCCCCTGCCCTTCGCGCTCCACCTCTCCTTCAACGCGCGGACGCCGACGGCGGATCCCGCCTGCGCGGTGGAGGTGGAGGCGTCCCTCTCGCGGAGCGAGGTCGCCGAGGGGGAGACGGTGGAGCTGCGGGCCGTCGTGCGGAACCGGACGGCGAAGGGGATCCCCATGGTGCTCGCGCGCATCGGGATCCCGGCGGGGCTCGAGCCCCGGACGGAGCAGCTGCGCGCGCTCCGGGAGTCCGGCGCGGTGGACTTCTGGGAGGTCCGGCCCCGCGAGGTGACCCTCTACTTCCGCGGCATGGCTCCGGGGGAGGAGAAGTCCCTGCGAGTCGATCTCCTCGCCGCCATCCCCGGCACCTACGAGGGCCCCGCCACGAGCGCCGGCCTCTACTACGACACCGACCATCTCTCCTGGGCCCCGCCCCTCGCGATCCGCATCGAGTAAAGGCGAGAGGCAGGGACGTTCCTAACCAAGTAACTAACTCGGGGGCCCCTGGGCTTCCGCGTGGGCGAGGGCGCTCCTTCCCCCGAGTTAGTTACTTAGTTAGGAACGTCCCTGCCTCTCGCCCTGCCTCTCCCCTTTCGCAGCGGTGGACTTCGACGGTGACGTGGACGAGGTCCTCGTGGGGGGCGAGGAGGTCGCGGTAGCGGCCGGGGGAGACGGGGGTGGTGGAGACGACGGTGACGACGGCGGCGAGGTGGCGGGGGCCGACCCGCCAGAGGTGGAGGTCGGCGACCCGCGTGTCCCCCTCGGCCTCGAGGGTCTCGCGGATGGCGCGGCGGCGCTCCTCGGGGATCTCGGCGTCGAGGAGGACCGCGGCGGTGTCCTTGAGGAGGGAGATCGACCACCGCCCGATGACCAGCGATCCGACGATGCCCATGACCGGGTCCATCCAGGTCCAGCCGAGGTACCGGCCCGTGAAGAGGGCCGCCAGGGCCGCGACGGAGGTGAGCGCGTCGGCCATCACGTGGAGGTAGGCGCCGCGGAGGTTGTGGTCCCTGTGGTGGTCGTGGTGGTCGTGGTGGCCGTGATCGTGTTCGTGTTCATGCCCGTGCTCGTGATCGTGCCCGTGGCCGTGCCCGTGGTCGTGCCCGTGCCCCCCCCCCGCCCCCGCGAGCATCCACGCGCATGCGAGGTTCACCGCGAGCCCGAGGGCCGCCACGGCGATGGCCTCGTCGTAGCGGATCCCCACCGGCGAGCCGAGCCGCTCGGCGCTCTCGACGAGCACCAGCAGCGCCACCACCGCGAGCCCGACGGCGCTGGCGAACCCCCCGAGCGCCCCCACCTTTCCCGTCCCGAAGGAGAACCGCCGGTCGTCGGCGTGCTTGCGCGCGAAGGCGTAGGCGAAGAGCGCCACCCCGATGGCCGCCGCGTGGGTCCCCATGTGCCAGCCGTCGGCGAGCAGCGCCATGGAGCCGTAGATCGTCCCCGCGGCGATCTCGCCGGCCATCATGAGCGCCGTCACCAGGACGACCCACCGGGTCCGCGCCTCCCCGGGCCGCACCGCGTCGTTGCCGAAGGAGTGGTCGGGCTCCCAGGGCCGGATGTCCGTCGTGTGCATGCGTCCCCTCCCGCGCGCCGAAACCCGGATCCTACTCCCCCGGGGGCGGCGGGAAGGGTTCGATGCGGACGCGCCCGCGGGCATGGTCGAAGGTCAGCCGCAGGTGGCGGAGGATTCCCATCCCGAGGAGGGGGGGCCCCTCGGCGATGAAGAGCGGGATCCCCTCCGCCGTGAGCGAACCCACGCGCACCGGGTCGAGGAGCCGGCGGATGACCGCCGTCCCCGTCCCGTGGACGTGCTGGAACTCCGTGGCGAGGGACTCCTCCCCGAAGCGGAGGCCTTCGGTCATCGCCTCCGGCAGGGAGAGGGCGCCCCCGAACCCCGAATCGAGGGTGACCGTGACGGTCCGCCCGCCGACACCGATCCCGATGGAGGGGACGGCGTCGACGTCGGAGAAGGGGAACACGGAGATCCCGTCGGGCTCGGGCAGCGCTCCCCGCCGGATCTCCAGCCGCGAGCGGGGGAAGTCGAGGGTCACGAGGCAGTCGGCGAAGAGGCGCAGTCCGACGACGGCGGGCACCCCGGGCCCGTCGAGGACGACGGCGCCGGTGCGCAGGAAGGAGGCCGCGGCGCCGTCCTCCCCCTCGATGCGGATCTCCCCCAGGGTCCCGCGGGGGACGGAGGACCACTCGGACCCGGCGCTCCCCCGGATCCACATGGGGAGGGCCGCGCCGCCGAAGTCCATGGAGGCGGCCAGGGAGGAGTCGAGCACCAGCAGGCTGGAGCCGGTGTCCAGCAGCGCCCGGTGGGGGCCGGTCCCCTCGATGAAGAGGTCCACGGCGAAGGTCCCGGAGTCGGTCCCGTGGAGCGGGGCCGCGACGACCTCGGCGCCGAGCACCGTGGCCTCGGGCCGGCTGTCGACCCCGGGGACCAGCGCGCAGCCCGGCGCGAGGGCGGCGAGGAGGAGGAGGGCGGGAAGGGCGGCGAAGCGGATCATGGAGCAACCATAGCGCGCCGCCGGCGGGGGAGGGGTATACGGTACCCGACCCGATTCACCGGAGGGGTATACGGTACCCGACCCAATTCATCGGGGTTGGCCTCGAGTCTCCCGGCCAGGCGAGAGCATCTCGGCCAACCCCGATGAATCGGGTCGGGTACCGTATTCCCCTCCCGCCCCGATGAATCGGGTCGGGTATCGTATGCCCCCTGCGGGGGAGAGGGTCCCGCGTCAGGAACGGGGGACATGACCGGCACCGGAGACGGACCCCTGCTCCGCAGGGAGGGCCTCGGTGGAAGGGGCCTCGGCATCGCCCTCGGGATCCTGGCCGCCGTCGGGGCGGCGGCGGCCCTCCTCGTGGCCGCGGGGAACCCGGGCAACATGGGAATCTGCGGGGCCTGCTTCCTGAGGGACCTCTCCGGCGCCCTCGGGCTCTTCGGGAAGGGGCCGCAGATCTTCCGCCCCGAGGCGGCGGGACTCGTGCTCGGCGCCTTCGCGTGGATGGCGCTCCGCGGCCGCTTCGCCGCCCGCAGCGGGAGCCACGCCGCCGCCCGCTTCCTCCTCGGCATGGCCATGGGGCTCGGGGCCCTGGTCTTCCTCGGCTGCCCCTTCCGGATGCTGCAGCGCCTCGGCGGCGGCGACCTCAACGCCGCCGTCGCCGCGGCGGGGATGATCGCCGGCGTCGGGGCGGCGCTCCTCCTCGAGGGGCGCGGCTACTCCGTCGGCCGCACCTCCCCGGCGCCCGCGGCCGTGGGGCTGCTCGCCCCCTTCGCCGCCCTCCTCCTCCTCGCCCTCTTCCTCGGCGGCGGCGTGCTCCTCGGGCCGGGCCCCGGCGAGGGGACGGGGCCGCCCCACGCGGCCTACGGCCTCGCCCTCGCCGTCGGCCTCGGGGCCGGAGCGGCCCTCTCCGCCACGGGGTTCTGCGCCGTCTCCGCGGCGCGGCAGGTGTACCGCGGGCCCCGTCCCATGCTGCTCGCGGCCGGCGCCCTGGTCCTCGCCTACGGCGCCGTCGCCGCGGCGACGGGGCGGTGGAAGGGGGGCTTCGAGGGGCAGCCCGTCGCCCACGCGGACCACCTCTGGAACTTCCTCTCCCTCTTCCTCGTCGGCAGCGCCGGCGCGCTGGCGGGTGGGTGCCCGGTGCGGATGATGGTCATGGCGGGGGAGGGGAACGGGGACGCCCTCGTCGGGACGGCGGGCATCGCCGCGGGGGGGGCCCTGGCCCACACCCTCGGCGTCGTCTCCACGGCCGACGGCGCGACGCCGGCGGGGCGGTGGCTCGTGGCGGCGGGGATCCCGCTGGTGCTCCTCTACGGGTGGCTCGTGGCGCGGGCGCCGCGGACGGGAGGGACGGCATGACGGCGGGGACCCCCGGGGCCGCGGCGCTGGCGCGGCGGCAGCTCGACGCCTACAACGCCCACGACGTGGAGGGCTTCGTCCTCTGCTACTCCCCGGAGGTCGAGGTGCGCCGCCTCCCGGGGGGGGAGCCCGTGGCCACGGGGCGGGAGGAGCTGCGGCGGGTCTACGGGGACCTCTTCCGGGATCGCCCGGGCCGCCGCGCCGACCTCCTCGGGCGCATCCAGTGCGGCGCCTTCTGCATCGACCACGAGCGCGTGAGCGACGGCCCCGGGACGCCGGTGCGACTGGCCGTCGCCATCTACCAGTGCGAGGCCGGCCTCATCCGCCGGGTCTGGTTCCCCCCCGTGGAGGAGGAGGGGGGAGCGCCCCCTCCATCGCCGTCCGCGTGATCACCGGCTACATCCCGATGTCGGAGGAGGCCTCGCGCTTGAACCACATCGTGATGCTGGCCTTGTCCGCCGCGTCGGTCTCGGAGCCCTCGATCACGTGGATGAGGTCCCAGCCGGAGCGGCCGAGCTCCCAGAGGACCTCGTCGCGCTTGGCGGTGTCGGCCCTGGGGACGGAGACGACCTGGAAACGGTACATGGAGCCTCCTCGCGGCGGCGGCCCCGTCGCGGGGACCGCGCGCCTACAGATTGCCCCTTGACGGGCCGGCGGGAGGACTACAATCCCGCCGTGGCCCGCCCCCTTCCCCCCGCCCTCCCCCTCCTCCTCGCCGCCGCCGTCGCCGCGTCGGGCTGCGTCGAGCCGATGCTCCGCATCCGCTCCGAGCCCTCGGGCATCCCCGTCACCATGAACGGCCGCCCCGTGGGCACCACGCCGGTGGACGTCCCCTTCCCCCACTACGGAACCGTGCGCCTCGAGACGCCGGCCACGGACCTCGACGGGGACGGGTGGCCGGAGGTCCGCCGCCACGTCGCCCTCGTCGATCTCTCCGCCCCCTGGTACCAGTGGTTCCCCCTCGACTTCTTCTCCGACAATCTCATCCCCTGGACCGTCACCGACGTCCACGAGGCCCGGCTCCTGCCGGAGGTGGCAGCCCCCCCCGCCGGGGAGGGGGAGGAGTACGAGGCCCTCAAGCGCGAGGCGGGGGAGCTCGAGGTGCGCGGGGGCAAGGCGCGCGAGGAGGCGGAGGGGGAGGCCGGGGGCGGGGCGGGTGGGACCGCGGGACCCGCGAAGGAGCCGGAGCGGGAATGACCGCCGCCCCGCCGCCGGATCCGCGGGGGAAGCGGGCCGTGGTGATGGGCCTCGGCCTCTTCTCCGGGGGCGTCGAGGCCGCCCGCTGGCTATGCGCCCGCGGGGCCCGCGTGGTCGTGACCGACATGAAGGACGCCGCCGCCCTCGCCCCCTCCGTGAAGGCCCTCGAGGGGCTCCCCGTGGAGTGGCGGCTCGGCGGCCACGACCCGGCGGACTTCGACGGGGCGGACCTCGTCGTGGCGAGCCCCGCGGTCCCCCGGGAGCACCCCCTCCTCGCCCGCGCCGCCGCCGCCGGCGCCGTGCTGGAGACCGAGGCGACGCTCTTCCTCCGCTCCTGCCCCGCGCGGGTCTCCATGATCACGGGGAGCAACGGCAAGTCCACGACCGCCGCGCTGGCCGCCTCCATGATCGCCGCCGCGGGCCGCACCGTGCACCTCGGCGGCAACATCGGCCGCGCCCTCCTCAATGCCGCCGCCTCCATGGCCCCCTCCGACGAGGTGGTCTTCGAGATCTCCTCCTTCCAGCTCGAGTGGACGGGGCCCGCGGGGCTCGCGCCCGCTATCGGCCTCGTCACCAACGTGACGCCGAACCACCTCGACCGCCACGGGACCTTCGAGGCCTACCTCGAGGCCAAGGCCGCGGTCCTGCCCCCGGCGGGGGAGGGGCGCGCGGCGGTGCTCGCCGCCGACGACCCCGGGGCGCTCTCCCTCGCGGGGCGGGTCCGGTGCCGGCTCGTCCTCACCGCCCTCGACGGGGATCCGCCGGGGGAGAGCGTCGCCTGGCGGGAGGGGCGGCTCGCGGCGAGGCTCGGCGGCGTGGAGACCGCCGTGCTCCGCCGCGAGGACGTCCCGCTCCGCGGGGAGTTCAACCTCCGCAACGCCGCCTCGGCGGCGGCCGTGGCGCTGCTCGCCGGCGTCCCCCCGGAGGCGGTGCGCGAGGGGTGCCGGAGCTTCCGCGGACTTCCCCACCGTCTCGAGGACTGCGGCGAGGCCGGCGGCGTCCTCTGCGTGAACGACTCCAAGGCGACGACGCCGGAGGCGGCGCTCCGGGGGCTCGGCGCCTTCGGCGGGAGGCCCGTGGTGATGATCGCCGGGGGCTTCGACAAGAAGGTGGACCTCGCCCCCTTCGCCGCGGGGATGGCGCGGCGGTGCGCCGGGGTCGTGCTCGTCGGCGCGACGGCGGACCTGCTGGAGGGGATGCTGCGGCGGGAGGGCCTGGACCGGATCGCCCGCGCCGCCTCCATGGAGGAGGCCGTGGAGCGGGGCCTCGCCCTCGCCCCGGCGGGGGGCGCGCTCCTCCTCTCCCCCGGCCACGCCTCCTACGGGATGTTCACGAACTACGAGGAGCGGGGGGATCGGTTCCGGGAGGCGGTGGGGAGGAGGGGCGGGCTGCCGAAAAGCGTCCGGCACCCGTAGGCAACCCCGCTAGGATCGACTCCATGATCTGCCAGCGCTGCCAGAAGAAGGACGCCACGCGCCACGAATCCGTCCGCCAGCCCGACGGCTCCTGGGCGGAGGTCCACCTCTGCGACGGGTGCGCCGAGGGGGACGTGACGCTGCTGACCCCCTCCTCCTTCGTGCAGGCGCTCATGGGCGCCGCGGGCCTCGCCGGCGCCGCCGCCTCCAAGGCCGCCCCCGGGGGGCGCGCCTGCCCCCACTGCGGCATCACCTACGCCGAGTTCCGCACCCGGGGCCGCCTCGGCTGCCCCCGGGACTACGAGGTCTTCCAGTCGGAGATGATGCCGCTCCTCGAGCGCATCCACCACGGCGGGGCGCAGCACGTGGGCAAGAGCCCCTCCTCCGCCGACGGCCGCTCGGAGATCGACCGCGAGCTCATCGAGCTGCGCCGCGCCCAGGCCGAGGCGGTGCAGCGGGAGCAGTACGAGGAGGCGGCGGCGCTCCGCGACCGCATCCGCGTCCTCGAGGAGGGGAAGGGGCCCGGCGCGAAGGCACCCGGCGCTCCCCCCGGCCCGCCCCCCGGCGGCCCCGCCGGAGGCCCCGCCGGAGGCAAGGGGAAGGGCGGGAAGCGCAAGTGAGGCTCTCCGACCTCTCCAGCCACGGCGGCGAGTGGCTCCGGGGCGACGGCCCCGAGGGCGACATCGTCATCTCGAGCCGCGTGCGGCTCGCGCGCAACCTCGCCGACCACCGCTTCACCACCCGCGCCGCGGACCCGGAGAAGCGCGAGATCGCCGAGAAGGTGCGCGAGACCGTGATGCACTCCCGCTTCGCCGAGCGGGTCTTCTACGTGGACCTCGAGAAGGAGGACGCCGTCCAGGGGGAGTTCCTCCTCGAGCGCCACCTCATCTCCCGCGAGCTGGCCCGCGGCGAGGGGCCCCGCGGGGTCGCCTTCGGGAGCCGCGAGGCCATCTCCATCATGGTGAACGAGGAGGACCACCTGCGCATCCAGGTCCTCCAGTCGGGGAGCCAGCTCGAGGAGGCGTGGAAGGGGGCCAACGCCGTGGACGGGCTCCTCGAGGGGGGCCTCACCTTCGCCTTCCACCCGCGCTTCGGCTACCTCACCGCCTGTCCCACCAACGTCGGCACGGGGATGCGGGCCTCGGTCATGCTCCACCTGCCGGCGCTGGCCTACTCGCGGCACATCCAGAAGGTCTTCCAGGCGGTCCACAAGATGTCGCTGGCGGTGCGCGGCCTCTACGGCGAGGGCACGGAGCCCATGGGGGACCTCTACCAGATCTCCAACCAGGTGACCCTCGGCCTCACGGAGGAGGCCGTGGTGGACAACGTCTGCCGCGTGGTGCCGAAGATCGTCCACTACGAGCGGCAGATCCGGGAGGAGCTGCTCCTCCGGGAGAGGCGGGCCCTGGAGGACCGCATCTGGCGGGCCCTCGGCATCCTCCGCCACGCCCGGCTCATCACCACCCAGGAGACGCTGGAGCATCTCAGCGCCGTGCGCCTCGGGGTGAACCTCGGCGTCATCGAGGGCATCGACCTCAAGCTCGTGAACGACCTCCTCATCCTCTCGCAGCGGGCCCACCTCCAGAAGCTGGAGGGGCGCCCCCTGGAGCCCGGGGAGCGGGACGAGGTGCGGGCGGCCTTCCTGCGGCGGCGGCTGGCCACGAAGGAGGGGCCCGCGGAGAACCCCGAGGCCTCGGGGGCCTGAGGGCGGGGCGGTTTTTGATGCCCCGGAGCGGCCTCCCGGCCGATAGCGTGGTAGGTTCAAGGGGCAAGAAGGAGGGACGCCGGATGAGCCGCCTCGTTCCGCTGGTACTCGCCGTGCTGGCCTGCGCCGGGTGCCACTCCATGCGGTCCCCGTCGCCGGAGGGGCTGGATCCCATGGACGCCACCCCGGTCACCTACGACTACGAGCCCTCCACCTTCGCGAAGGTCGGCAACGCCGTGCTCTCGGTGCCGGAGACCATCGTCTGGTGGCCCTACAAGATCGTCAGCTCCGCCGTCCGCGGCGGCTACGACGGGGTCGCAGGCGGCATCTCCGATGCGGACATGCCCATCATCGGCGTCATCGCCTCGCCCCTCACCGCCGCCGCCGGCCTCGTCAAGGGCACCGTGAAGGGCGTCACCCGCGGCCCCGCCTACGTGGGGACCACGGAGGAGTTCGGCCGGGCGGTAGTAGGTGCCAGGCACCTACCGCGGCCCGAACAGCTCCTCGATGCGGCCGGAGATGGTGCCGGTGCGGTCCGTGAGCATCGCGGTGTCCATCTCCTTCACCGCATCCTCCTTGAGGCCGGCCTCCCAGCAGAAGGCGGCCAGGATGAGGCGGTGCTCGCCGGTGCTGCGCATGACCTGGCGGCAGAGGGCGATGACGTCCGTCGGCTTGAGCTCCTTCCACGGGAGGGTGCGGCTCCCCGAGGTCCCCGTGAGGACGATGCCCTCGGCCGAGGCGGCGGTCACCTTCTCCCCGAGGCGCCCGAGGTCGGATCGGATCCTCTGCACGGGGACGGGGTTCCCGTCGAGGTCGGCGCCGATGGCCTCGGTGAAGCCGATGAGGAGGTTCAGCCTCTCCCGGCGCCGCGCCCACTCGTCGGCGGCGGAGCCGCCGGGGGAGGCCTCGTCGAGGGCGGCCAGGGCCTCCGCGAAGGCCATGCGCCCGACGTTCTCGGCGCACTTCCGGAGCGCCTCCTCCCGCATCTCCTTCTCGCGCCGCGACATGGCGGCGAGCTCCTCCTCGCGGGCGGCGCGCTCGCTGATGGAGAGGGCCCGCTCGGACCAGACCCGCTCCTGGTCCTTCGCCTTGCGGCCCACGGCCAGCTCCGCGTACTCCGACGCCACGGCGGCGTACTTCGCCGCCGCCTCCTTCGGGTCGGCGGCGTTGGAGGAGGCGTAGAGCTCCGCCTCCTTGAAGGCCTTCTCCCCCGCCTCCTCCCGGGCGGCGCGGCCCGAGGCCCGCTTGTCGAAGCCGGGGTCGAGGTGCCCGTCCCCGCCCTGCGTCCCCACCCCCGCGCCGGTCTCCGGGGCCGTCTCCTTCACGGGCGGGGGAAGGGGGGCCGGGGGCTTCTTCGAGGATTTCACGATGGCGGCGACGGCGACGGCGATGACGACCAGGGCGATGACGCCGAAGACGGCGTAGTTCGGGGAGGAGGGAGAGCGCGCCCCGGGGCGGGCGCGGGTCCGGCGGCCCCGGGGCCTGCGGGGCGCCCCGCGGGCCGCCGGGAGGGCCTCGTCCACGGCGGCGACGAACTCCCGCGCGAGGAAGCGGTAGCCGCGGGCCGGAGCCATGGCGCGCTTGACGAGCTGGTCCACCTCCTTCGGGATGCCCCCGTCGGGGTTGGCCTGGCTCGGGGCGCGGATCTTCCCCGTCTCGTGGGCCTTGAGGATGTCCTTGACCGAGGATCCCTCGTGGGGCGGGGTCCCCGCCAGCAGGTGGAAGAGGGTGGCGCCGAGGGAGTAGGTGTCGGTCTTCTCGTCCTGCTTCTTCCCCTGGAAGACCTCCGGCGCCACATAGTGGGCGGTGCCCGTGCGGTCCGCGGCCTCGCCCACGACCTCGGCGTTGCCGAAGTCCACGAGGACGGCGCGCCCCGCCTCGTCGAGGATCACGTTGGAGGGCTTCACGTCCCTGTGGAGGATGCCCTGCCCGTGGGCGTGGTCCAGGGCCTCCGCCACCTGCCGCACCGCCAGCAGCGCGGACTCGGGGTCCATGGCCCCCTCGTCGTCCACGACCTGCAGGAGCGTCCGGCCCGGCACGAAGTCCATGATGATGAGGAGGTAGCCGCCGTCCTCCACGACGTCGAACACGCGCACGACGCTGGGATGGTCGAGCTTCGCCAGCGCGCGGGCCTCGTCGATGAAGCGCTGCCGCGCCTCCGCGGGGGCGCCGGCGTCCTGGCGGAGCACCTTGACGGCCACGTCCTTCTTGAGGGGCAGGTAGGTGGCGTGGAAGACCGTGGCGGTCCCGCCCCGGCCCACGGGCTTGCCGATCCTGCAGCGGCCGAGGGTCTTCCCGGTGAAGGGGTTGTGGGGTGCGGCGGCGGCGCGCGGAGGTCGTGCCAAGGGTGTCCTTTCGGGCCGCGGACCCCGGCCCTGCGGGGAGTATAGCCAGAGCGGGGGGGACCGTTCCGGAAGAGGCGGGGTGGACGGCCTCCTCTCCCCGTGACGGCGGACCGCTCCCATAGTTGGGGCGCCCGGCGGGGAGGGATAGGATCCGGCCCGGGAGGACCGTGCAGGACGGTCCCGCCCGCCCGTTGCGCAGGAAGAGGAGACGCCCGCGATGTTCGACAGGTTCACGGAGCGCGCCCGCAAGGTCATGACGCTGGCCCGGCAGGAGGCGCAGAAGCTCAACAACGACTACATCGGTACCGAGCACATCCTGCTCGGCCTGGTGCAGGAGGGGTCCGGCGTCGCCGCGCAGGTCCTCAAGAACCTGGAGGTGGACCTGCGCAAGGTCCGCGCCGAGGTGGAGCGGCTCGTGGAGCAGGGGACCAGCCCCGTCACCGGCACCCAGCTCCCCTTCACGCCCCGGGCCAAGCGCGTCCTCGAGCTGGCCCTGGAGGAGGCGCAGAACCTCGGCCACAACTACATCGGCACCGAGCACCTGCTCCTCGGGCTCATCCGCGAGAGCGACGGCCCCGCGGCCCATGTCCTCCAGAACCTCGGCGTCAAGCCCGAGGAGGTCCGCGAGGAGGTCGTCGAGCTCCTCGGCGCCGACGCACCCTCGGCCACGGCGGCCCGCGGCGAGGAGGGAGCCGAGCCCGCGGAGGGCGAGGAGGCCGCGGCGGCGGGGAAGTCGAAGACCCCGGCGCTGGACGCCTTCGGCCGCGACCTCACGGAGCTCGCCCGGGAGAACAAGCTCGACCCCGTCATCGGCCGGGCCAACGAGATCGAGCGCGTCATGCAGATCCTGGCGCGCCGCACCAAGAACAACCCCGTGCTCCTCGGCGAGGCCGGCGTCGGGAAGACCGCCATCGTCGAGGGCCTCGCCCAGCGCATCGTCGGCGGCGAGGTCCCCGAGATCCTCCGCAGCAAGCGCATCGTCGTGCTCGACCTCGCGATGATGGTGGCGGGCACCAAGTACCGCGGCCAGTTCGAGGAGCGCATCAAGGCCGTGATGACGGAGGTGCGCCGCGCCCGGAACATCGTGCTGTTCATCGACGAGCTCCACACGCTGGTCGGGGCCGGCGGCGCCGAGGGCGCCATCGACGCCTCCAACGTGCTGAAGCCCGCCCTCTCCCGCGGCGAGGTCCAGTGCATCGGGGCCACGACGCTGGACGAGTACCGCAAGTACATCGAGAAGGACGGCGCCCTGGAGCGGCGCTTCCAGACGGTCATGGTCGATCCGCCGAGCAAGGACGAGACCATGGAGATCCTCCGCGGCCTCCGCGACCGGTACGAGTCCCACCACCGGGTCCGCTACACCGACCAGGCCCTTCTCGACGCCATCGACTTCTCCATCCGCTACATCACGGGCCGCTTCCTCCCGGACAAGGCCATCGACGTGGTCGACGAGGCGGGGGCGCGGGTGCGGCTCAAGTCCATGACCCAGCCCCCCGACGTGAAGGAGCTCGACGGCGAGATCCAGAAGTTCGACCTCGAGAAGGAGGCCGCCGTCGCCGCCCAGGACTTCGAGAAGGCGGCGAGGGTGCGCGACTCCGTGAACAAGCTCCGCAAGCGCAAGGACTCCATCCTCGAGGAGTGGCGGAAGAGGGCCCGGGAGCAGGACGGGGTCGTGGACAGCGAGATCATCGCGGAGACCGTGTCGCGGATGACCGGCGTCCCCCTCACCCGCATCGAGAAGGGCGAGGCGGAGCGCCTGCTGGCCATGGAGGGGGAGCTCCACAAGTCCATCGTCGGGCAGGAGGCGGCGGTGTCCGCCATCGCCCGCGCCGTGCGCCGCTCCCGCTCCGGTCTCAAGGACCCGAAGCGGCCCATGGGCTCCTTCATCTTCCTCGGCCCCACGGGGGTGGGGAAGACGCTGCTCGCCAAGGCCCTGGCGAAGTTCATGTTCGGGCACGAGGACGCGCTCCTCATGATCGACATGAGCGAGTACATGGAGAAGCACAACGTCTCCCGCCTCGTGGGCGCGCCCCCGGGCTACGTCGGCTACGAGGAGGGCGGGCAGCTCACGGAGCGCGTGCGGCGGCGGCCCTACTCCGTGGTGCTCTTCGACGAGATCGAGAAGGCCCACCACGACGTGTTCAACATGCTGCTGCAGATCATGGAGGAGGGCCGTCTCACGGACTCCTTCGGGCGCCACGTGGACTTCCGCAACACCATCGTGATCATGACGAGCAACATCGGCTCCGACGTGGTGAAGAACCAGGTCTCCCTCGGCTTCTCGGGGGGCGGATCGGAGAAGACCTACGCCAAGATGAAGGAGAACCTCACCCGCGAGCTCGATCGCCACTTCCGGCCCGAGTTCCTCAACCGCGTGGACGACGTCATCGTCTTCCAGAGCCTCGACCGCGACGATCTCAAGAAGATCATCGACATCGAGCTCGTCTCCATCCGGGCGCGGCTCGAGGAGCGGGGGGTCACCCTCACCCTCACGGACCAGGCCCGCGAGTTCATCATCGACCAGGGGACCAACCTCGACTACGGCGCGCGCCCCCTGCGCCGCGCCCTGGAGCGCCTCATCGAGGATCCGCTGTCGGAGGAGATCCTCCGCGGCGCCTTCACGGAGAAGCCCCACGTCCGCATCAAGGTGAAGGAGGGGGCCCTGGTGTTCGACGCGAGTTCGAAGGCGCCCCGGGGATCGAGGAAGAAGGAGGAGGACGGCCACGACGACGAGCCCGGGGAATCCGAGGACGCCCCCCAGGCGGAGGTCGGGGGCGGGCGGACCCAGTAGCCGGACCGGAACCGGACCGGGCCGCGCCGGGCCGCCGGCGCGGCCCGGGTGATTCCCGGGGCCCGGGGGATCCCGGCGCGGGCGTGACCGGAGGGGTGAATCGGGGCCGGGGGCCCCCGGCGGGGGGCCTAGGATGGCGGCCCGCGGACCGGAAGGTCGCGGGAGGGGCTCATGCGGAAGATCCGGAAGGTCGCGAACTGGGAGGAGAACCTCGTCGAGTGCCCCCGGGAGCGGCCCGTCTGCCTCCGGGCCTCCCACGTGCTCGACTCCGTGGGCCACACCCCCGTCTTCCGCCTCAACCGGGCCAGCGAGGGGACGGGCTGCGAGATCTACGGCAAGGCGGAGTTCATGAACCCCGGCGGTTCCGTGAAGGACCGCATCGCCAAGTTCATCGTGGAGCAGGCGGAGCGGCGGGGGGACCTCAAGCCGGGAATGTCCATCCTCGAGGTGACCAGCGGGAACACGGGCATCGCCCTCTCCCTGGTGGGGGCGGCCAGGGGCTACCCCGTCACCATCGTGCTCCCGAAGACGGTGAGCAGCGAGCGGCGCCACATGATCCAGTCCCTGGGGGCGCGGGTCGAGCTGCTGGACAGCCTCCTCCACATCCAGGACGCCGTGAGGGAGACCCGGGAGCGGGCGGCCGCGGACCCGACCCTGTTCCTCCCCGACCAGTTCGCCAACCCCGACAACGCGCTCTGCCACGAGACGACGACGGGGCCGGAGATCCTCGGGCAGATGGACGGGAAGCTGGACGCCTTCGTCATGGGGGTGGGCACCGGGGGCTCGGTGATGGGGGTCTGCCGGGCCTTCCGGAAGGCCGGGCACCACGCGCAGGTGTTCGCGCTGGAGCCCGGCGAGTCTGCGGTCATGAGCGGCGGCGCGCCGGGGTGCCACGGCATCCAGGGGCTCGCCGACGGGTTCGTCCCCGACCTCATGAAGGTGGGGGAGGTGGACGGGGTACTCACCGTGAAGACCGACGACGCCAAGGCCATGGCGGCGCGCCTCGGGCGGGAGGAGGGCCTCCTCGTCGGCATCTCCGCCGGCGCCAACGTGGTCGGCGCCATGGAGGTCGCCCGCCGCCTCGGCCCCGGGAAGACCATCGTCACCCTCCTCTGCGACCGCGGCGAACGCTACCTCTCCCTCGCCGGGGGGTAGGGGGGAGGGGGAGGGACGATCCCCGCCTCGTCACATCCCCGTGAAACACTCGAACCGATCCGACCGGAGCCACGGGTCCCACCAGGGGCGGGACGTCCGCCGCGAATGGGCCGCCCGGGGGAGCCTCTGGACCCTCCTCGGCCTCCCCGGGTTCCTGCTGGCCGCGGGGGTCGGCTTCGTCGTCGGCAACCAGTTCCGGGGCGAAGGCGGCGGGGTGATCCTCGCGGCCGTCCTCGGCCTCCCCCTCGTCGCGTACTGCTGGTCCAGGGCCCACCGCTGCCCCGCCTGCGGGCATCTCTCCCTCCTCAACCCGGGCCACGGCGGACGGTGCGTCCGCTGCGGGGCCCGGCTGAAGTAGGCCCCGGGGTCGCCCCCCTACTTGAGCAGGGACTCGGCGCGGAGGAGGAGGGTGTCCGCGCCGGCGGCGAGGTCCTTCGGGTCGTAGGGGACGACCTCGTGGGGGGGGACGCCGATGCCCTCGATCCCCTTCCCGCCGTTGAACCTCCCCTTGTTGGAGGCGACGGAGAAGTAGATGGAGAACAGCTTCGAGGGGAGCTCGAGGGTCTCCTTCGAGGAGGACATGCCCGCCGTGGCGGTCTCGCCGATCATCCTCGCCCGGCCGTCCTCCTTGAAGATGCCGGAGGCGGTCTCGCCGGCGCTGCGCACGCCGGCGTCCACGATGACGACCACGGGGCCCGCGAAGGGGCGCTCGCCGGCGCTGGCGTAGCGGACGCCGTCCCCGTTGTGGGACTTTCCCTTCGCGACGAACCGCCCCATGAAGGCCTCGTGGTCGAAGGCGCCGCCCCCGTTGGCGCGGAAGTCGAGGACGATGCCGGGGACCTCCCCCAGCTTCCCCAGCATGGCGTCCACCTGCTCCGGCAGGTCCCGCGGGGTGTCGCGGAGGTGGATGTACCCCTTCCCCGAGGGGAGCTTCCCGTAGGACTGGCGCCCCAGGGTATCGAGGCCCGGCGGCATGAAGGCCGGCCCCCGGGCGACGAAGCCCCCGGAGTCGCGGGTGAGGGTCGCCTGCTTCGTCTTCCCGTCGGGGGCGCGGCACTTGAGCTTCATCGTCGTGCCCGCCTCGCCGGCGAGGCCCCAGTGGCAGGCGAAGTACTCGGCCTGCTGTGCCGTGGAGAAGGAGGAGGCGTCGGCGATCTCCGCGATGCGCCGGTCGAGCCACTTCCGCGCCGGGAGGTCGTCCACCTCGAGGACCTCCATGCCGGCCGCGACCCCCGCCCCCTCGGCGCCGCCCCACGCGTTCTTCACGAACACCTTCGCCCCGCTCGTGCAGAAGAAGAGCCCCGGCCCCTTCTCGAGCTTCGGCCCCGGCCACTGGAGGCCCGTCACGCCCTCCGAGGGTGTCACCGCCGCGTGCCCGTCCCGGAGGCGCGCCACGAGCCGCACCAGCACCTCGTAGTGGGCCTGGTTCCCGTCGGCCTTCGCCGCCGCCTTCCCGATCTCCGCGCGCACCTTCCTCCAGTCGATGCCCTTCTGCCTGAAGAAGTGGCCCGCCTTCTTCTCCAGCTGATCGAGGGCGAAGGCGGCGTCCTCCGCCGCCGGCTTCCCGCCCCCGGCGGCGAGGGAGAGGAGGGAGAGGAGGAGGAGGGCAGGAGCGTGTCTCATGATACGGATCTCCGGAGTTCCGCGGTCGGCGGCGGAAGAGTGCGGGGGGAGGTGATGCGCTCGTTGATTCGACGGTAGACCTCCTTCCGATCCTTCTCCGCGAACTCCTCGACGTCCAGCCGGATTCGACCGGCGTCACGCAGGGCGAGCCACCATGACTCGCCGGACCAGAAACCCCTGGACGACCCGATCTCCGCGATCCCCTCCCAGGGCAGTTCCCGGTCCGGCGCCCGGCGACGGACGATGCGGAGGCACCGCTCCTCGAAGCGGAAGGCCCGGATGCTCCCCAGGGAGAGGAGAGCGGCGCCGGCGGCCAGGAGAAGGGCGGCCAGGAGCACGGCGAACAGGCTCCCGGCGATTCCACCCCCCAGGGGTTCCACGAGGAATCCCCCCAGCAACCTGATGGCGAGCAACGGACAGAGGAATCCCGTCCCGGTCCGGAGAAGGCTCCTCCGCTCGGTCCGGAACTCCTCCACCCCGCTCACTCCCTCCCCTCCGTCACGCAGGGCAGGTCGTCGGTGCGGAAGGGGGCCGCCGGGAGCGCCGCGCCGTTGACGAGGTTCAGGGTCTCGTCGGGGAAGTCGGCCCAGGCGTAGCGGACGAGGCGCACGCGGGCGCCGGCGGGGTGGGAGACGACGACGGACTCCCCGTCGATGCGGGCCTTCCCGCGGACCACCTTGCCGTCGCTCCCCGCCACGGCGAAGCCGGCGGGCTCCTTCCCGTCGAGGGTCCGCAGGCCCGCGGCGTGGTCGAAGTGGATGCGCATCGCCCCCTTCTCCTCTTCGAACCCTCGGAAGAGGGGACCGGCGTACTCGATCTCCCGCCCGTGCACCCGCGCCAGCGCCCAGAGGGCGAGCCTCCGCCCGACGGTCGCCTTGTCCTTCGGGTGGATGTCCTTCACGTCGCCGACGTCGATGGCCACGGCCATCCCCGTGCCGGGCACCGACCGGAGCGCCAGGTCCTGCGCCTCGCGCAGTTCCGCGAAGCGGCTCGGCCCGCCGGAGGGGGTCGCCTCCCCCCGCGGGTCCCAACCGTAGGAGGCGAGCTGGACGAAGCCGAAGGGGAGTTCCGGATCCCCGAGGGCCTCTCTCCACTCCCCGATGAGGAGGGGGAAGAGCGCGCGGTACTGGACGGCGCGGTCGGCGTTGGATTCCCCCTGGTACCAGATCACCCCGCGCAGGGAGAGCGGCACGAGGGGCGCGATCATCCCGTTCCAGAGCGCGCCGGGGCAGGCGGGGTTGAGCCGCGGGTCCGGGGCGGGCTTCGGCTCCGGCGGGGCGGGCCTCCCCTTGCGGGCCGCCTCCCGGCACTCCTTCTCCCATTTCTCGCGGGCGTCGAGATCCCGCTTCGCCGCCTTCCCCGGGTCGAAGCGGCCGATCGCCTCCTCCCACCGCTTCCACAGTCCCCGCAGCGCCTGCGCCCGCGCCACGGCCTCCGCGGGCGTCCATCCCTCCGCGCAGGTCCCGCCCCAGGAGGCGTGCACGATGCCCACGGGGACGCCGAGCTCCCGGTGCAGTTCGCGGGCGAAGAAGAAGGCGACGCCGGAGAAGCCCCCCACGGTCTCCGGCGAGCAGGCCCGCCACTCCCCCGCGACGGCCTCCGCGGGCTCCGCCGCCGCGGCGCGCCGCACCGTGAACTGCCGGAGGCGGGGAAGGACCGCCGCCGCCTTCACCGCCTCGAAGTCCCGGCAGGAGGCCACGGCCATCTCCATGTTGGACTGCCCCGACGCGAGCCAGACCTCGCCCAGGAGCACGTCCCCGATCACGATCCGGTTCGTCCCCTCGATCACCATTTCGTGGGGGCCCCCGGCGGGGAGCGGGGCGAGTTCCACGGTCCACCGCCCGTCGCGCCCCGCCTTCGCGGCGCCTCCGTGCCCGGCGAGGGCGACGCGCACCTCCTCGCCGGCGTCGGCGCGGCCGAAAACCCTGATGGGCCGATCCCGCTGCAGGACCATCCCCTCCCCGAAGAGGGGGGGCAGGGAGACCTCCGCTGCGGCGGGGGCGGCGGCGCCGGCGAGGGCGGCGGGGGCGGGGGGGCCGGGCGGGGCGGGCGCGCCGGTCCCCGGGGGGGCCCGCCGGCCCCC